>NZ_LAYJ01000078.1 GCF_000981035.1 Christensenella hongkongensis
GTGCCTGTTCCCAAATTTATATTTTAGATTTGCGTGCCTGTCAAACAGCATCATTGCACTTTTTCCTTTTAGGTATCCTATAAAGCTCGCTACACTATATTTTGGTGGTATACTCAACAACAGATGCACATGATCCGGCATCAAACTTCCTTCGATAATTTCTACTCCTTTGTATTTACATAACTTTCTGATACATTCCTGCAAATCTTTTCTCACCTTGTTATAGATAATTTTTCTTCGATACTTTGGTGTAAATATGATATGATACTTACATATCCACTTACTATGCGCTAAACTTTTATCTATTCGAAAAACTCCTTTCTCGTTTTCATGTAGCCTGAACATCTACATTCTACTCGAAAGGAGTTTTTTGCGCTGTAAGCTTTCTTTTTCCACCCGTTTAACGGGTGGGTTTTTGTTTCGTTCGCTTCGCTCCCTCAACTGGCTAAAGACATACTAAAAAGGACTGCGATTTTTTATTTCGCAGTCCTTTCTGTTTGTTTTATACAAAATTGTCGGTTATTTTGTGAAAATCAGGGAAAATATTTCTATATCAGGGACCGGTTCACTTTATGTTTCCGCCATCCAAATGCTGTTGCCGCAGCTGACCGCAGGCTCCTGCAATATCGCTTCCCATGGATTTCCTGACCGTTGCAGACAGTCCTTCTTCTGCAAGCATATCGCAAAAAGCGTATACCCTGCGTTTTTCCGGCGCTTTCAGGGCAAGCCCGTCGTTTTGATTCAGCGGTATCAGGTTGATATGGCAATTCATCCCCTGCAGCGCTTCTTTTAAAAGCAGTACATCTTCCCTGCCATCGTTAAAACCATCGATCACAGCATACTCGATAATAATGCGCCGTCCGGTTGCCAGAAAATATCCGTTCGCCGCATCCAAAATATCTGCAATTTTATACTGCTTTGCGGAAGGCATAATTTTAACACGTTTTCCGTCCGATGCGGCATGCAGCGAAATCGAGAGTGTCACGGGTAAATTCTCCCCCGCAAACTGCCGTATGCGCTCCGTAAGCCCACAGGTAGAAAGCGAAATATTACGCATCCCAATATGCAGTCCCGCTTCGCTGTTTACAAGCCGCAGAAACTTCACAACCTGATCATAATTATCAAAAGGCTCGCCCATCCCCATCAGTACGATATTCGTGATGTTTCTTCCTTCACCCTGGTCTGCATTCACCGCTGTTACCTGCGCAAGTATTTCGCCCGCCGAAAGATTTCGTTTCAGCCCCTCGGCGCAGGAAGCGCAAAACTCACAGCCCATACGGCATCCAACCTGCGTAGAAACGCAAATTGTATTACCATAATTTTTTTGCATGAATACGCTCTCCACGGTGCTGCCGTCTTCAAATTCAAACAGGTACTTTTTTGTACCGTCCACAGACTGCGCGACCGTTACTGTCCTTGCGTATCCTTCCGAATACCCTTCCCTTAATTTTCTCCGCAATTCCTTTGAGAGGTCCGTCATTTCTTCAAACGGTTTTCCCATCGAAAGCCACTTCATAATCTGCCCGGCCCGGAACGGCTTTTCACCCATACCGGCAAGCAGGTCTTTTAATTCATCAATATTGTAATCCAGTAAACCGTTCATATTCTTTTGAGCCTCGCAATAAAAAATCCGTCGATTCCGTCTATATGCGGGAAAAGCTGCAGCATCCCACCGTGCAGCCTTTTCGAAAGCTTTTCCGGAAGATACTTGCCAGGTTCATTCATCACAAACTCCGGGTGCCCTTTCAAAAACCATTCCATATTATCCTCGTTCTCCGCGCGGTCAATCGTGCATGTGGAATAAAGAAGCGTTCCCCCCTTTTTTACGTAAGAAGCGCAAGCCTCAAGGATAGCTCTCTGTGTCTTCACAAGCGGCGGTATGTCCTCTTTCTGTTTCAGAATCTTAATATCCGGCTTACGGTATAAAAGCCCCAATGCAGAGCACGGCGCATCCACCATCACTACGTCAAAGCCGTCATGATAGTCGCAAATATCCTTACTTGCATCCTGCACCAGTATCTGCGCATTTGCTACGCCCAATCGTTCAAAGGTCTCTTCAATCAGCTTTGCCCTGTGTGGATAAAGCTCCATCGATACGATTTGCCCACCAGATGCAAATTGTGACGCATATGCGCTTTTTCCACCCGGCGCAGCACACGCATCGAGGACACGGTCCTGTTTTCCAATCCCTGCGGCGTGCACGCACAGCATAGAAGCTTCTCCCTGAACAGCGATCCCCCCGCCGGTAAAAAGCGGCATTTTTTCAATCGAAGACGCATTTTTGATATAAAAGGCATCCTCTAAATATTTCCCTGCCGAAAAGTTCTCCGGCAACCGCATATCCCTGAGCAGGTTTTTCCGTACACAGGTCAGGGAATGGTCGTTCGAAAAACTCAGCATCTGTTCGGTTTGCTGCTCGCCATATTCGGCAAGGTACTTTTCGCACAGCCATTTGGGATAGCTGTAAAAAATATGCAAAAATTCTGCGAGATCTGTTTCCCTGTCCGGGTAACTGATCTTCCCAAGGTTTTTGGAAAGATTTCTCAGCGTCGCGTTAACAAACCCTTTCAGTTGGCGTTTCCCAACCTTTTCAACGAGCTTGACGCTTTCGTTCACAGCGGCGGATGCCGGCACCGATTCGAAAAACAACAGCTGGCAGGCCCCGATCCGTAATATGTTCATAATCACCGCATGCACGCGTTTTGCCGTAATAAATTGCTTTAGCACGTAATCGATGCGAAATAGATTTTCTATCGTCGTATTTGCAAGCGCAGTAATAAAGCGCTTATCCTCCGCACTCCAGTTTGCAGATAATACGCGCTTGCTTTCAAGATTCAGATAGCTTTTATTTTTCAGCACATTGGATACGATTTCCAGTGCCGCCTGCCTTGCATTCAAAATAATCTATTCTCCATGTTTGTTGGTAAAAATGTAACCTTCTTCAACCTTTTTTCCGCGCAGGCTGTCTTTTGCCGCCATACGGCGCGCCCCCTGCCGCTGCATTTCCTCGATCACAATTATTCCGTCCTTTGCGCTGATGCCAAGCCCCTGCTTATCATTTGCAAAAAGTACGCTGCCACAGGGCTTTCCTGTCTCCCCATTTTGTATACTGACACGAAAAACCTTGATCTTTTCTTCCCCATACATCATGTAAGCGCCCGGCGCAGGGTTCGTTCCGCGCACAAAGTCATAAATTTTCTCACAGGTCATTTCAAAATCAATTTCTCCAAAGCCTTTTTTAAACATTGGAAAATATGTTGCATCTTCTTCCCTTTGCGGCATACGCACGAGCGTGCCTGCTTCAAGCTTTTGCAGCGTGCGTTCGAGCACCTCCGCCCCAAGCGCGCTCAGCTCCCTGTAGAGCTCTCCCGCAGTCATGTCGTTTAGGATCGAAATACCCTGCTGCTCCAGAATATCGCCTGCGTCAAGCGCAAGCACCGTATACATTGTGGTAACGCCCGTTTCTTTTTCCCCATTGATGATCGCCCACTGGATCGGCGCAGCTCCACGCAGCTTTGGAAGCAGCGAAGCATGCACATTAATACAACCATATTGCGGTATCGCAAGAATCTCTTCGGTCAGAATATGTCCGAACGCCGCCGTTACCAGAAGGTCTGGGTTTAAATCCCTGATTGCCTGTACGCCTTCCGGCACGCGCACCTTCTCAAACTGGTATACCGGAATGCCCTGCTCCTGTGCCAGCACCTTTACAGGAGGAGGCGTCATCTTATGCCCGCGTCCGGCTTTCCTGTCCGGCTGCGTAAATACGCCTACGACATTATATTGCTGCTCAACCAGCATCTTTAAAGCGGGAACGGCAAAATCCGGCGTCCCCATAAAAACAATCCTAGAGTTCCGGTTCATCTTCCCTGTTATCCTCATTCACTTCCACGCGTTCAACCATTTTGTCAGTAAACAATATGCCGTCGAGATGATCGATCTCATGCGCGAAGGCGCGCGCAAGAAGCTCTTCCCCCACATATTCGCGTTCTTCTCCATTGCGGTCAAGCGCCCTGACCGTCACCTTTGCAGGCCGAATCACATAGCCTGCGTCATCCGGCAGGGAAAGACAGCCTTCCTCTTCACGTTGTTGGCCTTCCGTATGCACAATTACCGGGTTAATCAGTTCTATCAGCCCCTCGCCCACATCGATTACCACCACGCGCCGCAAAACGCCTACCTGTGGAGCCGCAAGCCCAACGCCCCGCGCTTCATACATCGTTTGCGCCATATCATCCAGCAAATCGAGGATGCGCTTATTGATCGCAGTCACCTCGCGCGAATGTTTTCTCAATCTCGGATTATCGTTTAGTAAAATTGTTCTTGTTGCCATAGCTGCCTCCGTTACGCCATGTTTGCCGGATTGATATCGATTCCGGTCAATACACCTTCATATTTCATACGATTAAACGTCTTAAAAATTTCGTCAATCATCTTTTTGTCGTCGTTTTTCAAATGGATCAATATCTGGTAACGTTCCATATTCTTGATGCGTTTGATCGCCGATTCCGACGCCCTGATACTTATTATATCATTTTTATGCGGCAATAACACAGTTTTTAATTGATGGATAAAATCTTTCACCGCACTGATTACAAGCGTTTCCTTCTCCCCTGAAAACTGTATTTGCAGGTAGATGGAGAAAGGCGGCAGCTTGGCCATTTCCCTCATTGCGATTTCTTCCCGGTAAAAGCCCTCGTAATCATGATATTTGGCGTATTGGATCGCATAGTGCATGGGATTATAGGTTTGTAAAATCACAGTCCCCGGTTCCTTTCGCCCCGCACGCCCTGCAATCTGCGTGATGTGGCAAAAGGTACGTTCCGCGCTGCGGAAGTCCGGGATATTGAGCATCGTATCCGCAGCGAGTACTGCCGAAAGCGTCACATCCTTAAAGTCAAAACCCTTTGTAATCATCTGCGTACCAAGCAGGATATCCGCCTCGTGCGCCGCAAACTTCTCAAACAAACGCAGATGCGCGTCCTTTGTCGCCATTGTGTCAAGGTCCATACGCAATATACGCGCCTGCGGGAAAAGCTGCTTTACCTGCTCTTCAATTTGCTGCGTCCCGGTACCAAAATACTTCAGATGCGGCTTGCCGCACTCCGGGCAAGTCGTCTCCGGCGTTTTTGTCCTGCCGCAATAATGACATTTCAAAATATCCTGTGACTTATGATAAGTCATTGTGACATCGCAGCTATCGCATTTCACCACATATCCGCAGGAACGGCACATCACAAATGTGGAATACCCCCTGCGGTTTAAAAACAACATGGCCTGCTTTCCAACCTGCAGCGTACGTTCGAGTTCATCGTAAAGCCGGCCGCTGATTGCCGTACGGTTTCCCTGCTTCAGCTCATCGCACATATCCACGATCTCAACAGCCGGGAGCTGCAAATCAAAGAGCCTGTTGGGCATCTTTAAAATTTTATATTCCCCCTGCTGCGCCCTGTAATAGGTATCTACCTGTGGAGTAGCGCTGCCCAAAATCAGGATTGCGTCCTGGAGCTCGCAACGCTTCCGTGCAATTTCATGCGCGGTATATTTGGGATAATTATCTGCTTTATAGCTGGTTTCGTGCTCCTCGTCAATGATGATTGCACCGATATCTTCGAGCGGTGCAAATACAGCGGAACGCGCTCCAAGCACGATTCTGGCCTGTCCCCGCTTAACCTTCATCCATTCATCGAAACGTTCTCCTGCCGAAAGCCCGGAATGAAACACCGCAATTTCCTCATCGAACCGGCGCTTCAAAAACTGATAGGTCTGCGGTGTAAGCGATATTTCCGGCACCAGCAAGATCGCTGTTTTTCCTTTTGCAAGGCAATCCCTTATTACCCGAATATAGATTTCTGTTTTTCCGCTGCCCGTTACCCCGTGCAACAAAAAACGCTTATTCTCATTTTCCAGTATTTCATCCAGCACCTGTTTTTGCTTTTCCGTCAGCTCAAAATCAGGCGTACGCTCCACCTGCTTTTCAAACGGCCGGCGCGAAACCTCAACGCCAACTACTTTGACCACGCCCTTTTTTTCGAGGGACTTTACAGCCGACGCATTCAGGTTTGAAAGAGGCGTATCTCCATATTTTTTCAGGTGTTCAATTACCTCAAGCTGCCGTGGGAACTTCACGGCGCCGTCCTTTTTTTTAAGCGCTCCCTCAGCCTCTGATAAAGCGTTTCCTCCAAGCTCAAGCTTCACCTGGTTCTGCATTTTTGCCGCGATCCTGCCGCCTCTCACCTGTGCGGGCAGCATAAAACGCAACGCACTCGCAAGGGTTACGTTATACTTTTCTTTGATAAATTCCGCAAGGGTAATCTGCTCCTGCGTCAGCGCGCAAAAATCGTCAAGCGGGCGTAATACATGCTTAATCTTTTCCGGCGGATATTCCGCAGTTTCCGTAAGGCCAATTACGACGCCCTCCGTCTCTCCCATTTTTCCAAACGGCACGGCTACCCGCATTCCCGGCATGATATTCATTTGTTCCGGTATCCGATATTCAAACACCTTGTCCACTTGTGTGTGTGAGATATCGACAATCACGTTTGCGTACAATAAAACCTCCGCGTCCTAAAAAAGCGTACCAGGTACGCTCTTTCGTCTCGTGTTTATAACTGAAACTCCCTACTGCCGGTTATCACTGATAATCTCCATTATAATTTTATCCGCCAAATTACGTTTGCTGTCGCGCTCAAAATGTGTCGCTCCTCCGCTTCGCTTATAAATCGAGACGGCATTGTACTCGCTGTCAAACCCTGCATCCAAGCCGGATACATCGTTTGCAATAATCATATCGAGATTCTTGCGGGAGAGTTTGTCCTTTGCGTATCCTTCCAGATTCTGCGTTTCCGCTGCAAAGCCCGCAAGATAAGCGCTCTTATTCTTTCCAAGCTCGGACAGGATGTCCTTTGTTTTCTCCAGCTCAATCGTAAGGCTGTCCTGCTTTTTCATCTTATGCTCCGCACATTTTACAGGCGCATAATCCGCAACGGCAGCGCACATGATGATAATATCCGCTTTTTGCCGCAGCTCCATCACCTGCTCATACATTTGCGCTGCACTCTGTACCGGGTATACGGACACATCCCGCGGCGCGGGTATTGCAACCGGACCGGAAACAAGATGTACTTCCGCCCCATGCCGCATCGCGCTTTCCGCAAGCGCATAGCCCATCTTTCCGGAAGAACGATTCGTCAAATACCGTACCGGATCAATCGCTTCACGTGTCGGCCCCGCGGTGATCAATACCTTTTTTCCGGCAAGCTCACTCTTTTTTTTTAATACTTCTTCAACCGCGGCAAGAATTTCCTGCGGTTCGCGCATTCGTCCCTGTCCTGTGTCCCCACAGGCAAGCTCTCCCGCCTCTGGTGCGATAATAAAAAATCCCCTGTCACGCAGTATCTGCAAATTCACCTGCGTTGCAATATTCTCATACATTGCCGTGTTCATCGCCGGTGCGACAAAAACCGGGCACTTGCATGCAAGCAGTGTCGTCGTCAGCATATTATCCGCAATGCCGCACGCAAGCTTTGCAATCGTGTTTGCCGAAGCAGGCGCAACAATGGCAAGCTCCGCTTTCTTTGCAAGCGCAATATGCTCCACTTCCCACGGTTTTTCCCGCGAGAATAAATCTGTCGTCACCGCATTTTTACTGAGCGTTTCAAAAGTAAGCGGCGTAACAAAACGGGCGGCAGCCTCTGTCATAACAACATCCACTTCCGCTCCCGCTTTTTTCAGCATACTTGTAAGATTTGCGCTCTTGTAGGCTGCAATTCCGCCTGTCACGCCCAAAAGGACGTTCTTTCCTTCTAACATTTCTATTTGATTCCGTCTGTTACCCTGATGTAAGTTACCTTATCCTTCAACACTTCGTCAACAGCCTGCGATACCGGATTCTTATCTGCCGGCTCCGTAAGAGGCTGCGCCCCGTCAATCAACTGACGTGCACGTTTTGCCGTTTCCACTACCAGCGTGTATCTGCAGTCCACCTTGGAAAGCAAGTCGTTCAACTCCAAATGTATCATAAAATAAAACCTCCGTTTTTCTCTTCCTTAACTATTCTGTATGATGCTGCGGATTTCCTCCACAGCGGTCATTAAATCATCGTTTACCACTTTATATCCATAACGGTCTGCATAAGCCATTTCAGTCTTTGCCTTTCCAAACCGTTTTGCGATCTGCTCTTCCGTTTCCGTCCCCCGTCCACGAAGGCGTTCCAGCAATATTTCCTCCGACGGCGGAAGAATAAATATCATCATTGCCTGCGGATAATTTTCCTTCACCTGCACCGCTCCCTGCACGTCGATTTCCAGAATAACGTTTTTGCCCTGGCTCAATTTGTTGAGCACATATTCCTTTGGCGTGCCATAGCAGCATCCAAATACGTCCGCATATTCCAGAAATGCGTTCTCATCGATCATTTTACGGAATTGCTCAGGCGTTTTAAAAAAATAATTTACGCCTTCGCGCTCCTGCCCGCGCGGTTTCCTGGTGGTGCACGAAATCGAAAGCTCGTAGGAACCATCCTTCAAAAGCTGCTCCACAATCGTTCCTTTTCCCGCACCGGAAGGGCCGGAAATAATAATCAATTTCCCTGTTTTTTGCTCACTCATTCTTCGCCTGTCCTCAATCGTCAGAATCGTCGTTGTCTTTCGTAATGATCCTGTTGGCGACTGTCTCCGGCTGAACTGCCGATAAGATCACATGATCGCTGTCCATGATCACGACTGCGCGCGTACGCCTTCCATAAGTAGCGTCAATGAGCCTGCCCTTTGCGCGTGCTTCCGAGATGATCCTTTTGATCGGCGCCGACTCCGGACTCACAATCGCGACCAGTCTGCTTGCCGAAGCAATGTTGCCAAATCCTATATTGATAAGCTTGATAGCCATATGATCTTTCTCCTCACTCGATATTTTGTATTTGTTCCCTTATTTTCTCAATCTCGCCTTTGCCGGCGATCACCCGTTTTAATATTTCATTATCCTGCGTTTTGGAACCAATCGTGTTAAATTCCCTGTTGAGCTCCTGCACAATGAAATCCATATTCCTGCCCTGCGACGTATTTTCCTCCGCCGCCGCTTTGAACTGTTTTACATGGCTTTTGATACGCACAAGCTCTTCTGTAATATTACAACGGTCGGCGTAAAACGCCACCTCCTGCGCAAGCCTTTGCTCGTCAACGTCTGCTCCGTCGAGTATTTCCTGTAACCGCTCTTTCAGCTTGGCTTTATACTCCGTGACGACAACGTCTTCTTTTGACTCGATTTCCCTTGCATAGGCCAGAATCGTATCAAGCCGTGCTATGATATCCCCCTTAAGCTGTGCCCCCTCCTTTTCCCTGGAGGCGGTAAGCTCTGCAAGTGCCGCGTCGAGGTTGGTATACAACAGGGTTTTCAAAGCCTGCTCGTCTGAATTTTCGTCCTCATAGGTAACCGCATCCGGCAGCCGCATCAGCTGCGAAACCGTTACATCGTTTTCGATACCGGTGCCTTCGGTAATCTCCCGCGCCGCCTGCAAATATGCTGTAACAAGAGGCATATCCACAATGACCTTTTTCGCGTCGATCCGCTCCGAAGAATAATAGATAAACACATCCACCCTGCCGCGCGACAGGTGCTTCTTTAAATATTTACGGACTTCATCCTCTAAAAACATCATAAACCGCGGCTCACGGATACTGATATCCAAAAAGCGGTGATTTACCGTTTTGATTTCCACCCGCAGTTTCCTGCCGTCTATCGCGATCTCGCTTTTACCAAAGCCAGTCATGCTTTTCAATGCGCGCATACCTCGTTTTCAAAATCATTGCATATTATTATATCATACAATATCAGCGTTATAAAGCATCTCTTTCCAGGACTTTGTACAGTTCGTCCGCCTGATAAGGCGTAAGCGGTTTTTTCCCGCCGGAAGAGATATCGTATACGCCCCGCTCTGTCACTTTTCCAATCACCGTAGCCATAATCCCGTTCTTTATAAGACGCTCCGCCACGCGTTGTCCGTCTTTCGCGGATATCATCATACTACCGCTTGAAATAAGTCCATAAATATCCAGACCGTATTTTTCACAGATTTTCTTTGTGACGGATAGCACCGGCACCTTTGAAAAATCGATCGACGCGCCTGTCCCTGAGGCTTCGCTCATCTCGCATACCGCCCCAAGCACGCCGCCCTCGGTAATGTCGTGCATCGCGCTTACGCCGTCGATCCCTGCCGCAAAGGTACCGTCCCGTACAACGCTCAGCGATTCTTTTATCATTTTCAGTTCGTCTTCATCTTCCCCTGTGAGCATTCCCCGAAGCTCTTCCCTGTATTCGCTCGCGATGATCGCCGTACCTTCCAGCCCGGCATATTTTGTCATAATGAGGTCGTCCCCCACCTTCATGTCAGCAGTTTTAAACATTTTACCGGGAATCACCGGCTTTCCGATTATCGCAACAGAAACCACCAGACGTGAAACGCTGTCCGTAACCTCCGTATGACCGCCAATGATATCGATTCCAAGGCTTCCCGCTGTTTCCGTAAGCTGCGCCATAATCTTTTTGATCTGCTCTTCCGCCGCACACGGCGGAATCAGTAGAGTCGTCAGCGCAGCGATTGGAACTGCGCCCGCCGCTGCAATATCGTTTGCGTTGATGTGGATTGCAAGCGTGCCCGTCTGCTCGCCGCCCGCGGTGATCGGATCCGTAGAAACCACGCAAAGGTCGCTGCCTACGCGCACAGCGCAACAATCTTCTCCCACACCCGCGCCTACGACGGTTTCAGAATTTTTTGGCGTAATTTTATTGATAACAAGCTCCTGCAGCTTTGCGTTTGTCAGCTTTCCCTGTTTCATGCCTTGTCAAGCTCCGCCTTTACAAGTTCGTTTACCGTTTTTGGATTTGCTTTTCCTTTTGTGGCTTTCATTACCTGGCCGACAAAAAAAGTCATTGCCTTTGCATTACCGCCTTTGTAATCTGCAACCGGCTTTGGATTGTCTTTTATAATCTGCTGAACCATCGTAAGGATTTCATCCGCGTTATCAATCTGTTTGAGTCCATTAGCTTCCACAATTTGCGCGGGTTTTTTACCCGTCTTGAACATTTCCTCAAACACCTGTTTTCCCACGCTGGAATTGATCACACCATCCGCCACAAGCTTTAACAGATCGGTAAAATCCTGCGGCGAAACCGGGATGTTCTCCGGCTCAATGTTATTTTCCTTCATAAGCCGCGCAAGATCTACCATAATATAATTGCTGATTGCCTTGGGCTCGTTATAGAGCGCTACGCTTTCCTCGAACAGCTTTGCGGTATACTTGGACATCGTAAGAATCCCCGCGTCGTATTCCGGCAAGCCAAACTCCGATACATAGCGCTCACGCTTTGCAGCCGGAAGCTCAGGCAGCGAAGCTTTGATTTCCGCAATATGCTCATCCGTCAAATAGACCGGCACGAGGTCAGGATCCGGGAAATACCTGTAGTCATGCGCTTCCTCTTTATCACGCATTGAAAACGTCTTTCCTTTTGCGTCGTCCCAGCGGCGTGTTTCCTGCACAATGCTTCCACCGTCCTCGATTACCTCAATATGGCGCTTCGCCTCATATTCGATTGCACGCTGCGCCGCCGATATACTGTTGATGTTTTTCAGTTCAGTACGCGTGCCGAACGTCGTTTCGCCCTCCGGCCTTACTGAAATATTTACGTCGCAGCGCATCGATCCTTCTTCCATCTTGCAGTCCGATACGCCAATATATTCCATATTTGCCTTTACCGTATCAAGGAATGCCTTTACCTGCGCCGCATTCCGAAAATCCGGTTCCGTGACGATCTCCATCAGCGGCACGCCGCCGCGGTTATAGTCCACAAGGCTTTCCGTTCCCTGGTGCACAAGCTTTCCCGCATCCTCCTCGATATGGATGCGCGTAATACCTATCGTATGCTTTTCCCCATCCACATCCAGCTCAACCTCCCCGCGCGAACAAAGCGGAAAATCGAACTGGGAAATCTGGTATGCCTTTGCAAGGTCCGGATAAAAATATCCCTTCCTGTCAAGCTTGGAATAATTTGGTATCTCACAATTTAAGGATAACCCGGCGCGTACGCCGTATTCCACCGCCTGCATGTTCAAAACCGGCAGCGTTCCCGGCATGGAAAGGCATACCGGACAAACGTTCGTATTCGGTTCCGAGCCGAATTTATTTTTGCAGGCGCAGAAAATTTTTGTTTCCGTCGCCATCTCAACATGAACTTCAAGCCCAATCACTGTTTCGTATTTCATTGCATTCTCTCCATCATAATGTCGGTTTCCGGTCAAATTTCACTGCCTGCTCAAAATGATAGGCTGCACGGAACATCGTGTTTTCGTCAAACGCCTTCGCAATGATCTGCACCGAAACGGGCAAACCTTCCTTTGTAACGCCTGACGGCAGCGAAATAGCTGTTACGCCCGCAATATTCACCGGCACCGTAAACAAATCGTTCAGATACATTTCAAGCGGATTGGATTTCGCGCCTACCTGAAACGCCGGCGAGGGTGCGGTTGGCGAAATCAGAACGTCGTATTTTTCGAACAGACGTTCAAAATCGTTTTTGATCAATGTTTTTACCTTGAGCGCTTTCAGGTAATAAGCATCGTAATAACCCGAGCTCAAAACATAATTGCCCAGCATAATCCGGCGCTTTGTCTCGTCTCCAAACCCCTCGGAACGTGTGTTTTTATACATCTGTTTCAAATCGTCGTATTGCTCTGTGCGGTACCCATAGCGTATCCCGTCAAAACGCGAAAGATTCGACGCGACCTCCGCAGAAGCAATGACATAGTATGCGGAAAGCGCATAATCAAAGGTAGGAAGCGATGTTTCCTCAACAACCGCACCCATATCCTCAAAAAGTTTGATCGCATCAAGGTAGGATTGCTTCACCTCAGGATCAATCTCCTGCTGTAAATATTCTTTTGGAATACCTACTCTCAGGCCTTTAACGTCCTGCTTCATACCTTCGCCATAATGCGGATATTCCATAATTGCAGAGGTGGAGTCCTTTTTATCGTTGCCCGCAATGATATCCATCACAAAGGCGGAATCCTCAACATTTTTGGTCAATGGCCCGATCTGGTCGAGAGATGAGGCAAACGCCATCAGCCCAAACCGCGATACAGTCCCATAGGTGGGCTTTAGTCCAACCACACCGCAAAATGCCGCAGGCTGCCGGACCGAGCCGCCCGTATCTGATCCAAGCGCGAATATCGCTTCATCCGCCGCAACGCAAGCCGCACTGCCGCCCGAAGAGCCGCCCGGCACGCGTGTCGTATCCCACGGATTCTTTGTCACACCGTAATAAGAAGTTTCTGTAGAAGAGCCCATTGCAAATTCATCCATATTTGCCTTTGCAAGCATTACATAGTCTTCGGCCTTCAGTTTTTCAATTACAGTTGCGTCATATACCGGCTTATAATTATAAAGCATCTTGGAGGATGCCGTCGATAGCACCCCCTTTGTGCACATATTATCCTTAATTATGGTTGGAATCCCCGCAAGCCTGCCAAGTTTTTCTCCCCTTGCGCGTTTTTCATCCACACGTTTCGCTGTTTCCAGCGCTTGCTCCGCGCACACTGTCACGAGTGCATTTATCTGCGGCTCCACCGCCTCAATCCTGTCGATACAGGCCTGCGTCAGCTCTGCAGACGATATTTCCTTTTTGTCAAGCAGCTCCGCAGCCTGCTTTATGTTCAGTTCCCTGAGTTCCATAGCCCCTCCTAGTCCACTACCTTTGGCACGACAAAGCATCCGTCTTCCCGTTCCGGTGCATTTTTGAGCATATCATCCCGCTCCCAAACTTTCCCGGGTATGTCTTCGCGTACGACGTTTTGCTGTTTTAAAATATAGCTCGTCGGTTCCACGCCTTCCGTATCCAGCTCATTGAGCTTTTCAGCGTGCGCGAGGATTTCATCCAGGTTTTTTTGCAGCATTTGTTTTTTTTCATCTGTAAGGCTGAGCATCGAAAGCGATGCGATTTTTTCTACTTCTTCTATTGTGACGCGCATATTCTTTCCATCCTTTTCCCAAATTCATATAATCATATATTATATCATAAATCTGTTTTGCCGTGAACAATATTGCAAGTAAAAAAGGAATGGTCAACGCCCTTCCCTTTGCCATTATTTTTCCATGATCGGCTCCAGTATTTCAGCCGCACCCTCCACAGCTTTCCAGCACCGCGTTTCTTTGGAAAATTGATTCTTGCGTACCTCTTTACATAAAGTGTGCCCAAAACGTTCCTCAAATCCCTTCATCATTTCCCTGCATTTCGGGCCAAGCGTTTCGCTTTCATGTGCAATCGTTTTTACTTCCTTTGCGCTGATTGCGCCCATAGCCCCGCTAACAGCACCGCAAACGCTCCCGCACTGCATTCCCGCTCCAAAGCATCCATAGGATTTCAAACCGGCTTCATTGATACCAAGGTCATACACGTCGTTTGCCGCGCGAATGATTGCCTCAGCACAGTTGTAATCCTTGTCATTGTAGTATTCCTTTGCTTTTTCCTTTAACATACCCGTTCCTCCATTTATGATACCGTTATGCCTGTGCCATCCGGCTGAATTCATCCTCACTGACAACCGTAACGCCAAGCGCCTGCGCCTTTTCAAGCTTGCTTCCCGCACTCTCGCCCGCCACGACATAATCTGTTTTTTTACTGACCGATGAACTCGTTTTTCCCCCCAGGCTTTCAATCAATTCCTGCGCCTGCTTGCGCGTAAACTGCGTAAGCGTTCCGGTAAGGACAAACGTTTTGCCTTCAAACAGGCCTCCCTGCCTGATTCCCTCATCCTCCTGCGGAACGACTCCCGCGTCGAATAATTCCTGCACTACGCGCATATAATTTTCGTTTGCAAAAAAGTCAATCAGGTCGTTTGCCACAACGTCACCTATATCGTTTATGGCGATCAATTCGTCGTACGTCGCATTCTTAATACCTTCGTAGGTATGGAACGTCCTCGCGAGGTCCTTTGCCGTCTTTTTCCCAACGTTTGAAATTCCAAGCGCATAAATAAAGTTTGCAAGCGGCGGATGTTTGCTCGCCTCAATCGCGGAAATAATGTTATCTGCACGCTTGTCCTTAAATCCCTCCTGCTCCAAAAGCTGTTCTCTTGTTACAGAGTAAATCGCCGCAATATCCTTAATGTCCATTTTTTCAAATAAAAGCCCTATCGTTTTTTCGCTCAGGTTTTCAATATCCATCGCATCACGCGAAACAAAATGCACCATACGCGACGTAAGCTGCGGCTTGCAGTTCAGGGAGTTTGGGCAATAAAGATTCGGGCCGATTTCTTCAAGCCTCGTACCGCAGGCCGGGCAAAACTCCGGCTTTTCGATTGGAACCAGCCCGCCGTCCTGCACAGGCGTTGCGCCAAGGATTTCAGGAATCACGTCGTTTGAACGGCGGATGAATACCTTCGCCCCCACAGCTGCCCTCTTGCGAAGGATATCCTCATAATTGTTGAGTGTCGCCCTCCTGATCGTAGCGCCCGAAAGCTCCACAGGTTCAAGATGCGCAAGCGGCGTCAGCTTTCCCGTCCGTCCTACATCCCATGTTACATCAAGTATCTTTGTGGTCATTTCTTCTGCGGCAAATTTGTAGGCAATCGCCCACCGCGGAAATTTCTGCGTATATCCAAGCGCCTCGCGCGTTCTGAAATCCGTCAGCTTGATTACCATCCCGTCGATCAGAAAATCAAGCCCTCCACGTGTTTCCTCAACATCGTCCACTGCTTTTTTGATGTCCGCAACGTCAGAAAAAATCTTTTCGTATGTGCTTACGTTGAATTTGTTTTCCCGCAGGAAATCGAGCATTTCACTGTGGTTCTGAAATTCCTTTCCTTCGATATAGCCGACATTGTAGATAAACGCATCCAGATGCCGTTTCGCAGTTTGCGCCGGATCGAGGTTACGAATAGCCCCCGCAGCCGCATTACGCGCGTTCTTTAACGGTTCCTCTGCGGTTTTGTTATATTCCTCCAAAACAGAGAGGCGCATGATCGCCTCCCCCTGAACCTCCATTTTGCCCTTAAAATCAATTTTAAGTGGGATAGACTGTATCGTTTTGACCTGTGCAGTCACATCTTCCCCCACTATTCCATTTCCACGCGTCGCCGCACCCGCAAGGAATCCATCCTCATAGGTAAGGTTGATCGTCAGTCCATCAAACTTATATTCCAGCGAATAGCTTGCCTTTGGCAGGCCAAGTTGCTCGATCTGTTTGTTGGTTCGTTCCTGCCACAGTATAACGTCCTGAACGCTTTGTGCCTTATCCAGACTCCACAAGGGCGCGAGATGCACGTGCTTACGAAAGCCCTCCAGCAGCTTACCGCCCACGCGCTGCGTGGGAGAATCGCTTTCTGTTACGCCCGTTTCCTTTTCAAGCATAACAAGCTCGTCATACAGGCGGTCATACTCCACATCCGCCACAGCCGGATCGTCCAGTACATAATACCGGTAGGCGTAGTCATTCAGTTTGTCGATGAGTTCTCTCATGCGTTCCATCGCGCATCCTGCCTATTTCAAAATTTTCAACGAAGCAAATGCCAAAAACATCTTCTTTTCGCCAACCTCATAAAAGTCGACGACCGCGACGCGCGAATCGCCTTCTCCCATGATTGTCTTTACCTTGCCACGTCCGAATGTCTTGTGCTCAACCACAGTTCCAATCTGATAATCCCCGCTCACCTTCTGCGGCTTGCTCTTTTCCAGATTGAAACCGTCTCCTGAAAAGAAAGTTGGCTTTGACTGCGTCTGCTGCGCCGCAATCACCGGTTTTTGCTTTTTGCCGATGCGGTTGAGCATATCTTCGTCAATCTCATCCAAAAAACGTGACTGTACGGACGGCTGCATCCGTCCATAAAGCGTCCTGACATTTGAATGCAGCAGGTACAGCCTTTCCTTTGCACGCGTCACCGCCACATAACAGAGCCTGCGTTCTTCCTCCACATTATCCTCGTCAATCGCCCTTTGGCTTGGAAAGATATTCTCATCCATCCCTGCCACAAACACTGCGTCAAACTCCAACCCCTTTGCCGCGTGCATGGTCATCAGCGTCACACCGCCCTGGTCGTCCATGCTGTCAAGGTCCGTAATAAGCGCAATATTCTGTAAAAAGCCCTCCAGGGAAGCATCCTCGTCAGCATCATAGGTATATGCGGAGTTAATCAGCTCCGCAACGTTCTCCATACGAGCTTCCGCCTCCGGTGTCTGCTCTGCCTCCAGCATCGCTTTATATCCCGAAACCTCATAGACCTGCTCCAATATCTCATGTACTGCCTTTTCTTCCCTGCCTTCGGTCATTTTTTCATAAAGCGCGGCAAATTCGTTCGCCTTCTTTATAAGCGCTTTATCCGTAAGCAAAACATTTGCGTTTTGCATCACATCAAGGATTGGGATATCGTTATAAGCCGCCGCTTCTGTCAGCATCGTGATTTTTGCCCCGCCGATCGCGCGCTTGGGCGTATTGATGATACGCAACAACTGCAGGTCTGCCGCAGGATTGGCAATAATATTGAGGTAAGCCACCATGTCCTTGATTTCTTTGCGTTCGTAAAAGCTGATCCCCCCGTAAATCCTGTAAGGAATCGCATAAAGGCGCAGCTTTTCCTCGAGAATCCTCGAAAGCGTATGGATGCGGTACAAAATCGCCATATCGGAATAGCGCATTCCCTCATCTGAAAGCCGCTGTATTTCCCTTGCTATGGTTTCAGCTTCCTCAAACTCGCTGTTCGCTGTATAAAGGACTGGTTTATCTCCCTTATCGATATCGCTCCACAGCGTCTTGCCTTTACGCCCTTCATTGTTTTTGATCACACAGTTCGCAACGTTCAGAATTTTTTTATCCGACCTGTAATTCTGCTCCAGCCGGATCACAGTCGCCCCCGGAAAATCCTTTTCAAATTCAAGGATATTCCTGATGTTCGCCCCACGGAACGCATAAATGGACTGATCGTCGTCACCCACCACAAAGATATTTCCATATCCTTCGGAGAGTATTTTGATCAGCTTATACTGAACCATATTGGTGTCCTGGTATTCGTCCACCAGGATATACCTGAATTTCCTCTGGTAATAATCGCGCGCTTCCTCGTCCGTCTCCAAAAGCCGCAGGGTATTGAGGAGCAGGTCGTCGAAATCCATGGCATTCTGCCGGTGCAATTCCTGCGTATATTCTTCAAAGATCGCCTCTGCGTGCTCTGCGACAAAAGGATTTTTTTCTTCCGCATACTGATCGAAATCAAGCGTCGTACTGTCGTTTTTATACTTGCTGATGAGGTTTTTCATATATCGGTCCGAATATGACTTATTCTCCTTAAGCCCCTTCTTTTCCAGTATTTTTTTCATCAGGCGCAGCGTATCGTCCGTGTCATAAATCAGGAAATTTCTGGTATACCCTATTTTCTGCGCATACCGCCGCAGCATCCGCACACACATTGCGTGAAAGGTGCTGATCCACATATCCCGCATATCCACGTCCACAACGCCTGAAATACGTTCGCGCATTTCCTGCGCCGCTTTGTTGGTAAATGTAATTGCGAGTATTTGCCACGGCGCAACTCTTTTTTCGTTGATCAGGTAGGCCACACGCTCTGTAAGAACGCGTGTTTTACCGCTTCCCGCGCCCGCAAGAACAAGTACGGCTCCCGTGATCGTCTCCACCGCTTTCTGCTGTCTTTCATTTAATCCGTGCAACGTCATTCTCCCTGCTGTTTTTTATTTCGTTTGAGCACCATCTGGTATCCGCCTGTACCATAATTAAGGCACTTGTTTACACGCGAGATTGTGGCGGTAGAGGCTCCTGTTTTATCTGCAATGGCATGGCAGGTCGTTTTATCTGCCAGCATTTGTGCAACCTTATAGCGCTGCCCAATCGCAGACAACTCCGCAACCGTGCACAGGTCCTCAAAAAACAGGTAACATTCCTCTTCGTTTTTAAGCGAAAGGATCGCCTCAAACAGCGCGTCAAGTTCTTTGGATTTCAATTTCGATTCGAACAATTTAAAACACCTCTCAATGCAAAAATGCAGGTATTGTCATACACCTACATTTTAACACATTACTACGCGAAAAAAAACTACAACTCTTTCTCAAGTAGCTGAAAAAGCAAAATCAATTATTATTCAAAAATATTTTTATAAAGCTTCACGACGTCATTTCCCATAAGCGCCAGTACCACCTGTTCTCCCTTTGTGTTTCTGGCATCCACAGGAACGTCATCCGTTTTGATTTTATGCAATTCGCCTGATTTCTGGACGCTTGTTACCATGCAGATTTTCTCTATAAGCAGCGCGCCCACAACATCTTTTCCAGTCGCCTCCGTAAGCTGATAGGATTTCAATCCCTTTCCATTCCTTCCCTGTTCGTCAAAGTCAGCGATTGGCGTGAGCTTAGCATAGCCCTTTTCCGTCATCAACAAAACGTTTCCATCCTGACCGTTCTGAATCTGTTCCGCAAAAACGACACGCGAATGCTTTCCAAGCTTGATTGCGCCAACTCCCTTGCCGCTTCTTCCCATAACAGAAACCTCGCTCTTGCGGATGTTGATCGACATGCCGTCCGAAGTGATGAAAAGCATATTATCCTGCTCTGCCTCCGAAGGCTTTGCATAAATCAATTCGTCGCCGTCCTTTAAGCCGCACGCCATGATTTTGGATTTTTTGACGTCGAACTCTTCCATCTGCGTCGCTTTGACAAGGCCTCCCCGCGTTGCAAAATACATCAGTCCCTTTGCAAAATCGTTTTTGGTTATAATATTTAATATCTCTTCTCCCTGGTCAAGTCCGCTCACAAGAGCATTCAGGGATTTTCCTGCTTCCTTCATCCGTGCCTCCGGGATAGATGAAACAGGGAGCATAAGCATATTGCCTTTATTGGTAAAGACGTAAATCTTACTTGCCGTATCGGTGGGCACAAGGAATACAGGCTGCAGCTTTTCTTCGAGTTCTTCAGCTTCCATCCCTTTCTGCAACGCCTTTTGTGACATTCGTTTCAGATTTCCGGCACGCGTCATGAGTATTGTGCATTCCTCGACGACAACAAATTCGCTCTCGTCCACTTCAATCTGCGCATGCTCTTCCTTCATCAGCTGGGTACGGCGCTTGTCTGCATATTTATCTTTGATAGCCGTCAGTTCTTCTTTAATAACCTCAAGCAGCTTCGTTTCCGATCCAAGGATGGAGCGCAGGTATTTGATCAACGCAACGACTTCCTTATATTCATTTTCCAGCAGTTCTACTTCGAGATTGGTCAGCCGTGCAAGACGCATATCGAGTATCGCCTGCGCCTGAACGCCGGTCAGGTTGAATTCCTTCATCAGGCTGCGCTTAGCTTCCTCTGTATTTTTTGAAGCACGGATGATCTTGATCACGCGGTCAATATTTTTGACGGCAATAATAAGCCCAAGCAGAATATGTTCACGTTTCTCCGCCCGCTCAAGGTCGAATTGGGTTCTACGCGTAATTACATTTTTCTGGTGCTTGATGTAATAGTCAATAATCTTCAAAAGCCCGAGCTGCTTGGGCGCTCCGTCTGCAATCACCATCATATTGATGCCAAATGTTGTCTGCAGATCCGTATATTTATAAAGAAGATTTAATATTTTTTCCGGATCATGCCCCTTACGAACCTCGATTACGGCGCGTACGCCTTCCCTGTCAGATTCATCGCGAATATCCGCGATCCCCGCGAAAATTTCTTTTTTATTTTCGCTGACCGACAGAATCTTTTCGAGCATTGCTGATTTCTTAACTTCGTAAGGAATTTCCGTCACTACGATCAGGTTTTTTCCGGAGGTCGTTTTCTCTATATGTGCCTTCGCACGAATATAAATCTTGCCCTTGCCTGTTTCGTAGGCCTGCTTCAGCCCGTCGCCCTCGAGCAGATATCCGCCCGTCGGGAAGTCCGGAGCTTTGATGTGCTTCATCACATCCTCCAAAGAGCAATCCGGATGTTCGATGCGCTCTGTAACGCCGCCGATCACCTCGCCAAGGTTGTGCGGCGGCACGTTTGTTGCAAGACCTACAGCGATCCCGGAAGATCCATTCACAAGCAGATTTGGGTAACGTGACGGAAGCATGTCCGGTTCACGTTCCGTATCGTCAAAGTTTGGACGGAACGATACCGTATCCTTATTCAAATCCCGCAGCATTTCAAGCGCCAGCGGCGAAAGCCTCGCCTCTGTGTAACGCATTGCAGCCGCGCTGTCGCCGTCCATAGAGCCAAAATTGCCGTGTCCATCCACAAGCGGCATTCGCATTGCATACGGCTGTGCGAGGCGTACCATTGCGTCGTAAACGCTGGTATCGCCATGCGGATGGTATTTGCCAAGCGCTTCCCCGACAATCCTTGCCGATTTCTTAAATGGCTTGTCCGGAAGGATGCCAAGGTCGTACATCGTATACAAAATACGGCGCTGCACCGGCTTAAGCCCGTCCTCCACGCGTGGCAGGGCCCGTTCAAGCGTTACATATTCGGCATACGTCATAAAAGAGGTGTGCATAACCTCGCCCAGCGCCGCATCTATGATCTCTTCGTTAAAATCAATTTGCTTCGTTTTCATGCTGCACCACCTCAAAATTATCCTGTTTGTTGAAATTTGCGTGTTCCGCGATATACTGCTTGCGCGGTTCCACATTATCGCCCATCAGCGTAGATACTATTTGCTCCACATCCGCGAGGTCCTCGATTGTCACGCGGATCAACGAACGTTTTTCCGGGTTCATGGTCGTTTCCCAAAGCTGCTCCGGATTCATTTCTCCCAATCCCTTATATCGCTGCACCGTATAACCCCGTCCGATCTCGCTTTTTGCTTTTTCCAGCTGCTCGTCATTGTAGGCATATAACGTCTTGTTTCCCTTGGCAATTTTAAAGAGCGGCGGACGGCCAATGTAAAGATGCCCGTCCGTAATCAGGTCCTTGAAATACCGATAGAAAAAGGTAATCAAAATGGTACGGATATGCCCGCCGTCCTGGTCCGCGTCCGCAAGGATAATTACCTTGTTATACTTAATATTTTCGAGCTGAAAGCTATCGTCAAAGCCAGCGCCAAGCGCCGTAATAATCGAACGAAACTCTTCGTTGGCAAGCACCTGGTCAATTCGTTTTTTCTCCACGTTGAGCGGCTTACCCCGCAACGGCAGAATAGCCTGGAACCGCCTGTCGCGTCCCTGCTTCGCGCTTCCTCCGGCACTGTCGCCCTCAACGATAAATAGTTCGTTGAGCTCAGCTTTACGCCCCGTACAGGCGGAAAGCTTGCCGACAAGCGGCGAATTCTCAAGCTTGTTCTTTGCCCGCTCCATTTTCTTCGCTTTACGCGCCGCGTCGCGCACCCGCGCCGCGCCGATTGCCTTTTCCAGTATCTTGGTACATATCTGGGTATTGTTGAGGTCAGACATAAAAGCGGAAAGTTTTTCCGTTACAACCGCTTCCACCGCTACGCGCGCTTCCGCATTGCCAAGCTTTGTCTTCGTCTGCCCTTCAAACTGTACGTTCTTCATCTTAATATTCACAACCGCGCAAAGCCCTTCGCGGAAGTCGTCGCCTGTAAGATTGGCTTCCTTTTCTTTCAGCAGGTTATTGCTGCGCGCATAATCGTTCATTACCTTTGTGATCGCGGTCTTAAAGCCAGTTTCGTGCATTCCGCCCTCGGTGGTCGGAATATTATTGACATAAGAGAAAATACTCTCCGTATAGCTTGAATTATATTGCATCGCAATACTCACAATAATTCCATTTCTCTGTCCTTCAAGCAAAATCGGAGCCGCATGGAGCGGCGTCTTATCCTTATTCAGGTACAGGACAAAATCAACGATTCCCCCCGTATATTCAAATGTTTCCTTTTTCGGCCTGCCGCCCGCAAGCTGGCGTTCGTCGATGAGCGTAATATGCAGCCCTTTGGTCAGGAATGCAAGCTCCCTGAGCCTTCTTCTGATTACGTCGTATTGGAAATCAATATTATCAAAAATCGAATCGTCCGCAAGGAAGGTGATCTTCGAACCTTTTTTCTTTGTCTCGCCAATCTCCTTCAGCGCCCCAACAGGCTTCCCAACCTGCATTTTGCCCTTTGCATCCGTTTCAGATACATATTTCTGGTAAAAAACCTTTCCGTTTTGATAAACCTCCACCGTAAGCCATCTCGAAAGAGCGTTCACCACCGACGCGCCTACGCCATGCAACCCACCGGAATAAGCATAGTTTTCATTGTTAAATTTTCCGCCTGCGTGTAATTGTGTGAAAACAACCTCGACACCGGATACCTTCAGCTCCGGATGAAGCCCCGTTGGGATTCCCCTTCCGTTGTCCTCCACCGATATGGAATTATCCGGATGAATCGTCACCGTAAGCTTATCCGCAAAACCGTTTGCCGCTTCGTCGATTCCATTGTCCACAATCTCCCATAACAGATGATGCAATCCCTTTGAACTTGTTGTGCCGATATACATTCCCGGGCGCCGCCTGACCGCGTCAAGTCCTTCCAGCACCTGTATATCGCCTGCCGTATATGTCTTTGACATTATGTTTCCTCCACAATATTATGTATACATACTGTATTATTATATAACACACCACTAAATATGGCAATCAAAAAAGGACGGTGATTTTACTCCCCGTCCTTTTGTCCTTTTCCTTAAGAAGCGGTTTCTTCCTTTTTATTCAGCTTGGCTTTTACGGTGTTTTCACCCATTACAAGCATCGGCTTTTTGGAATCGATCGTTTCCTTTGTGATGACGCACTTCAGCACATCGTCACGCGACGGAATATCATACATAATATCCATCATAGAGGATTCAATAATGCTCCTAAGGCCCCTTGCTCCCGTTTTTTGTTCAATCGCAAGCTTCGCAACAGCCTTAAGCGCATCGTCTTCAAACTCAAGCTCTACGCCGTCGATCTCAAACAGCTTTCTGAACTGCTTTGTAAGCGCATTCTTAGGCTTTTTGAGTATTTCCACCAACGCCTGCTCGTCGAGCATCTGCAGATTCACAACCACCGGCAGCCTTCCCACAAATTCCGGGATCAGACCGAATTTCAGCAAATCCTCCGGCTGAATCTGCGCCAGCAGCGCACTTACATCCTTTTCCTGCTTGCTCTTTACATCCGCTCCAAAGCCCATTGATTTTTGCCCTGTACGGCTCTCGACAATCGAATCGAGTCCGTCAAACGCGCCGCCACAGATGAACAGGATATTTGTCGTATCGATCTGCAGGAAATCCTGATGCGGATGCTTCCTGCCGCCCTGTGGGGGCACGCTTGCAACCGTTCCTTCCAGGATTTTGAGAAGCGCCTGCTGCACTCCCTCTCCCGATACATCGCGCGTAATCGACGGATTATCCGTCTTGCGCGCAATTTTATCGATCTCGTCGATATAGATGATCCCCTTCTGGGCACGCTCAATATCAAAGTCAGCCGCCTGAATCAGTTTCAGCAGGATATTTTCAACATCCTCGCCGACATATCCGGCTTCGGTAAGCGACGTTGCATCTGCGATTGCAAAAGGAACGTTCAGCACCCGTGCAAGCGTCTGCGCAAGCAGCGTTTTTCCGCTTCCGGTAGGTCCAAGCATCAGGATATTGCTCTTCTGAATCTCTGTGTCGTCCTCAGCGGACTCTGCATTGATCCTCTTATAATGATTGTACACCGCAACTGCGAGGTATTTTTTTGCCTTATCCTGTCCGATCACATAATCGTCAAGCGTTTTAACGATTTCTGAAGGCTTTGGAATTTCCTTCAAGTCAAACTTTGCAGCTTCCTTGAATTCTTCATCGATGATCTCCCGGCAGAGCTCTACGCATTCATCACAAATATATACGCCCGGGCCGGCAACCAGACGACGTACCTCATCCTGCGTTTTACCACAAAATGTGCACTTGATCTGGTTTTCACCATCATTAAACTCATTATACATATTCTAATTTCACCTCTAACGCTTACTGCTTGGCTGGGATGATCTCGTCGATAATACCATAGCTAAGCGCTTCGTCCGCTGTCATAAAGTAATCGCGTTCCACATCCTTCTGAACCTTTTTCAGCGTCTGTCCTGTTCTTTCACTCAAAATCCTGTTCATCTTATCTTTGATGTCAATGATCCTCTGCGCATGGATTGCAATATCTGTCGCCTGTCCCTGCGCGCCGCCCAGCGGCTGATGGATCATAATTTCACTGTTGGGAAGCGCCTTTCTCTTCCCCTTCTGACCAGCCGCCATCAGGAACGCTCCCATGGAAGCCGCCATACCGATACAAATCGTGCTGACATCGCACTTAATATATTGCATCGTATCAAAAATCGCCATTCCGGCCGTAATCGAACCGCCCGGGCTGTTGATATATAAGTAAATATCCTTATCCGGATCCTCAGCCTCAAGGAAGATCAGCTGCGCCACGACCAGGTTGGCCACAACGTCGTCTATCTCACCCGATAAGAAGATGATCCTGTCCTTTAACAGTCTGGAGAAGATATCATAAGAACGCTCTCCCCTGTTTGTTTGTTCTACCACAATCGGTACTAAACTCATAAATTAACCTCCTTAATACGCCCTTGCCTTATCGGCACGGCGCATAGAAACTACTTTACTTTTCCTTAGCAGCTTCCTTTTTCGCGGCAGGTTTCTTTGCCGCAGGCTTGGCTGCCTTCTTCTCGGAATCTTTTTTCGCAGATTCCTTTTTTGCAGACTCGCTCTTTGTGGTCTGCTTCTTTGCAGGCGCTTTCGCAGCGGCTTTCTTCTCCGCTTCTGCCTTTTTCGCGGCTTCCTTAGCGTCAACCTCTTCGATCTCCGCCTTGGACACCAGATAATCAAACAGCGCTTCCATCGCAACGCGTTCCTTGAAGTAATCAATTTCCTCGGTGCTCATGCTGTCTTTATATTCCTGCACGGTTTTGTTCGCTTCTTTGGCGAGCTCTTGATACTTTTTCGCCAGATCCTCTTCTGTCGGATCTATCTTGAGCTCCTTCAAAAGCGCCTCTACCGCCAGGCGCATACGAACCTGCTCTGCAGCACTCTCTTTATAATCGTTTCTCAAATCATCAAGAGTTTTACCCATATAACCAAGGTAATCCTCAAGCTTCATCCCCTGATACATCAGCTGATAGGACATCTGCTGAATCTGGTAATCGATCTGGTTATTCACCATCTCATCCGGAATATCTGCCTCAATTTCCTTTGCGACAGCGCTCAACAGCTGGTTTTCCATTTCCGCTTTCGCCCGCAGGTCAGCACGATCCTGCAGCTTCTTTTTGATGTCTTTTTTATATTCTGCAAGCGTATCAAACTCCGATACATCCTGCGCGAAATCATCATCAATCTCAGGCAGCTCTTTTTCTTTGACTGTCTTGAGAGTGATCGCAAACACAGCGTCTTTCCCTGCAAACTCAGGCGTATAATCCTCCGGGAATTTAACGTCAATATCCTTTTCTTCCCCTGCCTTCATTCCGACGATCTTCTCTTCAAAGCCCGGAATAAAGCGTCCGTCGCCAAGCACAAGGGACTGGTTTTCTGCAGCGCCGCCTTCAAACTTCACGCCGTCGATGCTTCCGACAAAATCGATCACAACCGTATCGCCATTTTTGGATTCACGATCCACATCAACCCATCTTGCATTCTGTTCGCGCGTTTTCTCGACCTCTGCGTCAACATCCTTTGCCGTAATCTTTTCAACAGGCTTGGTGATTTTAATACCTTCATATTTGCCAAGCTTCACTTCCGGTTTTAATACCACCTGCGCTGTAAATACAACGCCGTCTTTTGCGTCAATACTTAAAACATCATATTCAGGTCTTGAAACAACTTCGAGTTCGTGCTCTTTTGCCGCCTCTAAAAAAGCATTGGGAATAATTTCATCCAGCGCGTCTTCGTAGAACACCTGCGGGCCATAATAATTCTCCACGATCTTTCTTGGTACCTTGCCCTTACGGAATCCCGGGACATTGAATTTCCCCTTTAACTTCTGATACGCTTTGCTGATTCCTTCTTCAAATTTTTCCGGCGAAACCGCTATCTCCAGTTTCGCTTTGTTGCCTTCCAGCTTTTCTAATTTAGCAGCCATTACTAATCCTCCTAGATTGCTTCAAAACTATAAAATTCATAGAACAATACAGAGAATAGTATACTATATTTATAACCCGTACGCAATACGAATTAACATATAATATTTATTCCCGCACCAGCTTCTTTTTGCCGTTTCCAATGAGGTCATCACGCTCTGCCTTTCGAAGCGCCTTCTTCACAACAGCCCTGTTTTTCGGGTTTTTGTAATGGATGAGCGCCCGCTGCATTTCCTTTTCCTCCCTGCTCTTTGGGACATATATTTTCTTTCCCGTCTCCGGGTTGATCCCAGTATAAAACATACAGGTCGCAAGCGTCCCCGGCGTGGGATAAAAATCCTGTGCCTGCTCCGGCATAAAACCCGAATCCCTGATATATTCGGCAAGTCTTACAGCATCCGCGAGCGTGCTGCCAGGATGGGACGACATAAAATACGGCAACACATATTGTTTCTTTCCGGCTTTTCCCGACGCCGCGTCAAATTTCTGGCAAAACCGCCTGTACTTCTCGATGTCCGGCTTTCCCATCAATTTTAATACGTCCGGGCTTACATGCTCCGGCGCAAGCTTAAGCTGCCCGCTCACGTGATGCGCCGCCAGTTCCCTTACAAATTCACCGCTTTTGTCAAGCAGCGCGTAATCGTACCGTATTCCGGAGCGAATAAATACCTTCTTGACGCCGTCAAGCTCTCTCAGCTTGCGCAGCAGCTTCAAATATCCGGTATGGTCTTCTTTCAGGAACCTGCACTTTTCAGGCGTAAGGCATCTGCGCGCAGTACACCTGCCTTTAGGATTCGTGCATTTCACGCCGTAAAAGTTTGCGGTAGGGCCTCCAACATCATGGATATACCCTTTAAACGCCCCGTCGTGCAGAAATTCCTTTGCTTCCCCCAAAACGCTCTTCTGGCTGCGCCATACAACATCCTTACCCTGGTGGTAATAAAGCGCGCAGAAAGCGCACGCGCCGATACAGCCGCGCGTTGCGGTAATGCTGTATTTTACTTCCTCAAGCGCAGGAACCGGTTGCTGGTACATGGGATGCGCCGCGCGCATAAAAGGCAGTCCATACACAAAGTCAAGCTCGCTTTGTGAGAGCGTTTCCGCAGGCAGGTTTTGTATCACATATCCATTCTTCTGCGCCTGCACAAGTACGTTTTTTTTATCGTGCATTTGTGTCATAAACGCTTTGGCATAGGTGGGTTTATCCCGTTTCACCTCGCCATAGGACGGTATCTCCTGATATTCGTAGACGCGTTCCAGATTTTTCGCACGGTAAACCGTGCCTTCGATATATGTAATATCCCTTGCGGCAAGACCGCCGTCAAGCGCTTCTGCAATCCCTGTGATCGCGCGTTCTCCCATGCCATACACAAGGATATCCGCGCCGCTCTCCGTTAGGATCGATTCTTTCACGTCATTATCCCAGTAGTCGTAATGGGCAAAACGCCTGAGGCTTGCCTCAATCCCACCGATTACCACTGCAATGTCCCCATACGCTTCGCGGATTCTCCCGGTATAGACGATCGTTGCGCGTGCAGGCCTCTTTCCCGTCTTCCCACCCGGCGAATAAAGATCCCTGGCCCTGCGATGCTTTGTCACAGAATAGAGGTTCACCATGCTGTCCATATTGCCCGCGCTGATCAGGAATCCAAGCCGCGGCCTTCCGAGGCGCTTGAAATCATCCGCAGTTTTCCACCCCGGCTGCGCAATTATGCCAACCGAATAACCATGTGCCACAAGATAGCGCGAAATGATGGCATGCGCAAACGACGGATGGTCCACATATGCGTCCCCCGTTACCATAATAAAGTCGAGCTGTTCGATTCCCTGCTTTTCCATATCTGCCTTGGAAACAGGTAAAAATCCATCCATAAATGCCTTTCTGTAAATAGCAAAAAAACAGCTTTTGCTGTTTTTGCCTGGGTAAACATCGCGTTAATTTTTTTATATTGAGACAGACCTGTAAGCCGGGTTCTGTTTTGATGGTCATCTATCTAGGCCGTACGTTACCGCACGGCTCATGCGATTACAAAGGACGTGACGGGCCGCCATTAAATGTCCCTATACCAATCTTGCACCAAGCGGGGTTTACATTGCGCGTTAAGTCGCCATAACGCCGGTGAGCTCTTACCTCGCCGTTCCACCCTTACATCTAAAAAGATGCGGTATATTTCTGTTGCACTTTCCTTGGAGTCGCCTCCACCGGGTGTTACCCGGCGCTCTGCCCTGCGGAGCCCGGACTTTCCTCACGCTTACGCGCGCAACCATCCGGTCTGCTCAATCATTTTTCTTTTATTCATCCTTCACATACAGGATTCTGCCGCAATTTTCGCATTCCACAACATTGCCGTCAATTTTCAGGTTCTGCAGCACCCCGGAAGGCAGCTGCATCTTACATCCCTCGCAGCGGTCTCCCACCAACTTTGCCATGGGGTTCGGCCTGTGCTGCTTAATGGACTTGTAACGCTCCATCAGCTTCGGATCAATTCCTGCCGCCGCTTTTGTTACATTGGCGCGAAGCTTATCCAGATCGCCTTTCCCTGCGTCGATCTCCTTGGCATGCTGCTCCTTTAAATGATCAAACTGCTTTTTTGCATTGCTCATTTTAACAAGCGTTTCCCTGATTTCTGTCTCCGATTTTTCAATGCGGTGCATGATATCCACAAGTTTGCGCTTATCCACCTCAATCGAATTTTTATTGTTCTCGCACTCCTTGATCATTTCCCGCACATCGTCAAGAAACATATCCTCAAGGTCGTATCCGGACACCTCGGAAATTTCTTCCCGCTTTTCCGTCATCTGCTTTTGTACCACGTCCATCTGACTGGCGATTTCATTCATTTTATTTTGCAGCAAAATCGATTCCTGCTCGAGTTGTTTCAGCTTCTGCTGGTTACTCTGGAAAATCTGCTGCTGATGCACCAGTTTTTTCCGCGTCTCTGTATTTTTGAGCGAACGCTCATATGTCTCCAACTCATTTTCCGCTGCCTGATAATCCCATAAAGCATCTAAATTATTCAACGACAATCCTCCTCAATAATTTACGTATGGTCTCCGTAAATTTTCCACATAAATCGCTATGTTATAGTTTACATCATTTAACAGATTTTGTAAACCTTGTGCGTATCCCTCGCAAAAGCATTTTTCCGTATCAAAATGTCCCGCTTCCACCAATATGATACCATTACGGGCCGCATAGAAATTATGCTTAATCTCGCCTGTGATATACATTTGCGCACCTTTTTTCTTCGCTGCGTCTGCAAATTCTCCGGCCGCGCCGCCGCATACGGCGATCCGGCCCACCTCAGATTCAAGATCGCCGGCAACCCTTACGCTATCTGTATGAAGCGCCTTTTTCAAAATATCAAGCGCTTTTTTTGCGGTCATCTTCGCCGGCAAATCTCCGACCACGCCAAGTCCGGCCTCTATCCCAACGGGCTCTTCCGTCGTTAGCACGCTGATCGCGGGTTCCTCATAAGGATGCGCAGACCTGATTGCGGCGATTACTCCCACGAGCCTGCTCTTCTTACAGATCGAGGATATCCTGATTTCCTTCACCGTTTCCATTTGATTGGCAGTGCCAATGAAAGGATGTGCATTTGCATCAGGACGGAATGTGCCATTTCCTTCAATACTATAGGTGCAATCACTGTAATCGCCCAGTCTTCCCGCACCCGCCGCTGTCATCGCGTCACGCACCTGCGCCGCCTGCTCCTGCGGGACATGGACTGCCACCTCATAATACGGTTCCCTTATCTCGTCGCTGAGATAACGCCTGTTCCCAAGATTAAAAATATCCGCCAGCCATGAATTAATCCCCTTTGGCGCACGGTCAATACTCGTATGCGCGCAATACAGGGAAATTCCTTCCCGCATCAAAAGCTGTATACATTTTCCTTCATATTCTGCATTGTCCAGACGTTTCACCGCACGAAACAGCAACGGATGATGAGAGATAATCAAATTGCATTTTTTATCCGCCGCATCCCTGATTGCTTCCTGTGTTACGTCAAGGCAAATATAGATTCCTGTTATGTCCCGGTTATGAAGATTCAGGTTGAAACCCGTATTGTCCCAATCCTCAGCAAACTTCTGCGGCGCCATTTTCTCAATCAACGCGCCCACCTGTTCCAGCGTTACAGACATTGCAGTACCTCCTGTATCTTTCTGTGCAGTTCTTGCTTTTCTTTGATGTATGAATCCGTATTTTTCCCCCGATGCGCTTTTTCCATAATCATTTCCGTCTCCAGCAGCTTACGCTGCAAAAATTCCTTTTGCAACTGCTCCTTGCGCTTTGCCGGATAGTATCCGTACCGCAGGTAAATCTCTTCCGGGCAAATCCCCCTGCCTTCTCTGGCAACAATCACCTGATAATATTTGCCTTCATCATATACAATCGCTTCATCATATATCATAAAGTCGTTCTCATACAAAAACGTACGCAGCTCGTATTCATTGCCCTGAGGCGCCAACACCAGCTTCTGCGCTCTTTTTGCCGTTTTGATATCTCTTTCCAGAATGTCCCGGATCAAAAGGCCTCCCATTCCTGCAATAATCACACAATCCGGGGACTTATCTGTCAGCGCGCTCAGTCCATCTGCAACATAAAAGTCAACAGATTGCACTAAATTATGTTCGCAAACAAGCTTTTTCGCCTTTTGCAGCGATTTTTCACTGATGTCGCACGCAATGACTTGCTTCGCGCCATAATCCTCGATCAGCGCTGCCGTTACAAATCCGTGGTCACATCCTATATCCGCCACAATATCCGCTTCTTTTGCAAATGTTGCGATTGCACGCATCCTGAGTGATAATTCCATAAAATTCTTCTGTCCTGTTTTCTGCCGCGTATAAACAAGGCGGCTTAACGCCGCCTTTATATCCCTATTCCAGGAAATCCCTTAATTTTTTGCTTCTGCTCGGATGCCGCAGTTTCCGCAAAGCCTTTGCTTCAATCTGCCGAATCCTCTCCCTTGTCACCTGAAATTCCTTGCCTACCTCTTCAAGCGTCCTTGCCCGTCCATCTTCCAGTCCAAAACGCAGCTTGAGCACTTTTTCTTCCCTCGGCGTAAGCGTATCAAGCACATCCATCAACTGCTCCTTTAGGAGCGTGAATGCAGCTGCTTCCGCCGGAGCCGGCGCATCATCGTCCGGAATAAAATCTCCAAGATGACTGTCCTCCTCCTCGCCAATCGGCGTTTCAAGGGAAACAGGCTCCTGAGCTATTTTCAGTATCTCCCGCACCTTTTCTTCCGGAATATCCATTTCCTTCGCAAGCTCTTCCGGCAACGGATCCCTCCCGTACTGCTGTAACAGCTGACGTGAAATACGGATCAGCTTGTTAATCGTTTCCACCATGTGCACGGGAATACGGATCGTGCGCGCCTGATCTGCGATAGCGCGCGTAATCGCCTGCCGAATCCACCATGTAGCATATGTGCTGAACTTATATCCCTTTTGATAGTCGAATTTTTCAACAGCCTTAATCAGCCCAAGGTTTCCTTCCTGAATCAAATCCAGAAAGAGCATACCACGGCCTACATAGCGCTTGGCGATGCTGACGACAAGCCGCAGGTTTGCCTCGGCAAGCTTGCGTTTCGCCTCCTGATCGCCTTCTCCCATACGCTTTGCAAGCTCCACTTCCTCTGAAGCGGAAAGCAGCGGCACTTTGCCGATCTCTTTGAGGTACATCCTTACCGGATCGTCGATATTGATGTTTTCCGGCATGGATATTTCAAAATCAGCCGTTTCAGTATCTTCTTCCGCTTTGGGCACTTCTTTTTCGATCTCGTCGTCGATCACATCGATGCTGTGCTCTTCAAGTGCTTCGTAAAGTTTATCGATCTGATCGGGAACCGCATGCGTATCGTCCACATATTCCGATATCTCAGCATACTTCAATACACCTTTTGTCTTTCCGATCTCCACGATTTTCGCAATGCGCTCATCCGTAAGCTTGGACTGCTCCTTTTTATCGGCAGGTTTCGTTTCCTTACCAGCGCTTTGCTTGACGTCCATTTCAGCCGCCGTTTCTTCCATGTTTTGTTCTGTTGTTTTTTTCTCAGTCAATCAATTTCACCTACTATAAAATTTTAAAAACTTGTTTTCAGCCTATGTATTTTTTTTGCCAGCGTCCCTACCTGCTCAAGCAACTCCCTTCTTTTCTCAGGATCAGCCTGCGCCTCGCATTTCACCAGCAATAGCTTTCTTTGTCCTTCCAAACGGCTCAATTCGATCTGCTTTACGCAGTCCTCAAAAAAGTCGTCAAAATTTTTCTGAACACCATTGGAACCGTCTTCGCTCAATAATTCCGTAGCGTGTTTCAGTTCATCCTCCTTTTGCAGTGCTAATAATATTTCGGCACTGGTAGGAGAAAACCCTTTTTTTACGCACTGTAAAGTATAGGAAAAAATTTTTTGATTCGTCTCGTTTTTGAAATCCTTTTCTGAAATCCGGTTCTCCAGCTTTAAAACCGACTGCGGATTTGTACACAATAACCGTATCAGGCAATTTTCAGCCTTTTCCTCTACATCCGTATTTTTCTTTTCCACCTTCGGCGGAGTCCACTTTATTTCCTTCTGGTCTGTCCCCCCTGCATCCTGGGCAATCGAATTTATTGAAAACCCGGTCATCTCTGACAGCTTTTTCATATATTTTTCTTTTATGATGGCGCTGTCCACACCCTTCAGCATAGAGATGCACTCCTGCGCAAACTTCTCTTTTTGGTAGCTGTCGTTCAGGTCATATTTTTTCGCCACCACACTGAACTTGTAATCCATCATGGGAAGCGATGCCTTCATCAGCCCAATATATCCCGCTTTGCCATGTTCTTTCAAGTACTCGTCCGGATCCTGTCCTCCGGGAATACTGACCACACGCGTTTCGATCCCTTCCTGCGCGAGGATGCCAAGAGCACGCAACGTCGCTTTTTTTCCCGCCTCATCTCCGTCATAGGAAACATATACATGGTCGGTATAACGCTTTATAAGCCTTGCCTGGTCCTGGGTAAGAGCGGTTCCAAGCGTGGCGACACATTCAGGTATTCCATATGTGGACAAAGCAATCACATCCATATATCCTTCAACCAGAATCAAGTGTGACAAATTTTTCTGTTTGCGGATCAAATTCAGGTTATATAAATTCCGGCTTTTGTTGAAGGCCGCTGTTTCCGGTGAATTGAGATACTTTGGCATTCCATCGTCCATCACGCGGCCACCGAAGCCAATGATATTGGAAAATGTATTAATGATCGGAATCATTACGCGGTTCCTGAACATATCATAACTTTTCCCATCATTCAGCTTAATCAGTCCTGCCGCCTGCATATCCTGCTTGGTATAGCCCTTTTCACTCAAAAGTTTCAGCAAATGGTCCCAACCAGGGGGTGCAAATCCCATTCCAAACGTCTTGACCACACGATCACCAATCCCCCTGCCATGCAGATAATCCAAAGCAGCCTTGCCCTTCTGGGAATACAGGTTCGCATGAAAAAACTGAGCGGCAATTTTATTCATTTCAAATATTTTTTCGCGCTGCTGCTTGCGTTTCTCATACCCGGTCCTGTCCGTATTTTCCGGAACCGGAAGTTTCACCTTTTCTGCAAGGTACTGGCATGCCTCTGGAAAGGTCATTTTCTCCTGTTCCATTACAAACTGGATCGCATTGCCCCCCTTGCCGCAGCCAAAGCAGTGGTAAAACCCCTTTTCCGGGTTAACGGAAAAACTGGGCGTCTTTTCATTGTGAAACGGGCAGCAAGCCCAAAAACGCCCTGATTTATTTTGCAGTGTCACATATTCGCCTATCAAGTCGACAAGATTTACTTTTGCAAGCAACTCCTGTATCCACTCTTCAGAAAAAAACGGCATTCTCTATCCTTTCAAGTCCGGTAATCCATGTCCCATACCGGGATAACGGATATTACTTCCTGAAACTTCCCTGTATATATTATAATAATATATTACACACAGAAAACGTTAAATCCTTTAAATCGGGATTAAAAAAACGGCTGCTACCAAAGCAGCCGTTTTTCTCCGATTGGATTTATGATTGTTTATACTTCGGTTTCGCCTCATAGAACGTATGAAGTAATTCATGCGCCTTATGGCTGTTTGGTTCGCCAAGGAACTCGTTATAGAGCTTCTGGATATCCGGATTTTCATGGGATTTCCGTAATGGCTTATCACAGTCCTCGTCATAAAGGCCCTGGGCGCGAACCACTCTCGGATCAAGCACATTCTTGACTCTTGCCGAAACAATCGGCTGTCCGCCGCCGTTTACGCAACCGCCCGGGCAGGCCATAATCTCGATGAAATGGTATTCCTTCTCGCCTGCGCGAACCGCTTCCAGAAGCTTTTTCGCATTCCCTGTTCCGCTTACGACAGCAACCTTGACCGGCATATCGCCAACCATGATTTCCGCTTCCTTGATTCCCGTAATACCGCGAACGTCACAGAAATCGATGTTTTCCAGTTCTTTTCCGGTGAGCACCTCTGCAACCGTCCTAAGCGCCGCTTCCATTACGCCGCCCGTTGCTCCGAAGATAACGCCTGCTCCGGTCGATGTGCCAAGCACCTCGTCAAAGTCTTCATCCGGAAGGTTCACAAAGTCGATTCCCGCTTCCTTGATCATCTGCGCTATTTCCCTTGTGGTAAGTACCGCGTCTACATCCTGATAATCCGTTCCGGCTTCGCCCGCACGGTCTTTCTCGTATTTTTTAGCGGTACACGGCATAACCGAAACTGTAAAAATTTTCGCCGGATCAATTCCATTTTCCTGTGCATAATAGGATTTGATGATCGCACCCAGCATCTGGTGAGGCGATTTGCACGTGGAAAGGTTATCCAGCATATCCGGAAAGAAATACTCTGCGAATTTGATCCAGCCTGGCGAGCAGGATGTGATCATCGGGAGTTTTCCGCCGTTTTGAACCCTGTTAATAAACTCGTAGCCCTCTTCCATAATGGTAAGGTCAGCGCCAAAATCAGTGTCAAATACTTTATCGAAGCCAAGCTTACGCAGTGCCGCTGCAAGCTTGCCCGTAACGCGCGTACCCATCGGCATGCCAAATTCCTCGCCCAGAGCGACACGAACGGCCGGGGCCGGCTGCACTACAACGTGCATATTGGGGTTGTGCAACGCATCCCAAACATTGTCTATCTCACTCTTTTCAGAAAGCGCGCCAACCGGGCAGGAAACAATACACTGTCCGCAGTTAATACAGGGTACGTCCACAAGCGATTTGCCGAACACAGGCTCGATCGTCGTTTTGAATCCGCGGTTTGTCGCGCCGATCACACCGACTCCCTGCTGCTTTGCGCACGCCGCAACGCAGCGTTTGCAGATCACGCACTTGTTCTGGTTACGAACAACGGATACGGATTCATCGTCAGCCTCATGCTCGATTCTTTCGCCCTGGTATTTGATTTCACGAATGTTAAACTCGTCTGCCAGAGTCTGGAGCTCGCAATTTTTGTTCCTCACGCACGTCAGGCATTCCCTGTCGTGATTGGAAAGCAGCAGGTCAAGGCTGACCTTCCTTGCTTTCAAGACCTTTTCAGACTTCGTGAATACTTCCATACCGTCTGTTACCGGCAGCACGCACGCAGCCTGCAGCGCAGCATTGTTTTTCACTTCCACAAGACAAATCCTGCACGCGCCAATGGCGTTTACGCCTCTTAAATAGCAGAGCGTGGGAATGTCAATATTTGCTTTTCTTGCAGCGTCAAGTACCGTGGAATTATCCGGCACGTCTACTTTAACGCCATCTATTGTAATTGATACCATATCACATAATCCTCCTTCTTATCTCTTAATTGCGTCAAATTTGCATTTTTCAACGCAAGCGCCACATTTGATGCACTTATCCGGATCGATATGATGTGGTTTTTTCACTTCTCCGGTAATTGCGTCCGCCGGGCATACACGTTTACACATTCCGCATCCAATACACTTGGACGGGATGATCTCGTAAACGAGCAACTGCTGACAATGTCCAGCCGGGCAGCGTTTATCGTAAATATGCGCTTCGTATTCGTCCCTGAAATACTTGATCGTAGAAAGAACCGGGTTCGGCGCCGTTTTACCAAGTCCGCAAAGCGCTCCAACCTTAATGCTCTCTCCAAGCTCGATCAGCTTCTCGATATCTCCGGGCTTACCGTTGCCATCCGTGATGCGCTCAAGTATCTCGAGCATACGCTTGGTGCCGATACGGCAGGGCGGGCATTTCCCGCAGGATTCGTCAACCGTAAAGTCAAGGAAAAATTTCGCTACGTCAACCATACAGTTGTCTTCATCCATTACGATCAGGCCGCCTGAGCCCATCATAGAACCGATTGAGGTAAGCGTATCATAATCGATCTTCAAATCAAGATGCTCAGCCGGGATACATCCGCCCGAAGGTCCGCCCGTCTGTGCCGCCTTGAATTTCTTTCCGTCCGGAATACCGCCGCCGATTTCATAAATTACTTCACGAAGCGTCGTCCCCATCGGAATTTCCACAAGACCTGTATTGTTAATTTTTCCGCCGAGCGCAAATACCTTTGTACCCTTGGATTTCTCTGTTCCCATAGAACCGAACCAATCAGCGCCCTTCAGGATGATCTGCGGGATATTCGCCAACGTTTCAACGTTGTTGATAATTGTCGGCTTTCCAAACAATCCTTTGTTTGCCGGGAACGGCGGCTTTGGCCTTGGCTCTCCGCGGCGGCCTTCGATCGATTCCATCAATGCAGTCTCCTCGCCGCATACGAATGCGCCCGCACCGAGACGAATCTCAATATCAAATTCAAAATCTGTTCCAAAAATTCCTTTGCCAAGCAATCCGTATTCCTTGGCCTGGTCAATCGCGATCTGCAATCTTTTAACTGCGATCGGATATTCCGCACGAACATAAACGTAACCCATGTTCGCTCCAATGGCATAACCTGCGATTGCCATTGCTTCGATCACGCTGTGCGGATCTCCCTCCAGTACGGAGCGGTCCATAAACGCACCCGGATCTCCTTCGTCCGCGTTACAGATTACATATTTCTGGTCTCCCTTTGCATCGTGGCCAAACTGCCATTTCATTCCTGTCGGAAATCCGCCGCCGCCACGGCCCCTGAGTCCTGACTTTTTGATGATGTCGATTACATCCTCAGGTGTTTTTTCAGTCAGGCAGGTTCCAAGAGCCTTATAACCGTCAAAAGCGATGTACTCGTCGATCACTTCCGGATCGATCACACCGCAATTTCGAAGGGCTACACGATTCTGTTTTTTATAAAACTCGATGTCGTCAAGCGTCGTCGCAACGTCTTCTACGTTATCTTCCTTATGCAGCAAACGCTCTACGATACGTCCTTTGAGAAGGTGTTCTTCCACGATCTCAGCAACGTCGTCCACCTTGACTCTGCTGTAAAAAGCCCCTTCCGGATATACGATGACGATAGGGCCCGCCTCGCAAAGGCCAAAGCATCCGGTCCTGACAACCTTTACTTCCTTATCCAGTCCCTTTTCCGCGAGTTCACTTTCAAACTTTGAAATGATCTCCCCTGATCCGGAGGATGTACAGCCTGTACCTCCGCATACCAATACGTGTGCACGATAAAAATCCATCTATCCTAAACCTCCATAAAAATGTACAAATTAAGCGTTGTTCTTCTCATAGTAACCGATTGTATACTCTGTCACAATGTTTCCATTCACCAGATGCTCTGCAACGACTCTTTTGGCCTTTTCCGCATCCATTTTAACGTATGTGACTTTTTCCTGGCCCGGTATAAATACCTCGGCAATCGGTTCTAAACGGCAAACGCCGATGCAGCCTGTCTGGGAGACGACAACGTCGTTCATATTTCTCGTTGCCACTTCGTCCACAAATGCCTGCAATACCGGACGTGCACCCGCAGCGATTCCACACGTGGCCATTCCAACAACAACGCGTTTTTCCGCATCATTTTTACGAATGTCAATCTTCCCTTGCATCTTGTTTCTGATTGCTTCCAACTCTTGCAGTGACTTCATTTTTTTACTCCCCATGCTTCTAAACATTATGTTGCCGGCTAATGCAGCAATGTTTATTTCCGCTTTTCCGGCAAGCGGTCGGCCGAAATTATTTGTTTGTATTTTGCGGCCCAAAGCCGGCAAAAATTCAATTTCTAAAAATCAACGTACTCCTGCGGAAAAATCTCTGTGAGGCTTTCGCCGATCCATCCGGATATATCCGGCAAATCAAGCGGAACATCTTCGCCAAGCACCTGGCGTATCTCACGCGTATCCAATACCTCGCGTCTTCCGTCAATTTCGACGGCGACTGCAAAATCGATATCAGGATTACAGATAATAAGCGTTTTGGCTGTTCCTGCAAAATCCCCAATCGGCGGCCTGTCGATATTATCGAGCACATACGATGCTGTTAGCTCTGTTCCTGCGCCTTCTTCCGATGTAATCGTAAAACTCCCTCCGGAGCCTTCCGCGCCTGCTTTAAAAAGCGATATTCCAAGTCCTACACGGCGTGTTGTACGCGTTGTTACAAAAGGACTCGTTACATTCGCAAGCATTTCTTTGCTCATTCCCTTCCCATTATCTTTAATCGTAATGGAAATCACATCTTTTTTTCTGTCGATTACGAGTGATATCTCGATAAGCTTCGCGTTCGCCGTAATCGAATTCTGGACAATGTCCATAATATGCAAAGAAATCTCTTTCATAAGCGTGCCGTTGTTATTGTTTATTCTTATAGAGACCAAGAATCCCTGAGATATCCTCTGGTTTCAGTCTTCCATATACCTGGTCGTCAATCATGATAACCGGAGCCAGCCCGCAGCAGCCAAGGCAGCGCGTAGCTTCCAGTGTAAAAAGTCCGTCCGGCGTCGTCGTCCCCGGCTCAGCCTGCAATTCCTCTTCAAGCTGGTTGAGAATCCCTTCCGCTTTCTTTACGTAACAGGCCGTTCCCATACAAACACCGATTACGTGCTTGCCTTTGGGTTCCAGTGCAAACTGGGAATAAAACGTCGCAACCCCATATACGTCCGTCATCGGGATGTTCATTTCTTCCGCTATAAATTTTTGCACTTCAAACGGAAGCGATCCAAAGATCTCCTGAGCCTTCTGCATCACCGGCATAAGGGGACCCGGCTTCTGCTTCATTTCATAAATTACCCCTTTTAATTCGTCGAATTTTGCTTGTACTTCTGCGGTGTTTCCCATGGAAAAGTGCCTCCTTAAAAAATCTACCATTTTGTTTTTATTGTTTGGGATTTTGTTAACAATATTATTTTACCATATAATAATTGGATTTGCACGACTTTTTGTGAAATTACTCACACAATTTTTTCAGTATTGTTTTGAGCTCTCTGTCCGGCGTTTCAAGCTGCTCGGATTTCTCTGAAATCTGCCACAAATTATGCGCGTCAGAAGAATGTATCTGCTCAAATCGCGATACATCGTTTTCGATTGCCAGCCCGCGTACTACCTCGATTGTCTTGAAGTGTATCTGCGGCGGAAAAAAACCTAGATTCGCCAGCATGGAATTTGCTCCTTTATTGATATGCGCCGGCACAACATATCCTCCGTGCTCCCTTGCCAGGGCACAGCTTTCATCTATATCGTACGGCAACGCCGAAATGAGGAGCTTTTCAAGTGTGCCCTTCACCTCGTCGTTTTCGTCCATTACGAGCTGGTTCCCAAAAAAGTCAGGTTTATTTTTGATATCCGGCAACGCGTCGTATAATAGGTCTCCAAAGTCCTCCGCCTGCAACGCATCAGCAAAAAAAACAAGCAGATGTACTTCCTCCGCCGTGGTCATCTCAATTCCAGGCAGCAGGAGTACCCCCTCGTCTTCCGCTACTTTGGCTGCGGCCCTGACATTTTTTGCACAATTATGATCGCTTACCGTTATGAGGTCCAGCCCTTTCAGCTTCGCCATATTCACAATGTTGTTGGGCGTCATATCGTCATCCGCGCAAGGTGAAAGCGCCGAATGGATATGCAGGTCGTAGTACAGGCGCATATCAGCTTCCGATGCCAAGCCTGCATAAATCACAGCACAGAGCATACGCTGTTTTTGGCGACGAATAAATCAGTACGCCCTCTTCCTTTGCCTTATCGAGCGTCGTCTGCGGCACGTCGATATTCTCAGGAACGATCACGCACGCAAAGTCATGCAGGCAGGCAACCGCGACTACGTTCAGGTGCGTCTGCACCGTAATCCACGCCATTCCCGCTTCCCCGCGCGCCATCACCCAGCTAAGCAGGTCGCACACGCAGCCGTCGGTAACCTCCGCTTCTTCAGCAAGGCCGTCCGTTAAAAGCTTTAATTCCATTTTTTCAGCTATTTCCGCTGCCCTCATTATCTGTCCTCCTCATCCTCTTTATTATCTTTACTTGCGAGATCAACCATTTCCTCCGCAAGAAATTTGACCTTTTCTTTGAGCATAAACACACAGTCCATTTCCGTTGCATGCCCCCTGACGATATCCTCTGCAAGCGCACGGCAGCTTGGCGCGCCGCAGCTCCCGCAATCCATCCCTGGCAGCTTTTCCATCAATTCCTCGATGCGTTGTATTTTTTTAAGCGCCTCCATACGGTCGTCGTCAAGCTTCATGACGTCCACCGGTTCTATTTCCTTTTTGATCGAGGCGACTCCATCCTTCATATAGGTTTCCGCATCCTGTTCGATGGTCTCGTCCAGTCCTACCTCGTCGCAAATTTTCTGCACGCGCGATTGCGCCACAAATGAGCTTTCAAATACAAGCGGGCCGCCCACGCATCCTCCCACGCACGCAAGTCCTTCAAAATAGTCAAGATCCTTTAGCTTATCGTTTTCAATATCTTCGAGGGCGCGCGCCACGTTTCCAATCCCATCCACCGCAAGCGCATTCTTTTCGCCGATCGCGTAGATTTCTCCTCCGCTGTTTGCCCAGCCGATTCCTTTTGCCGATGCCTTTACCCCGGAAAACCGCTTTGCCTCCGCAGCCTTAAGCTGCCCGGTCAGCAGTCCGTATACCTCCAATATAGAAATCGCGCCATCCACATCGCTCTTCTCTTTCGCAAGCGGCGCTTTGATACTCGTCATCTTCGCCGGGCACGGCGTAATAAAATATGCGCCGATTTCGGAAATGTCGACATTGTTTTTCTTTGCAAACTCCATCTTTGCAACCTTTGCAGCCACCTCTACCGGCGCATCCACCTTGACTACATTATCCAAAAGCTCTGGAAAACGCACCTGTATCAGCCGTACCACCGCAGGGCACGCAGAGGAAATAAGCGGCTTTATGTGCGACTTTTTCAGCTCCTCCGCAATGGCTTTCGAGCATATTTCCGCGCCTTTTGCCACTTCGAAAACATCGTCAAACCCCATCGCCTTCAGGCCAGAAAGAACCCTGTCCACCTTGTCTTCATGCCCCAGCATCTTGAACTGTGCATAAAGCGCCGGCGCAGGAAGCGCAATTTTGTATTTGAAATCGCTAATGCTGGAAAGCGGATCTGTTACCGCTTTTTTGGCATGATAAGGACACACGCGAATGCACTCCCCACAATCGATGCACCGCTCCTTCAGAATTTTCGCTTTTCCTTTTTGAACCCTGATCGCCTCGGTTGGACATCTTTTGATACAGTTTGTGCAGCCTGAACATTTTTCCTTTTCAAGGCGCACTGAATGAAAGTATTTTTCCATTGTTCTATCAATCCTAATTTTTGTTATGACATCTCAAATCTCATCGTAACCGTCGTCCCTGCCGGACTGGATTCGATCTGCATATTGTCGCTGTTTTTGTTGATATTCGGAAGCCCCATGCCTGCGCCAAAACCCATTTCGCGCACCGTATCGGAGGCTGTGGAATACCCTTCCTGCATTGCAAGGCCGATATCCGGAATTCCCGGGCCGACATCCGCGCATACAATCGTAATGCGTCCGTCGTCCTCGATGTCCAGCTTCATCTGCCCGCCAAGACTATGAATAATCATGTTAATTTCCGCTTCATAAGAAGCGATTGCAATCTTCCTGATCAACGCGGCGTCCACGCCAATCTGCTTCAATTTATTTTTGATCTGCGAGGAAGCCTCCCCCGCAGCCACAAAGTCATCTTTTTTTATTTCGTATTCACAGGTGTAGACCATATCCTTACGCCTCCCGCATGCCGCCTTTGATTCCTTCTTGATAAAGCATCCCGCATGTGGTAAACATCGGTTTATCGGTTGCAAGCAATATCATATCGCGTTCGTTTGCCATATCGATGATATCCTGCGCCGGACGCTTTCCGCGCACAAACAACACGCAGGGAATATCCATCATCTCGGCTGTACGGATCACATGATTGTTCACAAGCCCCGTCATCAGGATCGCATCGTGCTTTGTAAAAGCAAGTACGTCGCTCATCATGTCCGCGCCGCACGCGCAAAGTATCTCCATATCCCTCTGCTCCTCTCCGCAAAGATATTCGGCTTCGAGCAGTTTTGCAATTTCACTTACCTTCATAAAAATTTACTCCCCTTGTTCTGTACTATTTATATTGTTCAATCTGGATTTCAACGGAATCGAAAATCTTTTTCGCAAAATCGTCAGGATACGGATGCTTGTATACCACACGGATAATTCCCGCGTTTACGATCATCTTCGCGCAGATCGCACACGGCTGGTGCGTACAGTACATCGTCGCTCCGTCAATCGCCACGCCAAGCTTTGCAGCCTGTATGATCGCGTTTTGCTCCGCGTGGATTGCATAACAAAGCTCCTGTCTCTCCCCGGATGAGATGCCGAGGTTTACCCGCATACACTCTCCCCGTTCCTTGCAGCTGTCCATTCCGGCAGGAGCACCGTTATAGCCCGTCGTCACAATACGTTTGTTTTTCACGATAATAGCGCCAATACTCCTGTTAGGCTTATAACAGCTTGTCCAATGAGAAATCTCTTCCGCAAGGTCCATGAACCTTTTGTCCCATTTATCCATATGCTTCCCCTTTGTATTTAAAAATCGATTCGTGTATCTCAGAAATGCTTCAATAATATAGTATCTATATTTTACAATGTTTTAAACGGTAAGTCGAGACAAAATATATATAAAATTCGAATTTAATAAGAGCATTCGGGAGATAAACGGCTGTATCTTCTTTTAAAATTAAAATTTTGGTATTTTTCCAGATTCTTGTTATTTGATTTATTAATCGATTATATATATCATAGGTTTTAGAAATATTAGCACTCACTCAAATCGAGTGCTAACACATTTAAGAAAGTAAATTATTTTACAGGAGGTTATTGAATATGACTATTAAGCCTTTGGGTGACAGGGTTGTCATCAAATCAGTAGAAGCGGAAGAAACGACAAAGAGCGGCATTGTCCTGCCCGGTTCAGCTCAGGAAAAACCCCAGGTTGCTGAGGTTGTAGAAGTTGGCCCCGGCGGCACAGTGGACGGAAAAGAAGTTAAAATGGAAGTAAAGAAGGGCGACAGGGTTCTTTATTCCAAGTATGCAGGCACAGAAGTAAAGCTGGATGGAGACGAGTTCATTATCGTTCGCCAGTCTGACATTCTGGCAGTTGTGAAATAAGAAGGAGGCAAATAATTATGGCAAAACAGTTGAAATTTGGCGAAGAAGCACGCCGCGCACTTGAGAGTGGCGTGAATCAGTTGGCAGATACCGTAAAAGTAACGCTTGGACCGAAGGGCAGAAATGTTGTTCTCGATAAAAAATTCGGTTCCCCGCTTATCACCAACGACGGTGTAACAATCGCAAAAGAGATCGAGCTTGAAGATCCCTTCGAAAACATGGGCGCACAGCTCGTTAAGGAAGTTGCTACGAAGACGAACGACGTGGCGGGCGACGGTACGACAACCGCTACCCTGCTTGCTCAGGCAATCATTCGCGAAGGGCTTAAGAACGTAGCTGCTGGCGCAAACCCGATGGGCGTAAAAAGAGGTATCCTCAACGCTTCCGAAGTTGCCGTTGAAGCATTGAAGGGCATGTCCAAACCGATTGCGGACAGCAAGGCAATCTCCCAGGTTGCGAGCATTTCAGCCGCAGACGACCGTGTCGGCCAGCTTATCTCCACGGCAATGGAAAAGGTTGGAAACGACGGCGTTATCACAGTGGAAGAATCCAAAACGATGCAGACCGAGCTCGACGTTGTAGAAGGTATGCAGTTTGACCGTGGTTATGCTTCGGCATACATGGTAACGGATACCGACAAAATGGAAGCGGTGCTCGACGATGCGCTCATTTTGATTACTGATAAAAAGATCACCAATATCCAGGACCTTCTCCCCATTCTTGAGCAGATCGTTCAGCAGGGTAAAAAGCTTCTTATCATCGCTGAGGATGTTGAAGGCGAAGCGCTTGCGACACTGGTTGTCAACAAACTGCGCGGGACGTTCAACTGCGTTGCGGTTAAGGCTCCGGGCTTTGGCGACAGAAGAAAAGCAATGTTGCAGGATATCGCCGTCCTTACAGGCGGTACCGTAATTTCAGAGGAAGTTGGCATCGAGCTCAAGGATGCTACGATGGATATGCTCGGCCATGCAAAACAGGTTAAGGTCGATAAAGAAAACACTGTCATCGTGGAAGGCATGGGCAAAAAGGAAGACATTCAGGCTAGGATCAAATCGATCAAAGCACAGATCGAAGAAACGACTTCCGATTATGATAAGGAAAAACTTCAGGAAAGACTTGCCAAGCTGGCTGGCGGCGTTGCCGTTATCCGCGTAGGCGCAGCAACTGAAACGGAAATGAAGGAAGCAAAGCTGCGGATCGAGGACGCACTCGCAGCAACGCGCGCTGCTGTTGAGGAAGGTATTGTTCCTGGCGGCGGTACCGCTCCCCTCAAAGCTTCCGAGGATATTAAGGCACTGATCGAAAAGCTTTCCGGCGATGAAAAGACAGGCGCAAAAATTGTTCTGCGCGCACTGGAAGAGCCAGTAAGGCAGATCGCTGCAAACGCAGGTCTTGAAGGCAGCATCATCGTGGAAAAAATCCTTGCGGACAACTCCAAAACATTTGGCTACGATGCTGCTAAAAACGAATATGTGGATATGATCAAGGAAGGCATCATCGATCCGACAAAGGTTACGCGCAGCGCAATCCAGAACGCATGCTCCGTTGCGGCTATGCTGCTCACAACGGAAAGCGTCGTAACGGATCTTCCTGCTCCGGAAGCTCCCGCTATGCCGGCTGCTCCTGGTGGAATGCCCGGAATGTACTGATCTCCCACGTGATCAGAAAACAGCAAAACAAACCCCCGGTACAAAGTACCGGGGGTTTTATGTTACCCGACTGCATTTCTATTTTTCTGCCGGCCATGCCTTATCGCATACAATATCCTGCTACCATTTGAGTTCCTCTCCAGGAATATGATTGCTCATCATAAAATCCATATCAGCTGCCGAAATGCTTTTGCATGCAAGCCGCATCTGGTTCATTTTCGGATGCTTATAAAAATTACGCCGCAGCCGTTCAGAAACAACGTCACAATTTTCCAGTTTTATTTCCATCAACATCAAAAGGAACTGGGAAGGGCTGTACCTTGTATACGCATCCCCTCTTCTGAGCGACGCTTTCACAGAATCATGGAAATGTTCTATGATCTTTTGCGTTCTATCGCCGCTTTCCGGCGGCGCCCCATCCAGTTCAGTAATGGTGCACAGCATCAAAAACACCGATTGCCCGCTGCGTTCCATGTGACGCACAACAAACCGGTAAATATTTGAAAAGACCTCTAAATTGCAAAAATATGCACCCTTCTCATATTCGTTCTCTCCTATTTTGCTGCGTACATCCGCAACCGAAATCGCTACCTCCTGCATTCCCCCTGTCATTTTCTGATAAAGTTTTTGCATCCGCTCAGACGGTCCTATTCCAAGATCGTTAAAAAGCATTGTAATCGTTGATTCGTAAACCTCCATTGCTTCTTTAACACGTTTGGTTTCGTAAAGGCAATAGATATACATCAGCGATAAATCTTCTTCATACGGATACAAAGACGCCGCCTTTTGCAACCGCGAAACGAGATTATCCTGCTTTCCTGTTTTTTCGGCAATTTCATACGCCGTCCGGAAACACTCGCTGTACATTTCCTGAAATTGTACGGAATGCCCCATCACCCAGGGTTCACCTGATGTCTTTGGCAAAAAGGCGCCTTTATATAAGTCTACAGCGTTCAGGCAAAGTTCAAACGTCTCTTCCTCTGTGCCTTCTCCGGAACGTATCCGTTTAACAAGCGCCGTAAACTCCTCTTCGTCAATTATGCAGGATATGGTATTGCAAAATCCGTACGCTCCTTTTTTATACTGGATGAGTTCTCCGGATACTCCGGAAGATTCCAATAGCTTACGCAATCTGTATACGAGATTTTTAAGGGTTCCTACAGGGTTCTCACATTCTTCGTTGCCAATTATAACGCCAATCAGCTCGTCCTGCGAAACCATGCGCCCATGATTACACACCAAGTACTGCATAAGCTGCAATACCTTGCTGTTTCTGCTTTCCTTTGTAATAATTGGCTCGGCATCCAAAAACACCTGAAATCCGCCGAACATTTCAATATATAACGTTTTTCCTTCCAATGATGCGTTTGTCCTTTCCTTTACCTATGCAACTTCCTGCGCAACAAATCAGGTGAAACACTGTGCATCAGAGCTTCCTCTTCGGTAATCATTCCCTTTTCATACATTTTTTGCAGGCTTGTATCCATGCCCACCATTCCTTCGGCCGCTGATGAAAAAATAGCCGTATCGATCTGATGTGTTTTCGATTCGCGGATCATATTCCTGATTGCCGCATTACAAAGCATAATTTCGAAAACCGGACTAACGTTTCCTTCTACATTTGTCACAAGTTGCTGGGACACAACAGCCTGCAGCACCATCGAAAGCTGTACGCGAATCTGCCCCTGCTGGTTCGGCGGGAACGCGTCAATGATCCTGTCAATCGTATTTACGGCTCCCATCGTATGAAGTGTCGATATTACAAGATGCCCTGTCTCTGCCGCAGTCATTGCGATACTGATTGTCTCATAGTCGCGCATCTCCCCAAGAAGGATGACATCCGGCGCCTGCCTTAGCGCGGCGCGCAATGCCACCGAATAGCTTTTTGTATCCGTGGAAATCTCTCTTTGGCTTATGATACTCTTTTTGTGGCGATGCAGGTATTCAATCGGATCCTCCAGAGTCACAACATGGCTATTGCGGTTTTCATTAATCACGTCAATAATGCACGCCAGCGTTGTTGATTTCCCGCTTCCGGCCGGCCCTGTCACAAGCACAAGTCCTTTTGGCTTTCTTCCAAGATCCAGAACCGTATCCGGTATCCCAAGCTGTCTGGCGTCCGGCAGGCTAAATGCGATCACACGTACCACAGCAGCGATTGAACTGCGCTGGCGGTATACGCTGACGCGGTAACGCGAAATCCCTGTCATGGAAAACGAAAAATCGTCGTCACCTTCTGTCAGCATCTTTTCCTGATTGCGCTGGCCAAGCTGATAGATTTCACGGATGATACGTTCTGTATCCTCCGGCATCAGCTTTTCATCGCCGTGCCTGTGTATCTGATTGCTGATTTTCAACGACAACGGTAAGCCTGCCACAATAAAAATATCGGAAGCCTGCCTTTCTGCCGCGATTCTTAAAATTTCTTCTGCATCCATCCTGAAGCCCTCCATTTACTGTAGTAAATTGAGTGTTTCCGTTCCATCATCGTCGCTTTCCACGAGTTGCGTTTCCCAGCAACGACGCGCCCATTCACCATTCAGCTTCCCTACTGCGTCCAAACCGAGCTCAATTTCCACGTATAAATTCTTGTGTTGATTTATCTGTATAGTATAACTCAAAATTGCGCTTTTGTCTTTGATCTCTTTTATTTCAATACCGTTTCCAGCAACTGCGTCAATATCTCCGCCCGCTTCAACCGCCGACGTCAATACAGCAAGCTGCCGCTCCGCCTGTGCGTCTGCAGCGTAATATTCCTGCGCTGCTTCAGCCGTTTTCTTTGCGAGGCCATAATCGGCCTGTGCGGAAACAAGGGAAAGGGATGCAAGCGTCACCAGGCACAACACCACAAAAATTGCCAATATAGAGGTCCCTCCGACTCCAATTCCAGTATTTAATGTATTTTGGCCCTGCTTTTTATCCATAATCAGTTTCCCTTTATTGCAGTTTTTCAAATATTACGCAAGCAGCATTTGTCAGGACTGCTAACCAACAGGCGATCCTCCTGCCCTTTCCGGCAAATCCCCCCCGTACAACTTACATGATTCTATCTGCGCTATGCGGCACATTTAATTACTTGTTGAAACCCCCGTCAAATTGCGTCGTTGTAAGGCTGTAGATTATGTCGTCCTCCTTTTCAACGGTAATATTTGAAGTTAACTCCCTGTTTTCCTCAAGAAATACAATCTTCATTTCATACGTCGCATCCTGCTCAACCGAAACTTCATTCCATTCCTGATCGTAGTAAACACAAAGCCCATCCTGTGATGGTATGGCTCCGATCATAGCAAAAAGCTCGTCCGCATCCTTCCCGGTGCTCTTGATTGTTTCCGCGGCAGCCTGTGCCTGCAGTGTAGCCTGGGTTAAATCAGTGCTTTGCTGGCTCAAAAGCTTTGCCTTCACAAATAAATTCATGCAAACGGCGCCTGCAAATGCAAAGAACAGTAAAATGATGACCATTTCCAGTAAAAACAGCTTTGTTTTCGATGTCCGCATATTACCCATGTTTATTTCATCCCTATTACAGCGCTCTTGGTGTGCAGCATCGTCTCAAACGTATTACCATCCAAATCAATCGCCCTGATTTTCAATAAACGATCATCCAGACGCTCCAGCTCAAACTCCGCAAGCTCAGTGATCATCTGCCCGTCTCCCAGGGAGACCTGCGTCCCCGCTGTGACCGCAACTTCATAAAGCGCTCCATCCGCGACATAAATCCACGTCTCATATTCCCTGCCCTGCGCATTCTCTGTCAATATAAGAGCAGTCTCCCCACTCAGCGTGCCAATTTCCACGCTGCTTGCCGAGTCATTTTGCCGTATCTTTTCCGTCAGGTAGGTAAGCGAGCTCCTGGCGTTATAATTCGCAGTCATATCCTTTGATATGCCTTTGTAAACGCTGGCGCCCATAACCACGATAAAAAGCGACAATATAGCAAATACACAAAACAAGCATAATACAAATACGATATCAACGATATGCTGTTTCTTTTGTTCCATACATTTCTCCAGGCAATTTATTTTGCTTCAAAGACAGAAATATCAGGCATCAGGTTTGTACCAAACACCTGGTAGTGATATACATATTTTTCCTTGTCCAGAATCAGTCCGTAATTATCAGCCAAATAAGCAATATCCCTTGGATACCTGCCTTCAATCGCGTAACACTGTACGGCTGCGCGCCTTACAGCCTGTTCCATCGTTTTCAGTCTCTCGGACTGTGCCGATGCCGATACATTCTGTACGCCAAGTACTACAAAAAGCACAATCGCTATAAAAAAAGCAACTGGTATCAGAACTTTGACAACATGGGGCAACTGTTTCTTTTTTTTCACAAACGCTTTGTTCATAAAACGTTACTCCTTAGCCGATTGCAGACATAACGCCCATAAGCGGCAGCATAACGGAAAGCAGGATCATTCCCACAATCACAGAAAGGATTGCTACCAGCGTAGGTTCAAGCGCCGCTATGATGCCGGAAAGTTTCCTGTCGATTTCTTCCTCATAGTGCTGTGCAACTTTCTTCATCACGCCATCAAGAGTTCCTGTTTTAAATCCCACGGTGATCATCTTTCCATAAAGGCCGCCAAACATTCCGGTCTCAACAATCGCCTCCGCAAAGCCGATCCCGTTATTCATTTTTTCTTTGATCTGCTGTATCTTTTTACGCGCTGTATCACTTTCCATAAGTTCTGCGGCCATTGTAAGCGATTCGTCCACATCCATACCACTGCTGAGCATCAGCGCCATTGCGGAGGCAAACCTGCCGGAAGAAATTGTTGCGGACATTCTCCTGAAGAGGCGCTCGGAAATGGCAGAAAGGCCGCGCCTGCCCGCAGCTGTATTCCGCAGGATCAGGGCAATAATAATGATCGCCGCAATAATCCCTATAATAAGCCAGGCATATTCCTGCACCCCTGCTCCAAAATTCATGATCCCCTGCACAAAGGGAGATACCTCGCTCCCCAACTGCAGGAATACCTCCTGGAATACAGGAAGCACTTCAATAATAATGACAAGGATTACAGCAACCATAATCGCAATCATGACAACCGGATATGTGACCGAACTCCTGATGTTTCTTGAAACCGCTTCGTTCCTCTCATAGTAGGTGCAGAGGGATTCAAGCACCTCTTCAAGGCGGCCCGAGTTTTCACCAATCTCCACCATATTAACCATATATTTTGGAAATTCTTCTGAAAGCCCCAGCGCATACGCAAGCGAGCTGCCACTTTCCACAGACTCCAGCAGGCCTTGCGTTATTTTTGCTTCCGCATCATTTTTTGCGTCCTCGCTCATCAGCATAAGGCCTTCCTGCAAAGATATTCCCGCCTTTATAATGTATGCAAGCTGCTCGCAAAATCCGGCGATTTCACTGTCTGAAAGCCTTTTCTGTTTTTTTGCCATTCTATTTTCCCCCAGATCAATAAATGTAAAGATCGTGATAGTTGCTGCCATCCCCTACAAATTCCTTGGCGCTGTCGCCCGCGGCCGCAAGCGTAGGATCCATCCGCGACCATTCTTTTCCGTCAAAATAGATGATATTGTCAATCCATCCCACGTCCTTGATATAAACGCTGATCCACGCATGATAAAGCTCCCCTGCATAGCCGATCACAAGCCGTGTCGGGATTCCCTGCGTACGGAGCATGGCAGTCATCAGCGCAGCATAATCAAAGCATATTCCCGTTTTTTCCTGAAGCGTTTCATCCACATTGGGAAGATATCCGCTTGAAATGGTTCCGTCCTCGATCTGCTTTGCTTTGTCATAATCATAGGTAATATTCTGGATCACATAGTTGTAAATATTTGCTACTGCCTCAAGATCATCATTTGCAGTTGCAGCCAATTCAGCGCCCATCTTTACCGCAGCGCTTTCCGGCGTGAACTCTATATATTGGTTCGGATACAAAAACGGCAAGAATTCATCGCGCAGCGTCACTTCCACCTGACCGCTGAACGCCTGGCTGTATTCATCGTCTCCTCCGCCCTCTTTGTGCTCGTAAACAGTCAACTTATAAGTACCGTCACCCTGGTTCAGCGGGAAAACATCCTTTACCCCCTGTTCCAGATTATAGGTGTACGGATCTCCTCCGTCATGTGATATCTGCAATTTCACCTTGCTGATATCGCCCAGGTATTGCACATGGACATAACCTTCAGAAACATTTGAAATATCGATTGTCGCCATTTCGTTTCCAATTACAGATGTTCCCGGGGATTCAGGCACCAAAACCGCCGGCTCCGACCTTCCCGCACTGCTTACGCTATTAACTTGCGTATCCGAAGTGCTGCCGTTTCCACATCCGTTTAAAAAAACACAAAAAAACAGAACGAAACAAATCGTCAATGCCGTTATTCTGATTGGAGACCTGCCTTCTCTCATGTATCGTTTCTGCCTCTTATTATGTATATCATCCTAGTATATCCTTCTTAATCATACTTGTAAAGCTATGTATTCAAATAAATTTCCTTTCATAGCGCGGATTCATTAAACCCGACCAGTCAGGTTTAACGACAAAAAAACCGGCTTGCGCAAGCAAAACCGGATTTGTTTCCTCCAAACACTTTTCACTCTATTGATCCTCAAATTTATCCTCCATCAACAACGCGAGCGCATCAACATATCCCTGCTCGCCACGGCCGCAAATCTGCGCGATGCAGACTTCTTTGATCACAGAAACATGCCTGAATTCCTCCCGCGCATGAATATCAGACAGATGTACCTCCACACATGGAATACTGATCGAAGAAATTGCGTCGCGCAACGCGTAGCTGTAATGCGTATACGCTCCCGCGTTCAGGATAATTCCGTCTTTTTTCCCAAATGCTTCGTGCAGCTTGTCTATCATTGCTCCTTCGTGGTTGGATTGGTAAAATTCCAACTCTACATCCCAGTCTTTTGCCTTCTCTGTAATAAAAGCATTGATATCTCCCAGCGTTTTTGTCCCATATACGCCCTTTTCCCTGATTCCCAGCATATTCAGGTTCGGGCCGTTCATTACCAGTATTTTTTTCATATCAGTTTCTCCATTATATTCTTAATTGCAGTTTCTCAAAGCGTTACGAAAAAGCATTTGCACGAAACCGCCATCCCCCCAAGGGCGCTCTCCCGTCCCCATATCAACTTCCCTTATACAGCATACATTTTTATACGCACACCGTGATTTGTTACCATGCTGTAAGATATGATATACTAAGTTCTGGAATCCTTACGGCATTATTGTATCATAGACAAAAGGAGTTTTACATATGGTTACGCGGAAAAAATATTGCGTCATCGGATCGCCTATCAGCCACAGCCTGTCCCCGGCGATTCATAATACCCTTTATGAAATTTATGGCCTGGATTGTTTATATGACAAACGCCAGGTCACACCCACGACACTTTCTTCATTCCTGCAATCCCTTTCGCAGGAAAATATCAATGGCTTTAATATCACAATGCCGCTTAAACAGGAAATTATTCCGCATCTGTCCTTTCTTTCTCCCGAGGCGACGGACGGGGTAAATACCGTTGTCGTAAAAGATGACAAGCTATATGGTTATTCAACAGACGCGCAGGGTTTTCACGCTTCGCTGCAGCAAATCGGCGCAGATTACAAGGGCGCGGATATCGTCATGATCGGCGCGGGTGCGGTTACGAAGCTATTGTGTGATGATGCGGTGAAAAAAGGAGCTGAAAGCATCGTTCTTCTAAACCGGACAATCGAAAAGGCAAAAAAAATAGCGATGGAGTGTCACGCCGGCTTTGATTCCTTTTCTAATATCGAACATTATATGGACCGCTGCACTTTGCTGATTAACACCACGCCGCTTGGAATGTCCGGCACAACAGAAAATTTTCCCAATTTCAATTTTATCAGCCTGCTTCCGGAGAATGCCTGCGTATGCGACCTTATTTATTCTCCCCCGCTTACGGAACTTCTGTCCCATGCGGACGCACGCGGGCTTAAAACAATGAACGGCCTTGGAATGCTCATTTGGCAGGCGTTCTTTGCGTTTGAAAAATGGTTCGGTATCCTGCCGACAGAAAAAGATTACCAGACCGTACTAAATCGTCTCTAGCGCTCTTATGATTTTTTCCACAGCTTCTTCCATGCCTGCATTGTTGCTGATCTGCACATGGCTTGTCACTTCATAGCGTTCTTTGCGCTGCCCATATATCTTCTCAACGTTCTCTGCATCATTTTTCAGCAGCGGACGTTTTTTCGTATCCAAAGTCCCAATAATATTTTCCACGCTGCGCCGGATCAGGACAACTCGCCCCGTTCTTCTCATAATGTCCACGTTCTCGTCCTTCAGGACAATCCCGCCTCCGCACGAAACAACCAGAGCTTCCTTCCGCCTCGAAACTTCGGTCAATACCTCCGTTTCGATCCTACGGAAAAGTGCTTCGCCGCCTTCTTCAAAAATATCAGTAATCCGTTTTCCCTCACGCTGCTCAATCAGCGCATCCAGATCAACAAATTTTCTTTCCAATTTTGATGCAAGCTTCCGGCCAATCGCGGATTTCCCACAGCCCATCATTCCCGTCAGGTAAATTTTCTCCATCTCAATATCCATTTTCGTAGATGCCCAGAAGCTTCATCTGTGAGCAATAGGCCTTAATTTCCTGCACCGCCGGTTCAATAAGGTCCGCAAGTCCTTCCCCGGCAAAGTCAACATAAAACCGATATTCAAAATTTCTATGCCGCAACGGCCGCGATTCTATTTTGACCATGTTGAGCGACTGCTTTGCAAATACGTCCAGCACATGGGCAAGCGCGCCGGGTTTATGTTCGAGCACAAAGCTCAGGCTCGCTTTATTCGCCTTGTTGTTTTTTGCATATTCATCTGAAATCACAATAAACCTGGTGGTGTTTTCTCCGCTTGAGTTGATCGCCCGCCTTAAAATCTCCAACCCATAAACTTCCGCGGCATATTCGCTTGCAATCGCAGCTTTTCGCACATCGCCGCTCTCCGCGACAAATTTTGCGCTGATTGCAGTATTATAATAGGGAATTTGCTTCCATTGCGGATAGCCGTCTAAAAAACCGGCGCATTGCAAAAGTCCCTGGTCGTGCGAATACACTTCCTCAATCTGCCCAATATCTGCTCCCGGTATCCCGAGCAGCTCATGCTCGATATGGATCAGCTGTTCTCCAACAATATAAACATCGTACTGGTTTAAGAGGTCATAAACCTCCTCTACGCTTCCCGCATAGGAATTTTCAATGGGGACTATACCATACTGAGCGTCACCCGTCTGTACCGCGTCAAAAACCCCTTCAAATGTGTCAAAGCTCAATGCCCCTTTGCTGCTTTCACCGAAGTATTCGTAACGCGCCATATCGGCGTATGCCCCCTGAACGCCCGCATAAGCAACCTTGACGGCCTGCGCCGCACCCGCTGGCTTTTTTTCCGCTTTCATCAGTTTCTGTTGGTGAGCCCTGCTGATACTCATCAAGAGCTCGTACACACGGTCAATGTCGCGCTTTAGCTGCCGGTCGCTTAGCATTTGCTCCCTGCTTTTCAGCAAAGCCGCCTCCCTGGACCTGTCGAGCACCGGAAGCCCCTTTTCAATTTTACAGCGTGCAACCTCTTCTGCAATTTTGATGCGTTTTTCAAACGCCCTTACGATTTCCTCATCCACTTCGTCTATCTGCCTGCGCAGATCATCCAATTCAGCCATGATGCTCCTCCAGCCATAAATCCGCCATTACGAACGCTGCCGCACTTTTCACAACCTCAACCGCGCGGGGCACAATACAGGAGTCATGCCTTCCGTGAATTTGCAGCGTTTCCTCTTGCATCGTTTTGATATTTACAGTTCGTTGTTCTTTGAAAATTGAAGCAGTTGGCTTGATTGCAACACGAAAAACCACAGGCATCCCATTCGTGATCCCGCCGTTGATCCCGCCGTTGTTATTCTTTTCAAAGGTTATCTTCCCATTCTCGATCACCGGCGAATCGTTGGCTTCGCTGCCCTTCATCTCTGTGATCGAAAACCCTGCCCCAAACTCAATCCCCTTGACCGCAGGAATTGAAAACATCATGTGTGCGAGCCTGCTTTCCACACTGTCAAAGAACGGCTCTCCAAGCCCTGCCGGGAGACCGTATATGGCGCATTCAATCACGCCTCCCACAGAATCGCCTTCCTTTTGCGCCTGCGCGATGCGTACCTGCATTTTCCTCATGGCTTCGCCATTAATAACGGCAAGTCCCTTTTGCTCTGCCTGCAGAAGCGCTTCTTTGTCATATTCACTGCATACGCTGTCATCAATACCGGCAATACTGCTGATGTGCGCGCCAATCTCGATCCCCTGCTGATCGAGCAGCTGCCGCGCAATACTGCCCGCAAAGACAAGCGGCGCCGTCAGCCGGCCGGAAAAGTGGCCGCCGCCGCGGTAGTCGTTCGCACTGCGGTATTTTATGATGCCGGTATAATCCGCATGGCCCGGCCTCAATAACTGCGCTGTCCGTTCATAATCCTGCGAACGCGTATCCTGATTACGGATTAAAGCGCAAAGCGGCGTTCCTGTCGCCCTGCCGTTAAAATAGCCGCTCAAAAATTCTGCCTTGTCCGGCTCCCTGCGCTTGGTAGACGCGGCAGACGCATTTGGCGCACGCCGTTTCATTGCGCTTTCAATTCCTTGTTCATCGATCTGCATTCCCGCCGGAATACCGTCGATCACCACTCCAATTCCCGCGGAATGCGATTCACCGAAAATCGTCATCTTCAAATTTTTACCAAAGGTAGCGCTCAATTTACCGTTCCTCCCAAGCTGGAAAATTCCTCATAAAACAGCGGCGCGGATTTTGCAACCACTCCATGGTTATGGATAATGATATCCTCGCGCGCGATACAGGAGGCCACCGCAAGAGCCATTGCAATCCTGTGATCACCGTGGCTGTCCACTTCGCCTCCGTGCAGCATCCCTTTCCCGTTGATCACAAGGCTGTCCTCATATTCTATGATGTCAGCGCCCAGCTTCTCAAGCTCGCTTGCCATGGCGTTGAGCCTGTCGCTTTCCTTCAGCCGCAGCCTCCCTGCATTATAAATCCTCATCTTTCCCTTAACGGCGCAGCCCAAAACCGCCAAAACCGGAACAAGGTCCGGAATTTGCCCAACATCCACTTCAATCGGTTTCAATTCCGCTTTTTTCACCACAATAGAATCTTCGCCATATTCAACCTCCGCGCCCATACATTTCAGCACGCCAAGTATCTCTTTATCACCCTGTCTTGAATCCTGACGAAGCCCTTTCAGCTCCACCTCTCCCGATAACGCCGCGGCAGCGGCAAAAAAGGCGGCGTGTGAATAATCCCCTTCAATTTCCATAATGCGCGGCGAATATCCCTGCCGTCCGAAAACATCGATAATATTCCCACGCCACGCGCTGTGTACGCCAAACAGCTCCTGCACTTCGCGCGTCAGCTCGATATAAGGCTTCGATTCAATTTCCGTCGTCAGGTGAATACCTGAATCATCCATGAGGAGCGGAAGAGCATATAATAACCCGCTTATAAATTGGGAAGATATGTTCCCCGGCAAAGCGTACTCCCCGCTTTGCAGTTCTCCCTGCAACGTGAGGGAATCTTTTGCAAGCTTTATACTGACCTGATTGCGGATAAACATTTTATCATATCCGCCCATTGGCCGCTGAAACAAACGTCCCTGACCGATAAACGTCCTTTTTTTTCCATCGAGGGCAAGCGGAATCAGGAATCGGAGCGTGGAACCGGATTCTCCGCAGTCGATCACTTCTTTGCTTTCCTCGTGCAGGCCTCCATATACAGTGCATACTCCATCGTCAAAGTCATAACGGCACAGTCCCATATCCCGCAGCGCATTTGCTGTTGCTGCAACATCCTCCGAAAACGCAATATTTTCCAGAATCGAAGTGCCCTTTGCAAGCGCGGCACAAATCAGCGCCCGGTGAGACATACTCTTCGAGGGTATGATCCGAATGCTGCCGTCTATGGCTGATGGTGAAATAATTTTCATAAATACAATTCCTTTATCTTTTTTTGTATTACCTCTACTTCTAATGATTTTATAACAGCATGACCGATGCGGTCAATCAATATAAACGCAATTTTTCTTCCTTCCGCCTTTTTATCGGCCAGCAGAATCCCAAGCGCTTCCATCAGGAGCTTATTGTCCACACAGAACGGAAGGCCGTACTGTTCCAGCAACTGCCTCGTATCTTCTGCCAATCCTGACGGCGATATTCCAAGTACTTCCCCAAGTTGCGCGGCAACCTCCATTCCGATTGCGACAGCTTCACCATGCAAAAACGTTCCATATCCTGCAACCGTCTCTATCGCGTGGCCGATGGTATGACCGTAATTAAGCTGCATCCGCGCTCCGGTATCATAAGGATCACGCGCTACATAATCAGCTTTGATTTCACAGCAGCGGGCAATGATTTCTTCAATCGGCATATCTCCCCGCTTAAGCCTTTGATGCAGGTCATGATCAAAAATATACGCATATTTGATCACTTCTGCCATCCCCGCAGCAAACTGACGCTGATCAAGCGTTTCAAGCGTGCCCGTATCGGCAAGGACAACATCAGGCTGGTAGAAAGCGCCCACCATATTTTTCCCGGCAGGCAGGTTTACAGCTACCTTGCCTCCTACGGAACTGTCTACCTGTGCAAGCAGGGTTGTCGGAAACTGGACAAAAGCGACGCCGCGCTTAAAGGTAGCCGCGGCAAAGCCCGTAATATCTCCCACCACGCCTCCACCGAGTGCCGCCAGCGCGCCCTTGCGGTCAATTCCATATTCCATCAGCTTACCATAAATCATTTCCAGATTCGACATGCTCTTCGCCGTCTCCCCTTCCGGCAGGACAATCCATTTTGCATCCGGAAAATGCTGATGGTATATGGGATATACCTTATCGTCCGTTACAATCGCATAGTCCGTATATTGTTTCAGGCAATCCCCTGATAGCAAGCCTTTTCCGATCAGAATATCATAAGCTCCGTTCTGTGCGCTGACAAATACTTTTTTCATGTTATCCTCCATCAGGACATTACGCCCTTGAGCGCGCTTAGCTTGTGCATTACCGAATCAAACTCCGTTGGAGTTAAAGACTGTGCGCCGTCGCACAGGGCGTGCTTGGGATCGTTATGCACCTCGATAATCACGCCGTCCGCYCCCGCCGCCACTGCCGCAAGCGCAAGCGGTTCAACCATGTACGAAAGCCCCGCGGCATGGCTGGGATCGACCACCACCGGAAGATGCGACAATTTTTTGATCGCCGGGATCGCGCTCACGTCAAGCGTATTGCGCGTATAGGTTTCAAAGGTCCGTATTCCGCGCTCGCACAAAATTACATTTTCGTTTCCACCGGACATAATGTATTCCGCACTCATAAGCAGTTCTTCAATCGTACTGGAAAGCCCGCGTTTTAGAAGAATCGGCTTTTTTGTCTGTCCGACTTCCTTAAGCAAATCAAAATTCTGCATATTACGAGCGCCGATTTGAATGATGTCCGCTTTTTCCGAAAACAACTCCACATACTTCGGAGACATAATTTCCGTTACGATCGGCATATCCATTTTGCTCTTCACCGATACGAGGATATCGAGTCCTTCCTCGCCCAGCCCCTGAAATGCGTAGGGCGATGTGCGGGGCTTGAATGCGCCGCCGCGCAGGATTTGAGCTCCGGATTCTTTGATTTTCCCTGCGATTTCCGTCAGCTGTCCGTCTGACTCTACCGAACACGGGCCTGCCATAACCGTCAGTGTGCCCCCGCCGATCTTCACACCCTTTACATCCACAACGCTATCCTCCGGATGGAACTTGCGGTTTGCCTTCTTATACGGCTCCTGCACGGAAACCACCTTATCCACTCCATTCATCAGTCCAACCTGTTCTTTGTCCACCATATAAGTATCGCCAAGAACGCCGAGCACCGTACAGTCAACGCCCTGATTATTCTGAACCTGCATTCCCTTTTTTACCAAAGCATCCGTCACCCGGGCAATCTCATCCTCTGAAGCATGGTTTTTCATTACTACAATCATAATCTTACCTCTTTCTTATAAACTCTAAAAGTTATTAACCGCACATATCAGGCAGTTTTGGTTGCGTGAAATAAAAAAGCTGCAAGCACTTGTCGGTGCTTGCAGCATATTTTACAAATAAAACTCAGTTTATACGCGCACACTCGACAAAATCAACAAGCAAACAAGCCCCAACGATAAAAACCGTTAAAGCCGAATGTGCTAAAAAATCGTGTCGATACATACGTCATAACCAAAGTTCTCCTATTGCGTTTATTATATTCGATACCCGGAAATATAGCAAGAATTTTTTCTTAAAAAAAATTTCATAATTTTATTACAATAATATTACAAAAAAGACTTTACAAGTGTATTTTCTTATGTTAATCTATAAGCAGAGTTAAAGATTTTTTTCAATATAATGTTCCTCCAGTACCATAATTTTCGAGAAGAATCGCGGGTTCGCCCGCGGTTCTTTTTTACGTAAAATGTTTGTAAGATTTGATTCATAATATTGTCTTTGCGTTATTTTATTACTTATTATATAATGAAAACCGTATAGCGAGGTAAAAAATTATGATTATTATTGTGAAACAAAATACCCCAAAAGAAAAAGTAAGCGAGCTGATCGGTTCCCTGCAGGCGCAAAATTTCAAAACACATCTGAGCGAGGGTGAAAGCACGACGATCATCGGCCTTGTGGGCGATACTTCTGTCGTAGACATAGACAGTTTAAAGGCCAGAGACATTGTCGAGGACGTACGCCGGGTTTCCGAACCATATAAAAAAGCGAACCGCAAATTCCATACCGACGATACGATTATTAACGTCGGTGGAAATAAAATCGGCGGAGGTCATTTTGCTGTTATGGCAGGTCCCTGCTCTGTAGAGAGCAAAGAACAAATCCTTGAAGTCAGCAAGGATATCCTTGCAAGCGGCGCAAATTTTTTACGTGGCGGCGCATTTAAACCCCGCACATCACCCTATGCGTTTCAGGGACTTGAAGAAAACGGGATCGAGCTGCTTCTGGAATGTAAAAAGAAATATGGAATTCCGATTGTAACTGAAATTATGGGGATTTCCGATATTCCCCTGTTCGAGGATGTGGATGTCATACAGGTTGGCGCGCGCAACATGCAGAATTTCAGGCTTTTAAAGGAACTTGGCCATTTGAAGCAGCCAATCCTTTTAAAACGCGGCCTTGCCAATACAATCGAAGAATTTTTGATGAGCGCAGAATATATCATGGCGGGCGGAAATGAGAATATTATACTTTGCGAACGCGGAATCCGAACCTTTGAGACATTTACAAGAAATACATTTGACGTAAGCGCCATCCCTGTCTTAAAGCGGCTTACCCACCTGCCTGTGATTGCCGATCCCAGTCATGCAGCAGGCCTTGACTGGCTGGTCGAGCCTCTTGCAAAGGCTGCCGTAGCCGCCGGAGCTGACGGACTCATGATTGAAGTACATAACGATCCTTCACACGCCCTGTCTGACGGCAAGCAATCGCTGACGCCTGATGGCTTTGACTCTGTGATGCAAAAGCTGAAAACATATATTGAGCTGGAAGGAAAAGAAATCAGCTGAGTTAATTGAATCCGGTTATCCCTTTTTGGATAACTGGATTTTTAGCGTTTTATTTCGGATTCACTATTAATCGAAAGGAATTTTCAGTATTTGCGAGGTTTTTCTCCGTAAATCCAATTTTTAATGTTATTTCACCGTTTAAGTGTTTAATTAGAAATTGTTAAATTGTTAAGAAATTGTTACAATTATTACGCTTGAATAAATTGCAAAGATTTGGAGAAATTATGATTAAGAAGATTGTTGCAAGTGTTACAGTTTGTTTGGTTATTATGGCCTTCATGCCATTTTCGGCGTTAGCGGTATCGCGTTATGAGGTATTGCAGATCGGCGACCGTGACCAGGAAAAGGAAAGCTGGGTGGAAGACCTGCAGCAGAAATTATATGACGCCGGCTACCTGAAAGTGAAGCCCACCGGTTATTTTGGGACGGATACGCAAAATGCCGTGGTTCAGTTCCAGACGGAAAACGGCGGACTTGTTGTGGACGGCAAAGCAGGCCCCATGACAAGAAAGGCAGTACTTGGCGATTCGTATGCTGATATTGACAGCAGCCGCCAGGTTGCCTCTTCCGGTGCTTCTGCGCCTGCCGATGATTCCGCGGCTCAGCCTTCAACCTCTGTTTCCGGCGATGCCCTGAATCCTGGTGATAAGGGCGACAGCGTTTCCAGCCTGCAGCAGCGCCTGAAGGATCTCGAATATTATGAATATTCCAGTATCACAGGATATTACGGCCCCGTTACGACGGAAGCTGTTAATAAATTCCAGCGGACAAACAATTTGAATGTTACAGGCATTATGGACGCTGCCAGCCTGCAGCTTTTGAATTCTGACAAAGCAAAGTACTATACGATGTACCCCGGCGACAGCGGAGACGACATCAAAGCAATGCAGGACCGTTTGAATCAGCTTGGATATTTTGATACGACCTCTACCGGTTATTTTGGAAGCATTACTGCAAGCGCTGTAAAAAGTTTCCAGGATGCCAACGGGCTTTCCGTAGATGGCGTTGTTGGCAAAAACACGCGTGGCGTGCTCTATTCCGACGACGCGAAAAAAGGTTCCTCCCCTTCATCGGGCGACAGCAGCTCCAGCAGCAGTTCCTCTTCTTCGTCGAGTAGTTCTTCATCCGGAAATTCCAATGTTGACAGGATGATTGAAGTTGGCAACACACAGCTTGGGAAACCTTATTCCTACGGTTCCAGCGGACCAAACTCATATGACTGTTCCGGGTTTGTATATTACTGCCTCAAAAATACGGGCGTTGCGACGAGTCGTTTGAGCTCTGCCGGTTATTCCAAAGTTTCCAGTTGGGAAACAATCAAGGACGTTAATTCCCTGCAGCCGGGCGATCTGGTTTACTTTAAATCAGACACCAGTTCTTCTGTCAGCCACATCGGGATTTACCTTGGCGGCGGCAGTATGCTCCACTGTGCTCCTTCAACAAACGGCGTGGGTACAAGCAGTATGTCATCCGGTTATTACGCGAGAAACTTCCTTGGAGCAAAGCGCGTTTTCTAAATCCAGTATCTTTCAAAAACCGCTGTATAAAACACAGCGGTTTTTTTCATATTTATCTTGTATTTTATTTATAACTTTGATAGAATATATATCGCACGGAACAAACGACATCTGTTGCGGGGATATGGCTCAGTTGGTAGAGCGTCGCGTTCGCAATGCGAAGGTCAGGGGTTCGAATCCCCTTATCTCCACCACAAAAGGACTGCATTTTCAGGGCTGAAAATGCAGTGTTTTTTTATAGCCAAACGAATATGTGAAAAGAATGAGGTGAAAATCATGATTTATCGGCCTATCGGAAAAACAGGAATGTCTGCCAGTATTATTGGCCTTGGAGCAGAGCATCTGGATGGCAAGCCCTTCCCTGTTGTCCAGAGCACAATTCACGCCGCAATCGACCATGGTATTAATATTATGGATGTGTTTATGCCCGGTGAAGAGGTTCGCCGCAACATTGGTAAAGCGTTGAAGGGACGGCGCGACAAAGTTCTTTTGCAGGGCCATATCGGCTCTGTTGACCTGAGGGAGCAATATGATATCAGCCGTGATCTTCCCACGTGCAAAAAGTATTTTGAAGACCTGTTGCGCTATCTTGATACCGATTATATCGATTTTGGAATGCTCTTCTTTATCGATAGTAAAAATGACCTTGAACGGGTTGTTTCAAACGGTATCCTGGAGTATGCTCAGGATTTAAAACAAAAAGGCGTAATCCGCGCGATTGGCGCAAGCTCCCATAACCCGGTGACGGCAAGCGAACTGATCAAAATGGGCGTAGTCGACCTGTTGATGTTCAGTATTAACGCAGCATTTGATATGGCGCCTGCGACCAGCAACGTGCTTGACGCGCTGGATGGTGATTCCTTTGCATCGCAGGTTTACACCGGAATCGATCCGACACGTGCGTCGCTGTACCGGCTTTGCGAGCAAAACGATGTAAGTATCACAGTTATGAAGTCCCTTGGCGCAGGCAAACTGCTTTCGGCAGAGCACACGCCTTTTGAAAAGCCTATGACGGTTGGCCAGTGCCTTCATTATGCTTTAACGCGTCCTGCGGTTGTCAGTGCGCTTGTAGGCTGTCAGTCGCCCGGGCAGGTCGCAGATGCTTTACACTACCTTGAGCTTACGGAAGAAGAAAAAGATTATACGCCAATCATCAGTCATTACAAGAACAATATGCGCGGTGCATGTGTTTATTGTAGTCACTGCCTTCCCTGTCCTTCTGAAATTGAGATTGCGTCCGTAAACAAATACCTCGATATCGCGCTGCTGGATACACAGAATATACCGCCAAGCATTCGCCAGCACTATGATTCGCTTTCCTCCCATGGTTCTGACTGTATTGCCTGCGGCAGCTGTGAAAGCCGTTGCCCCTTCTCTGTCCCAATCATTGAGAATATGGCCAGGGCAAACGAGTTGTTCGGTAAATAACAATTTACAAAGGAAATCGTATGGATACACAAAAATTAACAACAGCCGACGGACAGGAAGTCATTCGTATTTCTGAAGACGGCCCGCAGATTGTGAATGCGCAATCCGCGCTCGACCTGATTATGACCGTCCAATATGAAACTGGCTGCAGCAAGCTGATCTTGCCTAAAAAGATATTTACTGAAGCATTCTTTTCATTGAAAACCGGTCTTGCCGGCGAGATACTGCAAAAATTTGTCAACTATCAGTTCAGAGTCGCAATCATTGGGGACTTTTCCGGATACCACAGCAAAAGTCTCGCTGATTTTATCTATGAAAGCAACAAAGGCAGGCAGGTTTCATTCCTGCCTGACGAAGAATCTGCTCTCCTGTGGTTTCAGGCGAACTGATAACCGCTTTCTTGTAAAGCTATGATTGCTTTTTCGAGTTGTGCCCTACGCACCAACACATAATCAGTATTGTATGTAGAAATACAGAAAATACTGATTTTTTGTTGTGCCAGAACGCCGCTGATATCAGCCAGAATACCAATCAGTGAAAAATCCAACTGCCCCTCGATCCGAAGCATCGAAAAGCCAGTTTCAAGCTCCAACGCTCCTTGCGGGACAGCGTATTCAGCACACACCAACGATATCTCTGCATCCGTAATGGTCAGCGAATAAAACCCTTCCCCCACCGATTCCGGTACCTTTTTAAGTTTACAGACGGCATAAACGCCATCAATTACTTTTATTTTCATTTAAAAATACATACAATCTACATACTTTTCCATAAAGTATGGATTACTCCCCAGCTCTACATGTTTTCCAACCGCACGCAACTGCTCCATCTCTTTCCTGCATTTAGCATCGAATAACGCCATAATCGCGCCTGCGCCCGCAGCGTTTCCAACTGTGATAATCTCTTTGAACTCACTGGAAAGAAGCCCGATCTCCTGTGCGCTTTGCTGATCCATGTAGTTTCCAAAGCCGCCTGCAAGATATACGCGCGAAATATTTGAAATCTCCATATCAGCTTCCCTGACAAGAGAAAGCACACCTGCGGCGATTGCCGCCTTCGCTGTTTGCAGTTCGCGGATATCCTTTTGGCTGATAAAAATATCATCCGTTATGGTGATCACAAATTCACCGTCCCGCTCCTCGACAAACCGGCTGCCTGTTTCATCCGCGATCCTTCCCGTTTCATCGATCACTCCTGCTCTTCTCATAAGCGCGACCGCATCAAGCAACCCTGAGCCGCATAGTCCCAAAGGCTTCCCCCCGCCGATTATGCTCATACTGAGTTTTCCCTGCAGGGCCGACACGGCATTAATCGCTCCCTTTACGCCCGCCATACCGCAGCTGATATGCGCACCTTCAAATGCCGGCCCAGCTGCAGTAGAGGTGCTCAGGATAAAATCCCTGTTTCCAATCGCCACTTCCCCGTTGGTACCGATATCCATCAGCAGGCATATCTCGCCGCTCTGCGCAAATCCCGTTGCAAGAAGTGCAGACGTAATATCTCCGCCTACAAAAGCGGACATACACGGCGTTAAATAGCATTCAGCCTCTTCCAAAACAAGTCCCAGCGTTTTTCCGGGCATTACCTTGCCAAATGTAGAAAGCGGCTTAAACGGAAGCACGCCCATCGATACCGGCGAGAGATTCGCAAGCAGGTGAAGCATCGTCGTATTTCCGGTAATGACACATTCCCCAACTTCTGCCGGCGCAAGACCTGCTTCTTTCAGCGCGTCCGTAACAAGCTCATTGAGTTCTTTTACGATGGCTGTATTCATTTTTTTAAGCCCATCGGGCTGATCCCTGCAAAACTGGATACGCGAGATCACATCAACGCCCAGCGAAGCCTGTGCGTTGATCCTGCTTTTTATATTCAGGCATTTTGCAGACGCAGGGTCGTACAGGTACACAACTACCGTTGTGGTGCCAATATCCACAGCAACTCCAAAACCGCTTTTCCCGGGTTTTAGTCCGGGCATTACACCGCGCGTCAGTATGTTCATTTCCGCCCGCAGATCAGATGCCTCAACATTTTGCTGCGAAAATTTGATGCAGTGCTCGTGCGGGCATTTTCCAAACAGGCATTCGCCCCTGCAAACCTTTTCACTTGACATAATTATTCTCCTGAAATATTCTCTTCTTATTCTAACAAAAAAGACTGCCGGAAGCGACAGCCTTTTCTATTTTATTACTTTACTGGCAAATCTGCAATGCAACGTCGCTTGCGCTGGAAGCATCGGCAGTGTAATAATCTGCGCCAATCTTGTTTTTGAAATCTTCCGTTACGGGAGCTCCGCCCACCATAACCTTTACTTTGCCCTTAAGACCTTTTGCATTCACCTCGTCGACTACTTCCTTCATGACAGCCATTGTGGTCGTCAAAAGTGCCGAACAAGCAATTACCTGCGCGTTTTCATCGATTGCCGTCTGCACAAACTTCTCTGCGGAAACATCCACGCCAAGATCGATCACCTCGAGGCCTTTGCTCTCAAGCATAATCCTGACAAGGTTTTTGCCGATGTCGTGCAGGTCTCCTTTTACCGTACCAAGGACTACCTTGCCCTTTGACTCCATGTTTTCAGAAGCAAGCGCGCTTGCCAGTCCGTCAATTCCGGCCTGCATTGCGCGCGCCGCAATTAAAACCTCCGGCACGTATACCTGATTGTTTTTAAATTTTTCGCCAATGATGGACATTCCAACCAAAAGGCCGTCTTGCAGTAAATCCTTTGGATTGGTTCCTTTTTCGAGCTCCGCGGCAATGATGTCCTTTACATTGTTCGCACGTCCCTGCTGTACCAGGGTGCTCAGTTCTTCATAAACGCTCATTTTTAAATCCTCCCCAAGATATAAATGATATGTAATTTTACATATATATAGTTTACTTTATATTTGCATATAATTCATTATATTATTTTCTCTTTTTTTGAATTTCTATTTACAAAACCCATATTCATGAACTATTCATAATTCATTCATACGCATTTCATATTTCTGTTATATGATGGTATCAAGCAAACAAGAGTACCACAACTTTTCATAAATCTTCTTTCTCAAAAAGGCCCCCGGGCCTTTTGTATAAACCGCCGGTTACGGCGTTGAACATATATGATACTTCCGAAAAAATCCACCTTAATAGGTGGATTTTTTTTTCGCGCGATATCCTGAAAGCCGCAGTGAATTCAGGACGACGCAAACGGATGAAAAAGCCATTGCCAGTCCTGCGAACATCGGAGTCAGCGTCGGGCCCCCAAAAGCGTACCAAACCCCTGCCGCAATCGGTATGCCAATCACGTTGTAAATAAACGCCCAAAACAGATTTTGCTTGATGGTGCGCATGATCCTTTTTGAGAGCAGGATACTCTGCGCGATGCTCTGAGTGTCGTCACGCATCAGGATGATTCCAGATGAATCCGCAGCAACATCCGTACCGCCGAATACGGAAATGCCGACATCCGCAGTCGCAAGCGCCGGCGCATCGTTGATTCCGTCTCCGACAAATGCAACCGTAGCCCCGTTTTTCTTAAAGTTCAACACCTCGTTCGCTTTGCCCTCAGGCATTACTCCAGCAATAAAGCGCTCAATACCGGCCTGCTGTGCTATCAGCTTTGCAGCCTCCTCATTATCTCCTGTGATCATCACAGAGTTGATCCCCGCTTCTTTTAATGTCCTGACTGTTTGCTCCGCATCTTTTTTGATTTCGTCAGCAAGCGCAATAACTCCCCTCAAAACCTTGTTGAACGCGACATAGACACGCGTCGTACCGGGCGTACGGCTTTCCTCCGTCGCGATTCCTTCAAGCTCCATAAACTCTTTGGTACCTATTGTAATTTCGCCTTTGCGCGTAGAAGCAATTACGCCCCTGCCCGCAACATTTTTCACGGAATCTGGCCGTCTGGGTTCAATATCCATATATTTGGCATAATCGAGAATTGCCTTTCCGATAGGATGCGTTGCCCCGTATTCGGCAATCGCGGCAAGCTCCGTCACCTCGTCTTCTGTCTCCTCCTGCTCCGCCACAACGCTCAGCACGTGCAGCTTTCCCTTTGTGATCGTTCCAGTCTTATCAAACAGTACAGTAGTTACCCTGCCTGCCGTTTCTACAACATCGCCGCCACGGTATAAAATTCCAAGCTGCGCGCCGCGCCCCGTTCCAACCATAACTGCAATCGGCGTTGCAAGACCAAGCGCGCACGGACACGCTACTACCAATACCGATACGAAAATGTTAACGACAAAATTTGCATCCTTGCCAACGATTGCCCATATCACTGCGGCAATCACCGCAATCAGCGTAACTGTGGGAACAAACACGGCCGATATCTTATCCGCAAGCCGAGAAATTTTCGCCTTCTTTTGCTGTGCCTGTACGACAAGTTTAACCACTTGCGATATCGCTGTATTTTTTCCAACTCCCGTTGCTCTGATATGCAATACGCCGTCCGTGACAAGTGTTCCACCGGAGACCTTTATTCCAGTTTCCTTAAAAACCGGAAGGCTCTCGCCTGTCAACGTTGATTCGTCTACGCTGGCCTGCCCGCTTTCCACAATTCCATCCACAGGAATCCTTTGCCCTGCTCCTGTAAGAACAATATCGCCTTCCTTAACATCGGCCGCCTTGATTCTTTCTTCCTTGCCCCCACGCAGTACAACCGCATCCTGGGGCACCAGGCTTGCCAGGCTGGAAATTGCGCTCTTGGCTCTGTTTTTACTGTTTTCCTCAAGGTATTTTCCCAAAAGCACAAGCGCAACCACCACCGCAGCGCTTTCAAAATACAGGCTGTGAACCGCGTGCATATCCGTGGGGATAAAGCAGGTCATCACAATGCTGTAAATAAGCGCACTGCCCGTTCCAAGCATTACAAGAGTATCCATGGTCGGATGCTTTTTTAAAAGCGCTTTCATTCCATTCGTAAAAAAGCTTCTGCCCGCATAGATTACCGGAATGGTAATAATCAGCTGGATCAGAGCATAGTTAAGCGGATTTGTATCCGGTGAGACAAACGCGGGCAGAGGCCAGTTCCAATGCGCTCCCATGCCAATATACATTACAATAACGCCGCATATCAGGGCAAGAAGAAGCTCCCATTTTTTGAACCGGTGTTCATCCTGCGTGATCATTTGGCCGTCTTTTGCAATGGTCGCGCCAAACCCTATTTTTTCGACTGCTTCAACCAGCGTTTGCTCTGATACTTTATCTTCCGCAACAACAACGGCGCTGTTCGCCGCCAGATTTACACCGGCATAGACCACGCCGTCAACCTTTGAAAGCGCGCCCTCCACGGATGCGGAGCACGCAGCGCAGTTCATCCCCTTGATGTTTAACAAAATTTCCTTTTGCATATTACTCTACGCCTTTCTTTCCGCTTCATGCGGCAAATCCGGATTGATGTGTACAATTACATCGTCGACATCCGTATGGAATCTGAGCAGTTCCAGCTCGATCTTTTTTGCGATTTCATGGCTTTTGATCACAGTCATATCCCGGTCAACAGAGACCTTAACAATCAGGATTGATTTTGCTCCTACCGGTTTTGTATTTACGCTGTCCACATGGGCAATTCCGCCGATCCCCATAATTTCTTTTTTATATTCTTCAATCGTCGCGCTGCCCGCGGTTTGGTCCATCAGTACGCGCGCCGAATCCATAACGATACTGATCCCACTGTATACGATCCATGCAGAAATAGCGATGCCGATCACACCATCCATAAAATGCCAGCCAATCACGCTCAAAAAGATCGCCGCAAGCGTTCCGGACGTGACAAATACGTCGTTCCTGTGATCCTGTGCATTTGCTTTGATCAGGATACTGTTATATTGCCTGCTCTTTCTGATACAATAAGCGTACAGGCAGGCTTTTGCAAAAATAGTTACAACAGCGACTCCGACAAGCCACCATGAAAAGTCCAGAATTTCGTTTTTTGCAAGCGATTCTACTGAGCCGGACGCCGTATAAACAGCCATAACGACCATCGAAAAACCAATGATAAGCGAGGCGATATATTCTGCCTTTCCGTGCCCCCACGCATGATCCGCATCCTTTGGCTTCGCAGCATAAAGACTTCCAAACAGCGTAACGGTAGACGCGAATACGTCTCCCATGCTGTTGAAACCATCGGCTATCATTGCCTGACTGGACGAAACGTAGCCTGCCCAAAGCTTGATCAGCAATAATATAATATTGACTCCAATTCCAAGGAGCGCAACCTTTTTTCCAGATGAAAACCGATCTTCCAATTCCGTAATACCCCTTATTTAATATAAACGTTGTGGAAAGTCCATAACAACTATATGCCGTTTTGTTCTATTATACAGGAACATCGCCGCTTTTGCATTGGTATATTTACGTTTATCCATTGCATTTAAACGCAATATCGAAAAACAAAAAAGGCTGTTTCCGTGGAAACAGCCTTTTGCTTATTTTTCCTTAATTGTTGCCGCCGAACAGGTTTACAAAGAAATCTCCTATGCTTTTAAAGAAATCTCCAACGCTGGTAAAAAAGCCCTCTACACCCTGTTTTGCCTGGAACAGGTTCAGGAACGTATCCGGATCAAGGTTCAGTTCGTTGAATTTCTTAACCAACTGCAAAATCTGCTGTATCTGGTCGTCGGTTAATGTGACTTCATATTTCGCGGCGGTATCCTTAATGAGCTGGATAATCTCATCGTCGCTCATATTTTTGGTTTCCGCAAGCTTGCCTTTCAGGTCGTTGATAATGTCAGATGACACATCGCCAAGGGCGTCCTGAAGTTCGCCCGTTACAATCAGCTCTTCCACAGCCGTATCTTTTGCAGCCTCGCTGAGCGTCGTTCCGGTCATATCCTCATATGCTTTATAGATACCCGCAAGCGCGCCTGTACCGGAGACCGGTTTATAGGCCGCAATCTTCACCTTTGCGTCCGTAATACCTGCCGTGGCAAGCGCCGACTTATACATCTTTTCCGTTACCCAGTTGATATTGTTGATCTCAAGATCAAGACCACCGCCGTCATTGGGCTCAATATAGACGCAGGAAAGCGCCACATTGCCTATTTTTTCATCCGGTACAAGACCTTCGAGATATTTCCGTTCTTCCTGGTTGGTCACCTGCATCTCTGTTACGTCTCCCCGGTTGATGCCAAAGAAGCCGTACACAGCGCCGATCTGTTCGTCGTTGTTATCTGCCCCGATCACCACGCGCGCCTCTTGTGAAGCCGCCATTGCAGGTGAAACCACAAATGCAAGAACCATTACCAATGTCAAAACAACTAAGGTTATTTTTTTAAACATGATAAATACCTTCCTATCAGTTAGTATACCTGATTATAGCATGGGCTTTTTTAAAATTCAAACGAATACACAGGCTTTGCGGTATTGTTAATAGTTTATTAAGAAATACGATTGAGCCTCAAAATCACAGCGCGCGCAGGTATTCCTTCTTATAAGCAACATTTCCTTCCAATGCTGCTTTCAGCTTTTGTATCATTTCTTCCCTGTCTGCATTGAGCGTTCCGCGCAGCGAAATGTAATTAGAAGCGTGATTGCTCCTGAATACGCTTCCGTCGCTGTCCATATTTTCCAGCATCACGAGCGTCTCGATCGCAACCTCCTCCGGTCCGGGCAGCGTAAAGTTTCCTTCCTGATACTCCTTCCAAAGCGGCGTACCTTCCTCCATCATCAATGTAAGAAGACCGATATAGTCCGGTTTCATTGCGCTGAATGCTTTTCCTGTTGCAACAGCATGCTCGCGCCACAATGTTTTTCCTCCAATCCCGCTGATCGCCGTCACGGAAAGCGGAATCCCCGCTTCCTTCACACGCAGTCCCGCACGTATAATTTCATCTGCGGTCTCTCCCTTATTGATCTTTTTCAGGATTTTATCGCTGCCTGATTCCAGCCCAAGATAAACGATTCCAAGGCCAAGCCCGTGAAGCTCCTTTAGCTCCTTTGCAGATTTCAATAAAATACTGCGCGGCGAACCATAAATCGCAACGCGCTCGCACATTTTAAAGTTTGAGCGGATATACGTCAATATCTTTTTCAGTTCCTCTGTCTTTATGATCAGCGCATCCCCATCCGCAAGAAAAATTCGTTTTACAGAAGGGTATGCTGCGGCCATCTCTCCCAGATCATCAAGAATCTCCTGGGTTTTCCTGATGCGAAACTGTTTCGCTTTATACATACTGCAAAATGTACATTTGTTATGTGAACAACCTACTGTAGCCTGGACAATAAGGCTGTGCGCCTCGCTTGGTGGCCTGTAGATATCGCCTTCATACTGCATTGCTATCCTCCCCTGGTTTCCTTTGCTGTTTGATACCTATTATACGATATTTTTATGTGTCTGTCATTACGGGCAGCATAGCCGACCGGCGCGATTACATTTATGTTTGCTCGTAGCAAGCCGACTCTTCAAATTCCCCGACTTTCTTTTTTCCACCTGTTGATTTATACTCATGGGCGACCAAAATGATTGTCAGGATAAAGGAAAGCATATCTGCCAGAGGCGCAGCCCAAAGCATTCCTGTAATTCCGAATAGGCTGCTCAAAATTAAAATCCCCGGTACGAAAAAAACAACATCCCGTGAAAGTGAAAGGATTGTTGCCTTCGCAGGCTTTCCAATCGACTGCAGAAAAATGCTGCTGGCCTTCTGAATGCAGCAAAACAGGATTCCTCCCAGGAAAATGCGAAAACACAGATCCGCAAATTCATTGTAAAGGTCGCTCTCGTTCCCAAACAGTCGAATAATGGCCTGCGGGCAAAGTTCAAATAGCAGCATTGAAACCACTCCAACGACAATATTGGCGATAATCACCAGCCGATAGGTTGAAAATACCCGTTTGAAATTTTTTGCGCCGTAATTGTATCCGATTATGGGCTGCCCCCCAACTGCAATACCCACTGAAAACGCGATCACTATTCCAAATACTTTCATTACAATCCCAACTACAGAAAGAGGAATATCCGCCCCATATTTTGATTGCGGGCCATAAATTCCGATCATATTATTTGCGACGCTGATAATGATCACAATCGCGAGCTGCGTGATAAAGCTTGAAACTCCAAGCTGGCATATTTTTTTGGTAAGCTCAGGTTTTACCCTGAAGCTGTCTTTATGGAGGCGCAGTACTTTGGGTTTTCGAAAATACAAGACGGTCACGATACAGGATACGACCTGACCGATTACCGTAGCAATCGCGGCTCCTTTTACGCCCCAACCCAGAACAAAAATCGCAATCGGATCCAAAACAAGGTTAATAACTGCGCCTATTACAACCGCAATCATTGAATAACCAGGCGAACCGTCTGCCCGGATGGCGGCGTTCATTCCTGACGAAAAGATGTAAAACGGAATCCCGATTAATATAATGCTCATATAATCCCAGGCATAATCGTAGCTTGCCTGCGTTACACCGAATAGCTTCAATACAGGATCAATGAATAGTATCCCAACAACCATAAGAACAATTCCAATCACAGAAATGACTATGATCCCATTTCCGACACACCTGTTTGCCGTTTGCTTATCCCCTTTTCCCATAGACAGGCTATACAAAGCCGCAGTCCCGTCCCCAATGAGCAATGCAAGCGCGAGCGCTACCACCGTAAACGGATATACCACGTTCGTTGCCGCATTTCCCAGGTATCCAATGCTTTGCCCAATAAAAATTTGATCCACAATGTTATACAAAGCGCTTACGAGCATTGAAAGCACGCATGGTACAGAGAATTTAAGCAGCAGCCTTCCAATCGGCCTTGTTGCAAGATAAGCGTTTGTATTCTTTTCTGTTTCCATCATTTTCCCCTTTCAGATCAAAATAAATAGCGTATAATCCCCAAGCGGCCAGGCCGCCGATAGACTACACGCTATATAGCTGGACTTACATCTATATTAGATTTACGCCAGACCAGTCAGTTGATCATTGAAATTTCGACCGGTCTTTTTCTTTCCTTATCAGTATAGCTGAAAAATTCTTTCTATGTAAGAATTTTTTTGCGATCAATTTTTCCGTTTCTGCCCTGTAAAGCACAAATCCCGCCTTTTATGCACTCAGGCCGGTCTAACCTCCATCCGCCGTTCATGCCTGCCCGGCAGAACTGTTTTTCCTGATTTCATTGCTGATGAATTCAGGCACGTCTTCCTTTTGAATGCCAAGCGCTATTGCAAGTTCTCCATGCAAAACGTCCTCTGCCTCGCGCATCATATTCCGATCTGTTTCCCCTATCTTTTTGTTACTGAGCGCCGCCCGTTCGCGTTTTGAATACACCATCTGAATCAGGCGAATCAGGTCTTCGCATTCATGGGTTTTCAGCAGCGACTTATAGTAATCCGGAAGCGCTTTGCTATCCATCTCTGCTTCTGCGTCCAGCGCTTCCTCAAGGAACGGAATCTGCCTGATCAATCGCAGCGCCTCTTCGCGCGTAATGACTGATCTCATAAAAACCTGCGTATCCACAGGCGTATAAATAGTCCCGACCGCAAAAACAGGCTCCAAAATATAATATTGGCGCGAATCACCTTCTCCAAGAAAATCCGGCCTGCCGACATCCTTTACCATGCAAACGCCGCTTTTTCCATAAATCACATAATCGCCAACCTGATACATATTAAGCCTCCCGCATCATACTGCTACGGCATTCCAGCCGCGCTACATTCACATTTTGCCTTATATTCCTTTATTCTTATTGTAACATATTAAAATTTTAAAATGTAAGATTAAAAAAATATTCCGGCAGGCTTATCTGATACCGAATTTTTATTCCATATATTGACAGATCCTGATAAGATCATTACAATTACAGATACCCCTTATGGTATATGGAGGTTTCTAAATGAAACAGTGTATGGATGCGGAAAATTTACACCGCAGATTGAAAAAAATTATTGGACAGGTGCAGGCGATAGACAGAATGGTAGATGAAGACATTCCCTGCGAGGACGTCCTCGCCCAAATCAACGCCGCAAAATCCGCTCTTCACAAGGTCGGTCAGGTAGTGCTTGAAGGACACATCAACCACTGCGTTCGCGACGGCATCGAGCATGGCGATGCGGATAAGACCATCGAAAGCTTTACAAAAGCCGTCGAACGCTTTGCTAATATGACATAACCTATTTTTTGAAAGCAGCCGAAAGGCTGTTTTTTTATACGCCCCTTGACAACCAATACCCCCATAGGTATATAATTACATATACCCCTATAGGTATTATAAGGAGGCGACAATGAAAAAATTTGCAGCAAGGTTAGAGCAGTTTCTTGAACTGGGCGGAACAAAAAAGAAAATTATATTTCTCGTTATCTCTGGTATTGCACTTTTAATCAGTATCTTTGACCTGATTCCCCTGCCGTTCAATGCAGCATGGATAGCAATCGTGTTATGTGGCGTTCCTATCATTTTAGAGGCGGTAATCGGTCTGATTACTTCATTTGATATTAAGGCCGATGTGCTTGTCTCCCTGGCCCTGATTGCCTCGATCTGCATAGGCGAATCTTTTGCTGCCGGAGAAGTTGCTTTTATTATGCAGTTAGGCGCTTTGCTCGAGGATCTCACAGTTGCAAAAGCAAGGGCTGGAATCGAAAAGCTTGTCCACCTCACCCCGCAGACTGCCAGAATCATAGAAGGAGACAAGGAAAAAATAATTCCAGCTGAAATGGTGAAGGTAAATGATATTCTTCGTGTACTTCCCGGCGAAAGCATCCCTGTTGACGGCGTCATCCTCTCCGGGCAGACCTCAATAAACCAGGCCGTTATGACAGGCGAATCCCTTCCTGTGGATAAGGCAGCAGGAGATATGGTTTCCAGTGGAACCGTGAACCAGTTTGGTTCCTTTGATATGAAGGCCACCAAAGTTGGCGAGGACAGCTCTATTCAAAGAATGATCCGCCTGGTACAGTCTGCGGATGCGGGCAAAGCAAAAATCGTTGGCATTGCAGACAGATGGGCCACCTGGATCGTCATAATCGCCTTATCGGCGGCGGCATTGACCTGGATCATTTCAGGTGAAATAATCCGTGCAGTCACGATTCTGGTTGTTTTCTGCCCTTGTGCCCTGGTATTGGCTACACCAACCGCAATTATGGCGGCAATCGGCAATTCAACCAAACATGGTTTTCTTGTACGCGAGGGCGACGCGCTGGAGCGCCTGTCCACAGTATCAAAAATTGCGTTTGACAAGACCGGGACATTGACCTATGGAAAACTTGAGGTGACCGAAATCAGAAGTATTCTATCCGGGTATCCTGAAGACTCGCTTTATTCCCTGACTGCAGGGGCAGAACAATTTTCCGAGCATCCTCTGGGAAAAGCGATCACGCATTCCTACCAGCAAAAAACAAACGCCAGCCTTCCAAACGCCGAACAGTTCCAAATGGCTCCCGGCCGCGGCGTTTGGGCCAGAGTCGAAGGAAAAGAAATACTTGCCGGGAATAATCAGATGCTTGCAGAAAACGACATCACGATTTTTGATTCAATTCTCGATGAGACAGAGTGTTACCTTAACAACGGGTGCACGATCATCTACATCGCCATCAATAAAAAACTTGCGGGCTATATCGTATTATCGGATACGATACGTTCTGAAAGCGCGGAAATGATTGACAAAATCAAGATGCTGGGAATAGATCCGGTTCTTTTGACTGGCGATCATAAAAATGCTGCCAATGCAATCGCCAGCCAACTCCACATAAGCGACGTTCATGCAAACTGCCTTCCCAAAGACAAATTAAAGTGGATCGACCATTATCAGAATGAAGGCCAGCCTGTTTGTATGGTCGGCGACGGAATCAACGACGCTCCCGCCCTGAAAAAAGCGAACGTGGGTATTGCGATGGGCGGAATAGGAAGCGACATTGCGGTTGATGCCGCGGATATTGCCCTGGTGGACGACGAAGTAAAGGAACTTCCCCACCTCCTGGCACTTTCCAAGCGGATGATGACAACAATAAAATGTAATCTTTCTTTCTCAATGATACTAAATTTTATTGCAACTATTCTGGCTGTAATAGGCATTCTCAATCCAGTGGTAGGCGCATTGGTGCATAATGCCGGCTCTGTAATTGTCATTATAAATTCAGCATTTTTGTTGAAATGGAGGAAAAAAACATTCTAAGGTTTGTCTTCGTTTCTATGAATTAACCCGGCGCGTTCTGGATGAACTTGATGACACCTACCACGATGCCCCACGGGCATCATGAGACAACCATAGTTCTTCCCGGCAGGTGGGTTATGATAGCATAAAGAAAGGATATGGCTCCGCCGCTGTATTTTTTATTGATTTGGACAGAAATCTGTCTGCAGGAGTATTTGCGCTGAACTGCAATCGATATATCGAAAGAAATAAAAAAGACGGCATATGTAAATATGCCGTCTTTTTTGGTCGGGGTGACAGGATTTGAATTTGTCCGCGCCCATTTCAGCCCGTTTCATACAATACCATTTTGTCCAAAATCCGCGTAGTTAAGCCATTCTTGATTTTATCCTATATCGTCTTATTTTCCTGCTGACAATCTGTAAAGGGTAAATTAAAGGGTGGTAAATGTTATCGAAAAATCCGATTTAAAAAGGCTTTTTAGCCCTTCTTGTTGTGATAATCAGAATAACTTGTAAGCAGATTACGGATAATGCTTTTATCAACAGTATTTAACACATCAAAAATCATTGTTATGTCTTCAGGTCGATATTTTTGAATCAACAAATTCAACAACATTTCGGCAGATTTATTACTGCTGAAATCGTCCTTAAAGAAATCAGAAAGCGTAATGTTAAAATGCCTACATAACGCATCTATCTTATCAATAGTTGGCAATGATCTTTCATTCACCAAATTACTGATGAAATTTGCTCCAAAGCCTAATAATTGACTTAATGCTGTCTGATTTTTGATATTATTTGCTTTAAGCAATTCCCGTACTCTGTTAGCTACGAAATGCTTTAATTCATTATTACCATCCATATTTAAAGTATAAATTCTTACGGCGGCCAAAATACACAGTCTACTAATCGAAATATTTGTTATATTCACCATAAATTGTGTTATAATGGTTTTATAGATTTGAATTTATATCTATAGTCTACATAAAAAAAACTGTTTCGTGGGTTAAAAATGCTTCAAAAAGAAGTATTGACGAAGATTTTAATCTTGTTGGCGCGCGAGAGAATATGACTGCGAGCCTCATATTATGCAGGAGCATTATATTCTTATTTTCGGTAAGACACTGATGTTGTGAAGTAATCGCTATTGCTCAAATTGTATTCTCTTGAGCGCGCCGACATCAAATAAAGAAAGTCGAAAACTTATGATAGAAAAAACGAACTGCGGTATCTGGGGAAACTGCAAAATACCCCATTCTGAAATAAGTCGAGCAACTTTAGCGATAAAAAGTAAATTACTTGAACGACTGGCAAATAGGCAATTTGAATATACTGTCTGCTTTATGAGTGATGCGGATTTACTGTTCATGGAAATCGCTATCGGTCTTAAAAAAGATTATCCCGATCTTTCTGTTAACGTCCTTTTGCCATATTACACATGGCTTGAGCATCAAAGCGCGGAGGAATGCGAAAAACGCAAATCATATTTGGCGCAACTCGAATGTAAATATTATTTTTGTGCGCAGGAATCTTATAGCGATCTTTTGTTTATCTGTTCGTCACAGCTTTTGGATAACTGCGACAATTTAATCATTATTGAAAACCAACAGCCCGATCAAGCTACGGCTGACATGATTACATTAGCAGCTATACTTGGTTTCAGCACGGATTTTGTATTTCTGTGATGTCCCGTATTTAATAATTGTGTTGAGTGGTGAAGGAGCATTTTCAAATGACCTTATTTAAATCATTTAAGCATAAAAAAATTGATACCGCGAACGCTGCGGTTGCCTTTGTGGATTACGAATACTGGTTTTATTCATACGAAAAACTGTATGGTATTAAGCCCGATCTTCAACAATGGCAGGAAGATATATCGGCACAATACAACGATTTGACGGTCTATTTCTTTGCCGATTTCACAAATACTAAATTGCGTAGTGAAGTTCCGCGTATCAGGGAAATCACGAATCATATCATCGAAACTCAAAATACAGGCTATATAGTAAAAAAAGACATTACTGACTTTATTATTCTTGATTACATTTATCAAGCGGCATTAGGGGCTGAATCGCCTGATAACTTTATCATTTTCACTGGAGATGCTCATTTTCAATCTGCCGTCAAATTTTTGCGATATAAGTGTAAAAAGAACGTTTTGGTATTTGGTGTAAAATTATCCTTTAGTAAGCAGCTAAAGGCGGTTGCAAGCGAATTTATTGAAATGCCTACAATACCTCTTGAGAAAAAAAGATATTATAAGCTAATTATCTCTCATTTTGATTATATTGCGAAGCATCCCGAAAAAGATATAAGTACAACCTTCAAGAATACAGTCCGTATTGTCGCGTCGAGGAATAACTTGCCCGAAGAACATATTGAAATCGCCTTATCTGAATTGATTCGCGTATCCAGTAACCCTTCCGGATTCGTGATATTTACTTTCAGACTCTCGTTTTCTTTTTGCTTCTCCAACGCTTCTTTCAAATTCGCCATGCTCTAACCCCTCCTTACTTATATCAATCTTGAATATTCTGGACAAGCGGCGGTCACGTATCTTATGCCCGTCCTTGTCGATAAAAACAATATATTTCCGGCGGTCTGTCCACTGCACTTCAAAGCCCTGTTCCTTCATATTTTGAATAAACACCTGTCGGCTTAAAGCTGTAGATTTTGCCTGAACGATTGCTTTCATCGTATCAAATACCCAACTTTGGTAAGTGCCTTGCACCGCCTTTTCAATCGCCTTATACATCCCCATATCAAACGTCGTGATTTCGCTATTCTTTTGGCAGATGGATTTCCCGTGTTCCTGTACAATCCTGTCGGACAAATCCTTTAATTCCTGCAATTTTGCTTTGGAATAGCGGAATTTATATCCATGCTCAAAGCTGACGGAATTGACGATCCAATGCGTATGGATATGGTCTTTGTCCTTGTGGGTGGCAAAGCATACTTCATAACCGCGAAACATGGGGCTGCGGGTGATAAGCTCGTAGGCAATTTGATTCGCTTCTTCTACCGTTATATTTTCCTCCTTTGGAAAGCTCTGTATAAAATGCTTATACTGCCTGCCCCCCGTTTTACGCCACGCCCGTTTTGTCGCTTTCATATCGTCAATCGCTGTTGCAGGATTACAGTTGTACCCACCGACCAGACGCCGCTCAGTTTTTTCATGCTTCATGATGTAGTTGATCGCTTTGGCGATACTGGCCTTTGAATTGACTGCTTTTATGATTGCCATTCACACATCAACTCCTTCAGCGCAGAATACATCTGCGACAGCTCCGGCGAACAGTCCGTTATCAATCCGGCGTTCACATGATAGGCGATCTGATTGACGTTGTTCCCAATCGCTTTCAATTCCTTCACTACTTCAAGCCCACCTTCCTTTACATGGATTTCTTTTCCGAGCAATGAGCGCAGAGCGTATTCCCGAAGCGATAAGCCCGACCTCTTGACTTTCGCCCTGATTGCCGCAAGCTCCCTGTCCGATACCCTGATACTGACGCAATGTTTCCTGCTGCGGTTTGCCATGTTCCACCTTCCTTTGGTTTCGCTCATGGGGGTTCAAAGGGGGTTCCCCCCTTTGCAAGCGTCCAAGTGGCGTGCCACTTGGGGAGCTTGCCTTCCTCTGTACGATACGSAGCAGGAATACCGCCACAAGGCGGTATTCCTGTCTGCTGTATCGTTCGGGGAAGTGGGCGCTTATCCGGCCTTGCCGCTGTTTGCGTCGATCCACTTTATAAACTGCTCCTTTCCTACGATCAGCCGCTTTCCGATGTGCAGGGTTGGGAAACCGTACGAGTGCATCAGTTCATATGCTCCCGTTCTGGAAATGCCTAACGCCTGCGCCACCATATCGGCAGTCAATGTTACGGGTAGTTCCTCGTATGATGTTTGCGTCTGCTTCATGCGTTCCTCCTTATTCTGTTTTCAATGTGCGATAGTGCGTAAACCGTGGATATTCCACCTCCTTCCACCAAACAATATTTATTAAATATAAATATTGTCTTGCATTTTATCATACTACAAGCAAATACAATATGTCAATATATATCCATAAATATATTGTCTTTTTTTATCTTTTATATATTGACATATATGGCCGGACAATTTATAATTGTATTATTAAATTGTCTGGAGGTTCTACAATGCAGATTTTAACCGAAATGTTGTTTACATTGGACTATGAACAGTTTACAGAAAAGCGAATCTGCCGTTATGTTGAGGACGCAAATCCGGAATATCGGGAAACGCAAAACGATATCCTCCAAAATTTCACATACGGTACTATGTTACTTGACCTTGCGGAAACAGATGCGCAGGTTTTTGAGCGTATTTCGCTCCCCGCTGCCGCTCTGCTTACAAGCATGAACATTCAGGAAGCGGAAGCCGTAAAAGACGAACTAAAAGCATTGGCAAAGACTACAAAGCCGTTGCTCACCGTACTTCCCGATCTGTTCAGTGTATACCGTGAAAAGAGTTTGCGGGTGGTAGATGCCTTGCTCCGGCAGAAGGAATGGAACAAGCAATCCGTCTTAGAGGGCTTCAAAGACATATTTTTAAACGCCCATGTCATTTCAACCTATATTGAACAAGTAAAAACCTTGCTGAATGCGAATGTGTTTGCGGATAAGATATATGGGCAGAAAGCGACGGCTGATATACGCATGGATATGATCTATCATTTGTTGGGCGCACATGACGAACATGTCAATGAGTCATTTCATGCCCCGAAAAGCAAAGTTGAAGCGGCTGATAATAACGGCGGGATTTCTGTAAAAGTACCCTTTGACCTTATGGCTCCCTCGGATTATTCTTTCCTGCACGATGCGGAAATCAGCCAAAAGCTAATGATCGCGCTTGAGGAAGATATGCGCCGTCTGGAATTTTATATCCGTGCAGACGATACCCTGCAAAGCGTCATAGTAGCATACATTAAGGATATGATCGAGCAGAAAGTTGTCATTCGGAAATGTAAGCATTGTGGACGTTATTTTGTGGCACAAGGCCGAACGGTTTACTGTGAACGCACCATAGACGCGCAAGGTAATACCTGCCGGCAAATAGGGGCAATGGCGCAGTACACGCAGAATCTGGACAGATCGCCGGAGAAAAAAGCGTATAGGCAAGCTTACAAAAACAATTTTGCGAAAATGAAGAAAGGCGCTCTTTCCGAAGCTGATTTTGAACGGTGGAAAGAGGAAGCGAAGAAGCTAAGAAAAGATGTAGAAAGTGGCGGGATGCAGGCAGAAGCATTCCTCGACTGGCTCAAATATGGGGAGTGATTGTATGGTAATGAAAGATAATACGGAAAACCGCAGGACAAAAAGGAGCGCGCAAGGTGGCGGTACGATGCGCAAGCGCGCAGACGGTATATGGGAAGGCCGCTACACCGTAGGACGCGATCCTGGCACTGGTAAACAGATTCAGAAGTCTGTCTATGCCAAAACGCAGAAAGAAGTGCGGAAAAAGTTACAACAGGCCACAACTGCTATTGATGACGGCATGTATATTGAGCCGTCTAAAATGACCGTAAAGCAATGGCTTGATATCTGGTATAAGGAATACACGGGACAGCTAAAACCGCGTACGAGAACGGAATATAAGGCGCAGATTGACAATCATATTTCAACAGCGCTCGGAGCGGTCAAGTTACAGGCTTTGAACGCGCACATAATACAGTCCTTTTATAACAAGCTGCATCACGGCACAAAGGACAAGAAGGGGTTATCCCCTAAGACGGTCAAGAACGTACACGGAATCCTTCACAGGGCGTTAGAACAGGCTGTAGAGATCGGATATATCAAGTATAACGCCGCCAACGCCTGTAAGCTCCCGCGTATCACTAAAGCAGAGATACAACCACTTGACGATATGGGGATAGCGGAATTTCTGAACGCGATTGAGGGCAATCGGTTTGAACGAGTGTTCACAGTTGGCGTTTTCACAGGCTTACGACAATCAGAAATTCTGGGGCTAACGTGGGATTGCATCGATTTCAAAAAGGGAACGATTTATGTTTATAGGCAGTTGCAACGGCTTGGTAAAAAAGATTATGCCTTCGGTTCGCTTAAAAACAACAAATCAAGAACGTTATCCCCTGCACCTGAAGTAATGAAAATTTTGCGTAAGCAGGATATAGACCAAAAGAAATGGAAACTTAAAGCAGGTACGGCATGGGAACCGTGGCAAAATGAGCAGCTTGTGTTTACCAATGAGTTGGGTGGGCATTTGCTTCATCAGACGGTATACAAGAATTTCAAGCGTATTATGACAAAGATTGGAAAGCCTGATACTAGGTTCCACGATCTGCGTCATACATATGCTGTGGCATCCATAGAAGCTGGTGACGATATTAAGACAATACAGGAAAACCTCGGGCACCATGCGGCGGCATTTACGCTTGACACCTACGGACATGTTACGGAAACAATGAAAAAGGACAGTTCGCAGAGGATGCAAAACTACATAAATTCTGTAAAGGGTAAATTGGAACGCAAACCATGAAAACAATGTAAAAAAAGTGGGCGGCAAGGAATTGCCCACTTTCTTTACATTGTTTTTTCGTTTATGGTGCGCTCATAAAAAATCAATATAACAAAAAAATCATTTAAGTAATTCTTTTTTTATCGCTTTAAGTTTTTCTATATCTTTATCAATGCTGTTCACTGCACATTCAATACAAAAGTATTCTTGTGTTCTACCATCTTTAAGCTTCAATCGTTTATCATCTTTATAGATAGTATGTTTTGGATTATGTTGGCAAGAATGTTTACGAGCACATATATCAACCGAAATACTCTTTAAGAATGATTTTATCTTAGCCATGAAAATACTCCTCACGTATCTCCTTAGTTAACCTATCTAAGCTATCTATTGCACAGTCAATTTGTTCCTGATTCATTTCACTTCTTGAGCCTATATCAGTACCAGTCAAATCGGCAATTTTTTTATCAAAAGCTGACTTGATTACAATAAAATTGGTCTTTCCCAAATGTTGTATATCTAATTTTTTGCCTTGAGGATTTACTCCTTCTGATTTTAATATAGCACCTGTTGCATTCTTGACTAATTCATCAAGTTTTTTTCGATCTGATTGACGTTGTCGAACTTTAGAAACTCGTATAGGTTTGTGTTGTTCGAAAGCGGTCTTATAGATATCTGGATAGAAATTTTTATCCAGTAATAACTCAAATGCTTTTCTCACTTCCTCATCTTCAAGCAAAGGAATTTCTTCGACAGTAATATTGTTTTGACCTAATATTTTTACTTGATTGGGGGAACGAGGATTGTAACCTTCTTCTGGTACAATTGATATTTCATTAGCATCGGCAAAATCTAATTCTTCAAGAGGCAATAACTCCTCAAAAAACTCCTGATCCGCTTGACTAAATTCTTGAAAATCTTCCCAGCGTTGCGCAATGTTTGCACCTGCATGGAATACAACTGTTCCTTGATTTTGAACGCTTTTAGGATTATTTTGTTCAATAACACGCATAATTCTCCCAACAAATTGAACAAACGGAGATAGGTTTTTAAAAATACTGAAAACAGCAGCAACGCTCAAATATGGATGATCGAAGCCTTCACCTAACTTTCGAACTTGTACTATCACATCTAATTCGTTATTATTAAGTTTCTCCATCACACGATCATTTGACGCACTATCTTCTCTTGAATGAATATAATCAGCTTTTAATCCGCGAGCTACATACGCATTTTTAATTTGAATACAATGCTTATAATTTAATGCCGATGCAATAATTTTATGCTTACTACTATTTGTAGCATTACGAATTTTATACAGTTCTCGAATAGAAGCGTCTACAATTGTATCAAGTGTTTCCTTAGAAGTTACGATGCTTTTACGAAAATCTGCATCCTCTTCACCAAGACGACGAACCTCTTCGAGTGCAACTTCTATTTCTTGACCATCTTCTTCTCGGACATACTTTAGAGTAGCTGGATTCAAAACGATAGCTTTTAATTTTTTTACATATCCTTTTTTTATTGCATCACAGACAGGATAAGTATAGAGTATTTCCCCTGACATTCTTTGCCCATCTGCCCGCATTGGTGTGGCACTAAGATTTACAATTTTTGCATCAGTAAATTTCTCTCGCAAATTTTCCCAACTCGAAGCAACATTGTGATGTGCCTCATCAAAAATGATCAGATCAAAAAAATCCGCTTCCAATGATGATAGCCAACGATTATTATCACCCTGTAGTTGCTGAATATTTGTTATCACAACGTCTGCATTATTCAAGTCATCTCTATTTACAGTTGTTCCTCTGATTTCAACAGCTTCAGGAAAAGGATCACTATCCAAAATAGAACACTTTAAGTAGAACATCTGAGGATTTGACATATCAAAATCACTAAATAATTGATCTGCTATCTTTACATTTGGAGCAACCACCAAGGTCCTTCGTGATTTTATTGCAAAAGGTAAAAGTGTGATTAATCCCGATTTTCCGCAACCAACAGGTAAAACAATCCCAACTTCGCGATTTTCACGATTACTATTATCTGTATAATACTCTTTGACGCTATCGTATGCCTCATACTGAGGTACTCTTAAAAAAGCATGATTAATATTTGGTATTTGCAGACTAAAAACACACTCGTTCATATTGTCCCCTTTATTATTTATTGAAAATATTTTATTTATTTAATTATAGCCTGATTTTCCTACCAATGCAATGTATTGAATAAATCATGATGCAAAACTACATAAATTCTGTAAAGGGTAAATTAAAGGGTAAACGATAAAAAATGGGCAAAGAAAAAACCTGATAAGCCGCATGGTTATCAGGTTTTTTCTTTGGTCGGGGTGACAGGATTTGAACCTGCGACCTCTTCGTCCCGAACGAAGCGCGCTACCAAGCTGCGCTACACCCCGATTTGGAGCCAATGAGCGGACTCGAACCGCTGACCTGCGCATTACGAATGCGCTGCTCTACCAACTGAGCCACATTGGCATCTCAAATCATGCTGACTTATAATATTTTATCAGATTTCCTGTAAAAATCAACCACTTTTTTTAAATTGAAGACAATAAATTACTTTTTCCTGAAATACTGGTAATAAGTGCACTTAATACTGCCATTGTACAGTTTGCGGCGCTTATCTGCTTTTGCCCCATATTTTGCTTCAAAACGATCGTCTGCCGTGATCACGAATACGAGCGTATCATTTAAGGGTAAAAATGCTTTTCCCATTTCGTGGTATAGGTCCGCTACTTCCTTTTCTTCCCCCATGCGGATTGCATACGGAGGATTGGTTATGACAGACGCAGGACGTTCAGGCTGTGAAAAATTCCGCACGTCCTTCTGTGCAAAACGGATATAATGCGCGAGATCCATATTATGCGCGTGCTCCCTAGCAAGATCAAGCGTCTTACGGTTAATGTCGCTTGCATAAATCTGCATTTCCGGCTCTCTGATGAGCGTTTTTGCGTATTCCTTCATTTCAGAGAACACTTTGCGGAAGTTATTGTCATAGCCCTGCGCGTCAAAACGCCTTTTAATGCCGGGAGCCATATTGCTTGCCATCATTGCAGCTTCAATCGCGATTGTTCCGCTGCCGCAAAGCGGATCATAAAACTCCCTCGTACGCCACCGCGATATCATGATGAGCGCTGCCGCAAGCGTTTCCTTGAGTGGAGCTTGTGCGTTTTTCAGGCGGTAGCCCCGCCTGTTAAGGCCCGCACCGCTCGTATTAAGCGCAATGGTGGCAATATCCTTAAAAATATTCACATAAATATTGAACATACTGCCATTTTCTTCAAATCGTTCCTGCGAATACACCCGCTGCATCGCGCGAACTACAGCCTTCTTTGTAATTGCCTGTACGTCTGAAACGCTTCCCAGTGCTGATTTTACAGCATTTCCATCAACGGGAAAGCGGGCGTCCGACGGCATAATATCCCCAAACGGAATCGCCGCAACGCCCTCAAAAAGCTCGTCAAAGGTCACTGCCTTAAATTCTTTGAGCACAATATATACCCGGTCTGCCGTGCGCAGAAAAATATTGGCTTTTGCCACGCCCGTCTCATCTGCATCAAAGTAAACGCGTGCATCCTGCGCCATAACGTTTTCAAAGCCCATGTCCTTCAGTTCGTTCGCGAGGATTCCTTCTATTCCAAACGCACATGATGCGTAACACCTGTAATTCAATACGAATTTCCCCCTTATGGTTTCAGTTCAGTATAACATACATTACTCGGTATTTACAGATTGGCGTACAAAGAATCGAACCAGCTATTTTTCAGAGCAAAATATTTTCCTCTCATTTTGGGATATCAACTGCTTTTGAAACATCTCTTTCATAATTCATTGCATAAAGGCGGCAAAACCCTCTCATCTTTCAAGCAGATAATCTTCTCAGCATACGGAATTCCCGCCATTACGGATCGTAGATCATTAATTTCAGACTGCTTCGGTTTTTCCTATAATTTTCTTATTGAATCACAGATCGATATACCGTACTTCTTTGATCTCGCAAAATTTTTGAATGACCGGCTTGTAATCACCATAACCCACCATCCAGTGATGCCCAATCCCATGATTCATTATTTTTTGGTTGATTTGTGTAATCGGCGTTCTATGCCGAACTTTGACAGGATTGCCCGGGAATTCCATTCCGCAGCGCACTGCCTCCCCCCCAATCGTAGAAATCCGGAATTTATCGCCATGCCCGACAAAATTAAGCAGAGTAACTTCTCCCGGGAGTGCGGTAAACAGACAACAGCAACCTCTTTTTGCCAAACGCACGGGCGCAATGTTTATTTCTCCGTCCGCAATCGAAAAACCGGAAGATCCACAATGGGAATAAAGTATCGTATTATCACGCTCATCAAGTGAAAGAAGATCTGTATTATTCACCGGCCTGCCACTCAATTCATACAACATTTGCATAGCAAGCGAATTGGTCACATCTCCCTCACAAGCACACATTACGCCTTCCTCAGCCAATAAGGAATATCCCAGGCAGACTTTTCCCATATATTTTGTATAGCACTTTACCGCCATACAATTAAGGTCATACTTATCCACGAGTTCCCTGAGCCCTAGATAATACTTTGCCGATTCTACCAAATCCTGTTCCGTTGAACTCAACTGATATCCCCGCTTTTGCAGCATCCCGACGACCTCTCGCGCGGCAGAATCATCTGCCTCACATACTGCGTCGGTCATCTCCTGTTCGTCGATGTTAATGACTCGTGCTCCTAATTTTTGTTTGATTGCAAATTCGTCATAGGCAATTTCCGTCATTCCTTTCACTCGGCCGCCAATAGCTCCCGTCTTCATCCTGCCCATTTTGTTTGCAAGCGCATAGGCCGTCGCAATCTGTTTTACCTTCTGTGCGGATTCTCTGCATTCCGCCGCCCCATAAACAAATTCGTACCGCTTTCCGATTTCCGTAAAAACCGCGCCAATCTGATGTGCACAGCATAATGATCCTGTTTCACAATGAGGCAGTGCGCGGATGATCATCGGCAGATCACGGAACACAAGCAAATCCAGCAAATGATGGTCCTCGCTCCATGTCGCAACACAAACCAAAACCACATCGAAATCCAGCAGATTAAGCTGCTTTTCCGCACACATCACTGTTTCATAGTCGCTCAAAACAATTCCCGTCCTGATGCACCGGACTCCCGTCTTTTCGATTGCTTCCGCTGTTTGTTCAAGCCATTCCCCGGCGTGTTCAAAGCCTACTTCAAACGGATGAGCCAAGCCTATTGCCGCTATCTTAACTTCCATATTATTCCTCTTCCTTCCAGATGTTCCATTTTTCGCAATGCGTTGCCGTTTTGCCTCCGGCTAAACGGTATACCGGCGATAATGTTTCCATTTCAAGCATATGGTCACATATGAACGTTTCGTAACACATTCCCCCGTCAGGATATTGTTTCCCGGGTATCCGGGCCGCAGTCTTTGCAAAAACAATTCCCCGGTTCCTGTACTCATATCGTGCCCCAGAATCGGATAAACCGATTTTATATTTTCTCTTCCCCTTACATTGCCGCAGTTCTATACAGTCATTGTGATACGTTACGCGTGTGTCTCCTAAATTTGTATAGTCCCATGCCGTGATGCCCAGCCTTGGCCCCCACGGCACAGGGCCCTGCGGCAATCGAATTTTTTCGGTTCCGCCTGCCGCCATACAGCTGATCGCCCAAAGGGATAGTTCCTGCGTCTGCCGTGAATCATTTGTAATTTTGTGTGTTACCTCTACCTCCGCATCATCAGAAAAGCGTAAGGATATTTCTTTTTTTATCCCCAGCCACGGGTCCGTCCTCTGGCTTATATCAACCTCGTTTTCTGCAACCTCAATCTTAACCGGCTGATTATCCGGATAATAATCTCGTTCACTTTCCGGACTGATCCATAAACGGTGTCCCCCATAGATTCTCCATCCGGTTTCCGTTGTCAGCTCTGCCATGTCTTCCGGTTGCTCAAAAAACACATTACCCCCGTCACAAAGTGCGTATGATAAAATTCGTATTCCAAACCCGCAGGCCGCAATGATTTCAACCTTGCTGTTCGTAACGAACAGGCACTCTCCAAAATGCTTATACGGGGCTTTTTTGGCACGAATCATGGTAACAACCGCTCAGCTCTTACGCGGAACGCATCATTTGCTGCCACGAATCCTTCGGCATATTTTACACCGCACTGGATTCCACGGTAGCGTGAGCTAATCACAAAGTTCTCAAAAAAATCCACATCCTCTTTTCCCAACGCTTCCGTATAATTATCCTTCATCCACTGATGCTGGCTCTTGTGCTCATAGCACATTGCCATTTTGACATCCATAACTTCTGTGATATCCACATATTCTGTTGGTATAAAGCCCATTCCATTGACCGGCTCCCAGTAAAAGATCGTTGGAATCCTGTCATAGGGCGGATGTTCGGTCTTAATTTTTCCTACCGGTATCATGACTGCGATATCATTAATTATTTTACTGGTGAGCTCGTGGTCCGGATTGTAATCTACCGGATTATGTGTTAATATCACGTCTGCTTTACAGCGCCTTACTAAATTGATAAATGCAAGACGTGCCGACCTGTCCTCAAAAAACATTTCATCATCGTAATCGAGACAAATATATTCCGCGCCAATATGTGCCGCTGAATTTGAAGCTTCCTGTTTTCTGATTTTTGCTATTTCTTCCATAGAAAGCGTTGCGGAACCGACGTTCCCATTGGTAGCCGTGGCCATGAATACCTTATGTCCTGCTCTGCTATATTTTGCCAGCGTTCCCGCCGCATAGCTTTCAATATCGTCGGGATGCGCGCCGATCGCCAATATATTCATTTCTTTCCTCCTGTTACTTCTTGCAGGGGGCGGTATCAGACGCCCCCATATGCCCAAACCTCATTCAGCCAATTTTCCACCTTTGAATGACTGCTGTCACACGTCCCCCCTCTTCGTTGATTATTTCATAATCCCCAAAAGCAGCAGGAATAACGAGCGTTTGAAAACGGTCACACTCCGCAGACAAACCTTTATCCTCTTTCGAAACTACCCTGACCTTCTCTCCCACGGTCAAAGTAAACATATGCATAAATTTACCTTGCGTGGAATATTCACCTTTGGTCCAAAGATGTATCCTTTCCACATGGTAAGGCATAGACGGAATTGTGGAATATCTGTCAATATAATAATCTTTCGTCCACTCTATAACCGACGGACGGGCAAGCAAATGATCTTTTACCCATGATTCCCGCCGGTTTTTCTCCATATTCACAGCATGATCCAGGTGCATTTTCAGGGGATTCCCTGTCATCTCCTTTTTGTCGTCATCCCATGAATTGCGCGCAAAGTCGTATTCAAAGAAGGAATACTCCGTGCCATTAATACTGGGATTCGTATCCATTTCAAGTACCATTTGATTTCCACCATGTCCGTGCATCGTTCCCGGTGGAATCAGATATAAATCTCCTTCACGACTTTGCCAGTTTGAGATGAATTCTTTCCAATCCTCAATCACTTCGATATTGTCAGATTCCTTGCATTTCCTTTCCCATGCCTCAATATCTGCCTCATCGTCAAATCCCATCCATGTATTCGCGCCCTCGTAAGCTTCCGCGATATAATAGGTTTCATACCTTCCCAGCGGTTCGTCAAAGTGTTCTTCAACATACTTGCTGCTCGGATGGATATGTAGCGGCATACTGATGCGTTCTGCAGGCTGTGGCGTCGGGTGATATCCATCATCCAGCCAAATATCAAGGGGAAATAAGCCCGGGTACCGTTTGTCAATATATTCTCCAACCAGCTTTTCTCCCTGGCTCATCAGGTTGAGTACCGGCATTGAAATGCTCCGTTCGCCGCCAAAGTCGATCAATATCCTCAACTCCGGGCCCGCAATTTTATTCCAGGCGTTATTTTCCAGTCCTTCCACCTCGTAATCAAGGTCCAAAAAGCGGTATGCGCCCCACGGTCCCGGTGAAAAAATCTTCACCTCATGTATTGGGTACCGAACTGTTGTCCTGATCATTTCATCATATGCCTCTTTTGGTATAAGCACTAATTCGTCTTCATTGTAATTTTCCACATAATAGTCCATATGAGAAAACACATATTTTTTCTGGCGGTCCAACATATAAAAATCAGAATAATTGTATTCCTTCCAATTATAATCGCCAGTTGGTTCAACAGTTCCAAATGTGCACAGTTTTCCCATCCACATATCCCATTGCACCTTTTGGTGTGTGTTGTCGACGTAACAAATCAGATCAATCTGGTTTTCCCATAGCCGGGAAGCTGCACCAACTCCATACACGATTTTGATGCCAGGGGCATGCAGCTTTTCTTTGAGTTCGTTCACCTTTTCTACATCGAAAATATCCTCGATCACACCCGTTTTATTGACCTTCCCAAATCCAGGATCTTCCGTCACATAGGGTGCGTTATACGCAATAATATCTTCCCTGCTTTTAAAAACGGACTGTACCGGCAGAATCTTTACCCGCTTTGATGGAAGCGCCGTTTTCAGCGCCTGTGCGATTTTCTCATAATTGATTCCGTACCATCCGTCGATTGCTATCACAGTATCCGGCTGATCCGAGCATTCGGCAGCTAGCTTGGCAATGGATTTCTCCCAACCAAATATTACTGATTTCTTTGCTTGTTCGCTGATCACAATCTTGTTTTCTGCATTTTTTGTTGATTCATAAACTGGCATAATATCCTCCTTGTTCGGCTGTGCCGATTTTTAGACTTTACTGTTTCGGTTCTCCATATATTTATCGCTTACTATAATCAATATCAGTATCACCCCTTTGATCAGCTGTTGGATATTTGCATACAGGCTGAACATAGTCATGGCATTAAAGATCGTACTCATGAGTATAACACCGCATAAGGTACGCAACGCGCCCCCTCTCCCGCCTGAAAATGCCGTTCCCCCGACGATCACCATAGGGATAATAGAGAGCGGTGCATCCAATGCCAGGTTTCCTGAAGCACTGAAGGTACGCGTCATCATTACAAGTCCTCCCACGGCTGCACAAACTCCCTGTATGACATATACGCTCCATAAGTGTGTTCTTACATTGAGCCCCATGTTGTCCGCCGCGCTGATGTTTCCGCCGATAATGTAAAGATTTCTTCCATAACGGGTTTTCACCAGTACAAACTGGGCGGCTACCGCGATCGCTACAAAAAAGAAAAAGACGACCGGGATGCTGAAAAATTCCACTTTGCTGATTGCCATGAGTGTAGTGTCATTCACCGAAACAGGTGCTGAATCGGTAATAGTCAATGCAATACCTTTATATACAAGCTGCATCGTCATCGATACGATGAACGGCTGCAGGCGAAAAAACGAAACAAAGAATCCTGTTACTGCACCGCAGGCACATCCCAAAATCAAAGCAATAATTGCTGACACCGCGAAACCATATACCGGAAGCAACATCATGAATACGCAGGCTGTCAGAGCCATGACAGAACCCATCGAAATATCCAGTTGCCCACACAGCATTACGAACGTCAGGCCAATCGCCGCAATCCCGTAGGCTGCCATGGAATCAAACAGCCCAAATATATTCGCAGGAGTAAAGAAGTATGGGCTTATCAGGCTCATCGCGATAAATACTCCGACCGCTATAATCGGTATCCTGTTTTTACTTATTAATGTTTTAGCCGTTTCCATATGCTACCTCCTTTTTAGCTTGTCCAAGCAGATTGCAAGCAGAAGCACCAGACCTTTAACGATATATTGCACAACAGATTCGACACCAAGAAGATTAAGTATGTTGGTAATCAATCCATAAATCAATACTCCGATAAATACCTGTGTCATACCGCCTTTGCCGTCAATCAGTGAATTTCCGCCAATCAATGTTGCAATCGCAGCATCAAAATCAGCTCCTGTTCCCGAGCGTGGTGAAGCTGCCGTCGTACGTGCAGTCATTACGATCGCCGCCACCGCCGCAAGCATTCCTGCGAGTGTAAACGCAATAATCTTCATTTTATTTACATCTACGCCAGCAAGAAAGGCCGAATGTTTGTTTGCACCACTGTAAAGTAAATTTCTTCCAAATTTTGTTTTCTTGATAGCGATTTGTACGATAATCATGATACCAATCCACAAAAGTGCCGCAACCGGAAATCCGCCAACGCTTCCCTGCCCTAAAGCCTTATACCATGGTGCGCCTGATCCGTACAAATCATATCCGTTGCAATAGGTCAACGCCAAGCTCGTGCCAACCAATGACGTCCCTAAGGTAATTAGGAACGCTTCACCGGATTCCCCGCGCGTTATCTTCATCAGTATACCGTTGAGCAGGCCCATTCCGGCACCAGCAGCAAGCGCGGTGATCATCCCAACCACAGTGGAACCACTGCTTGCTTCGATCCCCACACACAGTACTCCTGCCAGCGAAAGAGTCGATCCGATTGACAAGTCGAATCCGCCAACCAAAAACGTCAGAGTAAAACCTATTGCCATAATGCCATTTACCGAGATACGATTGAATAAATTGGTAATATTATCCCAAGTGAAAAAATCTTGCGTCATGACCGCCCCTGCTATAACCAGCGCGAGTAATATAATCAGGCTGGTATTATCTTTCATCCAATTCAGAACACCATAAGGTCTCGATAAATCCCTTTCCTCGATTGCTCTTGTAAATCCTTTCATACCCCTTCTCCTTAAAGCGCGTATTGCATGACGTCTACTGCACTTATGGCGTTTCCATTCAATTCCGCTACAATCTCATTATTTTTCATGACCAATACACGGTCGCTCATTCCAAGCACCTCCGGCAATTCCGATGAAATGATAATAATTGCTTTTCCTTGCCTTGCCATTTGGTTAATAATCTCATATATTTCCAGCTTTGCTCCTACATCAATACCACGCGTAGGCTCATCCATGATGATAATATCTGAATCCGCATTCATCCATTTTGCAACAACCACCTTTTGTTGATTTCCTCCGGACAAATACAATACCTTTTGATTTCGCGAAGGCGTTTTGATATTGACTAACCTGATATACTTATCAGCCAATTTATTTTCTAATTTCCTGTTCAGGAATCCGCCCTTTTCGCATACATCCAGATTCGCCATTTCGATATTACGCAGCACACTGTAATCGAGCGTCAACCCCTCTACCTTACGGTCTTCCGTAATGAAAGCAAGCCCTTCCTTTTTTGCGTCACGCGGATTGTTGATGCGCACCTTTTTTCCATCGACATAAATATCTCCACCGGATATATAATCTACGCCAAACAGAGCACGCATAGTTTCAGTCCTCCCCGAGCCCACAAGGCCTGCAATTCCGAGTACCTCCCCTTTGTGTAAAACGAAACTCACTTTTGTATTGCAACCTTTTTGCTGCAGGTTTTCCACACGCAGAATTTCCTCTCCGATTTGATGCGTTCTTTTGGGAAATGTTTGATCTACCTGCCGTCCAACCATCATTTCTACAATTTTATCCTGGCTTAATTCGTCAATAGGCCGTGTGGCAATCATTTGCCCGTCACGCATAATGCTTGAAGAATCACAAATTTCAAACACTTCTTCCAAACGGTGAGAAATGTAGATGACCGCAACATCCTTCTTCTTTAAATCACGAATGATTTCGAATAGCTTTTTCAGTTCGCTCTGCGTCAACGTTGCGGAAGGCTCGTCCATCAGGATCAGCCGTGCATTATAGCTTAGTGCCTTTGCGATCTCCACCATTTGTTTTCCCGCAATACTGAGCGTGCCAACTTCCGTTCTCGGGTCTGCATCGAAACCAATCCGCTCCAATAACTCCTTTGCCCTTGCATAAATTTGTTTCCAGTTGACCAATTTTCCCTTTTCACTTAGCCGGCCAGCGAAAATATTTTCAGCGATGGACAATCCGTCAACCAGATTCAGCTCCTGAAAGATAATGCTGATACCCATTTCAGCCGCTACTACGGGACTGGTGATCTCAACCTGCCTGCCGTCGATCAAAATCTCACCTGAATCCATTTTGTAATTTCCATTCAAAATCTTCATCAACGTGGACTTGCCAGCTCCATTTTCACCCAGAAGTGCCCGCACTTCGCCCTTTGATACTTTCATCGACACCTGGTCCAGGGCTTTGACTCCCGGGAACGACTTACTTATGTTTTTTATTTCAAAAAAAGCACTTTCCATAGCATTCCTCCATTTTGGGCAGGACCGGTTTCCCGGCCCTGCCAGTAACCTGCTTTAAAATGGCGCAGTATCCACATTCTCTTTTGTAACGAGTTCAAAATTCACAGTGTTGATCCTGTCCGGTTCTTTTCCGTCTGCAATTTCCTTAAATACTTTCATATCTCCCTGCGCAAAGAAAGCCGGCGGATAAGAAATTGTGAAAAGGAACTTGCCTTCTTTGATCGCAGGAATGCTGCTTTCATAGAAACCCTGCGAAGCAATCTTGATCTGATCCTGCTTGCCGGCGGCCTCAATCGCCTCGGCAACGCCCCAAGACATACTGTCGTCCTGAACCAGAAATGCTTTCAAATCAGGATTCGATGTGATGATATCTTCTGCTGCGGCCATCGCTTTCTGACGATCCCAATCGCAAAAAACTTCCTGTACGATTTCGATTCCCGGATATTTTTCTAAGACTTCCCTCATTCCTTCGGACCGCAGGCGTGCATTATCCGCACCTGTCAGACCGCCAATCAAAGCGACTTTACCTTCCTCGCCTTCCATCTCGATGTAGGTTTCCGCTTCCAGCATCCCCACTTCTTTTTGTGCGAAATTAACCTGGTATATTTTGTCTTTGAGCGGGTCCTCTTCTCCCTGGCCATATGCGTTGACAACGATCACGCCCGCGTCCGCCGCTTTTTCAAGAGACGGGTTCAGCGCTGCGTTATCAACTGGCTGGATCGTAATAAAATCAAAGCCTTGGGCAACTGCTGAATTTACCATATTGATTTGCTGATTCACATCCTGCGCCGCGTCAAAGGTTTCAATGGTCCATCCGTATTCATCCGCTAATTTTTTCATTTCATCCATTTTTAATTGATTCCATTCATTGTACTCTGCGACAATGTTTGCAATCCTCTTGCCCCCTCCGGAAACGCTTTGAGCCGATGTGGATTCTTCTGCCACCGCATCGGACGCCGTCCCCTCGTCCGTACCCGTCTGCTGCGTCGCGGCGGGTGCCGCACATCCGGCAAGGAGCACGAAGGCCATAACAACACAAACAACTACCATTAATGACTTTTTCATTTTTTCCTCCTGTATATTGTTTATTTTTATCGGGCGATATCGCCTGCCCAAAATTAAGTCGAATTTATTATTTAGTTTATATTTGAGAAACGTTTCTGATTTTAATAAAATGTTAGTAATTTTTAGTTATTTCCTGAATTAAACTCAGTATAAATCCATTTTTTCATATAGTCAATAGGTTTTTTAAAACTAATTTTTTCTAATTTTTTCTGGATATAATCAAGCTCGCTCTTGACTTTCGCAGTATTCAGCAGTATTATACTAAATATATAGACACTAAATTAGTTTGCCGACAACGAGGTCGAGGGGTACGCCATATGAATCGTAAAAAGGTAACAACAAAAGACATTGCAATCGCAGCAGGGGTATCCCCCACAGCCGTATCTTTTGCACTTAACGGAAAAGAAGGCATCAGCAATGAAACCCGGCATTTTATACTTGAGACAGCAGAAAAAATCGGCTATAAAAATGTGAAGGCTGCAAAAAAGAGCTTAAACATCGCATTGCTTTTTCGCAGTGATTTGCATGATTTGGATCAACTTTTTTACACCGAGTTAAATTCGAGTATGGTAGCTTCCTGCAGGGAGCTACCATACAACTTGATTATGACGTCCGTTTACCGTACGGACAATAATATTGCTTTTTCCGATATTCTTCATTCCGGCCTTGTCGATGGTATCATTGTGTATGGCGATCTGGAAATCGATGTTTTAAATGAATTGAAAAATCTGCATATCCCTTTTGTTATTTTGGACAGCAGCAGAATCAACGACACCAACTATGCAGTGAGAGTCGATTATAAGACCGCAGCCTATAAGGCTGCGTGTCATTTGATCAATTTGGGGCACCGCGATATTGCTTACATTGGAAACAACAATAAAAGCCTTTATGATTTTAATCTGCTCACATTCAGCGGATTCCAGAAAGCAACTTCCGAAAACGATATTGCCCTCAGTACAAACCGCATACAGCTTGAGGTGACGGATAAGAAAAGCCTGCACCTTTGTATTGATAAAGCACTTCAGGGGAGCAATAAACCAACGGCGATCTTTTGTGCTACCGATTATTATGGCATACTCGCGATCCGCTACCTGCACTCCATCGGGATCAGAGTACCTGATGACATTTCCGTCATCGGGATTGACGACATTGCCGTTTCACAATACATGATTCCTTCGCTTACGACTGTAAAAATCGACCGCGAAGAAATCGGCCGCTGCGGCTTTGAACTGATTCAAAAGCTGATCAGCGGTACTCCTTGCGAAAGCATACAATTAGATTCTTACGACGTGATTATTCGCGAGAGCGTTTCTTCCCCACGAAAATAAAAGCAGGATGTATTGTACCCCAAAAACGTGTTATAGCACATATCTTGAAATTATGATTCATGATCCGGCAACTGGTTGATTTGAGTCTCGACACCGCCGCTTATTTTATTCATCACGAGCCCGTTGATCACAAGCTTGAACGTGCATTTCAAAAATGCCGCGCTCTTTTCACACATCTTCATCCGTCCGAGGTAAATCTGCAAAAACTCCATTGGCGTTGCGTAGTCCTTCATTTTAAGTTCAAAGGTAATTTGATTCTTTGACTGGGAAACACGCACATCCGTCTCATAAATCGAAAGGTTCACCCTGTCGTGGATATCGTCAAGATCCCTGCGCTTTACCCTCTTTTTATAGGCGTCAACCTTATCTGCAATAATAAGCGCTGCAGAAATATCGCTGACAGGCGTGCCTGTCTCTTCATCATGTGCGCCTACAGCCGAACAGATATCGCACACGTCCTCCAGCTCCATCCCCACGCGCTGAAGCTCGTCGAACAGGATAGACGCTCCCGTGAGCGAGTGCATTTTCCTGTTGATCATATTTCCAACGTCATGCGTCCATCCGGCAATCCTCGCAAGGTCTATCCGTTCCTGTGGAAATCCAAGCTTTTCCAGTATTTCTCCGGCAATCCTGCTCACATACCCCACGTGGCGCGGGCCATGATCTGTATATCCAAGGGTTTCAAGGCAATTATTCGCCTGTTCTACCATAATACGTATCCTGGGATTATTGATGATCTCTTCTACTGTTATTTTTCCCATTCCTATTCCCCTCCAACCACGTTCATGATCTCCATCACCATAACGGAAAGCCTGTTTACATCCGCATCAAACAACGCCGCTATTTTTTTCGGTTCCCTGGGCGTTTCGTTCAGGTAAAGCGCTGTGAAAGCAATCGCAGCGGCAAATTCCCTGATCTCCTGCAAAAATTTGCCAGCCTCGCCTTTTTCTGCAAACTCTTGCAGCAGCGTTACCGCCTTGCCTGCAAGTTGCTCGGAAAATTCCTGGCTGACCACTGTCACGATCAAGTCAAAAAGCTGGTCAAATTTTTCCGTTTCGCTGCCTTCCACGCCATCAAGGATACCAACTTTCACCTCTACAATGTTCCCGTTAAAGTATGCAACGTAGGGTTCCTGCGCGCGCATTCTTTTCAGCAACACAAAAATCTCATTTTTGATGTCGTCCGGCTGGTTCCTGCGCAGGATGTATCTCCTGAAAATCTTTTCCGTTTTTTCGTCTTCAAAGCTGCCGATAATTTTAACGACCGCGCGCTTGATAAAATCGTCCCCATATTCCAATCCCCATAAAAGGATATCATTGAGTTTTTTATCAGTTTGCCACAGCCCGTTGAATTCCTGCTCCGGAAGCTTCATACTGTTATTAAGATACTGAATACGCTCCTTTGCCTCCGCAGGCGGGACTTGGAACACATATCCAAGCTCTTCAAATTCCTTTTTCCCTTCCATTACGGCCTTGATATATCCGATATAATAGGCAGCCACACTGTCATAGGGATCGAGTTTTACAATATCGGAAAGATACTTGACCGCTTCCGGGTACCGTCCCAGATTGTAGCTTGCCATTGCGGCACAAAACAGAACCTTATCATCATATGGCGAAGTAGCAAGGATATTGGTCAAATATCTCATTGCCTCTTCGTGCTCTTTGATCTCGCAATATGTGATCGCAATCTTATAAAGATCGTCATAGCTTCCGTTATTCTGCTTGACGGCCTGATCCACAAAGCCACGCGTTCCCTGTTCGTTTTTTTCGTGCAAAAACATTGCCATATTACAGTTCGCGTGCACATTATTTGGTTCGATCTCCAAAACCTGCCGTGTAATTTCCACTGCTTCATCAAACTTTTTCAGGCAATAATATGATAGGGCCAGGTTGTTTTTTGCAAAAAGCAGGTCAGGATTATCCGTTTCCACCTTTTCAAGTACCTCCGCGGCTTTCTGGTACTCACAATTATCAAGGTAGCTCTTCCCTTCCTGCGCGAGCTGCTGCTGCAGCTGCTCTGCCGCGTCGCCGATTGGGTATTCCTCTTCTTCTTCAAAATCAGCAAAAAGCATCAGGAATTCTTCGACTTCCTCCTGGAATTCGCCCTCCGGATCAAGCGCAAGATATTTTTCAAAGCTCTCCTGAGCCTTTTCAAGGTCGTTTAATCCAAGAAAATTACAGCCCATTCCAAAATAACAGTCGCTGCGTCCCTCTTTTTTCCGCATCAATAATTCAAACAGGACACTGTTTGATTCTTCGTATTTCGACAGCTCTGTTAATATTTCAGCGAGCTTCATCCTGTATTCCGTATTCCGGTCGTCCTTATCCACCGCTTTACGCATCATAGATAACGCTCCCAGATAATTCATGTTTTCCATCATTTTGAGGCCTGACTGGTAATAAAACTCGGCAGGCCGTTCAAAACTTACAATTTTTACGTTTTCGTTCTTCATTCCTATTCCTTTGTTGCGTGCTCGAGAAGCCTGCCAAGGTCATCCGAAGAAAAATCATATTTTTTATTGCAGAACCTGCATACGATTTCAGCCCCGGCGTCCTCTTTGATCATATCTTCAATTTCCTTTTTCCCTAAAGAGAGCACAACCTCTTCCAGCCTGTCTTTGGAGCAATCGCACTTCCAAAGCGGTTGCTCGTGCTCGAGCATTTGCAGCTCCATTCCTTCAAACACCTGTTCCAAAGCGCCGTCAAGGCCTTTTGAGAACATATAGATTGCAAAATTTGCGATTTCTCCCGTACGTTTCTCCACTGCTGCAAGCGATTCCTCACTGCACCCCGGCATTGGGCGGATGATGATTCCGCCTGCATTTACGATACTCATATCTGTTTCGAGCCATGTATTGACATATACGATAGAGGGCTGTTGTTCTGACACCAGAAAATAATTTGCGATATCTTCGCCGATCTCTCCTGAAATCACGGGCGTCTTCCCTATGTACGGTTCTTTGAGCCCTAAATCTTCCACCACAGTTACGAATCCGTCTTTTCCAACCGCTCCCGCAACGTCGATCGCGCCTTTTTCATTCGCAGCGATGTTAACCGCCGGATTTGCAACATAGCCCTTCATGTGCAACCTTGCGTTACCCACCGCCATAATCGTGCCTGCAGGGCCTCCGCCATTGATCATCAGCGTGAGCCTGTCATTCCTGTTTTTAAGCATAGACGCCATCATCGTCGCCGCCGCAAGCGTGCGCCCAAGGGCAATCGTTGCCGCAGGCATCGTATTATGTATCTTCCGCGCCTCTTCTACCATACGGCTGACATCGCACGCACAGACAGATATTTCTTTATTTAACATTGCTTTTACTAAAACATCGCTCATCTTTTCATTGTACCTTTCCTGCTACAAACTGTATTCTCTCTTCCTGCCTATGGGGAATATCGCATGTCATAAAACCATATTGATTGATTTGTGAAAAGCCCGCTTCGTAAAGCAGCTCTTCCAATTCATCCTGTTCCCAGGCACGTTGTTTGTGCATCTCATCATAACGTTTATAAACCTCGCCCTGGCGCAGAAACATGGTAAGCTCCATGGTTACTGTTTTTTTCCCTTCGTCATAGCTGTTCTGCCAGAAATAGGTCTGTTCGTCGCCGTCATCGTAATAGAACTCGTTCCCCAGAACCTCTTTTATTTTATAGGCGGAGCTGATATCAAACAAAAACGCACCGCCATTCTTCAAATTTCCATATACGCCTTTAAAAAAGTCACGCATATCATCCTCTTCAAGCAGGTAGTTTACTCCGTCGCACGCACACACCACGGCGTCCGCCTTCTTGTTTAGCAGGAACCCACGCATATCAGCGCACGCATAGCTTACCTTCAACGCCTTTTTGCGCGTCTTTTCCTGTGCGATAAAAAGCATATCCTCCGCAATATCCACTGCTGTCATACGAAATCCGTTTTCCGCAAGCGGCAGCGTTATATTTCCTGTCCCGCATGCGTACTCCAGCAGGTTCGCACCTTCCCTTATTCCGCGGGCGTTTAAGATACTCATAAGATATTCCGCCCATCCGGCGTAGGAAACATCATACATCAACGCGTCATAAATCCCTGCAAGAGCGCTGTATTGCTCACTCAAAATCAGTTACCCTCAAAAAATATTCTACACCATTTAACAATACTTGTTCGTTAAAGTTGAACCTGCTTGAATGCAGCGGTTCCGCATCGTCTGCTTCCGCAATCCCCATAAAGGTATAAAGTCCGGGGATTTGCCGCTGGAAATTAGAAAAATCCTCAGACAGCATCACAGGCTCCACCACCACAAATTCCGCTTCGTCAAATTTTGCTTTTGTCCTGTCATATAACGCTGCGTCATTTACCACGGCGGGATAAGTCATTGACTCTATATATTCGCTCTTCACCTGATACATCATGTCAAGGCCTTCGAGCATCTCGGTAAGTCGGCGCTGAATGGTTTGCGTAACCTCCGGCTCAAATGTCCGAATCGTTCCCTCCAGCCTTACGTCTTCGCAGATCACATTCCTTGTCTGCCCGCCTTCGATCCTTCCAATCGTGATTACGCCCGTTTTGTAGGGATCTACGTTCCTTGAAATGATCGTCTGGATGCCCATTACAAGCTGTGCCGCCGCAATAAGCGCGTCCCTGCCGTTATGCGGCTTTGCCCCGTGGCTGCCACGCCCTTTGATATTAATATTAAGATCGCACATGCGCGCCATAATCGGTCCTGCCTTGCATCCGGCTACCCCTGCCGGCAAATACGGCCACAAATGAATGCCATAAATTTCATCCACATCCGGGTTTTTAAGCGCGCCCTCCTCAACCATAGGCTGCGCCCCTCCCGTCGTTTCCTCCGCAGGCTGGAACAGGAACACATAGTTATATTTGAGCCTGTCGCTGGCGCCACTGATAATTTTTGCACAGATAAGCGCAATCGCCATATGTCCGTCATGTCCGCACGCGTGCATCATGTTTTCACACTGCGAACGGTAAGAAACATCGTTATATTCCGGCACGGGCAGAGCGTCGATATCCGCACGGATCGCAACCGTCTTTGCCGGATGTTTTGCAAGGAAAACTGCTTTGATTCCCGTTTTCGCAACGACCTCCAACTGATCGGGCCGAAGGCGTTTTAAATAGTTCATCAGGTATTCCGATGTTTTATATTCCTCAAACGAATACTCAGGCACCCTGTGCAGTTCCCTGCGTATTTCCGTAATCTCGCCAAGATATTGCCTTAAAGACTCCCTTACCTTCATTCCTGCGGTACTTCCTTTTCCACTTTTTTAATCTAGTATCAATATACCGTTTTTACTGTTGTTTCGCAAGTATTTCACATGGAAAACTATTTACATGGCTTCTGCTTTGCGGTATAATGACTTAAGAACAGACAGAGGAGCGTTACAGTATGAGTATCGCGGCATGATAAAGTCTTTCGGCGAGACGGTTGTATGCTGCGGGAAAGGGCTTAACGCCGAAGAATTTTGTGCACGCCGGGCATGAGCTTCTGGGGGTACGGTCAATAGCCGTATCACTGTCACCGTCATTTGGCGGTGTTGCGCTGCTGCGACTTTCATCTGAGAAGATTTAAAGAACGGCGCGCGTGTGCCGTTCTTTTTTGCACATAGCCCCCTATTTCCTCAGCTATGGATAAAAAACGGTTTTCCGTTTTAAATATTTTAAGTACCGTATGGGCATCATACGGCAAGAACAGGAGAATATAATGAGAAAATATAATGTTGCCGTTGTAGGCGCTACCGGAATGGTAGGCAGAAAATTCCTTCAGGTCCTCGAGGAACGCAAGCTTCCCGTGGAAAACTACTATTTGTTCGCAAGTGCAAGAAGCGCGGGAAAAAAAGTAGATTTTATGGGAAAAGAATATACGATTGAGGAGCTTACGGAAACCTGCTTTGACGGCAAGGATATCGATATTGCCCTCTTCTCCGCAGGCGGCGGCACAAGCGAAAAATTTGCACCGTGCGCGGTAAAGGCAGGTGCTCTTGTGATCGACAACTCCAGCGCATGGCGTATGAAGCAGGCCGTTCCGCTCGTGGTTCCCGAGGTGAATCCTGAGGATATCGCATGGAATAACGGTATCATCGCAAACCCCAACTGCTCCACGATCCAGGCTATGGTAGCTTTGAAGCCGCTCGACGACAAATATAAGATCAAGCGTGTGGTGTACTCCACCTACCAGGCTGTTTCCGGCGCAGGTATGGGCGGTTACAGCGATCTTGAAAACGGTATAAACGGCGACGCGCCCAAAAAGTTTCCTTACCCGATCTTTGGCAACTGCCTGCCGCAAATTGACGTATTTGATGAGGACGGCTATACGAAGGAAGAGCTGAAAATGGTCAATGAGACGCGCAAAATCCTTCATAACGACAATATGCGTATCACCGCAACCACTGTGCGCGTACCTGTTTTTCACGGCCACAGCGAATCGATCAATGTCGAGTTCGAAAAGGACTTTGACCTCGACGATCTGAAAAAGACGCTTGCCGATTTCCCCGGCCTTATCGTAATGGACGAGGTGAAAACCGGCGAAGGAAAGGGCGTATATCCAATGGCAACCGAAATTGCCGGTAAGGATGAGGTCTATGTTGGCAGGATCAGGCGCGACCGTTCGGTTGATTCCGGGGTGAACCTGTGGGTTGTTGCGGACAACATCAGGAAAGGCGCTGCAACAAACGCAGTCCAGATTGCACAGAAATGGATGGAGATGCAGGAACAATAAACCGCGCTTGCCGCACGGCCTGCCCCATCGCAACACTGATTTGATAGGAGAAAAACTATGATTTTTAGAGGTTCCGGCGTAGCACTCGTAACGCCCTTTACTGAAGATGGAATCGCATTCGATACGCTTGAAAAGCTGGTCGAATTCCAGATTTCAAATGATACGGACGCGCTGATTGTGTGCGGCACCACCGGCGAGCCGTCTACCATGTCGCTTCCCGAGCAGCACTCTGTGATTGAATTTGTAGTGAAGCAGGCGGATGGGCGTATTCCTGTCATTGCAGGAGTTGGTGGAAACAACACCGCCAGCGTGGTGGAATGTGCAAAGGTTGTGGAAGGCCTTGGAGCAGACGCTATTCTTGGCGTAACGCCTTATTATAACAAGTGCACGGATACAGGGCTCATAGCTCACTTCAATGCGCTTGCAGATGCAACGCAGCTTCCCGTAATACTTTATAACATCCCGGGCAGAACCGGTGTGAACATTTGTCCTGCGGTATACGAAGAGTTATGCTGCCACGACAAAATTGCCGGCATCAAAGAAGCGAGCGGAAATCTCTCGCAGCTTGTGGAAACGGCCCGCCTGACGCGTGGAAAGGCCGCGCTATACAGCGGAAACGACGACCAGATCGTTCCCCTGCTTTCGCTTGGCGGCGACGGTGTGATTTCTGTTTTGGCAAACATTATGCCCAAGTATACGCACAATATGGTTATGAATTACCTGAAGGGCGACGTTGGAGCCGCGCGCGATATGCAGCTTGAAATAAACCCTCTGGTAAGCGCACTGTTCTGCGAAGTAAACCCAATCCCGATCAAGGCGGCGCTGCGCGCTATGGGTTTTGCCATGGGGCCTTTGCGTCTGCCGCTTACGGAAATGAGCGAGGCGCATCACGATAACCTGATCAGGCAAATGCGCAGCTTTGGACTGATTGACTGAGAAAGGCAAAGAAATGATAAAAGTATTGATCAGCGGCATCAACGGAAAAATGGGCCAGATCCTTTCCGGGTGCATTGCTGAGGATGAAAATATGGTAGTTGTGGCGGGAATCGATAAAATGCCGGATGCACGGCAAAATCCCTTTCCCGTTTACGAGACTTTTTCCCGGGTGATCGAATCTGTGGATGTGGTCATCGATTTTTCCCGTCCGGAAGCCCTCCCCGATATCCTTGCTTTTTCCAGCAAAAAAAATATTCCAGCCGTGCTTGCCACGACCGGATATTCGGATCAGGATAAAACAATGATAGCGAATGCCTCCGCGCATATTCCTATTTTCTTTTCCGCGAATATGTCCCTTGGCGTAAACCTGCAAATGGAGCTTAGTAAAAAGGCGTCTGAATTCCTTGGCGACAAATTTGATATTGAGATTGTTGAGAAACACCATAATCAAAAGGTGGATGCTCCCAGCGGTACCGCCCTTGCGATTGCAGACAAAATCAACGAAGCTTTTTCCGGCGGTAAACAGTACGTATATGGACGGACGCCCGATGTGCGCGCAAAACGCGACGTCAAAGAAATTGGAATCCATGCCGTTCGCGGCGGGACGGTGGTCGGCGACCACGACGTATTGTTTTTGGGAAATGACGAGGTGATCGAGATTCATCACCGCGCGATGTCCAAGCATATTTTTGCAGAGGGCGCAATCCGTGCCGCAAAATTTATCCACGATAAACCCGCGGGGCTTTATTCCATGCAGGATATTATATCCGGCATGAAAATTGTCAGCAGCATTTATGCGGAGGATGAGAACGACGCGATCATCACGCTTATTGGTGTTCCGCATGAACCGCAGCATATCGCGGATATTTTTGATGCGTTGGCTAAAAACAGCGTTAACCTCGATACAATCAGCCAGGCGTATCCCCAGGATGGAAAAGTCGATATCGTTTTCTCTATCTCCTCTTCCGATATCGAGATCGCGAAATCGGTTCTGTCAGAATTTGACGGTCTCAGGTATGACTGTGTTACGGATATTACAAAGCTCACCATTGAGGGCGAAGGAATGCAACGGCAGTTTGGCGTTGTCGCCAGGCTTTTCTCCGCGCTTGCGGCAGATCATATTAAAACTTATATTATGACGAACTCCCAGACGCGGATTTCATTTTGTATCGGCAGCAAAAACACGACGAAGGCAATTACTGCCGTTACACAGGCTTTTGGCCTGTAACACAAATCAAACGAGGTAAATTCATTGAAAAACTATGATGTTGCAATCATCGGCGGCGGTATCAGCGGAATCATGAGCGCTTACCGCCTGACCGAGTCTAACCCTGCCCTTAAGGTGGCTCTTCTGGAAAAAGGCCATTCAATCACAAAACGAATATGCCCGATTATCAAAAAAACAGCGGATCATTGCGTAAAATGTGATTCGTGCGCCATCATGGAGGGCATGGCCGGAGCAGGCGCTTTTTCGGATGGCAAATATGTGATTTCTACGGAATACGGCGGCTGGCTCACAGACTTTCTGGAACCGGAAACGGTAATTGATTATATTGAGCAGGCTGATAAACTTCTTGTCTCGTTTGGCGCAACCACCGAGCGGTATCAGCCGGATAATGAGCTTAAAGCAGAGTGCCTGAAATACGACCTGCATATGTCGCAGGCGCAATTAAAGCACCTCGGTACGGACGAAAATTTCGATACAATGCGCCGGATGATTGAGCACATCGCAAAAAAATGCGATATCTTCACCGACACGGATGTAGCCGATGTTGACGCTTCTTCCCACATCATTTGTGCGAAATCCAAAACGGATACATTTGAACTGCAGGCTACCGACATTATTTTTGCTGTCGGCCGTGCAGGCAGCCAGTTCTTTACGCAGTGGTGCAAAAAAAATGGCGTGCGCCTTACGAACAACCAGGTGGATATCGGCGTGCGCGTCGAGCTCCCTTCAAGCGTATGGGAGCACTTTTCCAAGCGCATCTACGAGCCCAAAATCTGGTACCGCAGCAAAGCCTATGGCGATACGACGCGTATGTTCTGCTTTAATGAGCGCGGCAATGTGGTTACGGAAAACACAAACGGCGTATTGACTGTAAACGGTCATTCCTACCGCGATCAATCGCGTAAAACGAATAACTCCAACTTTGCACTGCTTACCACGATTCGCTTTACAGAACCCTTTAAAGAGCCGATTGAATATGCGCGGCACGTTGCAAGCCTTGCCAACCTGATCAGCGGCGACAGCGTACTGGTTCAGCGGTTTGGAGACCTTCTGGCGGGACGGCGTACGGATACCAACCGTCTGTCGCAGTCCACAACGCGCCCTACGCTTCACGCGGTGCCCGGAGACCTGAGCCTTTGCCTGCCCAAGCGGCAGCTTGACAACATCATCGAAACGCTCTACGCGCTTGATAAAATAGCGCCCGGAACAGCAAACTACGATACCCTGCTTTATGGTATCGAATGCAAATACTATTCCGCACGCCCCCTTGCCCACGATTTTGAGCTCGACGGTTTCAAGAATGTCTATGCTACCGGTGATGGTGCGGGCTTTACCCGTTCCCTGTCCCAGGCTGCGGCCAACGGCCTTTACGTGGCGGATAAAATCCTGAAACAGTTCTGACCTGAATGATTGAAATATAAAAAGGCATTGCAGCTGCAATGCCTTTTTATTTATTGATAACCCAATCATTTGATCCCAATGTCTTTTCTGTAAAAGGCGTCGTCAAACCTGATTCGTTTCACGTTATCGTATGCTTTTTCGCGTGCCGCTGGAATATCTTTTCCCATAGCCGTAACGCCAAGCACCCTGCCTCCGTTGGTATAAATACCGCCATCCCTAGATTTGGTTCCCGCATGGAATACGACAACGTCTTCATCCACTTTATCAAGGCCTGTAATCAGCTTACCGCTCTCATATTTCTGCGGATATCCGCCGGAAGCCATCACAACGCAGACCGCGCTGCCATCTTTCCAGTCAAGCTCGATTTCATCAAGCGTTCCGTCGATCACTGCGTCAATGATATCGAGCAGGTCTGTTTCCAGAAGTAAAAATACGGATTGCGTTTCCGGATCGCCAAGGCGCGCGTTATATTCCAGCACCTTGATGCCCTCCGGCGTGAGCATAAGCCCAAAGAAAATAACCCCTTTGAATTCCCTGCCTTCCGCATTTAACGCCTCTACTGTCTTCTCAAAAATATCCTTCTGCGTTTGCTTCTGCATTTGCTGCGTGAACTTGGGCGAAGGACAGAATGTGCCCATACCGCCGGTATTCAGCCCTTCATCGTTATCATACGCGCGTTTGTGATCCTGTGCGGAAAGCATTGGCAAAATTGTCTTTCCATCGCAGAACGCGAGCACGGAAACCTCAGGGCCTGTCATGAATTCTTCGATCACCACCTGCGATCCTGCAGCGCCAAATTTTTGATCCAGCATAATTTCCTGTACCGCCTGCTTTGCCTGTGCAAAATCCTCACAGATCAGTACCCCTTTGCCAAGCGCAAGGCCATCTGCCTTTACGACGATTGGGTACTTTGCGTTTTCAAGGTAAGCGATTGCCGCATCCGCATCGTCAAACACTTCGAAATCCGCCGTCGGAATACCGTACTTTTTCATAAGCCATTTGGAATAGGACTTCGACCACTCGATCTCCGCCGCGGCCCTTGTTGGTCCAAACGCCCTTATTCCAGCCTTTTGCAGTGCGTCTACCATGCCGAGCGCAAGCGGATCATCCGGCGCGACAAATACAAGATCCATGCCGTTTTCCTTCGACCATGCTACGATGCCTTCCACATCGTCCGCTTTTATGGGAACGCACGTCGCAAGCTGCTCAATTCCACCGTTTCCGGGCGCGCAGTGCAGCGCTAAATCCTCTTTGCTTTGTGAAAGTTTCCAAAGGATCGCGTGTTCGCGCCCCCCTCCGCCAACCACAAGTATTTTTTTCATCTTCGTCTCCCGTCCTATTAGTGCCTGAAATGCCTGATTCCCGTGAATACCATTGCGATCCCGTTTTCGTCGCACTTTTTAATGGAATCTTCATCACGAATCGAGCCGCCCGGCTGGATGATTGCCGTGATACCCGCCTTTGCAGCAGCTTCCACGCAATCGTCAAATGGGAAGAATGCGTCCGAAGCCATAACGGCCCCCTTTGCTTCCTCGCCGCTCCGTTCAAGCGCCATTTCCGCCGCCCAGATACGGTTGGTCTGTCCCGGGCCAATGCCCAGCGTACCCATTCCCTTTGCAATCGCAATCCCATTGGATTTTACATATTTTACAACCTTGAATGCAAACTCAAGATTCTCCATTTCCTCGTCCGTTGGTTTGCGCTTGGTCACTACCTTAAATTCTCCGTCAAACATCTGATCGTTAAGCCCCTGCACCAGCAAGCCTCCGAGTACTTTTTTGGTATCGATGCCATCCTTTGGCAGCTTTGCCGCGATGTCCGGCAGGCGCAGCACACGAAGGTTCTTTTTCTGGCATAGAATGTCGAGCGCCTCTTTCGTATAGGAAGGAGCTACAACAATCTCAAGGAATATCTTGCTCATCTGCGCAGCTGTCTTTTCATCAATTTCCCGGTTGCAGGCTACGATGCCTCCAAAAATAGAAACAGGATCGCATTCATACGCCTTTAAATATGCGTCATAGACCGTCTCAGCGCTTCCCACGCCACATGGATTGGCATGCTTTACGCCCACGACCGTCGTCTCTTCAAACTCGCGAAGGCAGTCGAGCGCTCCCGCAGTGTCGTTGATATTGTTAAAGGATAATTCCTTTCCATTGAGCTGCTCCGCGTTAGCAAGGCTGCCCGGCACATAGAGCGGTTCCCTGTAAAAGGCCGCCTTCTGGTGCGGGTTCTCGCCATAACGCATATCCTGCTGCTTTTCATAGGTCAGCGTCAGCTTCTCCGGCAGCTCTTCCGTATCAAGCTGGTTACGCAGGTACTGGCTGATGAGCGCATCGTATGCAGCTGTCGTTTCAAACACCTTGGCGCACAGGCGGAATTTGGTTTTGCGAGATACCGCCCCGGTTTCCCTCAGCTCATTGAGTACGGTTTCATAGTCCGCGCTGTCTACAATCGAAGCAACGTCCTGCCAGTTTTTCGCAGCTGCACGCAGCATGGTCGGTCCGCCGATATCGATATTCTCTATCGCGTCTTCAAGCGTCACGTCCGGTTTTGAAATTGTTTGCTTGAACGGGTACAGGTTTACCGCTACAACGTCGATCGTGTCCACGCCGAGCTCCTCCAGCTGCTTCATATGCTCCTTGTTTCCACGCATTGCAAGGATTCCTGCATGAATTTTCGGATGCAGCGTTTTTACCCTGCCGTCAAGGCATTCCGGAAATCCTGTGATGTCCGATACGTTTGTGACGGCAAGACCTGCATTTTCCAGCTCGCGCTGCGTCCCTCCCGTCGAAAGTATTTCAAATCCCAAGTCGATCAGCCCTTTTGCGAAATCGACGATTCCGCTTTTGTCAAACACACTTAAAAAAGCTCTTTTCGCCATGATTATATCCTCCCAAAAATTATTTTAAAACCTTTACGCGCCGGCCCTCTACCAGAAGCTTTCCATCCGCCATCAGCGCAACCGCCTCCGGTAAAATTCGATGCTCTGTTTCCAGCACGCGCGCCGCCAGCTTTTCCGGCGTATCGTCCTCCATTACCGGCACCACCTGCTGCATGATGATTGGCCCGGTATCTGCTTCTTCGTCTACAAAATGCACGGTCGCCCCGGAGAATTTCGCCCCGTACTCAATGACTGCTTCATGCACCTTTCCACCGTACATCCCCATCCCGCAAAAGCTTGGAATAAGCGACGGATGGATATTTATGATCTTATTGCGGTACGCAGATATCGTTTTCTTCCCAATGATACTGAGATACCCTGCCAAAACCACAAAATCCGCAGCATGCGCTTTAAGAGCAGCAAGAATCGCCTCGTCAAACGCTTCAACCGTGCCAAAGCTTTTTTTCTGTACGACCTCCACCGGAATTCCCGCAGTCTTTGCACGCTCGATGGCATAGATGTCAGGCTTCCCCGCCACAAGGCAGCAAATTTCAGCATTGATCTGCCCGCTTTGGACCGCGTCGATCAATGACTGGAAATCAGTACCTCCGCCGGAAGCCATAACGGCAAATTTCAGCATAGCTCTATGCCTCCATTGCCTTCTGTGATTTCTCCAATCGAAAACGCCCGTTCACCGGAAGCGGTGAGCGCTTCGAGCGCGGCTTCCTCCTGCTCCGCGTTTACTACGACAATCATGCCAATCCCCATGTTAAAGGTATTGTACGCGTCCTTTTCTGAAAGCTTTGCGTCTTCCACCAGTTTTTCAAATACATACGGCATATCCCATGAGCCAAGCTTGATTTTTGCATTCACATTTTCAGGAAGGACACGAGGGATATTTTCGTAAAAACCGCCGCCCGTAATATGGGCGATCCCCTTCACGTCTGCTTTGCCAATCAGGTCTAAAATTGATTTTACGTATATTTTGGTTGGCTCCAGAAGCAATTCTCCCAGCGTTTTCCCAACCTGCTCAATCCTTGTCGTATTCAAGGTGTCGTCCATTTGGTACAACTTGCGCACAAGGGAAAAACCATTGGAATGGATTCCAGTGGAGCCAAGGCCGATGACCTTATCGCCCGGCTTGATCTGCGAGCCGTTGATAATATCCTTCTTATTGACGATCCCCACGCAGAAGCCTGCAAGGTCGTACTCCCCTTCCGGATAAAACCCGGGCATTTCAGCCGTCTCGCCTCCAATCAGGGCACATCCCGACTGCATACAGCCTTCCGCAATCCCTTTCACAATATCTGCCGCAACGCCCGGCACAAGAGCGCCTGTGGCAATATAATCGAGGAAGAACAGCGGCTTCGCCCCGTGACACACCACGTCGTTGACGCACATCGCCACCGCGTCGATGCCTACCGTATCGTTTTTATTCATCGCAAAGGCCGCCTTGAGCTTTGTACCCACGCCGTCCGTTCCGGCAACAAGCACCTGACCGTTTCCAATGTCGTACATCCCGCCAAAGGTTCCAAGGTCTGTAATCACATTCCCGTCAAACGTCTTTTTTACGTGCTCCTTCATCAGCTTTACTGCTTCGTAGCCGCGCTCTACATCTACGCCGGCGTCTTTATAAGTAACTGCCATTCCTGATCTCCTTTTATTCAATCGTCATAAGGTCCATAGTTTCGGTTTCTTTGAGCGCCCGCCTGATATCCACCGGATATTGCCCGTTAAAGCAGCCTGCACAGAAGTTACAACCCGCGCCCTCTACCGTTTTGAGCAAATCCCCGATAGACAAATAATGCAGCGTGTCCGCGCCGATAATTTTCCTGATTTCCTCAACTGAGTTTTTTGAGCCGACCAGCTGGTCGTGCGACGGCGTATCGATCCCAAAAAAGCAGGGACAGATGACCGGCGGCGAGCTGATCAGCATGTGCACCTCCCGCGCTCCCGCAAGGCGCAGCATCTCAACGATTTTCCGGCTGGTTGTGCCGCGCACAATGGAATCGTCTATCAGGATCAGCTTTTTACCGTGCACATTTCTCTTGATCGCATTGAGCTTCAGCTTGACGCCACGCTCCCGCAATGCCTGTGACGGCTGGATAAACGTCCTGCCTACATATCGGTTTTTTGCAAGCGCCTTGGCATATGGAATCCCGCTTTCCGCCGCATATCCGGACGCGGCAGGCGTTGCCGAATCCGGCACATCGCTCACAAGGTCCGCATCGATTGGAAAGGCCTGTGCAAGCCTTGTCCCCATGTTTTCTCTGGAACGATATACGCTGATCCCATCGATATCGGAATCAGGCCGCGCGAAATAGACATATTCAAACACGCAAAGCGCCGTATCCATAGCGGACTGCGCCTGATAAGACTTCAGCCCGTTTTTGTTGATCACGATTATTTCGCCCGGACGGATATCCCGTACAAACTCCGCATCGATTGCATCAAACGCGCACGACTCGGAAGCAACGACATAGCTGTTATCAAGCTTTCCAAGCGCAAGCGGGCGTATTCCCTGCGGATCCCGCACCGCAATCAGCTCGTCCTGCGTCATGATCACCAGCGCATACGCACCGCGCACAACCTTCATCATCGCAGAAATTGCTTTTAGCATCCCATGCTTTGAATAGCGTGCGATCAGATTCGCCATGACTTCCGTATCAATCGTCGTCTGGAAAACCGTCCCCTCGTCCTCCAGCTTTTCGCGGAGAACGGTGTTATTGATCAGGTTCCCATTATGCGCCATCGCGAATTTTCCGCCGCGGTAAGACATTACAAGCGGCTGCGCGTTATCGGCCATACTGTCACCCGTAGTAGAATAACGTACATGGCCGATTCCGATATGTCCGCCAAGGAGTGGGCCGAGGTTATCCTTAAATACCTCGGAGCAGAGTCCCATGCCTTTGTGAAACTTGATGCCCTTACCGTCCGAAACGGCAATCCCAGCGCTTTCCTGTCCCCTGTGCTGCAGCGCATAAAGCCCCAGGTAAGTCGCTTCAGCAGGATCGTAGCGGCGATCGTCCGTAAAGATTCCAAATACGCCGCATTCTTCCGGCATCACGTCGTCCTGCGGCTTCCAGCGTTCATACTCCTTGTTTGGTTCAAAGAGCATAAATTATTCTCCCATGAGCCTTTTGAGTATTTCCTGATAAGCGTCTTCCACATTGCCAAGATCCTGACGGAAACGGTCTTTGTCCAGCTTCTCGCCCGTCTTGGAATCCCAGAAACGGCAGGTGTCCGGTGATATTTCATCTGCAAGGATGATATCTCCGTTGCAACGGCCATATTCCAGTTTAAAGTCAATGAGCTCAATCCCAAACTGCTTTAAGTATTCGGTCATCACTTCATTTACTTTAAAGGAATACTCTGCGATTTTTGCCATTTCCTCCGGTGTCGCGAGCTCCATGGCATAAATGTGATAATCGTTGATCATCGGATCGCCAAGCTCATCGTCCTTATAGCTGTATTCAAGCACTGTGGATTTGAGCTTGGTTCCTTCCGGAATGCCAAGTCTCTTGGAAAGGCTTCCTGCCGCGATATTACGTACGATCACCTCTACCGGAACGATAGAAACGCTTTTTACGATTGTCTCGCGATCAGAAATTTCTTCTACAAAATGTGTCGGAATGCCATGCTTTTCAAGCATCTTGAACATATGGTTCGAGACCTTGTTATTGACGACGCCCTTGCCTACGATCGTACCTTTTTTCAAACCGTTAAACGCTGTTGCGTCGTCCTTATAATCCACGATTACATAATTCGGATCGTCTGTTTTGAAAACTTTTTTTGCTTTTCCCTCATACATCTGCTCTGTCTTGTTCATTTTGATAACTCCTTTTTCAGTTCAGCGTCCGCAGCCACAACTTTAAGCTGCATGTCTTCTTTAAACTTATATAATAAATCGCTTAATGTATCATATTTTAACGCGAGAATCTGCACTGCTAATAAAGCGGCGTTTTTTCCGCCGTTGATGGCTACCGTAGCCACCGGAATCCCCTCCGGCATCTGCACCGTGGATAACAACGAATCGAGTCCGTCCATGGTTGACGACTTGATTGGCAGTCCGATTACAGGTAAAATGCTGTGTCCGGCGATCACCCCTGCAAGGTGCGCGGCTTTTCCTGCGGCTGCAATGATCACTTCCACGCCGTTATCCTTCGCGTGGTTTGCAAAATCTGCAGCAAGCTCCGGCGTCCGGTGTGCGGACATGATATGCGCCTCTACCTCAATCCCAAAATCCTTCAATGTGTCGATCGTCGGCTGCAATACCGGCAGGTCGCTTTTTGATCCCATAATCACTGCAACTTTCATTTCTGTTTCTCCTTCAGTTTTACTTACTAATCTGAATTAAGTTTATAAGCCGGCAGATGCCGGCTTATAAACAAATTCTATTCTGTTTTAGATAACCGCCAGTACAATGAAGTTCAGGATGAACAGGATTGTAGAAACGATAAGGATCGGGTGAAGCTCCTTTGCCTTGCCGCGAACGATTTTCACGATGCAGTAGAACAGGAAGCCTGCCGCGATACCATAGGAAATGCTGTAGCAGAGAGCCATGAACACTCCTGCAAAGAATGCCGGAACCGCTTCTTCAAAGTCGCCCCACTTGATTTCCTTGAATGCGGACATCATCATGATACCGACTGCGATGAGCGCCGGCGCTGTCGCTTCCGACGGCACAATGCCCATAACCGGCGCAAGGAACATACACGCTAATAGCGCAATCGCCGTTACAAGGCTCGTTAGTCCCGTGCGGCCGCCCGCGCCGATACCTGCCGAACTCTCTACATAGGTTGTGGTATTGGACGTACCCACAACAGCACCGATTGAAGTAGCGATTGCATCCGCAAACAGCGCTTTATCCATTTTGGATTTGAATCCCTTGCTGTTTTCCATCGTCTTCATATCGTCCGCGCTGAAGATTCCGCTGCGGCGGCCCGTACCGATGAATGTACCGATCGTGTCAAACGTATCCGATATACTGAATGCAAAAATTGTCATAATGACCATTAGTATCTTGGATGGATCGGCAAATAGGGTTTGCATCCCCTCCGGCCCAAACGCCGCGCCAAACGTTACTCCCAAATCCTGAAAGGAAGCGGAAAGGCTGTCCGCAGAGAGACTGATGGCGGAAAGGTCTACAACGCCCAGCGGGATGCCAATGATTGTCGTAGCAACGATACCGATCAGGATCGCACCCTTCACTTTTGCAACGAGCAGGATGATCGTAAGGATAAGGCCGATCAGCGCAAGGATAAGCGCCGGCGAATTGAACACCGCCAGTGCAGGAACCGCTCCGCCGCTCGATACTACGCTTGTGATTCCTTCGTAAGTCGCGCCTGCGGAAAAAGCCGAACCGTTGATAGACATAATCGTACCCGGATCAGATGTGAACTGCACCAGGTTGGCGTTTTTGATTCCGATATAGGCGACAAAGATGCCGATACCGCCGCCGATCGCGTGCTGCAATGATTCCGGAATAGATTTGATAATTGCTTTTCTGAGTTTTGTGACCGTAATCAGGATGTTTACGATACCACAGATGAAAACCATTGCGAGAGCCTGTTGCCACGTGAATCCCAGCGCAAAACATACCGTGTAGGTAAAAAATGCGTTGAGGCCCATGCCCGGCGCCTGTGCATATGGCACGTTCGCAAACAATGCCATAACGAGCGTACCGATCGCAGCGGCAATGATCGTTGCCAAAAATACTGCCTGCGTCGGCATTCCTGTTGCTGATAAGATACTCGGGTTAACAAAAATGATGTAGGACATCGCAAAAAATGTGGTCAGTCCCGCGATCACTTCGGTTGACGCCTTCGTGCCGTTTTCTTTCAGCTTGAAAAACTTCTCCATATGATACCTCCTACAATTAAGATAAAAAATAAGTATAAAAACTCATATCAATATCATACTAAAAACAGCCCGTCCCCGCAACGTATTACCGAATTATTTGCCTAATATATTTTTTATATATCGCAATGGAACGAATATTATTATTCGTCTTTTTTAATATTTCTTTTATACAGGCGTTTCTCTTTTCTGTTTTTTCTTTTTTACGTATCTAGATTATTTACCATCCCAGACTAAAAAACAGAAACCAAAAAGGGCCCCGACAGTTCAGCCATTTAGCCCTTTTAAGTGTAAGGATAGAGTTATTTTCTTTGCTGCAAGCCTATTCCGCTTAATGCTTTCTATAGCAACGCAAAATTGGCGTTTTCAATGATTGATTTCATCTGGCATAAGCAAAATGGATGCCCTGCCGGATCAAACATCACTCTCCAACCATCAGAAAATTGATCATCTGCAATCGTCGCTCCGCAATCGACTGCATATTGAACCGCTTTTTCCAAATCGTTAACGGCAAAGTCCAAGTGCGCCATTTGCTGCTGGGCTTCCGGCTTTTCCGGCCACACCGGCGGTTCATACGCAGGATTCCGCTGAAACATAATTCCAGGATACATCCCCTGCTCCGTTCCCGGAGCGCCTACGCATGCCCAATCTTCATCATGAAACGGTATTTCCCACTTGAGAAGAGCAGCATAGAATTTAGCCAATTCATAAGGCTCCAGGCAGTCTACCGTAAATGTGTACAATTTGATTTTCAATTCGTTCTCCATTGTTTGAACCCCTCCAAATTCAGATTCCCTGTATGCTTCTGGCTTTATTTCTTTTTCCCTGTCCTTGTTTCGAAGGATACTTCAATCTCCGTTCCACGCGACAGCTTTTCTTTTGAACGTATTTTTGCAGGTAACGCAATGAAATGCCTTCCATCGCCTTTGGGTAATAACGACGTCTCCCAGCTTGAACTGCCAATCTTTGCATTGACCGCAATAAACCCAAAATTAATAGCAAGGTACTCAAGGGGCTTGCTCAATTCGATTGGCACAAGCACATAGTGCCAGCCTCCCTGCATTTCAAAGCGTTCAATTTTCGCTGTAAAAATATGTTCCATTATTCCTCATTCAAAATTGAGAATAGTATCTTTCATTCGTTTCTTCTGCTACCGTTCCTAAATCTGATTACTTTATTATATCATATAAAAGGTACTCTGATCGTTGTTTTCGTTAAATCATGATTTTTCTATGTTATCAACAAATTTTAAGACCCAATTTATCTTTGCTTCTGTTAATCATTGGTCCATCTGTTTTAAAATATTTTATCCTCCACTTACATATTACAAATATCATTTTGTCGCACCATTTTGAAACTCTCAACCAGCTTTTATATCAGTTCGTGACATTAATGACTTTAATGTTCTTCTTTCCAGCATATTTTACCGTCTGCGCCGTTCCACCAGTCTCATAGATTTGTGCACAAATACAATGCGCTGATCTATCTACCATGTAGCAGTTTCGCTTTTTCATGCAGCCATCAGTATATTCTTCTGATACATAGATAATCTCGTCTGCCTCATCAAGCAATCCACGATAAAGCCTTTTCTGTTCCGCACTCCAAAGCATATCCTGATTTTTACATGGTAAAGCAAATATCAACCGAATATTATTTCCCATTTCTTTTTTTGCCACTACCAACGAAGCCGCGAGCTGATCAAATCCGAGTGCGCCTCCAGATATAAAATCTGTTACGCCCTGACTGATCAGATTGTCAACCTCTTGGTTAAGACGTATTAGTATCTGCTCAATTTTATCTTGTGGTAATTTACGATGTCCTGTAAAGCAACATGTTTGATATTTACTCTTTTTCATAATTCTTAACTCCTTTTAAAATATTATGCACTAATTTTTAGTGCATAATAAGGATGATAGCATACTATTTACTTAAAATAAAGGTGTATTAAGTGCATATTTATTTTAAAGGATGATTCGTATGAAGAAAAACAAACATATTAGCATTAGAATTGATGAAGACGTACTGCAAAAATTTCACTATGTATCAAAATATGAAGATCGTTCTGCCAGCGGACAAATTATGTATCTGATCAATAACTGCATCAGGGAATTTGAAGAAAAGCATGGTAAAATCGAACTTCCGTCGGAAAACACAGAAAAATAAGGCTCGCCGTAAACGGCGAGCCTTATTTTAATCAAGATATACGATAATTATCACTTTTCTGTTTTCTCACTCCCACTCGATTGTGGCCGGCGGCTTACTCGTAATGTCGTAAACAATCCTGTTGATGTGCGGTACCTCGTTGATGATGCGGTTCGAAATCACCCCCAGTACGTCGTACGGGATGCGCGCCCAGTCCGCTGTCATCGCGTCCACGCTCGTTACGCCGCGAAGCGCGACCGTATAATCGTATGTCCGCTCGTCACCCATTACGCCCACGCTACGCATATCGGTCAGCACCGCGAAATACTGCCAGATTTTTTCATCCAGCTCCGCTTTGGCGATTTCGTCGCGGAAGATAAAGTCCACATCGCGCAAGAGATCAAGCTTTTCTTTTGTGATTTCGCCAATCACGCGGATTGCAAGGCCCGGGCCCGGGAACGGCTGGCGCCATACCATGTGACGCGGAAGTCCAAGCTCTTCGCCGAGCTCGCGCACCTCGTCTTTAAAAAGCTCGCGCAGCGGTTCGATGATCTCGTCAAAATCAACATGGTCCGGAAGCCCGCCTACATTGTGATGGCTTTTTATGAGTGCGGCGTCGCCTACCCCGCTTTCCACAACGTCAGGATAAATGGTGCCCTGTGCAAGGAAATGAACCTTCCCAATCTTTTTGGCTTCTTCCTCAAACACACGGATAAATTCCTCGCCGATGATTTTACGTTTCTTTTCCGGCTCTGTCACTCCCGCAAGCTTTGCAAGGAAACGCTCCTCCGCTTTCACATGCACAAGATTCATATCAAACTGCTTTTGGAAAACGTTTTCTACCTCTTCCGGTTCATATTTCCTCATCAGTCCGGTATCAACAAAAACGCAGGTCAGATTTTTCCCAATCGCTTTATGCAGCAATACCGCGCAAACAGAGCTATCGACACCTCCGGACAGCGCCAAAAGCACCTTCTTGTCTCCAACCTTTTCGCGAATCTCTTCAATCGCCTGTTTTGCATAATCGTTCATATCCCAGTCTCCCTTCGCCCCGCATATATCATATAGAAAGCGTTTTAAAATATTTTGTCCCCTTACCGTATGCTGCACCTCCGGATGAAACTGTACGCCGTACAGCTTTTTATCCGCATTGCCAAACGCAGCAACCGGACAGGAGCTTGTTGTCGCCAGAATATCGAACCCTTCCGGCGCTTTGTCAATGTAATCCATATGGCTCATCCAGCAAACAGACTCGTCATCCATATCCTGCAAAAGGACATTATCCGTATCGTATTTGATCTGTGTATTTCCGTATTCGCCAGCCGGCGCAGAGGCCACGTTTCCGCCAAGCTTAAGGCTTAACAGCTGGCTTCCATAGCAAATGCCGAGAATCGGCACGCCAAGCTCGAGTATTTTGGAATCACACACCGGAGCGCCCTCTTCATATACGCTCTTCGGCCCTCCCGTAAAAATAATTCCGATTGGATTTTTTTCCTTGATCCGCTCTATGCTTGCATGATATGGCAGCATTTCTGCATAAACATTCGCTTCACGCACACGCCGCGCGATCAGCTGGTTGTATTGCCCGCCAAAGTCAAGCACGATCACAGTTTCTCTCATCTATCGTGTTCCCCCAGATTATTTCGTCTTTCTTATTCTACAGGTATCTTTACTCGAAATCCACCTCAAATTGCACGGATTTCGCTCCATTCTCTGAAAATTTTTTCCGAATGACTTCCTCAGTCTCTTTGCAGGGTGCTTTTTTTGATCTTACGCTGATATTCCATCCACAACAATCAATGCGAACGCCGCCGCTTATATGGCCTCTTGCAAATTTTTCGGCTTCCTCCAGAAAATCAAGTTTTTCCGCGCTGAGCTTTTCTCCCAACGGAAAACGCCCCGCCATACATTCCCAAGGCTTTCGGATATAATACGCCCTACCTACCGCCCGGAGCATTTCACAGACATCGTCATCCGAATAGCCAAGTGAAACAAACGGGCTCACGAGCGGTACCTCCCCGTCCACCTCGCGAATACAGCTGACCTGTGTCTGTCCTTTTGTCCTGCCGTCAAGCAGCACGCACGCGCCCATGCCCTTTGCCGCCCTCAGAAGCTCTTCTGAAATCATGCCGGAACAGGAATGGCAGCGCTCTGTGCCATTATCGGCGATTTCGCTATTCTCCAAAATAAACACCGGAACTCGCGCATCGCGAAGCTTATAGTCGTCAAGTACCTCGTGTACGTTGTAAAGCACCTCCTGCGTCATAAACGCAGTGTTTGCAGTCAGAGCAAGTATATCCTTTCCAAGCGCTTCCTGTGCCGCACAAAGCAGCAGGGACGATTTCGTTCCTCCGGAAAACGCCACTGCCGCGTCATTATATTGATAAATAAATTCCACAAGCCTGCTGAATTTTTCCTGTGCAGTCATTGGGATTATTTTACGCTGTAATTCGGAGATTCCTTTGTGATATTGATATCATGCGGATGGCTCTCCAAAAGTCCTGCGCTCGTAATTTTCACAAACTCCGCGTTATCCTGCAGCTGATCGATGTTCGCCGCGCCACAGTACCCCATACCGGATTTGAGGCCGCCCACCATCTGGTACGTCGTATCCGCCAGAGGCCCTTTGAACGGAACGCGCCCTTCCACGCCTTCCGGCACGAGCTTTTGCGTGCTCTCCTGGAAATAACGGTCTGCACTGCCCTGCTGCATTGCCGCAATCGAGCCCATACCGCGGTATACCTTAAAGCTCCTGCCCTGATATATTTCCATTTCGCCCGGGCTTTCCTTCGTTCCCGCAAACAGGCTTCCGATCATAACGGCCGCCGCACCCGCCGCAATGGCCTTTGTGATATCTCCGCTGTATTTGATGCCGCCGTCTGCAATGATTTTTGCGTTATACCTTGCCGCCTCCTCCGCACAGTCAAGCACTGCGGTAAGCTGCGGAACACCAATGCCCGCCACAACACGCGTCGTGCAGATAGAACCCGGCCCGATACCAACCTTAACGCAAGTTGCACCTGCCGCGATCAGGTCATGCGTCGCTTCTTTCGTTGCACAGTTTCCGGCAATAATATCAAGATCAGGAAATTTGTTGCGTACCTGTTCCACAATATTAAGTACATTTTTCTGGTGGCCATGCGCAGTATCGATCGCAATCACGTCAACTTTTGCTGCAACCAGCGCTTCTACGCGTTCCAGCGTTCCCTTTCCTGTGCCGACAGCCGCACCGACAAGCAGCCTGCCGCCGCTGTCCTTTGCGGACATCGGATACTGGATTGATTTTTCAATATCCTTAATGGTAATCAGCCCCATCAGCTTGCCATTATCATCCACAAGCGGCAGTTTTTCAATCTTATATTTCCTCAAAATCTGCTGGGCCTGATCAAGCGTCGTTCCGATTGGCGCGGTAATCAGGTTTTCACTTGTCATTACCTCGGATACCTTACGCGAATAATCCGTCTCGAAACGCATATCACGGTTTGTAATGATTCCAACGAGCTTGCCGTCCTTTTCTACAATCGGCACCCCGGAAATCTTATATCTGCCCATCAGTTGATCCGCATCGTTTACGGTGTGATTGGGAGACAGCGAAAACGGATCGGTAATTACACCGTGTTCGCTGCGTTTTACCTTATCTACGTTGTCTGCCTGCATTTGAATCGACATATTTTTATGAATAATCCCCATGCCGCCTTCACGCGCAATCGCGATTGCGAGACCGCTTTCTGTAACCGTATCCATCGCCGCGCTCATAATCGGTATATTCAGCTTGATTTTCGGCGTAATATACGTGGATACATCCACCTCGTTGGGGGTGACAGCGCTCTTCTTTGGTTTGAGCAATACATCATCAAATGTAAGACCCTCTGTAATTTTCATATGCGTTTCATCCTTTCTTTTTTTATCCTATCCATTTTATAAATTTATCATAAGTATACAAAAGCATATACTTATTCTCTCTGCAAAACCATCATACTGTCTGACATAAACATGACAGCGCTGATTTTTTGTAACAAAAAAACGCGCAGCTGGCCTTCTAAACCTGCGGCGTGTTTTGGTCATGCTCTTCCACGGAAGACTCCTCCGGCTTTAACTCCGGGTGCTCATCCAGATATTGTATATGTTCCCTTTTGATGACCATCCAGTTGATTGCGCCAACAACAAAAGACAGAACAAGAACGATAATCGCTCCGGTAAACTGACGCTCCGCAAATAAAATCGCGGCAATCGCAAGCAGCGAAGAAATCGCATAAAGCAGAGTAACAGATTGCTTTTGGTTCATACCCATATCAATCAGCCTGTGATGCAGGTGCTTACGATCCGCATGGAACGGATGCTGCCCTTTTGCAAGTCTTCTCAGAATCGCCCACAGCGTATCGACAATCGGCAGCCCCATCACGAGGAATGGAATACCAAAGGATACCACCGCATTGACCTTAAAGAAGCCCTGTATAGAAATAACGGACAGCACAAACCCCAAAAACATCGCGCCCGCATCCCCCATGAATATCTTTGCCGGATTCAGGTTATACGGCAAAAAGCCAAGGCACGCGCCTGCAAGTACAGCCGCAACCACCGTTACCGTTGGATTTCCCGCAGAAAGCAAAGACACGGCAAGGAGCGCAAACGAGGAAATCGCCGCGACGCCGCACGCAAGTCCATCAAGGCCGTCGATCAGGTTGATTGTATTGGTAATGCCCACAATCCAGATAACCGTGATCGGTATCGCCCAATTTCCAAAAAAGATAATCTGGTCAAACCATGTAATCTTTTCGATTACAACGCCTGAAAAACAAACGACAAGCGCCGCACAAATCTGCCCGAGCAGCTTGATATACGGTTTCAGGTTGTAGATATCGTCAAGAATCCCAAGGATGATAATCATTAATGCACCGATCAGCAGCCCAATAAAGGTGGGATCAAGGTCTACAAACGCAAGTACGCCAAAAGCAAAAGCAACAAATATAGCAAGCCCTCCCATTGTTGGGATTGGCTTGCTATGCATACGCCTGTTATCTTTGGGGATATCCACTGCTCCGACTCTGAATGCAAGCTTGCGAACAAGCGGGGTTGTCGTATACGTTACAAAAAACGTAAACAGCAACGCAATTACAATCAAAATACCTGAACGAAATTCCATATCAGGGATAGCCCTCTTTCCTCACAAATATCACAAGAGCGGCAAATACAATTTGCCGCACTTGTTACTTTGCTCTATTATATCNACTTTCTTTTTTAAATGCAACATCTCCGTTTTCTACGAACATCTTGACTTTATCGCCGATGCTTATCTTTCCGGAAAGAATCTCTTCGGAAAGCTTGTCCTCCACGGTCTGCTGAATCATCCTTCGCAGAGGCCGGGCTCCGTACTGGTCGCTCATGCCGTCTTTTGCCATCAGTTTTGCAGCATCCTTTGTGTAGGTAAGGTCAATTTCCCTGTCATGCAGCCTCTTCGCCACACTGCCAAGCATAAGCTCTGCGATCTGCTGCGTATCCTTTTCCGTGAGCTTGTGGAATACGATGATGTCGTCAATCCTGTTGATGAACTCCGGACGGAAGGTGTTTTTGAGCGCTTCCATCATGCGTTCCTTCATCTCGTCGTACTCTTTGAGCTTCTCCATATCGGTGTCGTCTTCCTTTGCGAAGCCGATCTTATTCGTTGCGATCTCATGAGCGCCAACATTGGAGGTCATGATGATGATCGTATTTTTGAAGTCAACCGTTCTTCCCTTGGAATCCGTAAGCCGCCCGTCCTCAAGGACCTGTAACAGCATATTGAACACGTCAGGATGCGCTTTTTCGATCTCGTCGAACAGGATCACCGAATACGGTTTTGTACGGACTGCCTGCGTGAGCTGACCACCCTCGTCGTATCCAACATATCCCGGAGGCGAACCCACCAGTTTGGATACCGAGTGCTTCTCCATATACTCCGACATATCGAGGCGGATCATTGCGTTTTCATCACCAAACATCGCCGCTGCCAAAGCCTTTGTAAGCTCCGTTTTACCAACGCCTGTCGGCCCCAGGAAAATAAAGGAACCAATCGGCCTTGCCGGATCTTTCAGGCCCGCTCTTGCACGGCGGATTGCTTTTGCGACCGCGGATACTGCCTCGTCCTGTCCAATGACGCGTTCATGCAGCATATTTTCAAGTCCAAGCAACTTTTTACTTTCATCCTCCGTCAGCTTGCTGACCGGGACGTGTACCCAGCTTGAAATGATCTGCGCGATATCTTCTTCGGTCACAACGCCTTTTTCCTTCGCAACCGCTTTACGCCATTCTTCCGAACAATGCTCGATATCACGTTTGATGTCAGACTCCTGATCCCGCAATTTTGCAGCCTTTTCAAAGTCTTCATGCGCGATCGCGCTTTCCTTCTCTTTGCCGATCTGCTCGAGCTTTTCTTCCAGCTCCCTCAAATCCGGCGGAGAAGTAAACATCGAAATCCTGACTTTTGAAGCCGCCTCATCAATAAGGTCGATGGCCTTATCCGGCAGGAAACGGTCCATAATATACCTCGTGGAGAGATCTACAGCCGCTCTCAATGCTTCGTCCGTAATTGTCACCTTATGATGCGCTTCGTACCGGTCGCGCAGTCCTTCCAGAATCTGGAGCGCTTCCTCCGGCGTAGGCTCGCCTACATTTACCGGCTGGAACCGGCGTTCGAGCGCCGCATCCTTTTCGATGTGCTTCCTGTATTCGTCAATCGTGGTCGCGCCGATCACCTGAATTTCGCCGCGCGCAAGCATTGGCTTTAAGATGTTTGCAGCATCCATTGCGCCTTCCGCAGCGCCCGCGCCGATCAGCGTGTGCAGCTCGTCGATAAACATAATAACGTTTCCGTCTTTTTTCAGTTCCTCGAGAGCGTCCTTCAAACGTTCTTCGAATTCGCCCCTGAATTTGGAACCTGCGAGCATCCCCGCGAGATCAAGCATAATCACACGCTTGTTTTTGAGCATATCAGGAATATTCCCTTCTACGATCTTTTGCGCGAGCCCTTCCGCGATTGCAGATTTACCAACACCCGGCTCACCGATCAAAACAGGATTGTTTTTTGTCCTCCTGCTCAGTATCTGGATAATCCTTTCGATCTCCTCAGACCTGCCGATTACCGGATCGAGCTCGCCGTTCTTTGCCGCAAGCGTCAGATCGCGTCCAAACTTATCAAGTTTTGGCGTCGTCGATTTCGAATGTTCATCGCTGCTCACCGGAGCGCCCTGCGCAACGGCAAGAATCTCCTGCTGCATCGCCGCCATATCGGCGTTCAGGTCATGCAGCATACGGTATCCCATACTTTCCCTTTCATTGATGATTGCGAGCAACATATGCTCCGTACCAATAAAATTCTGCCCAAGCTGCCGCGAGAAAGCAACGCTCATTTCAATAATTTTTTTGGTTCTTGGCGTATAGCCAATCACCTGCGGGTTACCATAACCGCCGTCGGTCGATACTGAAACAATATATTCCCTTGCGTTATCCGCATTGATTCCCTGCTTCGAAAGAATTTCCGCAGCGGTTCCGCCTTCCAGTATCATACCAAGCAGCAAATGCTCGGTTCCCACATAATTTTCACCCATACTGCTTGCGAACTGTGCCGCCTGATTGACAGCCTCCTGTGCGCCTGCAGTAAACCTAGACATATTATTCATCACAATATCCTCCTTAAACTACCGCTTCACAAATCACGATAGCTGCCGCTTTTTCGGCGGGCGGCACGCCAATCTTCTTTTAAACCGTCTTTTACGACTATGTTCCTTTGGCCTTAATGTAACCGCTATGAACTTTACGCAAACATTTTAGCCCTCTGTTTTTTTACCTTTTTCTTCCCCTTCTTTTTTGATGCGGTCCCGAAGCTCCGCAGCCTTTTCATAGTTTTCATCTTTGATCGCCTGGTCAAGCTGCGCTTTCAGGTCTTCTTTTTTTTCAGTCTTTGCTTCCGCCTGGTTCCGGGGAGTCAGTTTGATTTCCGGCAATTCGATGCTTTGGGCATAGGGATCGTGCCCGCCCATAAACTCCGCCTGATACCTGTCATTTGAAACAGGCTGATTTTCAGGAAGTCCGAAGTCCGTTCCAAACAAACTTCCCAGTCTGCCTGATCCGCGCTTTAAAAGGCTGGTTTCAAACAAATTGTCAAAGAATCCATCCCCTGAAAACACATTCATCAGTCCCTGCTCTTCCCGTGCGCAAACCTCGCATAAATTTTTCTCTGTCGTCACGCCATTGACGCTCTGCTTAATATGAATATTCGCTTCTCTTTGTTTACATTTATCACATAACATAATTAATTGTCCTCCTTCAAAAGAACTGTGCTCAAAATTTCTTTTAGAATCGTACTTCTAAGCTCTTCTTTATATTCCTTCGCAGCAGCCAGCGCCCTGTCTGAAACAGCCGCAAGTAAAACATTCTTTGTCTTACAGTCAATCAGCCCCGTCTGCATGAGTCCTTCCACCAGCTCCGCAGCCTGCCGCATATTAATCGGCCTGCTTAGCTGCTCGTCAATGATATCCGATATATAATCACACCGCTCGATATCAAGACGTATGACACGGATATATCCACCTCCGCCTCTTCGCGATTCGGTGACATATCCCCTGTTTGGCGAAAACCTCGTTGTCAGAACATAATTGATTTGGGATGGCGCGCAGTTGAATTTCTGTGCCAGCTCATTGCGCTGTAACTCCGCCATGCCTTCGTCTTCAATCAAAAGCTCTTTAATAAACTCTTCTATATGATCGCTTAAAATCGACACCCTTGCTCGCCTCCTATCTTTGACTTTCTTTGACCTTCATAATTATTATAACCGAAAATTTTTATCTGTAAACACCTTTTATAAAAAAATTTTAATCTGTTTCTTGTAATTCGCGAGGAATAATTCCCTTGATTTTGGTGCGGTCATAATCGGTCCTGAGCCGTTTTAAAAATACATTTTGCTCGGTTCGGCAAAGCGTTTCCTTTGCAAATTCGATGAGCAGCACAAACTGATTGCGCGCAGAGACAGGCCTGCCGGTGTAATCATTACGCACACAAAAATCATAAAGTTTTGCATATAACTCAAACGGGGAAAAAATCTGCTCCTGCGTCAGGTACTGCAATGAATATTTTGCCCTTCCCGTATTGTAATAGCGGTTCAAAAGCTCCTCAATCCCTTTTAGGTACAGCAATTCCCGTGCGCTGATATCCTTTGTCCTGATTACCTCATACGGCGGATAACTGCGCGATATAACGCCCCAGCCTCCTGCCTGCTGTTCAAGCTTTGTTCCATGCAGAACCTTCAGGAAACCAAGCTGCAACGCGTCCGGGTACAACTCATAAATCTCGTCAAAGGACAAAGCGAAGCGCTCCATGCTTTCATAAGGCAAACCCGCAATAAGGTCCAAATGCAAATGAATATTTCCGGCTTTTAAAATAGCTTTTGCGTTTTCCTTCAGTCTTGATAGATCCGTCTTTCTCGCCACTGCATCAAGCGTCCTTTTATTGGTTGTCTGCACTCCGCCTTCCAACTGAATTTTTCCGGTTGGAGCGCTTGCCAATAAGCAAAGCAACTCGTCGTCCATCAAGTCCAGAGCCACTTCGAAATGAAAAGAAGTATTTTCTGTTTTCCCAATCACGTATTCAACAATCTTTTTTGCGCGGGTTTTGTTGGCGTTAAACGTCCTGTCTACAAATTTAACGAGCTTTACGCCCTTTTTTACAAATATTTGAAGCTCGTCAAAGACATGCTCCAGCGACTTTTCCCGCACGCCCATACAATCTCCCGACAGACAATAGGCACATGAAAACGGGCAGCCGCGGGATGATTCATAATAGTAAATTTTATTTTCATCGTATTCGTCCCCTACCGCGGCAAACGGGGACGGAAGCGTATCCAGATTTGAGACCACCTGATAGGCGTCGTCTCCACAGGCAGCCCTTCCCTCGCGGAATACAATCCCGGGCATATCAACCCGCGCGTTTCGCTTGATTCCCTCCAAAAATGGTTTCAGGCATTCCTCAGCCTCGCCACAAATCACATAATCCACGAACCAGTATTGTTCGATTACACTTTTTGCACGAAAGGAAACCTCCGGGCCTCCCAACGTGATCACCGCTTCCGGCTCGGCCTTTTTTATATCCTCGGCGAGACGCAGCACATATGCAATATTCCAGATATAGCAGGAAAACGCGTAAACATCGCCCTCCTGGAGGAGTAACGCGCGTAAAACATCGCTGGCCATCTGGTTGATGTTAAATTCGCAAAAAACTGCGTTCCCGCCCACTGCCGCGGCAATCGAGCGGACTGCCGGATTTGTATGCACATAGCTTGAATTGACTGCACAAAGAACTGTTTTCATATTTTCTCCCAATACAGAAAAAAGCCGCAACCGTGTTGCGGCTTTCCGATCATTACACCTTTACTTCTCCTGATCGATATACGTCACATAGAAACTGTTTCCATTCTGGCTGAAATAATCGATCACATATACCTCGCCCGCATTGACGCCCGGAATGATCCTTGAGGTCTTGGAAAATTCCACAGGAGCAAACTGCTGGGTTGATAATACATAGCGCAGCAGCGCAAACGGGTACTCCTCTGTCACCCCTTCATAATCCGGCGTCGTAATATACAGCGTATTGTTATCCGCTCCAAAGCCAAGGCTCTCTACGCTGACATTTGAAATAACCTCTACCGGTTCCGCTTCCGTCGTGAGGTTTTTGATCGTAACCGCATAGCTGAGCGCCTCGGGATCCTCTTCATTCTTTACAGGAACGACAGCCGCGAGATATCCGCCGTCATTTGAGATTGTAAAATCCACACCCTGCGTTATCTCTTTGCGTTCCTGTGAAGCAATATCCACAGAGTAAATCATTCCGGCTCCGTCGTTTGCCGACTTATCCGCAAAATAAACCTTACCGCCCGCCAGTTCGATCTTGCTGTCCGCGCCCGGCTGTTCTTCTACGCCCTCCACAGCGCCTGGCTGCGTCACATCATATTTTTTCAGTTGCAGGGAATCTTCGCCTGTCATCGCGTAAATCACCGGCTGCTCCGGATCCCATGCAAAGGACGTCGTAAGGCGGCCCAGTCCTTCCTCGCCAAGGTTTCTCAGCATTCCCTCCTGCGTATCGTAAACGTACAGCACTTTATTTTCGATGCCTGAATCCAGAATCGCGATGTATCTCCCGTCTGCCGACGCAGCCGCTTTTTCCACGCTGTAAAAATACGGAAGCTCAAGCTGCGTTTTTTTGCCGTTCGTTTCAATAATCCACAATTTTTCCTTCAGTACCTGCTCGGTATCCTCTGTGCTGTCCGGCACGTAAGACCGCGCATATAATATTCTGCCGTCCGCCATTGTGCAAAGGTATCTGCCGTTCTCCACCATTACCGCGAGTGACGTTGCCACGCCGTCCTTCATCATCACAGGCTCTTCCTTCACGGATTCCGCATCCATTGATTTATTGTATTGCGGCAAAGCGTCCGTACTCATTTGAAATACATAAGCCTGCTTTGCCGGCACCGCCCCCGCGATTTTCAGGTTGACTTCTTCGGCAAGCTTATTTGCAGACGCTTCGTCTTTGAGCGGCTTTGAGATCAGCATCAGGTCGGTAAGGCCGTCGCACATTGTCGGCGTCATACCAATATCCTGCGGAACCAGATTCTGTTCATATGCTTCATAGGCGTTTAACCCTACGAAAAAAGCGCTCTCTGCCACAGAAGGCTTGGGCGACATCGTAATAACGAGCTTATCCGAATCCTCCTTCACCGTGGTCTGGACATCTTCGTTCAACTGGAAAAAGATCGATACCTCGTCGCTGTCGGAATGCGCGGTATTAAACAACCCATAAATAATACTGTTATTGTAGGTTTCATTATTATCCGCATAATCCCAGAACCCGATTTTAAGATCTACCTGCAAACGGAACGGCGCAGGCAGCTGCGTAACTTTATAGGAAGGCACCGCGGAGATTTTGGATTCATCCACCCCTGCAATCCTGGATCCGTTCAGAAAATACATTGTAATAACCGTATTTTCTCCCTGCATTTCGATATTGATATCTTTCAGGTTTATATCCGAACCCAGCGAATCGTCCCCACCCTCGAGCGTACCGTTTACTATCGCGGCTTCCTGCGTAGGCGCAGGAGTATCCTGCCCCCCGCTGCTGCATGCCGCGAGCAAAAGCGCGCATATAAGTCCCATCACGATAAACAAGCTAAATCTTTTTCGCATTTTGTCCTTTTCCTTAAATGTTTTTCATTTCCTCCGCATAACCGCAGACCCTTGCTTTGACCTCTTCAATATCTGCAAATGCGAATTCACCGTTTTCATAAATGATATCCCCGCCCACCATCGTCATGCAAACATCGGCATCGCTGCCTGCATAGACGAGCAAAGACACAATATCATAATCCGGAGTGTAGCGGATACCGCTTGTGTCGATCATAATGATATCCGCATCTTTTCCTTCTTCTATCACGCCGCTGTCAAGGCCCAGCGCCTGCGCCCCATTGCGCGTAGCAAGCTTTAGCGCCAATGCTGCCGGAACCGCTTTTGCATCATAGGTCGTACCCTTTTGCAGCATAGATGCGTAAGTCATTTCTTCCATCATGGACAGTTTGTTATTGGATGCGGCGCCATCCGTTCCCAAAGTAACGTTAACACCCTTTTGTATCATTTTTGTAAGCGGAGCGATCCCGCTTGCAAGCTTTAAGTTGCTCTTTGGGCAGCTCAGTACCGAAGAACCGTGCTCTTTCATCAGCTCGATATCGTGATCGCTCACCCATACGCAATGCGCGCCCAAAAACGGCACGTCCAGAAGTCCGGTTTTTTCGCACAGGCCAATCGGCGTCAGCCCCTGCTCTTTTACGCATGTTTCGTGCTCTCCACGCGTTTCCGAAATGTGCATATGTACGCCTGTCCCCAGCCGCTTTGCTTCCTGAGCAAGCTTCTCGAGCATGGCATTATTCACCGTATACTGCGCGTGCGGGGAAAGATAGACCTTCAGCCTGCCCACGCCATTATATTTCTCGAAAAGCTCTACGCTCTCCTGCAGCATACGTTCCCCAACGCCCGGCGCAGGCGTAACCACCGCGCGCGAAAGGATTCCCCGCAGTCCGCTCTTCCGGGCCGCCCTGGCGATGGAATCAACGAAAAAATACATCTCGTTAAATGCTACGATTCCCGCCGCAGCCATTTCACACATTGCAGCCATACTGCCCCAATATGCGCTGTCCTCGTTAAGCTTATCCTCCGCCGGGAAAATTTTGGTGTTAAGCCATGACATCAGGTCCAGATCATCCGCATAAGAGCGAAACAGGTTCATTGGAACATGGGTGTGCGTATTCACAAACCCGGGCATTACAACGTTTCCCCGCGCATCAATCACACGCTCCGCATGAAAGGTCGGGGCGGAAGCGGAAAGCCCCGCATAGGCTATTTTACCGTCCGCGATCTGTACGACCGCATTTTCGATCACCTCGTTGTTGTCGTTGTTCGTGATCAGTGTTGCATGGCGAATCTCTATCATAATTACTCTCCGTATAAATACTTGTGTTGCTGCGGCGTTAAAACGTCTACGTTTCCGCCCATAGCTCTGAGCTTACGTACTGCTACGCTGTAATCGATATCCTCCGGCAGATTCATAAGCCCCGGTTTCATAGAGGCATGGTTTTCCTTAATGTACTTCTGCGCCAGAAATTGCAGCGCGAAGCTCATGTCCATGATTTCAGCCGGATGCCCGTCGCCGGACGCAAGGTTTACGAGCCTGCCGCCCGCTATTACATTCAGTATCCTGCCGTCCTTCTGCACATAACCCTCGACGTTATGGCGCATCTCCACAACTCTTTCGCTGATTTCACCAAGCTCAGACACCTTAACCTCGCAATCAAAATGTCCTGCGTTTGCAAGCAGCACACCGTCCTTCATTTTATCAAAATGACGTTTTACAATTACATCCTCGCAGCCGGTTACGGTTACAAAAATATCACCTAAGGCTGCAGCATCGTCCATGCTCATCACATCAAACCCATCCATCAGCGCTTCTGTCGCTTTGATGTGATCGATTTCTGTAACAATGACTCTTGCGCCCAGCGCAGCCGCACGTTTTGCAACGCCCTTTCCGCACCAGCCGTAGCCCGCAACCACCACCCGCTTGCCTGCCACGATCAGGTTTGTGGTGCGCATGATTCCATCCCACACAGACTGCCCCGTGCCATAGCGGTTATCAAACATATATTTGCACTGCGCATCGTTGACAGGAATAACCGGAATTTTGAGCGTTCCCGCCTTTTCCATTGCTTTAAGCCGCAAAACCCCTGTCGTCGTTTCCTCGCTCGCGCCGATCACACTGTTAAGAAGCTGCGGAAACTCCTCGTGCAGCATTGTAATCACATCGCCGCCGTCATCTACAATGAGGTTTGGCTCTGTTTTCAGTACGCTTCTGATATGTTCCTCGTATTGCTCCGGTGTTTCCCCGTGGATCGCGTAAACATCCGCCCCGCCGGCTGCAAGCGCCGCAACAACGTCGTCCTGTGTTGACAGCGGATTGGAAGCGCAGGCGGCAACCTTTGCGCCGCAGGCCTGAATCACCTGAATGAGGTAAGCCGTTTTTGCTTCCAAATGGCAGCACACGCACATCCTGTAACCTGCGAAGGGCTTTTCCGGCGCAAGCTCCTCTTCAAAGCTGCGCAGCACCGGCATATACCTTTTCACCCATGCTATTTTCTGTTTGCCCGAAGGCGCTAACTTAATATCCCTGATATCGCTCATTTTAATCCTCCAACCAAATCCTTCAGGTAGGCTTCAAAATCATCCTTTAAATCCTCACGGTCAAGCGCAAATTCGCATGTCGCTTTCAGAAAACCCAACTTATCGCCTACATCATAGCGTTTTCCTTCAAACTCATACGCATAAATCGGCTGCGTGGCAAGCAACCGGCACATCGCGTCGGTCAGCTGAATCTCTCCGCCTTTTCCGGGCGGAGTTTGCTCAATCGCATCAAAAATATCCGGCGTCAGTACGTAGCGGCCCAAAATCGCAAGGTCCGACGGAGCCTCTCCCGCGCCCGGCTTTTCAACAAGCCCGGTTACACGGTGCATTCTTCCATCCATGTCATCCGTCGCAATTACGCCATATTTATCCGTATCCTTCATCGCAACGCGCTGCACGCCAAGTATCGACGATCCACTCTGCCCGTAAGCATCCATCAGCTGTTTCAGCGCTGGTTTTTCGCCTTTGACAACATCGTCGCCCAATATAACGCCAAACGGTTCGTTTCCAATGCAGTCGCGCGCCGTCCAGATTGCGTGTCCAAGACCAAGCGGTTCCTTTTGGCGAACATACATCATGTTGACCATATCTGAAATATCTTCAACGATCTTTAAAAGCTCACACTTATTTTTCCTGGTAAGCTCCAGCTCAAGCTCGATCGATTTATCGAAATGATCTTCAATCGCGCGCTTGCTTCTCCCTGTTATGATCACAATGCTTTCGATACCGCTTGCAACCGCTTCCTCCACAATATACTGGATCGTCGGTTTATCCACAATGGGCAGCATTTCTTTTGGCTGGGCTTTCGTTGCGGGTAAAAAACGGGTTCCAAGGCCCGCGGCCGGTATCACTGCTTTTCTTATCTTCATTTTTGCTTAAGCCCTCCGTAATAATCATCCAGCATCTGCTGCATTTTCGCTTTTACAAAACGCCCCATGAGTACGGTCTGCTTGGGCGGTTTTTCTCCTTCCGTTCCCGGAACATCCTTTAGATAAACCGGCTTTCCGACGATCAGCTTCACCTTTTTCTTCTTTGGAAAGACAAATACCAACGGCAGCACCGGCACATTATTTTTAATCGCAAAATGAAAAGCGCCGTTCTTAAACCTGCGTAACTCCTTGCAATACGGTGCGATTTCCCCCTCCGGGTACATATGCACCTTACGTGTGGTATGTGTCAGCGTGTCGTTCATCTGCTCAGAAAAATGTTCAAAATTCTTTAAATCAGACGGCAGCGGCACACCCCTTAACACGCGCACAAGCCCTCCGATGATAAACGCTTCAAAATTATGCTTCAGCGCGACAAAATATGGAGCGCTCGGATAAAAAACATAGGTCAGCATAGGAGAATCCATATTATGCACATGGTTTGCCACAGTGATCGCCGCCGTCTTTTTTACAAGCTTGGCGTTCTTTTTATCGATCACCCCAAAGCCCCAACGAATTTTGAAAAACAAATATCCAAACGGCATTCCAACAAACATTGCAAAATAGTACAAAAACCTCAAAAAAAGATTTTTGGTCATGTACTGGTAGTCCTCATTGAGGTGCAGCTTGATTGGCGCCCACATACGTTCCGCAGGGCCCTTCCTGCGCGTTCTGGCTTTTTCATTGAACTGCGTAGACTCCTGCGGCGCTTCTTCTTTTATCGATTCCTTCTCTTTTATTTTTTCCAGCTCTTCCTGCAAAACAATCATTCCCCAATCATTTTAATCATGACACGTTTTGTTCGCTTTCCGTCAAATTCCCCATAAAAAATCTGTTCCCATGTACCAAAATCGAGCTTGCCTTCCGTAATCGCCACCACAACCTCGCGGCCCATAACAGAACGCTTCAAATGCGCGTCTGCATTGTCTTCGTAGCCATTGTGCGCGTACTGGCTATACGGTTTTTCCGGAGCCAGCCCCTCAAGCCATTTTTCCATATCTGCGTGCAACCCGCTTTCATCGTCATTGATAAAAACGCTCGCCGTAATATTCATGGCATTTACAAGGCAAAGCCCTTCCTTGATGCCGCTTTTTTTTAGCGCTTTTTCCACATTTGGCGTGATATTTACAAACTGCCTGCGCTGGGGCAGGTTCATTTCCAGAACTTCGCGATAGCTTTTCATAAATCCTTTTCCTCCGAAATGATAGATATTATATTATAGCACGTATCACTTATTTTTCCAAGTAAAAAACACCTGCCGCAAGCTTGCGGCAGGTGTGCAAAACACAGTCGTTTCCTTTACTTTTCCCCGGAATCTTCGTCCTTTTTCTCAGGCGCTTCTTCCCCGGTGACTTCCACTTCCACCGTCACCGCCGCATCATCTTCCACAACCTCTTCCACCGCCTCGTCGATTGCTTCCTGAACCGCTTCGTCGATCTCCCTGTCAATTTCCTTTTCCGCTTCGATGATTGCCTCGCCCATAACGGCCATCTCTTCTACTTCATCTGCAATTTCATCTACGCGCTTTTCGATTCTTTCAACGATCTGCGCTTCCTCATCGGTCATTGCCAGCATAAAGCAATCGAATTTACGCCTGCTCATGGTAGCCACATAATAAACTGCCAGAACCAGCGTCGCCACATAAGGAACCGCAGCAAGGATCAGGTACTGGAAAATATACATCGGCTCCAGTTCTCCAAGAGAATCAAGCGCCGCCTTTGCCTGCGAATATAATGTCACCGTGAATGCGATTGACACAATGATCGAAACAATCAGGCTTACCAGTATAACGATATTCGCCGATTTTTTCTCGCCGCTGTCCCATTTTGCGATGAGCGCAACAGAACCGACGACGAGCGCAACCTGCGGAATATATGGCAACAACACGGAAAAGCCGTTTGTTGCAACGCTTGCAAGGCTCGAGAAAAATGCCGCGCCAAGCATTGTCGCCAAAAGAAGGCCCGCCCAAACGAAAATCTTGGCCCATAACTCGCGTTTGTTTTTCAGCAAGAGCACTACCGCCATAAGCGCTGCTGCGGCAATTACAAGCATTCCGCCCGTACTGTAAAGAACATTCGTAATCGTTCCGAAGTCAACCGTGACGCTTCCGCCGGAAGCCTGGGTGGACTCCACAACCGTCGACACATATCCTCCAATCGACGCGAAGTACAAAACACACGCCAACAGGGTTATGATTGCTAAAATAATAAACGGTATTTTATTTGTTTTTTTCGTAATCGTTTCTTCCATAATGAACACTACCAACCTTTCTTATATTCCTTTATTTTTCAATATTTTTCTTTTGATCGTTTTCACGAAGCTCTACCCTGCGTATCTTGCCGCTGATCGTCTTTGGCAGCTCCGTCACAAATTCAATTTCCCGCGGATATTTGTAGGGCGCCGTGGTTTTTTTCACATGATCCTGCAATTCTTTTTTAAGCTCGTCCGTACCCGCATAACCTTCCGCCAGAACGATTGTTGCTTTCACAATCTGCCCGCGCTCCGGATGCGGCACGCCGGTAATTGCCGTTTCCAACACCGCGGGATGCTCCATCAGCGCGCTTTCCACCTCAAACGGCCCGATGCGGTAGCCCGACGACTTGATCACGTCGTCTGCGCGGCCCACATACCAGAAGTAACCGTCCTCATCCTTCCATGCAACGTCTCCCGTATGGTAAACGCCATAATTCCAGACGCGCTTCGTAAGCTCGTCATCCCTGTAATAACCAAGGAACATTCCCGTGGGGATTTCCTTGTCCGTATACACAACGATCTCCCCTGTCTCTCCCGGCGCACAGCTGTCGCCGTTTTCATCGACAATATCAAGATCGTACATTGCGTTCGGCTTTCCCATTGAGCCTGGACGCGGCTCCATCCAGACAAAATTTCCGATCGTAACCGTAAGCTCTGTCTGTCCGTAAATTTCCATCAGTTTGAGCCCCGTCGCCTCCTGAAACTGGTAATACACCTCCGGATTGAGCGGTTCGCCCGCAATCGTCGCATACTTAAGCGACGAAAGGTCGTATTTTGTGAGATCCTCTTTGATGAAATAGCGATAAATGGTGGGCGGCGCGCAAAACGTCGTCACCCTGTATTTCTCGATTTTCTTCAGCAGCTTGTCCGGAACAAATTTATCCATATCATAAACGAAGATACAGGTTTCCGCCAGCCACTGCCCATAGAGCTTTCCCCATGCGCTTTTTGCCCAGCCGGTGTCCGCCACGGTAAGATGCAGGCCTTCCGGATCCGCATTATGCCAGTAAACCGCCGTTACAATATGCCCCAGCGGGTACACAAAATTGTGTGCAACCATCTTGGGCATTCCTGTTGTTCCGGACGTGAAATAAAGCAGCATGATGTCGTCGTTATGCGTCGCATCCTCGCCCACCGGTCGCGCAAACTCGTTGCCATGCTTTTCCATTTCCTCCCAGAACTCAAGCCAGCCTTCCCTTTTTTCCCCTACAATTACTTTCTTTTCCAGCGTTGGAGACTCCGCTTCCGCGGCCTCCACATGCTCTTTGAGCTCATCGTCCCTTGTGCAGACGATCATCTTAACATCCGCCGCATTGTTGCGGTATACGATATCCTTTTTGGTCAGCAGGTGCGTCGCCGGTATTGCAATCGCCCCCAGCTTATGCAGGCCGATGATCGCAATCCAGAATTCATAATGGCGCTTTAGAATCAGCATCACCTTGTCGCCCTTTTTGATCCCCTCCGCTTTGAAGAAGTTGGCTGCCTGGTTGCTGAGCGCACTTATCTCCGCAAATGTAAACGTGCGGTCTTCGTCCCTGTCGTTTGTCCACAGCAGTGCGCGTTTGTCCGGCTTTTCCTTCGCCAGCTCGTCCACCACGTCAAAACCGAAGTTAAAGTTATCCGGGACAATCGTTTTATAATTTGCCGCAAAATCTTCATAGCTTTCAAAGCCTGTTGTGCTGTATTTCTCATATATTCTCATCTGTGGTATCCTCACTTTGAAATAATCGCCAGGAATTTGCAGGGCTTTCCGTCTTCTGCGCGCATTGCGTGCGGCGTGCTTGCGTCAAAATAAACGGTATCGCCCTCATTCAGGCGTATTTCCGCATCATGGATAAAGATCGTCATGCTTCCTTCCACGACATAATTGAGCTCCTGCCCTTCATGCGCGTTCTTTTTAACAGCTTCCGTATCCTTAGGCTCCACCGTCACAAGAAACGGCTCCATGTGCCTGTTTTTGAAAATTGACGCCAAATGCTGGTATTTATACGCTTTCCTGCGCTCCATTTTAAGACCCTCGCCTTTTCTGACAAGGGAAAAGGTTTTGAGCTTGGCGTTATCGCCCGTCAAAAGCTCCGTAATATCAACGCCAAACCTGTTTGCAAGCGTAAATAAAAAACTGAACGAAAAATCCTTGTTCCCGGCTTCATACTCCTGGTATTCCTCCACCGTTTTTCCAGTCAGCTTCGCCATCTCACTGAGCTCGATTTCTTCAATCTCACGCAGCGCACGAATCCTTTCTGCGATTTCCTTGATTTCATTCATTTCGGCCACCATCCTTTAAACGAGAAAAACCCCATGCAGAAGCGTGGGGCGTTTTTGGTTTTATTTTATCTTTACTTCTTCGCTTTGGAACACGACAATGTTTCCATTTTTATCCCAGATAATAGCGTTTCCCGTAAGATTCTGGAAGTGCTTACCGTACGCTTCCTTTACGGCGTCCGGCTGTCCGTCCGATTTCTGATTGTCAAACATGATATTACCGTATACAACGTCCGACCAGTCAGAGCCCACCTTGAACTCCGCCTTGATTTCATTTCCCTGCTTTGTAAACTTCTGGTCTGCGGCTTTCGTCCCGTCTGAATTGAAAACTGCAATTACGCCGTTGGTTCCATCCATCAGGTTTGTCTCGCCTGAAACGATTAAGGTATCGCCATTGAGCTCTGCCTTACACGAACCAGTCACATCAAAAACGGTCGCTCCCTCGTCCGGTTTCGGCTTTTCTATTTGTGCCGGACCTCCACAGCCTGCCAAAACAGTCACCAACGCGACCACAATAACCAATAAAAGTGCTAGTTTTTTCTTCATCTTAATATGTTTGCCCCTTTCGCAAAACGCCAAAAATACCTCATATTAGTATATTAAAAATCCATCGATATGTAAAGGCCTACTTTTTCAGGCTCCCGCTGCTTACACGCAGCATACCGCCGCGCCAGAACCTGCGTGTATCCCACGCGCGCATAAAATCAAAAGAACACTTCGTGCCCCACGTCGCAAAGCTTACCTGCATGCCGCCATCTTCATGGGTTTCGTAGCCCGTGAGGTTAAACCAGTGCCACTCATACTCGTCAAATTCCTTATCCGCATGGCGAAGCATCAGGTACATCACAGGTAGTCCGCGGTCAATCGCCTCCCTGACAAACCCTGCAGCCTCGCGCGCATCCGCAAAACCGTCCATTTTATCGAGCGCCAGGCTGATTCCTGTCGTTTTGACATACTGCATAAACATCCGCTCAAATTTATCGATACTGGTAAGGCCGCCGATCCCCGGATGGATAAACTGGTACACCGTCTCAAAAAAGCGCAGGAAATCCTGCCGGGAAACATGCTCCGGATCATAAGGATACAACCCGCGTAAATGCGGGTAGGTTTTTGCAAGCTGGATACACTGCTCACACGCGCACACAGCGGAACACCCGCCAAGCTTCATCATTTTATGCGTGTGCCAGTTCTGGTCGCCGCCATAGTATGTATCGTCGATTGTCACAAATGCAAGCTCTTTTTTCATACCTTAGATTATATCACACCGGTGTAATTTTTGCTCGCCTATCTTCTTATTGACAAACCCAAACAGATATATGAGAATAGAGAATGGAATACATTTTAGGAGAAAACCATATGAATCATGATTTAGAGATAGCAAATTCAGTGTCAGCTCTTCCAATCGCTGATATTGCAAAAAAATTGAATATTCCGCAGGACGTATTAATTCCCTACGGAAAGGATATCGCGAAAATTCCGCTTACTTATATGGACCAACTGAAAGAAAAACAGCCCGGGCGGCTGATTCTTGTAACGGCGATCAATCCTACGCCTGCCGGCGAAGGCAAGACCACTGTTTCCATCGGCCTTGCGGACGGCCTTGCCAAACTGGGAAAAAAGACCTGCCTTGCCCTGCGCGAGCCTTCCCTCGGCCCTGTTTTCGGGATCAAGGGCGGCGCGACCGGAGGCGGACACGCACAGGTTATTCCCATGGAAGACATCAACCTGCACTTTACAGGGGATATTTACGCGGTCACAACGGCAAATAACCTGCTATGCGCCATGATCGACAACCATATCTATCAGGGAAACGAGCTTCGTATCGACGTAAAAAGCATCACTTTCAAGCGCTGTATGGATATGAACGACCGTGCGCTCAGAAATATTGTTTGCGGTCTTGGCGAACGCACGGACGGCGTTCCCCGTCAGGATGGGTTCGATATTGCGGCGGCTTCAGAAATCATGGCTATCCTGTGCCTTTCCACGGATCTTGACGACCTGCGGCGCAGGCTTGACGATATCACAATCGGCTACAATCTTGACGGCGAGCCAGTCTACGCGCGCGACCTGGAGGCGGGCGGCGCAATGTCCGTCATTTTAAAGGAAGCGATTAAGCCAAATCTTGTACAGACGCTCGAGCATACCCCGGCGCTGATGCACGGCGGCCCGTTTGCCAACATTGCACATGGCTGCAATAGTATCATTGCGACAAAAATGGCAATGAAATTTGCTGATTACACTGTTACTGAGGCAGGCTTTGGCGCTGACCTCGGCGCGGAAAAATTTTTGGATATCAAGTGCCGCAATGCGGACATCTGGCCGGATGCCGTTGTACTTGTCGCAACGGTCCGCGCCCTGAAATATCATGGCGGCGCAAAAAAAGACGAACTGCAAGAGGAGAACCTCGAAGCAGTCGGTAAAGGCATCGTAAACCTTGACCGGCATCTTTCCACGCTCAAAAATGTCTACGGGCTTCCCGTAGTGGTTGCAATCAACCGCTTTGTGAGCGATACTCCAGCTGAAATTGAACTGGTAAAAAAACATGTTGCTTCAGCAGGAGGCAAAGCCGTGCTTTGCGACGTTTGGGCAAAAGGCGGCGACGGAGCGATCGAGCTTGGCGAAGAAGTAATCCAGTCTATCCTGCATCATTCCTCTCCCAGCCATCCATACGATTACGCTGCGCCAATTATGGATAAGATCAACGATATTACCTCGCGCATCTATGGAGCGAAACGCGTCGATTATTCCAAGGCGGCGAAAGCAAAAATTGCCATGTTCGAAAAGCAGGGATATACAAACCTTCCTGTGTGCATCGCAAAAACGCAGTATTCTTTTTCAGACGATCCCAAAAAGCTTGGCGCGCCTGACGATTTTGTAATGGAGGTGCGCGATCTTGCATTATGCTCCGGCGCGGGCTTTATTGTAGCCCTGTGCGGGACTATCATGCGCATGCCCGGCCTTCCAAAAAAACCGGCTGCAACCGGCATACATCTTGACGAAAACGGAAATACAGTCGGCCTGTTTTAAGCAAACCAAAAAGAGCATCCGGCCGGATGCTCTTTTTTTATTTATTTCGGTCCGTGATCCGCTTATACATCAGCGTCTCAATCACGGCAATCATTCCGCAGCGCGACGTGATATCGATTCCGTCGAACGAAATATCGTCCGCAAACACATAAAAATTCAAATCGCTCATATTTTGGATGATATTGTTATCCGCCCTTGTGATGGAAATAATCGTAGGAGTTGCCACAGTGACAATCTGTTCGATATAACGCGCAAGCGTCTGGTTATTTCCGGAATAAGATAATACCATGAGCACGTCGTCACGCTTAATGCGTTTTAATATGGATTTGATTTCGTAATCCTCGATCGGCGTTTCCGCATGGTAGCCAAGCACAGTTAATATCCGGCGCAGGTATTGCGCCACATCGGCACTCAGGCCAATCCCCAGAATATAAACGATTGGATAGCGGTCCATGATACGGTTGAAAAGCTCTATTTTATCGTTGCTGATTACCTTCACCGCTTCGATTACGTTTTTCAGGTAATCCTCCTGGTAATCCTTTTTGCTGATTACATTTGGAATAGCAATATTCTTCGATGTCATTTCCGTCAACCGAATCATCGCCGTAAATTCTGAATAACCGGAGAATCCAAGCTTTTTGACAAAACGAAACAAAGTTGTGGTCGAGACAAAGCAGGCTGCGGCAAGGTCTCGGATGCTCATTCCTTTTACAATGTGCATATTACGCACAACATAATTGAATATCTGCTTTTCCGTATTGGAAAGCGAACTGATCCTCGCGCTTGTAAAATCATAAAAATCCTCTGCCATTGCCCCTCCCGTTGCAATACAATCCTTTTATGTAATCTCAAGCCGTCTATTTGCATTGCCTTTCATTTTTTATGAAAACTGGCTGTTATATAGTCCCGTATAAAAACCGTTCTTTGCCATAAGCTCGTCGTGGCTTCCCTGCTCTATGATATCTCCGTCCTTCATCACAAGAATCACGTCCGCGTCCTTAATCGTTGACAGGCGGTGCGCTATCATAAAGCTGGTCCGTCCATGCGTCAGCTTTTCCATTGCATCCTGAATAAGCTTTTCCGTGCGCGTATCTACCGAGCTTGTCGCTTCGTCAAGGATCAGTATTTGCGGATCCGCACAAAATGCGCGCGCAATCGTCAACAGCTGCTTTTGTCCCTGCGATATATTGCTTGCTTCCTCGTTAATTTCCATATCGTAGCCCCCCGGCAGCGTACGAATAAAGCTGTCTACATTCGCCATTTTACACGCCGCAAGTACTTCTTCGTCCGTTGCATCCGGCTTGCCGTAGCGAATGTTGTCACGAATCGTCCCGGAGTAAAGCCATGTTTCCTGTAGCACCATGCCAAAAAGGCCGCGCAGGTTTTGCCTGGAAATATCCCTGATGTCGGTTCCGTCGATCGCTATGCTGCCACCGGAGAGCTCGTAAAAACGCATCAGAAGGTTAACGAGAGTCGTTTTTCCCGCGCCGGTCGGCCCGACGATGGCAACCTTCTGCCCCGGCTTTACATGCAGGTTCATATCGGAAATCAGTATCTTATCCGGCGTATAGCCAAAACGAACATGGTCAAAAGTAATCTCTCCATTCGTATGGCCAATGACTTTCAGTTCTTTGTTTTCAGGCACCTGCTCGGGCTCGTCAAGCAACTCAAACACGCGTTCTGCCGCCGCAATCGTGGACTGCATCAGGTTAACGATATTCGCCGTCTGTACGATTGGCTGTGTAAACTGCTGCATATACTGAATAAACGCCTGGATTGCGCCAACCGTAAGCGTCCCGTTTGAGGTGAGCACCCCGCCAAGCACACAAATCCCGACATATCCCAGATTACCCACAAAATTTGTAATCGGCATGATAATACTCGACGCAAACTGCGAACGCCGCGCGTCCTCATAAAGGGCGTCGTTCATTTCATCAAATTCTTTCTCCGTACGCTCTTCCGTATTATATAATTTGATAATATTATGCCCGGAGTACATCTCCTCCACATAGCTGTTCACCGATCCAAGCTTGTCCTGCTGACCAATATAATATTTCTGCGACTTGCGGACTACAAGCGAGGACAAATACATTGCAATCGGCAGTACCAGAAGCGCGATCAGCATCATCTGCCAACTGATAGAGATCATCATGACGATAATACCAATAATCGTAAACACCGCCGTAATAAGCTGCGTCATCGTTTGCTGGATTGTCGTGCTGATTCGCTCAATATCCGTAGTGGTGCGCGAGAGCACGTCCCCATGCGTATGCGTATCAAAATAATTAAGCGGCAGCCGCTGTATTTTCCTGTCCACCGCTTCGCGCAAATCAAAAATCGTGTTCTGGGCTACCTTGGCAGTGGTTCTCTGCTGCAGGTACGTAAACATGGCCGAAAGCCCATACACCACTACAAGCGTCGCCAAAATTGAAGACAGCTTCTGGAAGTCGATATTCGCGGAGGAATTATTACCATCCGCGGTGCTCGCGATGCCTGCAAAAATCGTATTGGTCGCTTCTCCAAGCATTTTAGGGCCAATAATCAAAAACAGCGTTCCCAACGCGGCCAGAATAAGCACCGCAAAGAGCTGTTTTTTATAGGGCATGAAAAATCCAAGAAGACGTTTTGTCGTTCCGCCGATATTTTTTGCTTTTTCATCCGGAACCGGTTGTCCTTTTCCGACTTTCACTTCAAAACACCCCCTACGACATCTGCGTACGCGCGATTTCCGCGTAAACGTCACACGTTTTTACGAGCTGGTCATGCGTACCCTGTCCGATAATTTTACCTTTATCGATCACGAGAATGTTATCCGCGTCCATAATCGTATTAATCCGTTGCGCAACAATAATCACCGTTGCGTCTTTTGTATTTTCCTTGATTGCTTTTCGCAGCGTCGCGTCTGTCTTGAAATCAAGCGCAGAAAAACTGTCGTCAAATATATATATGCTTGCATCCCCCGCAAGCGCCCGCGCAATCGCAAGCCGCTGTTTTTGTCCGCCCGAAACATTCGAGCCTCCCTGCGCGATCGGATCGTCGTACTTCGACTGTTTTTGCTCGATAAACGAATCCGCCTGTGCGATACGCGCTGCGCGTTCTACCTGGCTCATAGGCATATCTTCGTTTTCATAAGCAATATTTTCCCTGATCGTTCCAGAAAACAGCACCGCTTTTTGCGGCACATAGCCAATACGGTCGCGGAGCTCGTGTATGTCGTAATCACGAACATCAACGCCGTCTACAAGAACCGCTCCGTCTGTTACGTCGTACAGCCGGGGTATCAGCATAATCACAGATGATTTTCCGCTGCCCGTAGAACCGATGATCGCAGTGGTCTGCCCGGGCATCGCCGTAAAACTGATATTGGAAACCGCGGGGTTTTCCGCATCGCCATATTTAAAAGTAACATTCCTGAACTCCACAACGCCAGATTTTGCCTGCGGTTTTTCGGTATGCTCCTTGTTCCTGATATCAATATCAATATCCATAACCTCGTTGATCCTGTCTGCACACACGCTCGCACGCGGCATCATCGCAAAAATAAGGGACATCATAACAAGCGAATACATGATCAGCACGAGATACTGGATGAACGCCATCAAATCTCCCACTTCCAGAGTCCCCTGCGCGATCTGCTGCCCGCCAAACCATACAACGGCGATCGTTCCCAGATTGACAATCAGCATCAAAAGCGGCATAAGCGTAGACATCAGTACCTGCGAACGAACCGACGTTTTTGTCAAAACCCGGTTTGCATCCTCAAAACGTTTCTCCTCGCGTTGCTCTGCCGTAAATGCGCGAATCACGCGTACGCCGGTGATATTCTCACGCATAACGACGTTGAGTCCGTCAAGCTTGGACTGCATCGAGCGGAATACAGGGAATGCCTTCCTCATAACGATGATCAGAAACACCAGGATAAGAGGCATGCAGGCGATAATAACCCATGCAAGCTGCATGTTTTTTTGTATGGCGAGCGCAATTCCTCCCGCGCACATCAATGGAGCCAGGATTACCACACGAAACATCATAATCGAAAAATCCTGTATCTGCATAATATCGTTGGTGGTACGCGTAGTCAGCGAAGACGTTCCAACTTTATCAAACTCCGCCATTGTAAATTGCCCCACCTTATGGAAAAGCTTTTTACGCACATCCGTGCAAAATCCCACGCCGATCTTCGAAGCAAAATAACCTACGCCGATCGCGCTCGCAGAGCCAACCAGCGTTATACAAAGCATAATAATACCCGTCGTGGTAATGAAGCCGATATCGCCTGCAATCACACCTTTATCTATGATAGAAGACATCAGATTGGGAAGCATCAGCATGGAGAACACCTGGCCCAGCATCAATATGATCATCAAAACCAGTTGCCCGGTATATTTTTTTAATCCTTTGTATAGTTTCAGCAACGTCGGCCCCTCCCAAAATATGTTGATACAAATATTAATTCTATTCTATATGATACTGTCATGAAATTCCATACTTTTTTAATCTATTACGGGAATGCACAAAAAAACGCCGTCAAGCGGCGGCGTTTTAAATTATCATTACAAAAGCGCTTCGATATGCGGAGCAATTTGTTCGGGCGTTGACGTGGGTTCAAAGCGTTCTACCACGACTCCGTCCTTATTCACCAAAAACTTTGTGAAATTCCATTTGATGCTGCTGTCTTTGTCATAATCTTTATTCTCTGCACGCAGAATTTCATCAAGCTTCGCGGCAATCGGATGGGCCGGATCAAAGCCCGCAAAGCCCTTTTGGGATTTCAGGTAATCGTAAAGCGGATCGGCATTTTCACCGTTTACGTCAATCTTTGCCATCATTGGAAACGTAACGCCGTAGTTCAGGCTGCAAAATTCCTTGATCTCTTCATTGGAGCCCGGATCCTGTCCTGCAAACTGGTTGCACGGAAAACCAACCACCACAAGTCCCTTATCCTTATAATCCTGATATAATTTCTCCAGACCTTCAAACTGTGGCGTGAAACCACATTTGCTCGCTGTGTTCACAATCAACACAACCTTGCCCTCAAAGTCTTTCATCGGCTGCGTCCCGCCGTCCATCTTTTTCACACTGAAATCATAAATATTCATGATTGGCATCTCCTGTTCTAATTATTCCTCCACACCTGCATATACAGATATGTGCAGCTTATTTATAAGAAAAAGGGAACACATTAAAACAACTATTTTTCTAATATCAGCTAAAGACAGAAATTCCCGCCGCATTCATCATAAAAAGATAGATTGCGCAGGCAACAATCGCAAGGAGCATTCCAACGACCGCAAAAATATGCACCGTCTTTAGCATCGCCCCGCCAATCACCACCGCCAGAATCGCGAAGGCAAGTCCAAGCCACCACACGGTCGGCACAAAAATCAAAAAAGACAGCGCGCCAAACAATATGATTAAAAAGGACAGAATCTTATTTTTCAATGTTTTTCACCTCAATATTTTCAAACACCATTACATCGGCATACTTCAACGCCCGTTCTTCCTCCTCACCAGTACGCACCGTCCACGCAAAAATTGGGATACCTCTTTTCCGAAGGCGCTTTATGACCGGCATTTCCAGCCCGTCAAGCTCATAGTTGATGAAGTTTGGACGGCTGATGGCGTTCACAATTAAATGCTTAAGGGCCCGGCGTTTCCATTTTGGAAATTCGTCGGCATACTGCGAAAAGGTTGCGGAAAGTTGCCCCCTGAGAACGCCCGGCGCATTTTTACGAAACCACCGAACTGAGAACGGCGAGAATGACTGCACCGCATATTTGCCACGGTATGTACTGAGGGCTTCGAACAGCGCCATCTCAAGCTTTCCCGCCCTTCCGACATTTTTCAGTTCAATCAGCAACGGTACCTTTCCATCTACAGTGTCAAACACTTCCTGCAGGGTTGGTATACCGTGCTGCGTACCTGCAAGCCGCAGCGTTCTGAGCTCTTCGAGCGTCAAATCCTCTATTCTTCCGTCAAAGCCCGTCATCCGTTTGAGGCTTTCGTCATGAAATACAACCAAAACCTCATCCCGTGAAAGATGAACGTCAAGCTCGATGGCATATCCATGAGCAACCGCGTTTTGAAACGCGGCAAGGGAATTTTCCGGAAATTCCCCTGTATGCAGCCCGCGATGGGCATAAGCGTAATCCTCGAGCCATGACCGTACCGGCTTTCCCGCTGTCATAAAATAATAAAGAAACACGATCAGGCACAAAACCGCCGCAAGCAAAATAATCCAAAACATATCACATAACTCCTGATCATATTGTACCATACTTTTGATTTTATTTTTCAGAAAAGTTATAATAATAAAATACGCCTGTTTGCGTATATCGATCATGCGAGGTGAGACAAATGACAAATGCAGGACTGGTTCTGGAGGGCGGCGGAATGCGCGGCAGCTACACCGCCGGCGTTCTGGACGCATTTCTCGATATGGGAATCGAAATGAACGATATCATTGGCGTTTCTGCTGGAGCCGCAAACGCGATTTCTTATATATCCGGGCAGCACGGAAGAAACCTGGCTATCTACAACACCTGTATCAACAGGAAATACCTGAGCTTGTGGAATTTTATTACCACCGGCTCGTTTTTTGGTATGAAATATGTCTTTTACGAGGTGACGCGCAACATCATCCCCTTCGATTATGACGCGTTTTGTGATTCCAAACAAAAGCTGACGATTGTTGCGACAAACGTTGAGGATGGAACGCCCTTCTACCATCAGCTTAACGATCTCACCAACGATTCCGACATGAAGTACCTTTGCGCTACTGCGGCAATTCCCATGGCATCCACGATTGTAAAGGTGGACGGCCATAAACTCATGGACGGCGGAGCGAGTGATTCGATCCCAATCGAATATTCCATGAAAAAAGGAAACAGCAAAAATATAATTGTGCTTACGCGTTGCGAAGGCTTTCAGCAGCACAGGAGCAAAATGCCATGGTTCCCCTACGTGCGTTACCCTTCCCACAGGCAATTTGCACACACAATCGCAAACCGTTATGCGTATTATAACGAAAGCATTCAAATCGCTGAACGGCAGGAAAAAGAAGGAAAGGCAATTATCATCCGCCCCACAAAGCCCATCATTGCAGGACGGATGGAAAAAGATCCTGCGAAACTGACCGCACAGTATCACGTTGGCTATGACGATGCAATGGCGCAAAAGGAAAAACTCCTCGCATTTCTGCGGGGAGTTGAAAATGTGACCATCAAATAAAATGATTCGAAACTTCCTTATGCCTCGCCATATGTTGGATCGAGGCATTTTAATTCTTTGTAGGTATCGATCTCAATAATGTCGTCGAACGTGCATTCGCGGATGGCAACCTTAAAATCCCTGATATGATATTCAAGCGGTACCTGATCCCAGTACCGCTCTTTGCCGCCCGGCATCTCGTAAACCTGTTTTACGCATTCACCCAAACGTTTTCCGTCTTCGCCCGTCCAGTAGGATATTCCAAACATATGGTGGCAGTTCGTTCCGCCAATTCCAAGCTTCGTGATATATTTATGGTTACTGCTGTAAAAACACCAATCTTCCGTCTCCTTTACAGGCACGCCCAGATAATTGGAGGAATATTGATATTTCCGAATTATCTTCGGATTATACAACAACAAATCCGCTTCAAGTACATACGAATTTTCAAGCAGGTCGCGCGCATACATCACAGAAGAAATGTTGTTTGCCTCGTTATACACCGGATTTTCAATAAATTTGATCTGCGGATATTTGTATAGGAGCTGATCGAATTGCTCTGCAAGATATCCGCGCACAATATATATTTCTTCAATTCCCGCAGCAATAACGGCATCGATCAGCGTATCAATCAGCCTCGTGCCGTTTACCCGCACAAGCGGTTTTGGAGTGTTGAGCGTAATCGGTACGAGCCTTGAGCCAAATCCCGCAGCAATAAAAACAGCGCGTTTTACACGGTATGGTTCCAGCGCCAAAAGCCCTTCCTGAGTGATTTTCCCTTCCCGCGCATAGCCAAGGCTCTGTAACTGCGTCATCGTCTTATTAACCGTACCGAGCGCTTTCCCCAGCTTTTGCGCAAGCTCGCGCTGTGTGAGCACTTCTTTATTTTGTTCCAGGTCCGCCAATAGTTCAAATTGATTTTTTGTTAAATTCATGCCAGTTCCTTTTTCCTTAAATTTCGTTTATACAAGTTGATCCCGCCCTTTAAAAGAAGATTTACCGCAAGTATCAGCAGAGATACAAACGCCGCGCATTCCAGCATCATCTGCGCCTCAAACATTGTAATCATCAGCGATAAAGGCTGCGTACTGAGCGTTGAAAGAAACGACACCGCGGAAATCGTCATCATCGAATTCACAAAAAAGTAAGCGAACATTTCCGCAATCGTCGCTTTTGACTGCGGTATCAGGACATCCAGAATGATTCTTCCACGACTGATACCCAGCGTCGCTCCCACCGCTTCCAGATTCTGGTTCAGCTTTCCGAATGTATTATACATCATCAGGTAGGGCGAAGCAAAAAAGTGCATAATGTTGACCAGAATCAATATCGCAAGCGTGCCATAGATGGGAGTCCCATTGAAAAACATCATATAGGAGAGCCCAAGCACGAGTCCGGGTATTGCAAGCGTAATGATCGAAACAAGATGCAGCATCTTTGAAGATTTTGACGGCATACGCGCCGTCATATAGGCTGTAATATACGCGACGACCACGCCAAGCACTGCCACAAACGCTGAAATAATCAGTGAATTTGCAAGATATCGGTCTGCTCCGATTTCAAGCGTTCGCGTGATGTTATCAAGCGTCAGCGTCATATCGATCGGATACTTTGTTACGAAGGTTAACAGCGCAAACGCCGCAATCGGCAGCAGGATACACAGACTGACTGCCGTACAGGATACGTATGCAGTCGCGTCCCTTATTTTGTTCTTGATGATTCTGAACGGCCTCGTTACAAACGACAAATTTCCTTTGTTTTTATCCAGCAGGTCAATCAGGAAAGCCACAAACGCCGGAACAAGTAAAACAAGGCCGATTACACTTCCCTTTCCAAACTGCAGCAGACCTACTACATCCTGATACATCATAACCGGAAGCGTGGAAAACTGTCCTCCGACGGTAAGCGGCACGCCGTAATCTGTTATGATCAGCGTAAAAACTGCGAAAATTACGGAAATCATAGGTTTACGCAGGTATGGAAAGCCGATTGCACCAAATTGCCTGGCTTTTGATATTCCAAGCACACTCGCCGCTTCATAGGGCGTACTGTCCTCATATTTGAGCAAATCCAATATCATCAAAAACGCCACCGGGAACGAATACATGACGGAACCGATCACAATGCCCCAAAAGCCATATATGTTTCCTTCCAGATGAAGCAGATTCGTTATGACGCCGTTTGAGCCAAACAGCACGACAAGGCCCATGCCGTGTGAAATAGATGGAATCAGCATTGGCAATGTAAACAGAATGGTAAAGAGGCCTTTAAAACGTATTGCGGAACGTGCAATGAACCAGGCCAGTGCCGTTGCAAGTCCCACGGAAATCAGCGTGGAAACCGTTGACACCAAAAGCGAGTTTTGCATTGCGGTCAAAAAGGCTTCCGACGTGATAATGCCTGAAACATCCTCGCCTGCCATGGAAGACAGCATACGGATCAGCGGAAGCAGTACGGCTACAATAAAAAATGCCGCAAGCAAAAGATGAATACCATTGACGCCCTTCTTTGCAGTCTTCATTGCTTTGCCCTCGCAAATCCAATCAGGGAATCTATTTTAAGCTGTATATTATGGATGACAAAGCGCTCCACATAATCATTCGCCGGATGATCGATGATATTCCTTGGCGTATCGATCTGCTGTATCCTGCCGTCATTTAAAACCATGATACGGTCCGACATGGCAAACGCTTCCTCCTGGTCGTGCGTAATATAGATCATCGTTGAGCCAAACTGCTTTTGAATACTCTTCAGCTCTGCGCGAAGGGAAAGCCGCGTATCCACATCCAGCGCGGACATGGGCTCGTCGAATAAAATAACGTCCGGATTGAGCGCCAGTGTACGAGCAATCGCGACACGCTGCTGCTGTCCTCCTGAAAGCTTGTGCGGGCGTTTCGCGCTGTGCTCTTTCAGGCCAACCTGTTCGATCAGGCGCTCTGCGATCTCACGTGATTGCCCTTTCAATTCAGGATTCCTTTTCAGCGCGTATTCCACATTGCCCAGTACCGTCATATTTTCAAACAGCGCATAATTCTGGAATACGATTCCCATGCCCCTTTTTGCAGGAGCAAACCCTGTGATATCCACTCCATCCTTTTTGATCGTTCCCTTGCTTGCCTGCTCAAGTCCGATCAAAATACGCAGTATCGTCGTTTTACCACAGCCGGACGGGCCGAGGATCGATAAAAATTCTCCCTCGTTAACGGTAAAGCTTATATTGCGCAATACCTCGTTTGTCCCAAATTCCTTTGAAATTCCTTCAATGACCAGTTTTTCTTTCCCCATCAGTATACCCACTTTTCCAGCAAACGCTCTTTCTCCGCTTTTGTATCGTTACTCATATCCGCGTACTGAATGTCCTGCGGATATCCCTCCACCTTGAAATCAACATCCTTATAAATTTTTTCCGGGAAGAATTTCTCTTTATCCTCCGCTATCAGCGTACTATCCAGAAATTCGAAAACATCCCGCACGCATTGACGGTCCTGTTTTCCTTCTACCATTGCGGCGCCGTATCTCGAATATGGCGAGCCTTCCTTGAAAAATTTGATTTTTAACTTTGCACCGTTGTTGTTTTCCATGACTGCCTGGCTTGTCATCGCAAGGCCGATCGCCGCTTCGCCCTGCACAAGCGCGTTTACGGGCCCCGATCCGGATGAAGTGAATTGCAGTATGTTTTTGGAGAGCGCGTCAAAATACGCAAACGCTTTCTCCTCTCCCCATACGTTCACGAGGCTTTTTAAAAACATATATCCGGTTCCCGATGATTTTGGATTTGGCATTGAAATGAGCCCCTTATATTCCGGTTTGATCAAATCTTCATAGCTTTCCGGCTCGGGCAGCCCATGTTTTTCCAGTATTTCAGTATTGATTGCGATACATCCACCATTCCTGCATTCAGGTATTACGCGATGGTTTTCATCGAGCATATCTTCCATGTAACGCGAGGTGTCATAGCCTGAAAGGTCGGCAAGTACGTCTTTGAGCTTTTCCACATATCCATATTCAAGATCGTAAGAAATATCGCATTCCGATCTTTCGCCCTCGACAAGAAGCTTTGCAGCCTGGTTTCCGGTAGGCATATATCCTACGATAATATCATACTGCGGAAACTCCTCCCGCAGCCTTTTCTGGATGTATTCATTGCGGTACATTTCCGCACTCGAATAAATGACCACTGTGTTATCGCTCTTCCCCATACAACCCGTCATGGAAAAAAGCATTACAACCAGCAAAAGAACAGCGAAAAACCGCTTCATACCCATTTCTCCACTTACCTACTTTTTACATGTTTCTTATATTTTACAATCATAGCATTAAATATGAACGCAGTCAATTACAAAAAAGCCTGTTTTACATAATATACATCTTTCATTTTGTTCATTTATCAGCGATATTGTTCCATAAATATAACAAAAAGCGACTCTCCATAATAAGAGCCGCTTCTCTGTATCGTCATTATTTTCCCTGCTTTTGCTCCTGCTGCATCTTCAGGTTCTCAAAAGCGCTGTAGATCATCAGCTTGATCCTGTTGAGCTGGTTGACCTCCGACGCTCCAGGATCGTAATCCACCGCGACTATATTTGCCTGCGGATACGTATTCCTGATGCCGCGGATCATCCCTTTGCCCACAACGTGATTTGGCAGGCAGGCAAACGGCTGGACGCAGATGATGTTCGGCGCGCCCTCCTCGATCAGGTGGAGCATTTCCGCAGTCAAAAACCATCCTTCACCCGTACAGTTGCCGCAGGAAATCATCTGCTCGGACTGCTCCGCCAAATGGCGTATATCAGGATATGGCGTATAGTACTTGCTCTTCCTGAGCGCGCGCTGGATGGGATTGCGGAACCAGTTGACCAGCCAGATGCCAAACATGGACGCCTTATACACCCCTTTGGATTTTCCCATTTCCTCGTATTTAAACTTACAGCTGTACAAACTATACGTGAAAAATTCCATCAACGCGGGCATCACGGCTTCGCCACCTTCCCGCTCGATGACCTCAATGGCATGGTTGTTGGCGTCCGGATGGTATTTTACCAGAATTTCGCCGACAATACCTACCTTAGGCTTCACCTCATTTGTGCGCTCGATCGCTTCAAAATCCTTTACCATCTGTTTTGCCGCCTTGCGGTAGCCAAAATATCGCGTATGTTCCACAATATCCTGTACTTTTCCAACCCACTTATCAAAGAGCGCATCCGTTTCGCCTTTATTTTTTTCATACGGCCTGGTTGCAAGAAGCAGCTTCTGCAAGAGGTCTCCCAGCGGAATTGCAAGAAGCAGGCGCATCGCGAGCCCCGGCGTAAAACGAAACCCAGGATTTTTCTCCAGGCCGGAGAAGTTAATGGATACCACGACCACCTGCGGGAACCCCGCTTCCTTAAGCGCTTTCCGTAAAAACGCAAGGTAATTGGACGCACGGCAGCCACCGCCCGTCTGCGTGAGCATAATGACCGTATTGTCCGGATCAAGCTTTCCCGTCAGAAACGCATTCACGAGCTGCCCTACAACGATAATCGTCGGATAGCACGCGTCGTTGTTGACATACTTCAGTCCCACGTCGATATCTTCCTTGGTTACCTCTGTGAGCACCGTGAAGTTGTATCCTGTCGGATCAAACGCCTGTTTTAAGAACTGGAACTGCAAAGGCGCCATCTGCGGGCAGACAATCGTTCCCTTTTCCCGCATTTCCCTGGTAAAAATGCGCCGCTTCCAGACCGCATTTTTATGCTCTGTTTCCTGTCTTGGATGCTCCGCTTCTTCTTCCTTCTTCTCTTTGAGGGCAGCAATCAATGAGCGGAGCCTGATTTTTGCCGCGCCCAGGTTGCTGATCTCGTCAATCTTCAGCACCGTATAAATCTTTCCGGCAGCCTCAATGATCTCGTGCACCTGATCTGTCGTAATCGCGTCAAGTCCGCACCCAAATGAATTGAGCTGCACCATCTGCAGGCAGTCATATTTGCCCACTGCCGCCGCCGCTTCATAAAGCCTCGTATGGAACGCCCATTGATCCATGACGCGGATCGGACGCTCCAAGTGCCCCAGATGGGCCACGCTGTCTTCCGTCAATACCGCAAGCCCATAGCTTGTAATAAGCGACGGAATCCCATGGTTTATCTCCGCATCCACGTGATACGGCCTTCCTGCAAGCACGATGCCCGTATTTCCTGTCTCCTGAAGCCATTTGATCGTCTTTTCGCCTTGCTCGCGCATATCCTGTTTGAAGCGGTCAAGCGCCTCATAGGCAGCGTCAGAGGCTTCCTGCGCCTGCTGCTCTGTTATGCCGTATTTTCCAAATTCCTTCATGATCTTTGCCGGCATAAACTCCCGCTCATCAAGAGCCACAAAGAAATTAATAAATTCAATTTCACGTTCCTTCAGCACATCCATGTTGCTCTTGATTACCTCTGGATAAGATGTGACAACCGGACAATTATAGTGATTGTTAGAATCCCCAAATTCCTTGCGTTCAAAGGGAATACAGGGATAGAATATTTTCGCTACGCCTTTTTCCGCGAGGTTTTCAATATGCCCGTGAATAAGCTTTGCAGGATAGCAGACCGTATCGGATGAAATCGTCTCCATTCCTTTTTCAAACATCGAATGGCTCGAAGGATCGGAAAGAACCACGCGAAAGCCAAGTTTTGTAAACATCGCATGCCAGAAAGGATAATTTTCATAAATATTGAGTGCGCGTGGAATCCCTATCGTACCATTGGGCGCATCTTTTTCATCAAGGGACTTGTAATCAAATACCCTCTTTAATTTGTAATCATAAAGATTCGGCAGATCGTTCTTTTTCATCATGCCGCTGCCCTTCTCACAACGGTTCCCGGAAATAAATTTCCTGCCGTCGTCAAAGGTCGTTATCGTAAGCATACAACGGTTTTCGCATTTCCCACAACGTGCAAAGCTGCCTTTATAATTGAAAGCCGCAAGCTCTTCTACGGTCAATATGGAGCTCTTCCTGCCGCGCATTTCCTTTCTTGCAAGGAGCGCAGCGCCAAACGCGCCCATAAGCTCGGCGATATCAGGGCGCACAACATCCCGTCCCAGTTCAAGCTCAAACGTGCGCAGGATCGCATTGTTTTTAAAGGTCCCCCCCTGCACTACGATATTCTTCCCAAGGTCTGCCGGATCTTTCACCTTGATAACTTTATACAGGGCATTTTTCACGACCGAATAGGAAAGCCCCGCAGAAATATCTCCAACTGTTGCGCCTTCCTTTTGCGCCTGTTTAACGCGGCTGTTCATGAACACCGTGCAACGCGTACCGAGGTCTACAGGGTTTTTTGCTTTCAGCGCTTCCTGAGCAAAATCCTGAATGGGTATACTCAGGTTTTGCGCAAACGTCTGTAAAAAGCTTCCGCAACCGGAGGAGCATGCTTCATTGAGCATAATACCGTCCACAACACCGTTTTTGATACGCAGGCATTTCATATCCTGTCCGCCGATATCAATGATAAGATCAACATCCGGGTTAAAGAATTCCGCAGCCTTATAATGCGCCATCGTTTCGATCTCTCCAAGATCAAGCTTCAGCGCTTCCTTGATGATCGCCTCTCCATAGCCTGTAACGCAAGCGCCTGCAATATAAGCCTTTTCCGGCAGCTTACTGTAAATATCCCGTACAATCTGAACCGCCGAATCAAGCGGATTGCCTTCATTGGAATGGTAATGGGAATACAAAAGCCTGCTTTCCCCATCGATTAAGACAGCTTTGATGGTCGTGCTGCCTGCGTCCATACCAAGAAAACACTCGCCCTGCGCCTGCGAAAGCTCCGCTCTTTGCACATTTTTTTGTGCATGGCGCTTTACGAACTCATCATAGTCCTGCTGCGATGCAAAGAGCGACTGCAGCCGGCGCGTCTCATGCTCGCCTTCCCCAGCCGTTTGCAGCATTTCCGGCAAATCCTTAAGTTTAAACTTTCTTCCTTCCGCCATAAGCGCCGCACCCATTGCAACAAACAAATGGGAATTTTCCGGATGGATAATTGCCTCGTCATGCAAATTGAGCGTTTCGATAAATCGCTTCCGCAGCTCGGTCAGGTAATGCAGTGGTCCGCCCAGAAAGGCTACATTTCCCCTGATTGGCCTGCCGCAGGCAAGGCCTGAAATGGTCTGGTTCACCACAGACTGAAATATTGACGCAGCAATATCCTCCTTTGCAGCGCCTTCGTTGATCAGCGGCTGAACATCTGTTTTTGCAAATACGCCGCAACGGGCCGCAATCGGATAGATTGTATTGTAGGTTTTTGCGTATTCGTTCAGGCCCATCGGATCCATATTCAGAAGCGTGGACATCTGGTCGATAAACGCGCCCGTTCCTCCCGCACATGTACCGTTCATACGTTGCTCGAGGGAGGGTTTCATATAAGTAATCTTTGCATCCTCGCCGCCAAGCTCGAGTACAACATCAGCCTGCGGAATGAATTCCTGCGTGGCTTTTGCCCCTGCCACAACCTCCTGCGTAAAGGGAAGCCCCAATAAATTCGCAACCGAAAGGCCGCCTGAGCCGGTAACGGCAGACGTCACTTCATATTCTCCACATTCTTCTGCTATTTCTTTGAATAAATTTAATAATTCCCCGCGCACATCCGAAAAATGTCTTCTGTAGCGCTCAAATAATATATTTTTGTTATCATCGATCAATACAAGCTTGATCGTCGTAGAGCCTATATCCAAACCTAACTTATAACCTGCCATACTAACCTCCTGCTGACAAAATATTATAGCAAATATATGTGAACTATACAAGAACATAAAAAAGAACGGACACTGTTTTAAGCGTCCGTTCCCGTATTTTTGTTTTACTTTTTAATGTTACAGGACTCGTTTCCCGCAGATAAATCTGCTCTGGAACCAGGAACCCATGTTTCTGACAACGATTTGTCCGGAACCTGACGAAGCGTCTACGATCTGTCCTCCGCCAAGGTAGATACCAACGTGACCGGACACGCATACGATATCACCGCGCTGGAGGTTATCCCAGCTTACCGAGGTGTAACCAGAACTTGCCCAACCGCCGGAGGTCATGTACCCGATACCATTACCACTCTGCTTGAGCGCATAGTATACGAATCCAGAGCAGTCAAACGAATCCGGGCCTTTTCCGCCAAGCACATACGGCTTGCCAACCTGAGCCATAGCCGCGTCAATAAACGCTTCTACATCACCAGGATTTGCCGAAGGAGCACTTCCGCCGCCAGAGGAACCTGACGAACTGCTTCCGCCGGAAGAGGAACTATTGCCCTTATTTCCGCTTGAGCTGTTGCCCTTATTGCCAGAAGAACTGTTTTCCTTCTTGCTCTCTTCTTCTTTTTTCTTATCTTCTGCCTTCTTCTCCTCAGCCGGTTCAGCATTATCAGAGAAAAGCATCTCTTTTGTCTGGTTGCCAACGCTGCCGTCATCCGTAAGTCCGTTCATGCGCTGGAAATATTTCACTGCCTTTTCCGTATCCTCGCCAAAGTAACCAGTAACGCTCACAGAATATCCAAGTTGCTGCAGCCTGTCCTGAATTTTCGATACATCGTCACCTTCAGCTCCAAGAGCTGCCGTGTATTCTTTCGCCGAGTCAGAGAAGATAGCCGCCTGTGTAGCCGGGCCTGCAGCTCCGTCTACATCAAGACCGTTTTTACGCTGGAATGCCTGAACCGCCATCAGTGTAGCCGGGCCAAAGAAATCGGTCGGCTGATCCTGAGACATATAATGGAGCTCCATCAGTCTTTCCTGCAGCGCAGGTACCGACGGATCATTCATTCCTGCCGTCAATGTCACATATTGTGGAGTCGGTTCCGGAGTCGGCTCCGGTTCCGTTGTGGCTTCCGCTACAGTTGCATCCTCTGCCGCCGGAGTCACTGCTTCCGTCATATCAGTAAGCTCGGGAGCTGGCGTTGCCGCAGCTGCTGAAGGAGCTGCCTTCTGCACTGGCTCTGCAACCGGCTCTACAACTGCCTCCGGCTCATTCTGCGCAGCTGGTACGCCCGTATCGCCGTTCGCAGCCATAACCATTACCGGTACCATAATTGCCACAGTGGCGATCGCTACAACTACAGTAAAACGTTTCCGGTTTACTCTTCTTGTAGCATATCTGCGCGTTTTACGCGGTGCGGCCTGCATCACAACCGATGCCCTGCCCGTCCGTGATGCCCTTACCGGATGAATACCGACGCTGCCACGCCTGTGGGTACTTTTTCTGGTTACTGTCCTCATGTTAGAAAAGCCGCTTTTCATACTCGCAAGCTTGTTTTTCATGGTTTTTACCGTTTTAGAAAAACTTTTCTTAACATTAGATATAATATGGTTCATATTAATCTCCTCTGTTTTTTCGTTCTAAACAGGTTTTACCCATTTTTATAACTTTGATCATTATACATCCTTTTTCTTGTCTTGTAAATAGTTTCGTAATAATTTATTAACAGATTTTTCAAAAAGGATGGTCATTTGCGGTTGTTTCCCACCGGGCACGCCGCCATACAGATTCCGCAGACCGCTCCCCTTCCAATTTTTTGGAAGGCCTTTTTCATATACCGGCTGCACTTTTCAGCGTCGATGATATCGCAAAGCGGCGTATCGATACTCCACTCTGTTCCTACGAGCGCGCCGGACGGACACCGCTTCACGCAGCTCCCGCAATTTGTACATGGATTTTGTATAACCCCGCTTTCCTCCACCGGATAATCCGTCATCACCGTTCCAAGGCGCACGCCGCAGCCATATTCGCGTGTGACCAGAAGGTCGTTTTGGCCGATCCCTCCAAGCCCGCACAAAACCGCCGCAGCCTTATGGGAAAGCATTCCGCGCAGGCCGTCATCGCTCACAGACTGTGAAGCGGGTACATATACGGCTGCGTAGCCTTCCCGCTCAAGCGCAAGCACTAACGTGAAGGACACATGATCGATATACGCGTTACACGTACGGTAATGGTGAAAATAAGCTTTATCCGGTCCGTGTTTGCGAATCCCTTCAATAATTATGCGCGGAAGCGGCAGTGCAAAAGAAATTACGTTACGCAGCCCGGGATAGACTTCCATTCCCTGTGGCAGACGCGCTGTTCCGTATAACGGGACAAGCTTTTCATCCAATATTTGCCGATAGTCCATTCTATTGTTTTTTCTTTTTTGTCGTAACCTTATTTACAATCAATACGACAATACAGATTGCCGCCATGACTACAAAAATCGAAACCATTCCCTGCCACATCAGCTGCAGCGAAGCACCAACTACATCCATAATAATCCTCCTTTACAGAAGCGCGGGCACGAGCCCTAAAATTACGCCGCCCGCGATGACCGAAGCGATCTGTCCTGAAACATTCGCCCCCACCGCAAACATCAACAGGTGGTTTTGGTTATTTGCTTCAAGACCCATTTTTTGTACAACCCGTGCCGACATCGGAAACGCCGATATGCCCGCCGCGCCAATCATCGGATTCAGTTTATTTTTCTTGCTGAACAAATTGATCAGTTTTGCAAACATCACGCCCGCAATCGTATCGAAGAAGAATGCAATCAGGCCGAGCGCCATAATCATAAGCGTCTGTATATTGACAAAATTTTCCGCCTTCATCGTCGAAGCGATTGTAATTCCCAGCAGCAGCGTAATCAGGTTTACAAGAACCTTCTGCGCCGTATCGGAAAGTGAATCGAGCACGCCGCATTCACGAAGCAGGTTGCCAAACATCAGGAAGCCTACAAGCGCGATAGAAGCCGGAGCCACGAGTCCCGCAATCATCGTGACCACAATCGGGAATAAGATTTTTGCAATCTTGGGGATATCTCCCCCGTCGTACTTCATTTCGATTGCCCGTTCCTTCTTTGTCGTTACGAGCTTGATCGCAAGGGGCTGTATGATCGGCACGAGCGCCATATACGAATAGGCCGCAACCGCGATCGCTCCCATATACTGGCTGCCAAGCACCTGCGATACCAGTATAGACGTAGGGCCGTCCGCAGCGCCAATGATGCCGACCGAAGCAGCGTCTGTAAGCGAAAATCCCATTCCCGCGGCAGCAAGGATCGTAAAAAAGATACCAAACTGTGCCGCAGCGCCAAAAAACAGCAGCTTGGGATTCTTAAGAAGCGGTCCAAAATCAATCATTGCGCCGATTCCAATAAACAGCAACAGCGGCATCGCCTCACTGGCGTTGATCCCAACGCTGAACAGCCAGTCAATAATACCCTGAACCGGCCCTACTCCTGCCATCACCTGGTCAACTGCACCGGAAAATGGAATATTTACTAAAATTGCGCCGAATCCAATCGGTAATAATAACGCCGGTTCCAGTTTTTTTGAGATTGCAAGGTAAATGAGGACAATTCCAACAATAAACATCACAACCTGCTGCCATGTGAGAGCCATAAAACCTTCTACTAGAAAATCCATCGCTTTCTCCTTATATTGTTTTTACATACAAAATTTAGTATATCATTCTATCAATTCAATGAAAATACATTTTAGAAACATTTTATATGTTGTTTGGCCTTTTTCCTGTTTATCTTATTGATAGATTTGTATATAATTATATAATCATTTGTTCCGTGAGAAAACCATTTTGATTACTATTTTGGAGGAATCGGCATGAAAGTCGTCGCGTTTAACGGAAGCCCGCACAAAAAAGGAAATACTTACCAAGGCCTTCTCATCGTATGTGATGCACTGGAAAAGCATGGGATCGATACCCAAATCATACAGTTGGGAGGCAGGCTTCTGCAGGGCTGTATCGACTGCCGGCACTGCCGAAATATCAATGACCGCCGCTGTGGAATTGCATCGGATGATATGAACGCGCTGATAGAAAGCGCACTTGACGCTGACGGCCTGCTGATCGGTTCGCCTGTTTTTTATGGAAATATAACACCTGAAACCAAATGCCTGATCGACAGGCTTGGACGCGTCGCACGCAGCAATGGTTACCTGTTGAAACGAAAACCTGCAGCAGCAGTGGTCACAGCGCGCAGAAACGGCGGAGCGTTTGCTTTTTCAGCAATCAACTATTTATTTCATGCAAACCAGATGATCGTACCCTGCTCTTCAAACTGGAACTATGTGATGGCCGGTGAGCCCGGCGAATGGCAAAATGACGTCGAAGGCATTGAAACCCTTACCAATTTGGGCGAAAATATGGCATGGCTTATACAAAAGCTATCAGACTGAACGTATTGCTTCACAAATAAGATGTTTGTCAACCTGCGCACCCCTATTGGGACTAATTCCGGTGCGCGAAAGGGTCTGCAATGCTGCGATCCATGAATTATTACAGCAAATAACGCAAATGGCTCTATACAAAATGTATAGAGCCATTTCTTATTTTCTGTTATTCTTTGCCTGCAAGCGCGCACAGCCAGCCGCGCCCTTCATCAAGCTCTATTTTCACGCTGGAATACCCTGCCCCCGCCAGCAGTTGTTCCAGCTCTTTGGGCGTATTATTGTGCATTCCCAGCACATCTACAATACGCTTTTGTTCCTCGTCCTGCCCTTCATGGGTATACATCTCGGCAACGATTACAAATGTGCCGCCCGGTTTTAAGACGCGCCATATTTCGGCAAAGTCATGCGGCAGATCCGGCCAGAAATAATAGCTTTCCACCGTTGTGACCACGTCAAACATATCGTCCGGGAACGGAAGCTCGGACACACTGCCGTGGAGTATCTCCATCTTACCGCTTGCCACATCTCCTTTGTTTTCTTTTGCCGCGACCTCTACAGAAGTTTCGGAATAATCGATCCCATAGAGCTTTCCGCTTTTCACGCGGTTCGAAAGCATCTTAAGCGCATTCCCGCCTCCGCACCCAACATCGAGCACGATAGCGTCATCTTTCATATCGATATGCGAAAATGCCCATTCCGTAAGCGCCGCATGGCTTTCATTCATGCGGCTAAGCGTCTCTTCTCCAAGCTTCCCCTGTGGCATTTTACAATTTTGCAATACGTTATCCGGCGTTTTCATTTTTTATTCGATTTCATCCTCAGTTGGTGATCCAGCACACGTTTCCTAATCCGCAGGCTTTCAGGAGTTACCTCCAGGAGCTCGTCTTCCCCTAAAAATTCAAGCATCTCTTCCATGCTCATATTCTTCGGCGGAACCAGCCTCAGCGCATCGTCGCTTCCCGACGCGCGGACGTTGGATGCGTGTTTTTTCTTGCATACATTGACCACAAGGTCTTCGTTTTTGGGAGAGCTGCCTACAACCATCCCCATATAAACCGGGACGCCGGCCCCAATAAAGAGCGTTCCGCGCTCCTGTGCGTTATATAGTCCGTATGTAACCGCGTCGCCTGTTTCAAAGGCAATGAGCGATCCCACGCTGCGCTTTTCGATTTCTCCCTTATACGGTTCATATCCGTCAAATACGGTATTGAGAATTCCTTCGCCGCGCGTGTCTGTCAGGAATTCTCCACGGTATCCAAACAAGCCGCGTGCAGGTATCTTAAATTCGATTCTCATTCGCTCGCCCTGCGGCGTCATGTGAATCATCTCCGATTTGCGCGAACCGAGCTTTTCGATCACAGCCCCTACGCTCTCTGCCGGTACATCCACAAGCAAACGCTCGATTGGCTCGCACATGTGCCCGTCGATCGTCTTATATAACACTTTAGGCGGCGAAACCTGGAATTCATATCCCTCGCGGCGCATTGTTTCAATCAGGATCGAAAGGTGCATTTCACCGCGCCCAAGCACACGGAACGCCTCCGCTTTATCCGTCTCATGCACACCCAGAGATACGTCCTTACGCAGCTCTGACATCAGGCGGTCGCGCAGGTGCCGCGATGTGACAAACTTCCCTTCCCTGCCCGCAAAGGGGCTGTCATTTACGGAAAAGGTCATTTCCACCGTCGGCTCCGATATCTTAACAAATGGAATCGGCTCGAATTCATACGGCGCACATACCGTATTACCGATATTCACCGTGTCAAGACCGGAAAACGCAACAATATCGCCCGCTTTCGCCTCGGGGACGGCAACACGCTTAAGCCCGTCGTATTGATAGATTGCCGTCACTTTTCCATTTGTGCACAAATCCTCGACATGGAAGTCGCACAGGGACACTTCCTGCCCTGTTTTAATCGTCCCACGCTCGATGCGCCCTACGGCGATCCTTCCGACATAATCATTGTAGTCAATAGAGGACACAAGCATTTGAAGCGGCGCATCCGGATCGCCCTGGGGTGCGGGAATATAATCCAAAATCGTATCAAACAGCGGCTTTAAATCTGTCCCGGGTGCATTGGGATCCATCGTCGCCGTTCCCTCGCGTCCCGAGCAATAAACGATTGGACTGTCAAGCTGTTCGTTTGTAGCGTCAAGCTCCAAAAGCAGCTCCAAAACTTCGTCTCCCACGTCATTGAGACGCGCGTCCGGGCGATCCATTTTATTGATCACAATAATCACCCTGTGGTTAAGTTCCAGAGCCTTCTGCAATACAAAACGCGTCTGCGGCATCGGCCCTTCGAAGGAATCCACCAAAAGCACAACGCCGTTGACCATTTTAAGTACGCGTTCTACTTCCCCGCCAAAATCCGCATGGCCGGGTGTATCCACAATATTTATTTTTACATCCTTATAATAAGTAGCCGTATTCTTAGCAAGGATCGTGATGCCGCGTTCCCGTTCGAGGTCGCCGGAATCCATTACACGGTCTGCAACCACCTGATTGTCGCGGAAGCTCCCCCCCTGCTTGAGCATCTCATCCACAAGCGTTGTTTTTCCATGGTCTACGTGCGCGATAATCGCGATATTTCTCAAATCTTCTCTAACCAATTCTATTCTCCCTTTCTTTTCAAACAATTTATTATATACCAAAAAGGGCTTTAAATCAAGGAAAATCGCGGTTTGACAGGATGATGTATAATAGAAACGAAGGAATTGATTCAATAAGGAGTTTTTTATGGAGCTTTTATCGCCTGCGGGTAATTTTGACAGTCTCATTGCAGCAGTCCAGAACGGCGCAGACGCGGTGTATGTCGGCGCACAAAATTTCAGCGCGCGCAACCTTGCGGATAATTTTTCCGATCTTTCCAAAGCCGCATCATATGCCCATGCCTCCAGCGTTAAGCTTTATCTTGCGCTCAATACGCTTGTGCGCGACCGGGAAATAAAACCCTGGCTCAAGACAGCGCAGGCCGCCGCAGACGCGGGCGTCGATGCTTTTATCCTGCAGGACCTTGGCTGCGCGATGCTTCTCAAATCGCTATGCCCTTCCATTCCCCTGCACGCGAGCACTCAGATGACCGCACACAACGCGGATCATGTCAGGCGCCTGCAGGAATTGGGATTTGAACGCATTATCCTCTCCCGCGAGCTTTCTTTTTCTGAAATCTACGCTATCAGCAGCCGCACCGGTGCGGAGCTTGAAATTTTTGTTCACGGCGCGCTATGCACCTGTTACTCAGGCCAGTGCCTGATGAGCAGTATATTTGGAGGAAGAAGCGCCAACCGCGGCCTGTGCGCGCAGCCCTGCCGCCTGGATTACCGGGCGGGCGATAAATCCGGAAGGCTTTTGAGTACAAGGGACTTATGTCTTATCGATCATATATTCAGGATCAGGCAGGCCGGAATCGCCAGTATCAAAATTGAAGGACGCATGAAGCCTGCCGGGTATGTCGGCACGGTTACGCGTATCTACCGCAAGGCACTGGACGGCGGGCAAATCACAAAGCAGGATAAGGAAGACCTGCTGCGCGCATACAGCCGCCGCGGGTTTACAAACCTGCCGTTTACCGGCAATATGAAAACAACCGCTCCAATCTCCATGCCCCTTCCCACCCCGCCTGTCAAAAAGGATAATTGTTTTGATGCTTATAAACCTCTCAAAAAGGGAAAACGGAAAAAGCCGCGCAAACTCGCCGCACAGGTGCAAAACCTGTCGCAGGCAAAGGCAGTGCTGCCGCTTGTGGACATTCTCTACATTCCCATTGATGCAAAATGGGCCGTAGAGCTGAAGCAAATGCAAAAAGAAGGCTCACCGCAGCTTATCGGCGTACATCCATTGATTTCACATGAAGGCGAACAGACAGGTTTTGACGCTTCCCTCTTTGACGGCGAATTGTTTGGAACGCTTACCAAAACAAACGCCGAACACAAAATTTCCGACGCTTCCCTGCACGTGACAAACGGCGAAACGCTTAAAACGCTGCGGTCTCTTGGCTTTGAACGCGCGACGGTGAGTGTTGAGCTCAACGCCGCGCAGATCACCGACCTTCCGGATGTAATGCCTACTGAGATGATTGCCTACGGACGGCTGACGCTCATGACGACCATGCACTGCCCACTGCATTGTGACAAAAAAAATTGCCGCGTTGCTTCCGGCAGGGAATTGCTTACCGACCGTATGGGAAAACGCTTTCCGCTCCGCAAAACCGGAAGCGGTTGCCGGGTTGAAATCCTAAACAGCGCGCCAATTTACATGGCCGACAGGCTTTCACAGGTAAGCGCGAATGTAATACGGCTTCTGTTTACCATCGAAACTCCTCAGGAATGCGTTAAAATCACCCGGGAATACCGTGACGCGATGGCAGGAAAGCCTGTTTCCCCTCCCAGTGATTTCACGCGCGGGCATTTCACGCGCGGCGTGAAATAAGCAATGCTATATAAAAGAAAAACCTCCTGTTCAGGAGGTTTTTTTATTTATTCAAATTGTCCGTTTTTCCATTGTTCAAACTTTGTGTTGATTACAGCCTCAACCTTATCGTAGTTTTCCCAGCTGTCTTCGTGCAGGTATACCGCAAATTCACTGTCAGTATCCTCGCCAGACAGGACCTGCGCATAGTCGTCCACATATGCGGAATCATAGTAATCGCTGGTAAATTCAAGGGCCTCGTCCGTCATCAGATCCTCCAGCAGCGTTTCATCAAAACACTCCATCAGCATGTCCCTGCCCGACATATCGCGATTTTTCACCCGTTCAAATTCATCTGAAAAATCATCATACCATTCTTTTTGGATCATTTCATTGTTCACAAGCCACGCAAGATACATTCCAATATGCGTCCCCGCATTTTCGTATGGGATGCTGTCCGGAAAAGTTACTGCGTGCCAATCCATTTTATCAAATGCCATTGAAACACCCCCTGTATTTATTCACATCATACCTTACGCTATGGCATATTTCAATACTTCTTTCCAAAGTTAACAATTTATTATCAAATCGCTTCCCGTCCGTCCTTTTTGGACTTCTATCGTCGCTTCAATATTTTCTTTCAGGAGCTCGACATGGGATATAATTCCCACGAGCCTAGAGCCCCCGCGTACGCTTGCCAGAACGTCAAGCGCATTTTCGATCGAAGCCGGATCAAGCGATCCAAAGCCTTCGTCAATAAACATCGCATCAATATGGATTCCCCCGCTCTGCGCCTGTACCACAGTAGAGAGCCCCAAAGAAAGCGCCAGTGCAACCAGAAACTTTTCCCCACCGGAAAGGCTTCCCACGCCGCGCCGCTCCCCTGAATACGCGTCAAAAACCTCGAGGTCAAGCCCTGCCCGTCTGGTTCGTCCAACTCCTTCAAGCGTACGGAAAAGCTGGTAGCGCCCGTCGTGCACTCTTGAAAGCAGCGTATTTGCCTCCCGTGTGATCGCGGTCAGCATCACCCCCAGTACATACCGCTGCAAGCTTACGCCATTCGAGCCGCGCAGCAATCGTGAAAACTGGTCAAGCTCCACATATTCTTCCGTCCTTTTACGCAGGGATTTCTCCTGTTTTTCGAGTCGCGATACAGCTTGCTGCATCATTTCAAGCCGCGCCTTTGTTTGGGCAGCCTTCGCATCCGCCGCCTTCCTGTATTCCTCTTTTTCCTTAAGCTCTTTTTTCAATACGTCAGTTTCAGGCCTCTTAATTCCTTCCAGTTTTTCTTCCAATGTTTTTATCCGGCTCTGCACCAGCTCGTATTCTATTTTATACTGCTGTATTTTTTCCCTTGCCGCTGCAATTTCCTGCTCTGTCATGCAGCTGCTCCTGAACTGCTCATCCGTCTGGAATCCCCTCTTTAAACATCCCTGTTTGAAGTCTTCCATTGCTTCTTCGAATGCCAGCTTCGCCTTTTCAAGCTCTCCCGCAAACAATTCGCAGGACGCTTCCGATGTTTTGAGCGCACTGTATGCTGCTTCGGCTTCTTCCAGAACGGAAGCAAGCTGCTTACGCCCTGCCTTTCGTTGCCTGCCGCCCACGGCACCCTGCCCAAATTTTTTCAGCCCGTTCCCGCACACCTGCATATCCTGCGCGATTGCAAAAAGCTCCTTGTCAAGCTGCGCCAGCTGTTGCTGCAAATTCTTCACCTGCTGCTCCGCCGCCTCCACCTCCTGCGCAGTTGCTTTTATATCCGATTGCGCCGCCGGTTTTGGATGATGCGTACTTCCGCAAACAGGACACGGTTTTTCTTCCTCAAGCTCCCCTGCCAGCATATAAGCCGCGTCGTTCACATATGCCGTAAACAGCCTCCGGTACTCCTGCTCCTGTTTTTTGATTTCATTCTTAAGGCCCTGCTCTTTTTCCCTGAGCAGGCTTTCCTCCGTTTGGATTGCGGCGTAAATCCCCCTTAGGTTCTCTACGCATTCCGACACTGCTTTTCGGCTTTCCTCCGCCTTCCTTTGCGCGTCAGAAAGCATTTTTTCACGTTCCTGCATTTGTTTTTGCAAAGCCGAGGCTTCTTTCCTTCGTGGCAAAAGCTGCGCTGCGCTCTGCGCGCGCCTGCATTTTTCCTCCAGCTCCGCAGCCTCCTTCGCCTGTGCTTCAACCGTCTTTTTCTTTGCGAGCACCCGCTCCCATTCGTCAAACAGTTCCTGTACTGCCAATGCGTTTTGCAAAGCATTTTGAACCGCTTTTTCTGCCAGCTCTGCCGATCCGCTGTCTGCTTCCTGCTCCTCAAGCTCCTTTTGTTTCTGCGCGGTCAATTCCTCCAGCTCTTCGCGGGATGTGCATCCAAACTGCTCCAAAACTGTTTTTACTGTTTGTGCCTCCGCTTCCTTTTCACGCTTTAAGCGCAGCGCCTGCTCCGCCAGCCACTCCGTAATCTCACTCCACCGTTCCGCCTTGAACAGCGTCACTAAAATTTCCTCCTTGGCTGCGGAATCCGCAACCAGAAGCTGTTCAAATTTACCCTGGGGCAATAAAATAATCTGCCGGAACTGCTCATAGCTGAGCCCTAATATTTCCTCCGCCTTTTGGCGTACGTTTCTCAGTCCCGGATTTTCAAAATACGGCTCGTACTCACCCTCATCGTTCATAAAAAACGCGCTCTGATAAGCCTGCAATTCTTTTTCTCCGCTTCGCTTGACGTGTACGCGTACTCCGCGCGTGAAGCGATAACGTTTGCCGTTTACCTGAAAGGCAAAGCTTACCTGCGTATCCTGATCCTCTGCTGCAAAATTGCTGCGCATAGCGGTAATATCCCCGCGCCCTCCGCCGCTGCTTTCTCCAAAGAGTGCATAGGTCATCGCGTCGAGAACTGTTGTTTTTCCCGCCCCTGTCTTTCCATGAATCAGGAAAAGCCCCGCTTTGCGAAAATCGCGGAAATTGATCTCCTGCTTTTTTACATAAGGGCCAAACGCTTCGAATGTCAAAACCTCCGGCATCATTGCGCGTCACCTCCCTTTTTTGCGAAAAGCGCCTTTCGGAACCAGCTTAATTGATTTTCCGACGGCTCTTCCCCTCCGGTAAACTCACTGTAAAACATTTTCATGATCTCTTCCGGATGCAGGCTTACGGTTTCGTCCACGGTAAGCGTTGTTTCATCATTACCATCAGAAAGCTGTTTTCCTGCAAACGAAAGCAGATTTCTGTAAAAGTTACGAAATGTGTTGATAATCTCCATATGCGCATATTCGTCGGTCAGCTCTATTTTGACGTAGTCCTCCCTGCGCGGATCGTTTTGTGCAAAGTCCAGTATCTCTTCATAGGCTCCCTTGATTACCCGCACATCATGACACATCTCAAGAGGTACCTCCCGATACGAAAAATCCTCCGTGTCGATTACTGTCACGCTTTTTTGCGCGTTCGCTTCCCCAAAGGAATATTTGACGGGCGCGCCGCTGTAGCGCACGCCTTTTGCAACATCCTGCGCGCGGTGCAGATGCCCCAGCGCCACGTAATCAAATCCCTGAAAGGCATCCCAGCCTACCATATTCGCGCCGCCAACCATAGCGGAATGATCGCTGTCCGAAACCTGCGCGCCTGTCACAAAACAGTGTGCTACAAGAACATTTTTTCCCTTTTCCTTTTTTTCATTCTCCATCAATACACGCATCGCCGCATCATAGCTTTTTATTTCTTCGTCCGGATACAGGAACCGAACCTCTTCGATTGAAAAAAACGGAAGCAAATGGAACGCCGTATCTTTGATCAGAACAGTTTTGAGTCCATCCCTGACACTGCCTGCAATATAAAGACCTGCTTTTTCAAGAAGCGCGCCGCACGATGCAAGACGCGCAGCGCCGTCGTGGTTGCCGGCGCAAACCAGTACGGGAACTTTTTTTTCAATGCAAAGCTGTGTCATTGCTTCATTATATAGAGCGATCGCGTCTGCATTGGATACGGCGTTATCAAACACATCTCCAGCAACGATCACCACATCGATTTTTTCCTCGTCCACGATTTCCAGTAGCCTTCCAATAAAATGGCGTTGCTCTTCAAGCAAAGAGGTATTATTGAGGCTAAGGCCCAGATGCCAGTCCGATGTATGTAATATCCGCATTGCGTTTCCTCCATTTACAGCATAGTAACAATATGATTATCATATCATATTTCATTTTTAAATTGTATGGACCGGCCAGATTATTTAAGCCCCTGCTTTTGGTTTTGAAATGCAAATCGTCCTAACAAAAAAGCTTCCGGAACGCCCGGAAGCTTTTCATCTTTTCTTTGGATTAATATGCCAGCTCGTAAATATTACGGATATCGGATTCCTTTAATACGGCGAAATGTCCTACTGTACCGCCATTATCTTCAGCACACTTATGCGCCATCTCATCCAATACGCTTTTATCTGTAACGCCCAGATCGCGCAGGGAGGTTGGCATGTTGATCGATTTGAGGAAGCCAAGGTAACGCTTGAGCCCCTGCATGACAGTCCAATCCGGATCAGTTACATCGTATTCCACATCAAACACCCGCATCGCCCACTGGATGAACCGCTGTGGTTTATTTTTATAGACATATTTGATCCACGCCGGAAAAATGGCCGAAAGCCCTGCGCCGTGGGAAACGTCAAAAACAGCGGATACTTCATGCTCAATCGCATGGGAGCCCCAATCCTCTTCACGCCCCATGCCAAGCAAGCCGTCGTGAGCCACCTTGCACGCCCACATAATTTCCGCACGTGCATTATAATCTTCCGGCTGGGTAATTGCCGCCTTTGCATTGCGCATCAAGCCGCGCATCACCGATTCGCACATCCTGTCTACAACGTCGGTATGCTCTGTTTTTGTAAAATAGCGCTCCATAATATGGGCAATCGCATCTGATATTCCCGCTGCCGTATGGTAAGCCGGGACAGAAAAAGTAAGCTCCGGATTCAAAATCGAAAAAACGGGCCGGGCGCCTAAATCGCTGTATGCGAGCTTTTGCCTGGTTTTCTCATTGGTGATGACCATGCCATCCGAAGACTCGCTTCCCGCACCGGGTATTGTCAGGATCGTACCAATGGGCAAAATCGCCTTGGCGGTTTTCTCTTCCAGAAAATAATCCCATACGTCGTCGCTGTTTGGCGTTCCGCAGGCAATCGCCTTGGCAGAATCGATCACGCTGCCGCCGCCCACCGCGAGTACAAAGCCGATTCCGTTGGAGCGGCACATCGCGATTCCCTCATATACAAGCTCGAGGCGCGGATTAGACTTTACCCCCCCAAGCTCGTAGACTGTAATATCAGAAGCTTTCAGGGACTTGCGAACCCGGTCAAGAAGTCCTGAACGTTCCGCGCTGCCCCCGCCATAGTGCAGCAATACCTTGTCGCCATATTTTGCTACCTCGTCGCCTACCAAAAGCTCTGTATTTCTTCCAAAAATAACCTTGGTCGGATTATAGAAAATATCATTATCCATATTGAATCCCCTCCGCTTTCTTATTTTAAGGATATCTGTTTGCTTCTATTATTATATACAATATCTGTTATGTCAATTCATTAAAATGATGAAACCTGGAGATTATTTTTATAAGTCCCGATATTATTCTCCTCAATCATCCGCGCTCTTTCAAATAACTCATCGGCAAATATCGTTTTTTCTCTGTATATATTTCATCGGCCGGAGACCGGCACACTGCAAAGCATTTTTTCGACAAAATAAAAAAACTGCCTGGAATCCTTGATTCAAGCAGCTTTGCTTTGGTGACCCACCGGAGACTCGAACTCCGGACACCTTGATTAAAAGTCAAGTGCTCTACCACCTGAGCTAGTGGGTCATTTTGCGTGGAACGTTGATTATTATATCATAGCCGCTAAAGATTGTATAGCCCTTTTTTAATCTTTGCGGATATTTTTTATGGCTGGGGTAGCAGGATTTGAACCTACGAATGCGGGAGTCAAAGTCCCGTGCCTTACCACTTGGCTATACCCCAATAAAAAAGATAATAACCTACAAAATGGGGTGAGTAGTGGGATTCGAACCCACGGCCTCCAGGGCCACAACCTGGCGCTCTAACCTACTGAGCTATACCCACCATATCAGTTATTATCTTAATGGCGCGCCTGAAGGGATTCGAACCCCTGGCACACGGCTTAGAAGGCCGTTGCTCTATCCAACTGAGCTACAGGCGCACAAGTTATTTGGATTGCATTTAGCCTCGGCTGACAATTAAAAATTATAACAAACCCAATCTTAAAAGTCAACAAAATTTAAACATTTACGCGGCATATACTGCCTTTATCTCTCATTTTACTCCCCATCCCTGTTTTTCACAATCATTTTGTGTTTTTTATCTGTGTAATTGGTTATCTAAGGAGAGAATCTGCGTTTTCTCCGTTGTTTTCTCCGCCCTTTTACAGGCGTGGCGGATTTGGCGGCTGAAATGTAATAAAATATTCAGATTTAATGAATAGATTTTGCCATATTTGTGTGCTATAATTAGCAACTGTGTCGTGTAAAAATATGTTAAATGAAAATTGTGGCTCTCTACACGATAAGGAGGTTTTTGAATTGTTATCTTTTATCTCGACCTTTAATATGGTGCTGTTTATCCTGTTTACAGCATTATATTCATATCAGATCATTTTTGTGGTGGTCGCGCTCTTCCATAAGAAAAAGGAAGTTTCCCCAGCAAAGAAAAACCACCATTTTGCGGTGCTCATTGCTGCCAGGAATGAAAGCGCCGTAATCGGCAATCTGCTCGACAGCATCAAGCGGCAAAACTACCCGCAAGATAAAATCGACATTTTTGTCGTCGCAGACAACTGCACGGATGATACTGCGGAAATCGCGCGCAAAGCGGGTGCACATGTTTACGAACGCTTCAACCATTCCTATGTAGGAAAAGGCTATGCCCTTAGTTTCGCGCTCAATAACATCAAAAAAGATTATGGCAGCGATGCTTTTGAAGGCTTTTTCGTTTTTGACGCAGATAACCTGCTGGACGAAAACTATGTTGCGGAGATGAATAAGCTTTTCGATCAGGGCTATCGCGTCCTCACCTGCTACCGTAATACAAAAAATTATGCGTCCAACTGGATTTCAGCCGGATATTCTCTTTGGTTCCTGCGCGAATCCAAATATCTCAATTATCCGCGTATGCTGCTTAATACAAGCTGCGCTATTTCCGGCACAGGATTTCTGATCCATAACGATATCATCCAGGCAAACAACGGCTGGAAACATCATCTGCTCACCGAGGATATTGAATTTTCTGTAGACAGCATTATCCATGGAGAGAAAATCGGTTACTGCGGCGCGGCCAAAATCTATGACGAGCAGCCCTGCACATGGAAGCAATCCTGGACGCAGCGTCTTCGCTGGTCAAAAGGTTTCTACCAGGTGCTTGGCAAGTACAGCAAAAAGCTGATCAAAGGCTTTGCGGTCGACCACCGTTTCAGCTGCTACGATATGTTTATTACGATTGCCCCCGCGATCTTTGTTACGCTTGCGAGCATCATCGTAAATTCCGTATTTATGATCAATGGCTTTATGGGCCCTGTCATCCATACTGCGGTAATAACCGCTACAGGAACTGCGATACTTACCTCCTTGTTCAATTTTTACAGCATCCTGTATCTGGTCGGCCTTATTACGACGATCACGGAATGGAAGGAAATACACCATACCAGTTCTGCAAAGAAGATTTTGTATACCTTTACATTCCCTATTTTCATCCTGAGCTATATTCCGATTTCAATCGCGGCATTGTTCAAAAAAATCGGCTGGGAACCAATTCCCCATAATATTACGAAAACAATCGATAATTTTGAACAGATGCGATAACTATGACATCTGTAAGCAGACGCCGGCAGGCGTCTGTTTTTGATTGGAAGACGCCCGCTTAAGCCGGCGAAAAGGTGTTATTATAAATATAGGAAACAATTTTAAATTTTCAGGAGGTTTTAATCATGGCAAACATACTCATCAGTCCAAATAAATACGTACAGGGCAGCGGCGAGCTCGAAAACCTTGCCCGCCATGTAAAGACGCTCGGCTCACGTTTTTTTATCATGGGAAGTCCCTCCGGGCTCAAGCGAGTTGAGGATACGGTGCGCAAAAGCTTTTCGGGCACAGATGCAGAGTGCTTTTTTGAACCGTTCAGCCGCGAATGCTCCATGAACGAGGTGAACCGTCTGCGGGAAAAATACCATGCAAATAAATGCGACGCAGTAATCGGAATCGGCGGCGGAAAGACACTTGACACAGCAAAAGCCGTGGCCTACTATGAGAAGGCTCCCGTTGCGATTGTCCCAACGATTGCGTCAACGGATGCGCCGTGCAGCGCACTCACCGTACTATATACGGACGACGGGATCTTTGACCGGTATTTGTTCCTTCCCGCCAATCCGGATATTGTATTGGTCGATACGCAGATCGTATCTCAGGCTCCTGTACGTTTGTTTGTTGCGGGCATGGGCGACGCTCTTGCGACCTATTTTGAGGCGCGCGCCGCATCCGAGGCCAATGCAAATAACTGCGCGGGTGGAAAATGCACGCTTGCCGCTCTCGCTCTCGCAGAGCTCTGCTACGATACCCTGATCGATCAGGGCCTGAAGGCCAAGCTTGCGATGGAGCATAATGTGTGCACGAAAGCGGTAGAAAATATCATTGAGGCAAACACCCTGCTATCCGGTATCGGCTTTGAAAGCGCGGGGCTTGCGGGCGCTCATGCGATACACAATGGCCTTACCGTCCTTGAAGCTTCGCACGATTACTACCATGGCGAAAAAGTGGCGTTTGGCACGCTTGTGCAGCTCATGCTGGAAAATGCGCCCATGGAGGAAATTGAGGAAGTGCTGCAGTTCTGTATCGATGTAGGCCTGCCTGTATCGCTTGCACAGCTTGGGCTCGCGGACGCAACGCCCGATGATATCCACAAGGTCGCACAGGCTGCCACCGCAGAAGGAGAAAGCATCTATAATATGCCCTTCCCCATAGACGCCGAAATGGTTTATGCAGCGATCTACGCCGCAGATTCAATCGGACGTTATTACCTTGATCTGGAATAGACTCTTTTCTATTCCGCATTTTTTTTAATAAACTTATGGCTGAGCTTATCGAACCATATTTTCTGGCTGGGATACAATCCAAAATATCCCGAACACACATATCCAAGCGCACAGGCGATCAGATAGAACAAAGCCCCGTTTGCACCAAAAAGTTCAATGCCGATCACGAATGCCGTCATTGGGCTGTTGATTGCTCCGCAAAACACGGAAACAAGGCCGATTGCCGCGCCAAACGACGGAGAAAGCCCCATAAGCTCCCCTGCGAAGCTTCCAAAGGTTGCGCCGATTACAAGCGTTGGAACAATCTCTCCGCCTTTAAAGCCCGCTCCAATCGTTACAACGGTAAAAAGTATTTTCAGCAAAAACTCCTGCCCTCCCGCCGCGTTTGCAACCGCTGTTCCAATCAGCGGAAGGCTATCCCCATTGTAAAGATTGCTTCCGACAAGGTAAGTCAGGCCTACGATGATAAATCCGCCCGCGGCAGCCCTTATGGCCTTATTTGGAAATGCTTTTTGATATAGCATCTTGCTCGTTCGCAGGGACGCGCACAAAAGGATGCTGACAAGCCCTCCCATCGCTGCAAGCAGGATAACCTGCACGCAGGAGACAACATCGAGCGCAGGCAGGCCTGTGACCTGATACTGGGGAAAATCGACATGAAACATCTGCGCAATCCCAAACGCAATGATTGACGATAGCGTGCAGGGCAGGATCGCCGAATAAAACATCACACCCACGCCTGCAAGCTCAATGGCGAGGATAATCGAAGTCATGGGGGTTCCCACGACGGCGGAAAATCCGGCGCTGATTCCGCACATGATCACGATCTTTTCTTCCTGATCGTTCATATGAAGCCATTTTCCAATCGATGAAGACAGGCCTCCGCCAAGCTGGATCGCAGCGCCTTCCGTGCCAACCGATCCGCCAAACAACCGTGTTATGAGGGTGCTTATAAAAATCAGCGGTACCATAACCGCAGGAATCCTGTCTGAATTCCGTACAGACTGTATGACGGTATCCGTTCCATTATCATGGCTTTTCTTACCCCAGCGGTAAAGCAGCGTGATCAATACCCCACCTGCCGGCAGCAGCCATATGATCCAGTTATGCTCCAGGAAAAATCCCGAGCTGGTATTGATGAGCATCGCAAACAAAGATCCCAGTATTCCAACCGCGATCCCGATTACGCCCGCATACAAAACCCATTTCAAAAAAGTTTTTACGTATGCGGCAAACCCAGATTTATTTTCGGATTGTTTTCCTGCCATACCCTTACTCCGTTATCTTTAAGTTAACCCGGATAAACAAGCTGAAAACAGTTTCCGAAAAAACACGAAAAAAACATCCGGTTTCAAAACCGGATGTTTTTACTTTTCATCAGTCAATGATGCGCAGCTTTGGGATTACCCCAACCTCGCCAATCATCAGCGTCGCGGCGCGTTCTATCCCATCATAGGAGCAACCTGCGCTACCCGGGTTCACCAGCCATATCCCATCCTCAAACTCACAATACGGCTGGTGGGTATGTCCAAATAATATCGCCTTTGCTCCCTGCTCCTGCGCATAGTAGAAGGCCCTGTCATACGAATATTTGACCTTTAAAAGATGCCCGTGTGTCAAAATGATCTTTTGGCCGCACAAAACGACCTGCTCTGTATCGTTTCCCGCGTCGCCCATGTCGCAGTTGCCTTTCACCGCAATCACGATAGCCCGCGTATTTTGCTCTATATAACGCGCGTCGCTGATATTATCCCCCAAGTGGAAAATATAATCGAAATCGGCAAACTGCCGCAGCGCACGGTCTATTACGCCTTTGTTCCCATGCGTATCGCTTAAAACAAGCGCGCGCACCATCTTTTTCACTGTATCCTGCCAACCTCTTCCTGCAATTTTCCAAGCGCCTTGGCCCGGTGGCTGATTTTGTTCTTTATCTCTGCGGGAATCTCCGCAAATGTTTGTCCGTATTCCTCCACATAAAACAGCGGATCGTATCCAAAGCCGTTCTCTCCTTTTGGTTCGTCGATAATGCGGCCTTCCGCTTTCTCTTCAACGTACAGCTTCTCCTTCCCACCGTTTGCAAGAACAAGCGCGCATACAAACCATGCCCTACGGTTTTCTTTATCCTTTACCAGCGAAAGAAGCTTTGCATTGTTTTTTTCATCGTTTGCCCCTTCGCCGGAAAACCGTGCCGAATAGATGCCCGGCGCTCCGTCCAGCGCTTCCACACACAAACCCGAATCATCCGCCAGCACGTCGCCATCCACCATTTCGCTGATCTCCACAGCCTTTTTACGCGCGTTTTCATGGAAGCTGTTTCCATCCTCTACTACGTCATGATTGATCCCCGCATCCTTCAGTGATAGGATTTCATCATAAAAGCCACTCAGGATCGCTTTGATTTCCCGTACCTTTCCCTGGTTGTTTGTCGCAATAATCAATCGTTTCATATCGTGATCCCCTCTTCCTTCAACACCTGTTTTTGGGCGTCGATTATTTCACCGATTCCCTTTTTGCACAAACGCATCAGCTTGGAAAATTCCTCTTCCGTGATGGTGCGTTTTTCTCCGCAAACCTGTATTTCCCCAATGTTTCCGTCCGACGCGGAAATCATATTCATATCTGCCTGCGCACTGCTGTCCTCGCTGTAGCAAAGGTCAAGCATCGGCACGTCGCCAACGATGCCTGCAGATACCGCGGCAATATGCTTTTTGAGCGGCGACCTTTGCAATACGCCTTCCCCGATTGCCCTTTCAACACATAGCGCAACGGCAACAAACGCTCCGCTGATCGAGGCTGTCCTTGTGCCGCCATCCGCGTTCAAAACGTCGCAATCCACAAAAATCGTGTATTCTCCCATATCCTCAAAATCACACACGCTTCGCAGGGAACGGCCTATCAGGCGCTGTATCTCGACGCCCCTGCCGTCTTTTTTCATCCCGTCGCGTTTTTTTCTTCCCGGGGTGGACGCCGGCAGCATAGAGTACTCGGCCGTCAGCCAGCCCTTCCCTGTTCCAGCAAGAAAAGGCGGAACCTCCGGCTCGAGCATAGCTGTACACAGCACCTGCGTATTTCCCGTACTGATCAATACGCTGCCATGCGCATTGTTGATTACATTCGTCCTGATTGTAAGCGGACGTAACTCATCCAGTTTTCTTTTGTCGTCTCTCATTCGTTTCTCCTCTGATCCGATTTTTTCATTTTAACACAATTCCTACACGCATTCAATTATGTGGTATAATAAACACGTCTGTATAAGGAGGTTTTTTATGACGCTTGACGGTCTTACTTTATATACCTGCGTTGCAGAATTGCAGGAAAAATGCCGGGACGCAAAAATACAAAAGGTGCTGATGCCCGGCAAGGAGGAACTGGTTTTCCAGCTTTACTCCGCCGCTGAAGGTACGCTGAGGCTTACCATTTCAGCAGATGCGGGAGATTGTTCCCTTTACCTTACCAGCCATACAAAAGAGAATCCCAAGGTGCCGCCTGCCTTCTGTATGTTCCTGCGCAAATACCTTACGGGCGCGCATATCGCAGATATAACGCAGCGGGGCCTCGACCGTGTTGTCGTCTTCACGCTGGAGACAAAGGATGAAATGCTCCATCCCATAACGCTCAGGCTAATCGTGGAGATCATGGGGAAGTATTCCAACATTATCCTTGTTAATGCGGAAAACCGGATTCTGGACAGCATCCGCAGGGTTTCTGTGGATGTAAGCAGCAAGCGCCAGATTTTACCCGGCGCTGTATACGACGATCCCCCGCAGGAAAAGCTCAATCCCCTTACGCTTTCCCTTGGAACGCTCACCGAGGCGCTGCACACAAAACGTGATACCAAAATTGTTTCCCATATTGTAAGCGTTTTTGACGGAATCTCCCTGCAGACCGCACAGGAGGTACTGTACCGCGCCGGTATTGACGAGACGATGACAGGCGCGCTCTGTGGCAAACAGCTTGAGCGTATCGCGCGGGCGCTGCACGACTTTTTGACAAATGCTGTGGCGCATCCCTTACCGTGTATACAAAGAAATGCGGACATGCTTCCGGTGTTTTTTTCCTGCGTCCCTTATGAGACCTACCCGGAGCAAACGCGCAAAAGCTTTGCTACGGTCAACGAAATGCTTGATTATTATTACAGCAAGCGACTTATGATTTTCCGGATGACGCAGCAACGCGACGCGCTTTATAAAACGGTGCACAAAATTTACGCCAAGCTTTTGAAGCTGATCGGCGTTTATGAGGCTACGCTGCGCGACGTTGCTAAAGCGGAAAAGCTGCAAAAACGTGCCGACCTTATCACCGCCAATATCTATCGCCTGAAAAAAGGAATGCAATCCTTTGAAGCCGTGGATTATGAAACCGGGGAGAATGTATCAGTCGCGCTGGATGTTTCGCGCAGCCCTCAGGAGACGGCGCAAAAGCTGTATAAAAAGATCGGAAAGCTCAAAACGGCAGCCCTGATCAATCAAAAAAAGCTTGCCGACGCACGTGAAGAACAGGAATTTTTGGAGGGTGTGCTCCACTTTACGGAAAATGCCCGCTCAACGGACGAGATCAGCGAAATCAGGCTTACGCTCGTACGCGCCGGTTATCTTGCGCCTCCGCCTAAAAATAAAAAGGAGCCTGAGATACAATCCCATCCCCTCCACTATGTTTCCCCCACCGGTTATGAAATATTTGTGGGCAAAAACGACCGGCAAAACGAGCAGCTTACCATGCGCGACGCAGCCAAAGACGATATCTGGTTCCACGCGCAGAAAACGCCCGGCTCCCATGTGCTTCTGGTAACCGGCGGAACCGATCTTAACGATATTGACGATGAGACAGTCGTTATGGCGGCAGAGCTTGCCGCGGCGCATTCCCGCGCACGGCAATCCGGTAAAACCGCTGTGGATTATACCCAGCGCAAAAACATCAAAAAACCGCCGGCCGCACGCCCGGGCAAAGTGATCTATGACGATTATTTCACTGTTTACGTAGATGCGGCAAACGGTACGCGGCGCATTCCGGAGGAAGAAAACGAATGAATTTGCAGGACCAGATTTACGACCTTTTTATCAATGCAGGCTGTGACCGCAATGAAAATCAGAACAAGGTCATCCATGATAAATATATCATCAAACGCGGTCATTCCCCAAACGGATGGTATTCCCTTTCCAACAAGAACCGTTTTCGCCTGCAAATGACGCCCGTCGGTGTGAAATGGGAGTACGTGCAGGTGAACGACACAATGTTTTTATGGTATGACGGGGACGTACTCAAAAAGCTGATCGCCTATGTGGATTACCCGGACGGAACCACGCGCGCATATTATGAAGGTGATTTCCATATCACGTCCATCATCCGCCGCAGGATTCCCCCTACCGTCCTTACCCGTAAATACTGCAAAATCTGCGGAGATAACCTTTTGGGACGCGAGATACGCGGTTTCCTCGTTGACCTAGGGGAAGAAAAAGGCGGCGGAAATGGTTATATGGATCTTCATTTGTATGAGAAGTCCCTGTGTTTTCGCAGCGATATCCCCGCCCGTGTCGATGGGATCTGGCCGTTCAACAAATGGCTGCACAAATACCTGCGGTGGCATCGCGAGCTTCCGCTCGAGCACTTTGAGAAATCAAAAACGGACGGGCTTTTGCCGCGTCCGTAATCGAAAACCGGTCAATCGCGGGGCGTTACTTACGCCCCTGTTTTATTATTTAGCCTGTGGAAGCTTCCTGCTGCCCGGCTTCACAAGCTGCGCGCCCGTTTTACAAATCGGGCATTCGTCCGCTTCATACGATTTTACTTCCATGGAAAGCACTGCGCGGAACGGCACGCCAAAATCGACTTTTCCAGCGCTCCTGTCTACAACGCTGCCCACAGCCATCACCTGTGCGCCCATTCCATCCAGAAGCTCAATAACCTCTTTCACAGAGCCGCCGGTAGTCACAACATCCTCCGTAACGAGTATTTTCGCGCCTTTTGGAACCTCAAAGCCCCTGCGCAGTGTCATTTTCCCATTTTCGCGTTCCGCAAATATGTTCTTTACGCCAAGCTGGCGCGACATTTCGTATGCCATAATGATACCGCCAACTGCTGGCCCCACCACAAGGTCGATATCCATATCTGAAAACTGCTCCGCCAACTGCCGGCAAATCATTTCTGAAACATCCGGATACTGGAACAGCTTTGCACACTGCATATATTTATCGGAATGCCTCCCTGAGGTCAGCAGAAAATGCCCCTCCAGCATCACCTCTTTTTCTTTGAATACAGCAATGATCTCTTCTCTTGTCATCATAATGCTTTTTCCTTTCCTTTATATATTCAGCGTTCCCGTAAGCTCTGTAATTTTTTCAGTTCCCAGCTCTTGCGCAAAGCGCTCGAGCTCTTCGGCGATTTCTACCGATGCGGAGGGATTACGCATGGTCGCCGTTCCCACCATCACTGCGTCAGCGCCTGCAACCATAAACTCCGCGGCGTCTTCGCCCGTCATGATGCCGCCCATACCGATGATCGGCACAGAAAGCCCGGCCTGGAATACTTCCCATACCATACGAAGCGCAACCGGTTTGATTGCCGGTCCGGACAGGCCTCCCGTCACGTTTGCAAGGACAGGCCTGCGCGTGCGCGCATTGATCGCCATTCCTGTAATGGTATTAATCAGGGAAAGCGCATCCGCTCCTCCATCCACTGCTGCTTTTGCCATATCCGTAATTTTCGTTACATTAGGCGTCAGCTTCACGATCAGCGGCTTTTTTGATACTTTTTTCACTTCCTCCACCACGCCGCGCAATGTCCGGGCGTCTGTGCCAAAATTCACACCGCCATGCTTTACATTTGGGCAGGAAACGTTCACCTCGTAAAGCTCTATGTCCGTATCGTTGAGCTTTTCCGCTACGTAAACATAATCCTCCACGCACGCGCCTGCTATGTTCGCTATCTTTACCGTATCGATCTTACGTATCCTTGGGTAGATCGTCCGCAAAAACTCATCCACTCCCGGATTCTGCAAACCGACAGAGTTGAGCGCTCCGCTTGCTGTCTCCGCAATTCGCACCGGCGGATTTCCAAGCCTGCTTTCTCTGGTAAGCGCCTTTAACGTAAAGGCGCCAAGCTTTGCGACATCCATATGCAGCCCGTATTCCTCTGCAAAGCCAAAGGTTCCCGACGCCGTGATAACAGGATTTTTAAGTTCTACCCCCGCAATATTCACTCTCATATCATTCATAAAGCGCGTCAACCTCCCTGATGTCAAATACCGGTCCCTGCGTACACACCTTTTTGTATTCGCCGCCTATCTTGCACACGCATGTTGCGCAGCCGCCTGTTCCACAGCCCATATGCTGCTCCATGGATACGAAAGCCGGTACGTCGCCGATCACCCTGGCAAGCGTCCTGAAAAATACCAACGGGCCGCACGCAAGGATTACGTCCGGCTTATCCTTGCTGAGTTCATCCGCAAGGAGATTTGTACAAAACCCGGCGACGCCGAATGTCCCGTCATCCGTCGCCACATGGGTTGTTGCAAAGCTTTCAAAATCCTGTATCTGGTATACGCATTCTTTGGACCGATACCCCAGAAAAGCGGTATATTCCCTGTCCGGATATTTACAGGATAACGACTTTAACGGAGCGATGCCGATCCCTCCGCCGATCAGCCATACCTTTTTCATATCATCCTTGAGCATAAAACCGTTCCCCATAGGCATGAGCACATCAAGCGTATCTCCCGGGCGCACCAGAGAAAGCAGCTTTGTTCCCTTGCCAATGGCATTATAGGCAATATGTACCTCTTTTTTTTCAAAATCCACATAATTAATACTAATCGGCCTTCTTAAAAGAAGCTCACGCGCGTGCGGTATCTCTATATGCGCAAACTGCCCCGGCCTGTAAAACCGCATCGCATCCTCGCTGCATGTAAGCTTCATCAAATAGGTATTCTGTGCAATGAGTTCATTGCTTAGTACCCTTTCCGTCGTATGCTTTTTGATCATATCTTCCTGTTCCTGTCTATCAATTCTATATATTCGTCAAACAGATATGCGGTATCCTCCGGCCCCGGCGCCGCTTCCGGATGAAACTGCACCGTGAACATCGGATATCCGATATACTTTACGCCTTCGATTGTCTGGTCGTTCCAGTTTTTATGCGAAACCACAGCGCATCCCGGCAGCGAACGGCTCATGATCGTATAGCCATGGTTCTGCGACGTGATATACACCTTGTTTTTCTGCATATCCTTCACAGGGTGGTTTGCGCCGCGGTGTCCATATTTCAGCTTTTCCGTATCCGCCCCCATTGCGAGCGCTACAAGCTGGTGCCCAAGACAAATTCCAAAAATCGGAAGCTCTCCGATCAGTTTTTTCAAATTCTCAATAATCTGCGGATTATCCTTGGGATTTCCCGGACCATTTGTCAGCATCAGGCCGTCGTATCCGCCCTTCAATATCTCCTCCGGCGGTGTAAGCGCCGGAAAAACCGTAAGCGCGCAGTCGCGCTTTGCCAGGCTGCGCAGGATGTTTCTTTTGAGTCCGAAGTCAAGCACCGCAAGCTTTCTCGTGCCGTCACAATATTGATATTTTTCTTTGCAGGTCATTGCTTCCACAGGCTTTTCAAATTCATAAGCCTGCATCTCTTCAATCTGGTGAACAGACGGCGGCACCTGTGTTATGATGCCGTGCATGGTTCCCTTATCCCTTATTTTCCGCGTCAGCTCGCGTGTATCTATTCCCGCCAGGCCTACGACATTATATTTTTCAAGGTATTCCTGAAGTGTCTCCTTACAGTTCCAATTAGAAGGCTGCATACACATTTCGCGCATGACAAACGCACGTACATTCGGCCCTGCCGATTCCGAAATTTCTTCATCGATGCCGTAATTGCCAATCAGCGGATACGTCATTGTCACGATCTGCCCGCAATAGGACGGATCGGTGAGCACCTCCTGATATCCCGTCATGCCCGTATTAAACACAACCTCGCCCATAATATCGATTTTCGCTCCAAAGGCTTCCCCTTTGAAGATCGTTCCATCTTCCAGTGTCAGATACGCCATTACTTTACCCCTCATTCATAAGCGATTCCATTTTTGTCAAATGTATCGAGTATATCGCGTTGCATATTGAGCGTCGCTTCCCGCGCCGCGATGTCAAACTGCATTCCCGCATATTTTTCATTTTGGTATGCTGTTAAAATCGCCCGGGAATTATTTACGATTCCGCCGAGGCCCTTTTTATCAAAATTAGGCACAAGCCCCTGTGCGCTGCCGCCCTGTGCGCCATAACCGGGTATCAGTACAAAGAGTCCCGGATGCGCTTCGCGTATCTTTTCGGCCTGTTCCGGATAGGTTGCGCCAATCACGGCGCCTACTGCAGAAAAGCCATACTTTCCAACGCATTCACTGCCCCATTGCTCCACAAAATCCGCCATGCGTTCATACACCGTTTTGCCCTCAATTTTGAGGTCCTGCAGCTCTCCGGAGCTTTTGTTGGAAGTCTTAACCAGTACGAAGATTCCCTTTTTGTACTTTTTACAATCTTCCACAAACGGCGCGATACCGTCTGTCCCAAGATACCCGTTCACTGTCGCGAAATCCGCGTCAAATACGGGAATTTCCTCATCCCCGATTTTTGTCCTGCCAAGATATGCGCTCGAATATGCGGTAGCAGTCGCACCGATATCGTTTCTCTTCACATCCGCGATCACCACAAGTCCGGCATTTTTGGCATATACAATCGTATCGTGGAAGGCCTTCATACCCTCGCAGCCATACATTTCATAATATGCGGCCTGCACCTTGACCGCGGGAACGATGTCCGCAATCGCGTCAATCAAAGTACAATTATACTGGAAAATATTCGACGCAGCGTATTGCAGCGGATTCATAGAATATTCGCGAGACAAAAAATCCGCGGGAATATAATCAAATTTAGTATCGAGTCCTACGCAAATTGGGCTCTGTTTCCTTACGATATCTTCAATGAGCCTGTCTATCATAGGTAATGCTCCCCTTCCTGATTGTATAGTTTACCCGGCCTTTCAGCTCCATTCCCAGAAACGGGCTGTTTTTTGCCTTTGAAACAATTTCTTCTTTATTATACACGAATTTCTCTTGGATGTCGCATAATGTAATGTCTGCCGGGGCATTTTTTTTGATTTCTCCACCCTCTCTTTTCAGCAGCTCATTAGGCCTTTTGCTTAATAAGCGGGCGATATCTTCAAGGCTGATCACGCCCGTTTCGAGCAGGTTTGTCACCGTAAGCGCAAACGCTGTTTCAAAACCGATCATGCCAAACGGCGCTGCTTCCATTTCCTGCGCCTTTTCCTGTTCGCTGTGCGGCGCGTGGTCCGTTGCGATTGCATCGATCGTGCCGTCTGCGATTCCCTGCCGTATTGCAAGCAGATCGCTCATTTCACGCAATGGCGGATTTACCTTTGCGTTTGGGTTCCGGTCTGCTATTTTTTCGTCAGTGATGGAATAATAATGGGGCCCCGTCTCACAGGTCACAGGCACGCCCCTCTTTTTTGCCCTGCGGACAAGCTCCACGCTGCCTGCCGTTGAAACATGGCAGATGTGGATCGGAGCATCGAGCTTTTCCGCATAAAAGATATCGCGCGCCGTCATACTTTCCTCCACTGCGCGCGGTATACCGGCAAGCCCGGCCTTTCTGGCATTTTCCCCATCATGTACAACGCCCTGTCCGCGCAGTTCAAGGTCTTCTTCGTGCAGCATCAGAAGCATTCCAAGCTTTTTGGAATACTCCATCGCGCAAAGAATGACTTCATCCCCTGCAACCGGCAAACCGTCGTCTGAAAACGCGACTGCACCCGCATCCCGCAGCTTTTCAAAGTCCGTCAATGCGCCGCCCTGCATACCGCATGTAATGCAGGCCACCGGCAGTACGTCCGTAAATCCTTCCTTCTCTGCTTTTTCTATGATATAGCGGACCGTCTTCTCGCTGTCAATCACAGGCTTCGTGTTTGGCATACAGCATACCGTTGTATAACCGCCCGCTGCAGCGGCCCTCGTACCCGTCGCAATGTCTTCTTTATGTGTAAGCCCCGGATCGCGCAGGTGGCTATGCAGGTCTAAAAAACCCGGAAAGGCATATAATCCTTTCGCATCGATTTCCACTCCTGCCCGTTCCGTTATATTCGTATTTATTTCGGCAATGCGCCCTTCACGGATCATAATATCCATATCAGGCTGCATCCCGTCTGCATTCACAATCGTGCAATTTTTAATCAGTAAGGTCATGTTTCTCCTTTATGATTGCCCACGGGCGGAAAACCCGCCCGCAGGTCTTAAAGTTAAATGTTTTTCGGCAATACCAGGTTCAGTATAATGCCTGCAAGTGCGCTCAGGAAGATATTCGAGAGCGTGAAGGATTCAGAGAACTGGATGCCTCCGGAAAGCCCAAGGCCAATTACCAGCATCAACGATACAATGATCAGGTTGCGGCTGTGCGAAAAGTCCAGCTTTGCTTCTGCAAGCGTACGTAAGCCAATCGTTGCAATCATACCAAACAACATGATCGATACCCCGCCCATAACAGCGCCCGGAATCGATCCAAGGAAGGCTGTGAATATACCAAAGAAACTGATAATGATAGCAAATACCGCAGCGATCCGAAGCGTAGACGGATTATAGTTTTTGGTCACAGCCAGCACGCCCGTGTTTTCGCCATACGTTGTGTTTGCCGGTCCGCCGAGCAGCCCTGCAACCATCGTTGCGATCCCATCGCCCGCAAGCGTTCTGTGCAGGCCCGGATCTTCAAGGAAGTTCTTACCCACAACTGCGCCGTTTGTCGTAATGTCCCCAATGTGCTCCATAAATGTAACGATTGCGGTTGGCGCTATGATCGCAATCGAAGTAATTACTCCTGCCGGATTCAACTCATGCGTAAAGAAGAAATTGAAGGATGGTACCTGGAATCCAAGGTTTGCCCCGTTCTGGAATCCCGAGAAATCCACTTGCCCCATCAGCGCCGCGCTAACGTAACCGACGGCGATCGCAACGATGATCGGTACCAGTTTGAAAAATCCCTTCGCAAAAATGGAAATTACTACCATTGTCACAACGACAATAAGCGCGATCACCCACCGAAGCCACAGAATATCCGGCACGCCCTCCGCAGCGGGAGCCGTGATGATATTATTAAAGGCTGTAGGCGCCAGCGTCAGTCCAATCACCATAATCATCGGCCCGGTCACCACAGGCGGGAAAATCGACATGACTCGTTTTACGCCAATAAGCTTCACAAGCAGCGCTAAAATCAGGTACAGCGCGCCAGCACACATAATTCCGATTGCCACATACGGCAGCGCAGCCTGGTATTCCGGCGAAGCAAGAAACCCTTCTACCGATGGATCCACCCCGCTGATCTGCGTTGCAACGATGATGATCACGCCAATGAATGCAAAGCTCGAGCCAAGGAACACAGGCACTTTGCCCTTTGTAATCAGGTGGAAAATCAGTGTTCCAATTCCTGCGCAGCAAATTGCGACTGCCGGATTCAGTCCGGTGAGGAGCGGTACCAGCACAGTCGCGCCAAACATGGCGAACAGATGCTGGAAGCCAAGGATCATTTTTTTACCCAATCCCTGCTGCTGTTGTTCGATTGTTTTGTCCATACGATACCTCCCAAATAATAAATAGATGAAACCATAGTATAAAAAAGCCCGCCCACAAAAGGACAGGATTAGTCGCCGTTTTTACGGTCACAGATCGTTACGCTTTCTTCATTGTCAAATTCGGTCACCTTTACGGAAATGACCTCATGCGTTGCGGTCGGCACGTTTTTACCTACAAAATCTGCGCGGATTGGAAGCTCCCTGTGGCCACGATCCACAAGTACTGCAAACTTGATAAACTGTGGCCGTCCTGTATCCATAATCGCATCCATTGCAGCGCGTGCGGTACGCCCTGTATATAAAACGTCGTCAACCAGAATGATTTTTTTGCCGTCTACGTTAAAACCAAAATGAGACTCATTTACAACCGGCTGATCCGAATTTTTGGAAAGGTCATCCCGGTAAAAAGTAATGTCAAGCGTGCCGATTTCAATATCAACGCCTTCAAATTCCTTAACATAACCTGCAATACGCTGGGCAATCGTAACGCCGCGCCGCTCGATGCCGATAAACACGAGCTCTTTTGCGCCGTCTGTGTTTTCAATGATCTGATGGGCAATGCGCTTTAATGTACGCTGCATCGTTTCCGCATCCATAATCGTCGTTTTTTTGATGCCTTCCATGTTCTTCTCCCCAATCATTCCACAAAAAAAGCCTTGGTACATCTTTTCCCCAAAAGACACAGCAAGGCACACAAAAACTTTCTTATGTCACCTTACGGCCTCTCAACGGACCTGTTTAAAGGTATAATTTTCTCTATGAACCAGTATAGCAAATTTGGCATCCTGATTCAATCGCTTTTTACACTTTTTTGTTACAATTTCTCAAATTATTGCTCAGGCAACATTTGCTGGATATTGCTTCCCCCCGGTGGCCGCCTCTTGCCTCCTTGGCCCAACTCACCTTGTACAGAGAACAGTTTCATACGCACAACGTGTGCTACGCTTCGTTTTTATTCTGTAAAGATCGCAGCACCTTTTTGAAATAGTCCGGCAGCGGAGCGCAAAACTTCATTCTCTCTCCTGTCCGCGGGTGCGTAAGCTCCAGCTTATATGCGTGCAAAAGCTGCCCATTCAGCCTGAATTTGTCCGTTTGTTTTGTATATACACGGTCACCGACTACAGGAAACCCCATATGCTTGAGGTGGACGCGTATCTGGTGCGTCCGCCCCGTCTGCAGCGCGCACTCCACCAGCGTATATCCATCATAACGGCAAAGAACCCTGTAATTTGTCACTGCTTCGCGTCCATCCCGTACCACAGCCATCTTTTTGCGGTCCCGCGGATCCCTGCCAATCTGCGTTTTGATCGTTCCCGTATCCGATTTGATATTGCCATAGACAAGCGCAAGATAAATCCGTTTCGCACTTTTTTCTGCGATCTGTGCGCTGAGACTTTTATGGGCCGCGTCGTTTTTCGCTATCACGAGCAGGCCGGACGTATCCTTGTCAAGCCGGTGTACGATTCCCGGGCGAAGCTCCCCGTTGATCCCCGAAAGGTCCTTCAGATGGTATATCAGCGCATTTACGAGCGTTCCTTCATAGTTGCCCGGCGCCGGATGCGTCACCATGCCCTGCGCTTTGTTTACAACGGCAATATCTTCGTCCTGATAGATGATATTGATTGGAATATCCTCAGGCCTGACTGAAACTTCTTCCGCCTCGGGTATTTCAAGCACAATCTCGTCGCCCGCTTTTACCTTGGCCCCCGCTTTTGCCGGTTTCCCATTCAAAAGGATATTCCCCTGCAAGGTCAGGTTCTTCAAAAACGAGCGGGAATATTGCGGATATTCCTCAGCCAGATATGCGTCGAGGCGTTTGGAGCCGTTCGCCTCCGCTTTATTCCTGAGCGTCGGCATCCTTTTTCTCCGCTTTCTTGTGCTTATCCCAAAACCACAGAATATAGACCGCAAGCATAATCGCACCAAACGTTACAAAGCAATCCGCCACGTTGAATACCGCAAAATTCACAAAGGTAAATTCCATCATATCGATCACAAATCCATGCGCCACACGGTCAATCAGGTTTCCAATCGCGCCAGCAGCTATAAACGCCATTGCGATATTGAACAGCTTTGAGTTGAGACGTTTTTTGAATTTAAACAACAGATAAATGACGACGACTGCCATAATGCCGGATAAAAGCGCCAGCAGCCATGTCGCATTGCTGAACATACTGAACGCGGCCCCCGTATTTTGCACATAAGTAAAATCCATAAACCCTGGAATAAACGTTACCGACTGGCCTACCGCAAGGTTCGCCGCCGTAAAATACTTTGCAACCTGGTCTCCAACAAGGATCGCCGCAATCAGAATTACATAAATCATAAAATGCTCCCATCCGTAACATACATTTACCGTACTATCATATCACAGAATTTGCGAAAAAAAAATACCGCCTGCTGATCAGGCGGTATTCACATTTTTATCAGTCGTCTATGATTTCATTTACAATTTCCTGCAGGTTTGCAGTACTTTGCTTAAAATCATGCTCTGTCTCATCTTTTGATTGTCTCAATATTTCGTTCAGGCGGATGCTGGTATTCTGTGAATCGTTGTCAATGTCCATCATCTGGTTTGTGAGGTTATTGATCGACTGGCTGATTTCAGCCGCCTGCTGTCCCAGTACGTCTTCATTCTCCAGCTTGGATTCCGCATATGCCATCTGATCTTCCAGGAACAGGCGGAAGCGCCGCTTATAATCCGCAACCTGCTTTTCATATTTTTTGATTTCCTGCTTTGCGGCCTCCATTCGAAGCTGCGTGCTCTCAATCACGGTTTTCGCATTCTGGTTTGCAACGTCCATGATCTTTTGTGCCTGAATTTCCGCTTTTTCAATATACATTGTTGCATTTCTTTGCGCTGTAATAACGGTTGCCATCAGCTTTTCTTCGATATTCTCAAGCTTATCAGCCTTTAGCTTAAGCCTGGCAATCTCAGATTTCATCTCCTCATTTTTGGCAATCACGTTCTCGTTCTCTTCCAAAAGGGATTCAAACTGCTTGATGATTTCGTCCAAAAACTCATCGACCTGTTCCTGATCGTATCCGTTAAATTTTTTCCCAAATTCTTTTTCTAATATATCCTTAGGCGTAATATTCATCCACAATTACCTCAATCATACCGTCTCCGGTTATTCCCGTTCCAAATAGCTGCTGAATCCAAAGTCGTCAATCGCCTCCGCCGCATTTGTGGAAACATCAACATTATAAGGAGCTACGACAAAAATATTTCTTGCCGCTTTCCTGATATTGCCGTTGAGCGCATATACCGCGCCGCTTACAAAATCAAGGATTCTCTGCGCCACATCAGTATCAAGCTCATCCAAATTTACGATAATCGGTTTTTTCTCCTTCAGATTATCGATAATGCTTTGCGTATCTTCATAAGATACCGGTTTGTAAATCAGAACGCGTACTTTACTTGTATCCGGAATGCCAACCACTTTCGCCGTCTCTCCTCTATTCTTCTTCGAGAATTTTTTTTCTTCCACAGGAGCCGGAGCAACAAAATCATCCGGCGGAAAATCCAAATCATCTTCCATCATGTCCTGATCGTCATACTCGTTGTCGTACTCTTCCTCATCCGTAGACTCCAGTCCGATAAAAGATAATAATTTGTCTCCAATTTTAGCCATAAAGTAAGCCTCCTAGTTATTGATAGATTCTATCGCCGAATATGGCAGTGCCTACACGCACCATATTGGCCCCCTCCAAAATTGCATCTTCATAATCATTCGACATGCCCATCGACAGGTATTCGAATGCCGGGTATTGATTCTTTAATGAATCAAAAAGCGACTTTGCCTGCGCGAACACCCCGCGTAAATAAGCGTGGTCGTCTGTGTAAGGCGCAATCGTCATAACCCCCTTAAGGCGTATCCGGTCAAAACCGGCAATGCTTTCCAGAAACGGATCCACATCCTCCAGAAAAAGCCCGGATTTCGTATCCTCTTTCGCAATATTCACCTGCATGAGCGCATCAACCGACACGTCTTTTTTCACGCATTCCTTTTGCAATTCCTGCGCGAGGGAAAATCGATCCAGGGAATGTACCAAAAATACCTTATTTTCCATTATATACTTAACTTTGTTCGTTTGCAACTGTCCAATTAGATTCCATTTGATATCATGCGGCAAAATTTCCTCTTTTTTCAGGAGTTCCTGCACGCGATTTTCCCCAAAGGTACGCAAACCCGCATCGTAGGCCTCTTTTACAACGTCTGTATTCACTGTTTTCGATACCGCCACAAGCTCGATCCCATCCGGATTTACACCGGCCTTTTCTGCCGCCCGGGCTATTTTATCTTCTACAATTTTAATATTTTCCACAAGTCCCATTCCGCTATACCTCAACGTGCTGATTCGCCATCAGCGGACTGTTTTCCGCCACCGGCACAACGATTGCGCTGCCGTCCTTTTGTATTTTCACCGTAACCGGAACAAATGTTTTCTCCCGTCCGACAACTACGTTCACGCCGGTCACTCCATCCTCTTCCCGCAGGGCTTTTTCCGGCACCTTCAAGCCTGTAAACTGTGTATACACCTTTGCGTCTGTCCTGCGCGCATTCAGCAGCTCTCCGATATCGTCGTCGATTTCGATTGCATAAACGTAACCGTCCTCTTCTTTTACATTACCAACAACAATCCCCTGATATTGCCTGCTGATGTAATCGTCAAATGCGATTGAAAACGAGTTATCATTTGCAAATTCCGGTATTTCCTGATCGCTGCGCACCACCAGATACCATTTGAAATTATTTACGAGGCGATAAATCTGCTTTTCAGCGCCCTCATCCGAAGACTCCTGCTGGCTTTTTGTCGTACCGTTCAATACGTCCAAAACATCCGCAGAAGTAATCTCTTTGATGCGCGCTGCATTGAGCGTGCCTTCCATTCCGTCAAAATAAAAACTGACAACCCCCTCGGCCGGTGCGTTCATGACCTCCAGCCAGTCGTTGTCTACCCTTGCTTTAAGCTGCTCTTCCTTATCGTAATAGGTCTGCAACTGCTGATCGGCCGCTACGGTATCCCGCAAATACTGTTGCTTTTGCGCCATCAGGTCTTTAAGCTCCCGTTCCGCGGTGAGGATACTCCCCTCCGCTCCGCCTATTATGCCTGAAACCTCTGCCGTTTTCTGCGCGATCTGACTATTATAGCTTGCCAGCTGCTCATCCCCGCCTGCTTTTTCAAGCTGCGTTTGCTGATACTGCTCTATTTTGGTCTGTATTTCAATCAGGTCGTTCATGACCTGATCGTTATAGCCCCATTTGTAAACATTCGCCACAGGAGTTTCCGCCTCTACGCGTTCTCCTTCCTGTACGATGTACTGCACCTTTCCGTAATTTGGAACGGTAATAATCTGTTCGTCCCTTACAACCACAACCGGAACCGTCGTTTCAAAGGGAATCGTCCCATCTTCCACCACTGCGGTCTGGATGTTGGTCAGAAAAAAAATTGCCGCAACCGCCGCAGCGGCTATGATTCCAATGAAAATATAAAATTTTGGATTGGCCCGCCTTCTTGGCGGCCTCCTGCCTGTTGCCATAAAATCATCCTCTTCAGTCGGTATCAATACGTAACTGCATTCATGCAATATTTTTTAGTATTATACCACATTCAGAGGAATTATCCTAGCGTTAATGTCACATCCACTTCATTTCCCGCTTCGCTGTACCGAAGCGTATCCGTCATCATCCTGACAAGGTAAACCCCCCTGCCATTTTCCTTTAAAAGAACCTCCTGCTGCTTAATATCCCGCCTGATCACGCTTCCCGCTTCAAAACCGCTTCCATCGTCCGCAAGCACGATATGCAGCTTATTCTGTTTGTATTCTGCACTCAACCGAACCTCTTTTGCATCCGAATATTTGAAAATATTCATTACAAGCTCGCTCAGAATGAGTCGGATACGGTACATCTGTTCGTCGTTCAGGTGTTTCTCCTCCTCGATTCCCAAAATGACCGATTTTACTGCGTCGTTCAATTCATCCAAACTGAAAAGTCTTTTTCTGATTAACAATTTTCATACCCCTACCTTGTGAATCTTTTGAGGCATATTTACCCCTCGAAGTCAGTCCGTTAACAAAAAATGTATGAACTTTGTGTGAATACGATGATATTTTCATGCCGGTGGCGTAACCGCCAAAACATCATTCCTGTCAGGCTGCCATGTTTTACTTTTTATAGACCATCGCAAGCTTGCCTAATATCTTGCGCTCCATACGCGACACCTGCATCTGCGATACGTTAAGAATATCGGCAACCTGCTTTTGCGTCTTATTCCTGAGGTAGCGTTCTTCGATAATTTTTTTCTCCGTATCGTTCAAAAGGCTCATACAGTAAGTGATAAAATCGTGATTCTCGACATGCTCAAAGCTTGCGTCTTCCTGGCCAAGGACGTTGCCCAGTGAAAAGTTTTCGCTGTCTGCAAGCGCGCTGTCCAGAGACAGCATGTTATCCGCCTGCTGCATTTCCAAAACCTCGAGCACACGCTCCACCGATATCTCAAGCTCTGCGGCAATCTCCTTTGGCGAAGGCTTCCTGCCATTCTGCGCCATATATTCCTGGGTATAAAGCTTGATCTTTTTAAGCTGCTCCGTATCGCGTCGCGGAAGACGCATCACACGTGACGAATCCCTGAAATAGTTTTTGATCTCGCCGATCAGGGAAGGCGTCGCATAACTGGAAAATTTGATTCCGCGTTCCGGCTCAAACCGTTCGATTGCCTTGACAAGCGCGAGACTCGCCACCTGGTACAGGTCCTCATAATCCACGCCGCGCCCCGCAAACTTCTTTGCGGCGATCTCTGCAATATAAAGATAGCGCTCGATAAGCAGGTTCCTCAAGTCGACGTCATGATCCACCACATATAATTTAAACAGCTCGTCGCTGTCCATTTTTGCATAATCTGCCACTGCAAATTCCTCGTTTCTGTATTATTGAACCATGGGCTTCTTTGAAAAAGTCACTTCCTGCAAAACACCGTTTTCTTCATGGAAATCTGCATCGTCGCTCAACGATTCAATCATAAGGCGGCTGATTTCCTCAGAAAACCCGGTACAATCCGTGCATTCCTCACACATCTTCATATTCCCTGTTCCGCGTACGCTCACACGAATCGCATCGTCGCAGCCAAGCGTAATCTCAAGCCCATCGCTTGCCTGCCTGCACAGAAACAAAATACAGGCTTCTGCAACGCAAGCTTTGAGGTCTTCAATCTCATCTATATTGTAATCGATATTACAGGCGATCCCCGATACGGCAAGACGTATTGCCTTAATATATTCCCTCTTCGCGGGGAATTGCATCTTTATCACTTCACTCATTGTTCGGCCACCTCAATTTCAAAAACATTCGTAAGGCCCGTTACGTCGAATATTTTAAACAAATATGGCTTCAATTCCAAAATCTGCATTTTACCGCCGTATTCCTTCACCTTTTTCAGGATACTGACCAATACGCCAAGCCCCGTGGAATCAATGTAACGAAGCTCCGCACAGTCCACCGATACGTCTGTTTTATTTGTACTGATCGCCTCATCCATCACACGCTTGAATTCATTGACACTGTTGAGGTCAAGATCCCCCTCCATCTGCGCCAATATTTTATTGTCGCGCGCGTCATAAGTTACCTGTATTTCCAAAACGAAACACCTCCAAAAAATTTTTATTGAAATTTGAGCAAAATAACTCCGCTACATTTATAAACAAATCAGTTTTTCATTAAACGAAAAAAGCGGGAGGAACTGAAATTTCCTGCCGCCTTTTTCGATTCTATGGAGTTTTTATCGTCTCTGATTAAACAATCCCCTGCGCCATCATAGCGCTTGCGACCTTTGTAAAGCCCGCAATATTCGCACCTGCAACAAAGTTATCCTCGCAGCCATATTCTTTGCAAGCCTGCTCGCACTGTTTATAGATGTTGATCATGATCTGGTGCAGCTTCTGGTCTACTTCTTCAAACGTCCAGGGCAGTCTCAGGCTGTTCTGTGACATTTCAAGCGCCGATGTTGCAACGCCGCCCGCATTCGCAGCCTTACCCGGAGCAAACAATACGCCGGAGGACTGGAACACACCCGTTCCTTCGATTGTCGTAGGCATATTTGCGCCCTCGCCAACTGCATATACGCCGTTCTTTACAAGTACTTTTGCCGATTCTTCATTCAGCTCGTTCTGCGTTGCACACGGAAGGGCGATATCGCATTTGATCGTCCAGATGCCGCTGCAGCCTTCGTGGTATTCCGCGCCTTTTACCGTATCCGCATATTCCTTAATCCTGCCGCGGCGTACTTCCTTGATGTCCTTGACGATATCGAGCTTGATGCCGTCCGGATCGTAAATATATCCATTGGAGTCGGAAAGCGCAACTACCTTTGCGCCGTATTCCTGCGCCTTTTCCGTCGCATAAATTGCAACGTTGCCCGAGCCGGAAATAACGACTGTCGCATCTTTGAAGGATTTGCCTTTTGCTTCAATTACTTCCTTCATGAAGTATATGAGCCCATAACCCGTCGCTTCCTTACGCGCAAGACTTCCGCCATACTCAAGCCCTTTGCCTGTCAGGATACCGCAATACTGGTTCGTAAGCTTTTTGTACATTCCGAACAGATAACCAATTTCCCTTGCGCCTACGCCGATATCGCCTGCCGGAACGTCTGTATCCGGGCCGATGTGGCGATACAGCTCAGACATAAACGCCTGGCAGAAACGCATCACTTCGTTATCGCTTTTGCCCTTCGGATCAAAGTCGCTTCCGCCTTTTCCGCCGCCGATCGGCGTTCCCGTAAGGCTGTTTTTAAACACCTGTTCAAATCCTAAAAATTTGATGATACCGAGGTTCACGGAAGGATGCAGCCTGAGGCCGCCTTTATACGGCCCAATCGCGCTGTTGTACTGAACACGCATTCCGCGGTTTACCTGTACGTTTCCTTTATCATCTACCCACGGCACACGGAACATCACGACACGTTCCGGCTCTACAAGCCGTTCAAGCAAAGCAGCCTTCTCATATTCCGGATGCTTTGTAAATACCGGTTCCAGTGTGGGAAGAACTTCCGACACGGCCTGTATGAATTCAGGCTGGCTTTGGTTTTTCTCTTTTACCTGTTCTAAAACATTTTTTACATAAGACATTTGAAAACCTCCAAGACTTCGCTAAAAATTAGTTCTCTTTTAAATTCATAATGACATTATATCAGTATTAAAATTCAAAAACAAGGTTTTTGTAGTGTTTTTTGGCGATAATTTTGAAAGTTTTTGCAATTTTTTATTATTTCTCTTTCATTTCATTGCTTGCCGTTCCATTTTTTGAAACAAACTTGATTAATTTCACACCTTTTGATACAATATATCCATAAAATTGTTATATTGGTGGGGACCAATACATTGCAGAGGCAGCACTATCGTTTAAAGTGTTGCTTTTGTTTTTCTTCAAATCTTTTTCTGTGCATCTTCCTTCGCTTCCTGTATAATGAAAGTATCATTCTCAGGGAGCATATTGCATGAAAGTTGAATGGAACAAAAAATATACGACAATCGCAGTCTATACCATCATCGTCGCTACGGTCATTACGCTGATCGTGCTGTTTTTTCTGAACATTACCTTTTTCGGTACGGCGATCGCGGCGCTTTTTTCAATCCTTGCGCCTTTTATTACAGGCTTTTGTATCGCGTACCTGTTGGTACGGCCCTGCCGTTTCGCTGAAAAACACTGGTTTGGATTTGTGGAACGAAAAAAACCGCATCCGCGGCTCAGGCGCAGCCTTTCTATCGTCACGATCATATTGATCGTATTTGTTATTTTCGCATTGCTCGTATACTTCATCATACCACAGCTTATTGACAGTATTACCATGCTGTTTAATAATATTCCCCACTACCTCGATTCGCTTCAGAACTCAGTCGTTGGACTGCTTCAATCCTGGAATATCTATACGCCGCAAATAGCGGAACATCTGGACGCGCTTCGCGCTACTTTCCTGGATATTTCCGCATTTTTTGACAAGCTGATATCCAGCCTTCCCGTATTTATTTCGAGCGTAGGCACCGGCCTTTTCAATTTTTTTGTAGGAATGATCGTCAGTATCTATGTGATTTTTGCGAGGGAAAAATTCCGGCGTCAGGGAAAAAAGCTGACCTATGCGTTGTTTTCCAGACACTTTGCTGAAAAATTCCTGGACGTCATTCATTACTCCAACAATGTGTTTTTAGGCTTCATCAACGGAACCCTTATTGATGCGGCCTTCGTAGGAATTACAACCTTTATTTTTATGACGATCTGCCAGTTCCCTTATGCGCTTCTTATCGCAGTCATCATTGGCTGTACCAACATTATTCCATTTTTTGGCCCGTTTTTGGGCGCGATACCCAGCGCTATCATATTGCTGATCGTCGATCCGTGGTATGCTCTTGCATTTGTCATTTTCATACTGATTCTGCAACAAATTGACGGAAATATAGTCATGCCAAAAATTGTTGGGCTTAACATTGGGATGTCCGCATTCTGGGTGTTGTTTTCCCTGATTTTATTTGGCGGGCTTTTTGGCTTCTGGGGAATGCTGCTGGGCGTTCCGGTATTCACAATTATCTATTCGCTCATCACGGCCGCAATCAATAATTCACTTGAAAAAAAAGGAATCCCCAGGGAACGCTATTTGTACCCCAAGGATCCATTTACATCTTCGCCAAAGAAAAAAGGCAAGCGGAAACCTGCCGGCAATTAGCAAGTTGTTTTTATTGTATTTGGCTCTTCAATCCATTTCAAAATGCGCGGCGTCCACAACCTGCCCGGTTAGCGGTTCCGTTTCAAGAGCATCTTCCCTGTATGTTTTATAGTACGCTAAATATTCGATATTTCCGTTTGGTCCTTTTACCGGTGAATATGTGAGGCCATAAAGAAAGAAGCCGTTTCCCGCAGCCATTTCGACTGACCTTGCAATCACGTCTTTATGAACCTGCGCGTCGCGCACGACGCCTTTTTTCCCTATATGTTCCCTGCCCGCTTCAAACTGCGGCTTGATGAGCGTTACAACCTGCGCGTCCTGCGCGCACACACGGCTGATTGCGGGGAATATCAATCCAAGTGAAATAAACGACACATCTACGCTGACGAAGTCTACCGGGCGTTCCTGCTTTTCAAGGTAACGCGCGTTGGTCCGCTCCATCAATTTAACGCGGCTGTCGTTACGAAGGCCCCAGTCAAATTGTCCGTAACCTACATCCACCGCATAAACGTAGGAAGCGCCATTTTTCAGCATACAATCTGTAAATCCACCGGTGGACGCGCCGATATCCATGCACACCTTCCCGTGTAAGTCTAATACGAAAGCCTTTACCGCTTTTTCAAGCTTCAGGCCGCCGCGGCTGACATACGGACAGCTGTCCTGCCGGATTTTGATCTCCGCATCCTCTTCATAGGCTTCGGAAGGCCCTTTCACGGGTTTTCCCCCCACAAAGACCTCGCCCGCAATGATCAACGCTTTCGCTTTCTCCCTGCTTTTTGCGAGCCCTTTTTCCGCGAGCAGCACGTCAATTCTCTTTTTCATTCGTTTTCCTCCCGCCACGGCTGAAAAAGGTTGCGACCGATCCAATCGCAAGCACAATATCTTTATTTCGCTTCATGGCAATCGTCTTCCCCCATGCCTTGCCCGCAACGGTAACCGCGGCAATCAGCGCAGATATCGCGATGGAAATTGCCATATCCGGAAAAGGAAAGTTGAACACCAGCGCCTTGAGCGTAATCGCCGCGCCAGCAGCGCCGCTGACGATCCCGCAGATATCGCCGATTACGTCGTTACAAAAATTCGATACAACATCCGCATTTTTAAGCATCTTAAGCGCATAATGCGCCTTTTGGTTCTTTTTTGCCGACATCGCAATAAACGGCGCCTGGTCGCAGCTTGCGAACGCCACGCCAACAATGTCAAACAACACGCCAATCGCAATCAGCCCAATCAGTATTCCGACGGACGCAATCAGGGAAAGGTTTGAAATAAAATATTCCGCAGCCACCGATACGCCTGCGGAAATAAATAACGTAATAAAGAATATCTTGATCGTCCAATATTTAATAACTTTCATGCTTCTCCACGCAGCTTTCCTGATCAAGCTGCGGCTATTTTTATAAAAAGGTGGTGGCAATAAGGGTAGACCTTGCAGTATATGGTCCGGTAGGATTTCCCCTGGGCCTGCTTCCCGTCGCCGATAGAAGCGGTTTCCCATCAAAGGCCCAGGTGCAGCGTTACCGCTTGCACGACCGGATTGCCTGTTCAAACCACACTATAATCCCCTTATTGCCTCAATACAGTCTAGGAGCTTTCCTCGACAGCACAAATCCAATTTCTAGTCTCTTTTGCCAGCATGGTTTTTTACAGTCCTGCTCACCATTGCCCGTACGCTGCAAATGATTCGCCAATTATCCCGCATTTCCACCATGCCAACTCAAGGCAGGCTACTCTGTACACAGCTTAGTACCGCATAGCAGGTTTTTACCCTGTCCAGTAATGGGTTAGATACCACCACCGCAACAGGTCTCCGCGAAAGCTGGGTCAACGCCCATATGCCCTTATGGATCGCCCTTCTTTCTTAACTCCCAGCATCAGCTCCCGACGGGGCGTCAGCAGCCAACACCAGAAACTTCATCGATGTGCCCTATAACGGATTTTTAGGCCCGTCTTCGAAATCGGCAGTACCGACTAGAATACTGCACCACCTGTTTTGCTTATTTTTCCGGAACGGGCTCTGCGGTGTCTTCCGCTGTTTCCGGCTCTTCTTCATAATCCCTGTATTCGCCCAAACGGTATGTCTTTAAAATCTCCTGCTTTACTTCCTCCAGTATCTCTGGATTCGCCATCAGGTATTGGCGCGAATTATCTCTTCCCTGACCAATGTGCTCGCCTTTGTAGGAGAACCACGCGCCCGATTTCACGATAAGCCCAAGCTGCGTCCCGAGATTAAGGACACTCGCCGGTTCGCTGATCCCTTCGCCGTAATAAATCTCGAATTCCGCCATTTTGAACGGCGGAGCCACTTTGTTTTTCACAACCTTGATTCTGGTACGGTTGCCGATCATCTGGTCCCCGACCTTGATCGTCTCGATCCGGCGCACGTCAAGGCGTACAGACGCATAGAACTTGAGCGCCTTACCTCCAGTCGTCGTTTCCGGCGAACCAAACATCACGCCGATCTTTTCACGCAGCTGGTTGATAAAAACCACCACGGTGTTTGTCTTATTGATCGCTCCTGCGAGCTTTCTCAGTGCCTGGGACATCAGCCTTGCCTGCACGCCGACAGACGAATCGCCCATCAGGCCTTCGATCTCCGATTTTGGTACCAGAGCCGCGACAGAGTCTACGACCACAATATCGATCGCGCCGCTGCGCGTAAGCATATCTGCGATTTCGAGGGCTTCCTCACCCGTGCTCGGCTGGGAAACATACAGGTTGTCGATATCCACCCCAAGATTTTTGGCATACACTGGATCAAGCGCGTGCTCCGCATCGATAAACGCCGCCGCGCCGCCGCGCTTCTGTGCCTCTGCGATCATGTGCAGCGCCACAGTTGTTTTACCGGAAGATTCCGGCCCGTATACCTCAACAATCCTTCCACGCGGCACTCCGCCTATTCCAAGCGCAACGTCAAGCTCCAGGCATCCCGTTGGGATAATTTCGATATTCATATTTTTGGCAGCCTCGCCCAGCTTCATCACTGCGCCCTTGCCAAACTGCTTCTCAATCTGCGCCAATGCGCCGTCGAGTGCCTTTTCTTTGTTGCTCATGCCTTTGTCTTTTATATCTGCCATGCTTTTCCCTCTCTACTTTCCTAATCTGTAAGCGTTTCCCGGTTCTTCACAAAATATGCGATACAGGAATAAATCGAGAGAGCAACGCTCACCCAAATCAATATTCCTCCGACTGAAACCGGCAGCCCCATAAACGGCCAATCGTTCAGGAGCAACAGTATGATCGCCACAAACTGCACCACTGTTTTGATCTTGCCGGACATATCCGCTGCGATCACCACTCCCTTTGACGCGGCGAGCGAACGTACTCCCCCGATAATCAGCTCCCTTGCCTCCAGGATCAGAACCGCGATAAAACCGACTTTCCCCCATGCCATCAGCAACAGTAACGCCGCCAGCACAAGAAGCTTATCCGCAATCGGATCCCACAGTTTCCCAAAATTGGTGACCTGGTTATTCCTGCGTGCCAGAAAGCCGTCCAGCCAATCCGTAATTGACGCTACAATAAATATTATAGCAGCATAGATGTTCCAATCAGGTAAATCCGTGAAATAAAATAATATAAAAAATGGAATCAATATCATTCGAAACAAGGTCAGTACATTTGGTGCGTTCCACTTCATTTTATTAGCTCTCCCGTACAATCATAGCTGTATGCCATGGTTATTTTTACCTTATAATATTGTCCCGCTTCAAGCGTTTCTTCCGTTTTGATAAATATCTTTCCATCCACCTCAGGCGCTTCGGCATAAGACCGCCCATAGTACAGGCCTGAATGCTCGTCTTTTCCTTCGATCAAAACCTCATAAACCCTGCCGACTCGCGCCTGGTTTCTATCGAGCGAAATCGACGACTGCGTATTGAGCACCGAATCCCGCCTGAATTCCTTTTCCTCCTCGTCGATCTGCCCGGGCATTTCCGCAGCTTTTGTGCCTTCTTCCTGCGAATAGGAGAACACGCCCAAATGGTCGAGCTGGAATTTCTTCAGATCCTGATACAAGTGTATCACATTTTCCCGTTCCTCGCCCGGGAAACCTACGATCACAGTGGAACGAATCACAAAATCCGGCGAGGCCTTCCGCACCTTTTCAATCACTTCCTGTGTGGATTCCCACGTGTTTTTCCGGTTCATTTGTTTTAAAATTACATTGTCTGTGTGCTGAATTGGAATATCAAGATATTTCACAATGTTATCATGGCTGCACATTACAGACAGCAGCTCGTCCGTAATGCCGTCAGGATAGCTGTAAAGCACCCTGAGCCACTTCACGCCAGGAACCTGGGCCGCCCGATCCATCAGCTTTGCAAGATTGACATCCTCCGCAAGGTCCTTTCCATAACCCGTCGTATCCTGTGCAATCAGGATAATTTCGTTATAGCCCTGCTCTGCAAGGGATGCTATCTCTGCAAGGATATCCTCCGCCCTGCGGCTTTGAAACCTCCCACGTATGGAAGGAATCACACAATAGCTGCAGCAGTTATCACAGCCATCCGCAATCTTAACGTAAGCGGTCGGGGGCATTGTAGTAATCACCCTGCCGGAAAAATGTTCGTCAAGCGTGTGGTCCGGGTAGCTTTCATACTTGTTTCCAAGGGCAACGGCATTGATTGCATCTTTGATTTCTTTATACGCCGACGTTCCCAGAAAAGCGTCCACCCTTGGCAGCGTTTCTTTCAATTCGTCACGGAACCGCTCCGGCAGGCAGCCTGTTACGATAATACCACGCACCTTGCCAAACTTCTTTTGCTGCTCCGCTTCCAGAATCGTGTTAATCGATTCTTCTTTTGCATCGTTGATAAACGCACAGGTATTAATCAGCATAATGTCCGCTTCTGCCATATCCTGCACAAATTCATAATCATCCTGCAACTGCGCGAGCATTTCTTCCGTGTCAATCCTGTTTTTTGCACACCCAAGCGATATCACGCCAATTTTCACAGTCATTTTTCTATTCCTCTTCCTGCGGTGGGTTCAACTTTTGCTGGAGTTCCTCTTTGCTGATCAGTACCTGCCTTCCCTTGCTTCCGTCCATGGGTGAAACATAACCGTTTTCCTCGAGCTGGTCAATCAGCCGCGCCGCACGGGCATAGCCGATCCGCAGCCTGCGTTGCAGCATCGAGGTAGACGCCTGATCGTACTCCACAATAGTTTCCAGGGCCTTTATGAACAATTCATCCGTCTCTTCCTGTCCCGCAATCGGATTTGTTCCTTCCTTTGCAATCCCTTCGATTACCCTGGTATCATAACTGGCCGCCATGCGGTCCTTTAAAAACTTGGTAACAGCTTCCACTTCCTTATCGGAAATGAAACAGCCCTGCAAACGCACCGGCTTTGGCGCGCCGGATGGATAGAACAGCATATCACCCTGCCCCAGCAGCTTCTCTGCCCCGGCCATATCCAGAATCGTCCGCGAATCCACCTGTGAGGATACTGCAAACGCCACACGCGAAGGAATATTCGCTTTGATAATGCCTGTAATAACATCCACTGACGGGCGCTGCGTTGCAATCACAAGATGGATGCCGCTCGCGCGTCCAAGCTGCGCGATTCTGCAAATCGCGTCCTCCACTTCACCGGGCGCAACCATCATAAGGTCGGCAAGCTCGTCGATAATCACCAAAATATGCGGCAGGGCATCCTGCTGCTCTTCCCGCATGATCTCGTTGTACTTTTTCAGGTCCTTTGCGCCCTTTGCCGCAAACTGGCGGTAGCGCATCGTCATTTCATTGACTGCCCAGTTGATGGCAGACGAAGCTTTTTTCGGATCCGTTACAACCGGAATCAGCAAGTGCGGGATGTCGTTGAATACGTTCAGCTCGACCACCTTTGGATCGATCATAATCATCTTTACGTCCTCCGGCGAGGCATGGTAAAGGATGCTTACAATTAGCGAATTGATACAAACGCTCTTTCCTGAGCCTGTCGCTCCCGCAATCAGCATATGCGGCATCTTTGCAATATCCGCATATACATTCGCGCCGCCAATATCTTTGCCAAGCGCAAATGCGATCGGGCTTTTCTGGTTTTTGAACTCTTCCCCCGATAGCAGCTCTCTAAGCCCCACCGAGCTCGTCTCCAGATTCGGTATCTCAATCCCTACAACGGGTTTGCCCGGCACAGGCGCTTCAATACGCACGTCTCTGGCCGCAAGATTCATTGCGATATCGTCGGCAAGGTTTACGATCTTGCTCACCTTCACACCCGGCGCCGGCTGCACCTCGTAACGCGTGACCACCGGCCCCCGGCTTACATTGACAACCTTCGCATCCACATGAAAGCTTGCAAGCGTGCTTTCGAGTATTTCCACATTCTTTTTAAGGTCCGCAGAAGAAGCCTTCGCCCCTTTGGGCACAGGATTAAGCAGATTCAGCGGCGGTTTTACGTAGCTTGCCGCTTTCGACGCAGCGCCCACCGGCACAAACGGAGCGGTTTGCTGGCTCACAGCGGTTTCCTGCACCGCAGGCTGCCGCGCCGTGATTTTCGAAACATCTATCTTCCGCCTGCTCTGCGGCGCGCTTGGCACGTCGTCGTCAAACTGGATATCCGTATCCGAAAACACCTTCCTGTACTCCTCCGGATCGTAATCCGCAAATTCATCCTCGTCCGGTTCCTGCTCATAGACCATATCCGGCCTGGCAAAATCCCCCGGCTCCTCCACAATCATATTAAATTCGTTTTCCTCCTGCTGGCGCAGGCGCATTGCTTCTTCCTGCTGCGCGCGTATCGCAGCTTCTTTTTCAAGATCAAGGCTCTCTATATAGAGCCGCTTTTGCTCGCGGCGCGCTTCCGCCCGCGTGCGGTATCCGTCGTACGTCGTTTTGACCGCGCTGCCAATATTCGCGCTTACTTTTTTGATCGAGAGGTTCGTGAGCGCAAGGATACACACCGCAATCCCTGTGATAAATACGATGTAGCTTCCAATTTCCCCCAAAAAGCTGTAGGTCCAGAAAGAAAGCAGCGCACCGATCGCTCCCCCGCCCGCCTGCGTCTGCATGCCTGCGCCGTAAGAGCCCTTTACAAACGTTCCAAAATCGCTGCCCGCAACATATACGTCCCCCGCAACCGAAAGGTTTACGAGTGAGAACACAAACAATACGGCAAGCCCCAAAAGCACGAGCTTTCCCGCATTGGTGTTTTTTTTGCGCGATGCAATGAACAACACCCCGATGATACCGATTATCACGGGAACGACATATCCCAGAATTCCGCACAAACCAAAAACAACGTCTTTTATCAAATTGCCAAAAACGCTGTCTATACTCATATAAATTGTGATTGCAATAAAGATAGCAAGCCCTATAATAATAATGCCCGCTATTTCATTGCGCTTGTTGCTATTCTTTTTCCGTCTTTTCTTCTTGCGTGCCGTCGCCATGAATACTCCTCAAAATAGATGTATGCAATCTTAATTATTATAGCACCAAACTGAATTATTTTCAATCCATTATCCTGTGTACTGTGTCTTTACATATCAAGCCACAAACGCCGCCGGAGCTTATTCCGAGCGGCGCCCTTTTCCCTTTTCGATAAAACTGCTACCAGCACCTAACCGAACAAGATTTTTTTCATCATGCCCTGATCATTTATTTTTCCCACGCAGGTTGTCGTCAGGCGGTCAAGATCGATACAGTAATCGATCACTTCCCTCATCTGCCCGTAACGCACCTCGTCAATGAAGCGTAATACTTCCTCGTCAGAGTAAACGTTGCCTGTCAGGATCATAGCCTTGCCGATCGCACTCATTTTGGAGGATGTACTTTCGAGCGACAGGATCAGGTTCCCCTTGAGCTGCTCTCTGCTCTGGGCGAATTCTTCCTCAGTAATACCATTTTCCTTAATCTTCTTCAGCTCCGCAACGATCATCTCCGCAACCTGCTCCGTATTTCCCGCCATCGTTCCGGCATATACGCCGTACATGCCGGTGCTTGAATAAAGCGCCGGATAGGTAAAAACAGAATACGCCATGCCCATTTCCTCACGAATCTTCTGGAACAGGCGCGAGCTCATGGAGCCTCCGACAACGTTGTTGAGGATATTGAGCGCATATTTCCGCTTGTCCTTCTGGTCGAAGCAGGGCATGCCCATGCAAAGGTGTACCTGCTCGATATCCCTGTCCGAAACCTCGAATCCGTCCTTGCGGGGAGCAAAACCATTGCAATCCGCAAACTCGGGTATCTGCAGCTTCTTCCTGTTCATGCTCACAAACAGGCTGTTCAGGCAATCCCGCAGCTTGTCTACGTCAAAGTTTCCCGCAACGGCGACCACAATATTCGAGGCCGTATAGTACCGGTCCATATAGCTTTTGAGGTCGTCGCGTGTAAATCTGCGGATATTTTCCGCAGGCCCTAAAATCGTTTTGGAAAGCGAGCATCCGTCAAAGTACGTGCTGGATATGAGATCCATTGCAGCGTCTTCCGGATTATCGTTGCTCATGGCGATTTCTTCCAGCACCACATTCCGCTCCTTATCGAGCTCTTCTGGCAGAAGCGTGGCGTTGCAGAACAAATCCGTCAGGATTTCAAGGCCCTCGCCGAGCTTCTCGTCGATTACCTTAATGTAATAGCAGGTGCACTCCTTTGATGTAAACGCATTGATCTGTCCGCCAATGTTGTCCACATCCACAGATATCTGCTTTGCGCTGCGCTTTTCCGTCCCTTTGAAAAGCATATGCTCGATGAGGTGCGAGATACCGTTTTCTTCTTTTGTCTCTGTGACCGAACCTGCGCCAACCCAGATTCCTGCCGTAACGGAATGAAAATTCGGAAGCCTTTCGCCGATCAGGCGAACGCCGCATTCCAGCATTTCATCCACAAATGTTTGATCCATATCAATATCCTTTCCGGCTAACCGTACCAAATCCTGCCCCGCGCCTGCAATAAAGCGGGCATCGATCAGGATACGAATCCATGTACATTAAAATAGCCTTGCAACCGGAAAATGCCGCGGCGGCCAAATCTATGTTCGGACAGGCCCTTGCGGCATTTTGGTTATTTACTGTGATTTGCTTTACGCAAAGCGTCAGTCCCTTAGCTTTCGAGGTCTTCCGCTTTTACGCCTTTATGCGTCAGGTTGATCCTGCCCTGCTTATCGATCTCCACTACCTTTACAAGCAGCTCGTCGCCGATATTGCAAACGTCCTCCACCTTTTTCACGAATTCATTTGAAAGGTTGGAAATCCTGCACATTCCTTCCTTGCCCGGAGCAAGCTCTACAAACGCTCCAAAATTCATGATGCGCGTTACCTTTCCGTTGAACACCTCGCCCACCTTTACATCCTTGGCAATCGTCTCGATGATCTTACGCGCTTTTGCAGCAGCCACGTCGTCGGGCGTCAGGATAGAAACGCGTCCGTCGTCCTCGATATCGATTTTAACACCGGTATCGTCGATGATTTTGTTGATCACCTTTCCGCCTGCGCCAATGACCTCGCGGATTTTATCCGGATGAATCGTAAACTGGATGATCTTCGGTGCAAAAGGTGAAAGATGCTTACGCGGTTCCGGCAGCACTTCGTTCATCTTATCGAGGATATACAGTCTTCCCCTGAGCGCCTGAGCAAGGGCGCGCTCCAGAATTTCCTTGTCGATCCCCTTGATTTTAATATCCATCTGGATTGCCGTGATACCGTCCTTGGTACCCGCAACCTTAAAGTCCATATCGCCAAGGAAGTCTTCCAGTCCCTGAATATCAGTCAGTACGACTACCTTACCGCTATCAACGTCTTTGATCAATCCCATCGCGCAGCCGGCAACCGGTTTTTTCATCGGAACGCCTGCATCCATAAGCGCCAGCGAGCTTGCACACACGCTTGCCTGCGATGTGGAGCCGTTGGAGCTGATGACCTCAGATACCGCACGGATTGCGTACGGGAACTCTGCTTCTGAAGGAAGCATCGGCAAAATCGCACGCTCTGCAAGCGCGCCATGGCCGATCTCGCGGCGCGACGTGCTGCGCATCATCTTTGCTTCGCCCGTTGAATACGGCGGCATATTGTAATGGTGCATATAGCGCTTGAAATCCTCATCAGAAATACCGTCGAGGTTCTGCCCCTCGCGAAGGGCGCCCAGCGTTACAAGGTTCATCGCCTGTGTCAGTCCACGCGTAAATACCGCGCTGCCATGCGTTCTTGGGAAAATTCCCGTTTCGCACCAGATCGGGCGAATATCTTCGTAGCCCCTGCCATCCGGACGAATACCGTCGTTCAAAATCTTACCGCGAATTACTTCTTTTGTCATGTAATAAAGCACGTCCGCAATGTCTGCCGCGCCATCCGGGAACTGCTCGGCAAAATGCTCGATCACTTCCTGCTTTACCTGTTCCTGACGCGCCTCGCGTTCGTCCCTGTCAAACGTATCCACGCTCCAAACCACCTTATCAGCAGCATATTCGCGCACTGCATCGTTGATTTCGTCCGAAGCTTTGTGAATCGTAACTTCCTTTTCCGGCTTACCGATCTCGTTTTTGATATTTTCAATGAACGCGCAGATGCGTTTGATTTCCTCATGTGCAAACAGAATCGCGTCGAGCATTTCCTGCTCGGATACTTCATTCGCACCTGCTTCCACCATCATCACAGCGTCCTTGGTTCCTGAAACCGTAAGGTGGAGCCTGCTCTTTTCACGCTGCTCGCTGTTCGGATTGATGATGTATTCTCCGTCAATCATACCGACAAGTACGGAACCCGTAGGACCTGCAAACGGAAGTCCTGAGATGCTCAGTGCCGCGGAAGAACCGATCATTGCAAAGACCTCCGGCGAAACGTCGGGATCAATAGACATTACCGTCGCAACAATCTGCACATCCTTATAATAACCCTTTGGGAACAACGGGCGAATCGGCCTGTCGATCAGGCGTGCCGCCAATATTGCCGAAGTTGCCGGCCTTCCCTCGCGTTTAATGTAACCGCCTGGTATTTTGCCTGCAGAATACATTTTTTCTTCATATTCCACACTCAGCGGGAAAAAATCGATGCCTTCCCTTTCCGTTTTTGAGCCTGTCGCATTTACCATGACAGCCGTGTCGCCGCATCTTACGATGACGCTTCCGTCTGCCTGGAAGGCGTATTTACCGCTCTCCACCGTGAGAGTCCGGCCGCCCAGTTCCATTTCATATACCTTATTTTGCATAGTTTCCTCCTACATTATTGTTTCATCTTTGGTTCGGTCCCCTTTGGCCAATGCCTTGGGTGTGCCCACAGGCACCATCTGGCGTCACAGCACGCTGATCTGCCCAATACGTTCACTGCGTAATAAGCCACGCTGCCTCGCACATTGCGCTCGGCGGTGTCTTGATACGTTTTGTAAAAACCGCTTCGCGGCTTTTACAAAACGTAATAAAGAGCGAGAAAATCCCGCTCCCCATCATGTCTGTTATTTTCTTAAGTTAAGGCTGCTGATAAGCGCTCTGTATCTCTCGATATCCTTTTCTTTGAGATAGTTGAGCAGGCCTCTCCTTTTACCAACCATTTTGAGCAATCCGCGTCTTGAGTGCGAATCCTTTTTGAATTCCTTCAAATGCTCGTTCAGGTGATTGATCCTGTAAGTAAGAAGCGCGATCTGTACTTCCGGGCTTCCCGTATCCCCTTCCTTCTGGGCATACTTCTGAATAATTTCTGTTTTTACTGTCTTGTCCATTTTTTACCTCCATTTGTTGAAAACCCGTTATGCTATGGTGCCGTCGGAGTTGTCGCACATCAGAGCATCCGGTAATCATATGTTAAATATTCTAGCACAAAAGATATTTTTTGTAAACAGATAAATCGGAAAGCATCTCCCTTGCCGTATCCGCATTGCGGGCGATTTCCGCACTGAGTTCCTCTACGTTTGCAAAAGCCTTTTCCCCGCGGATAAACGAAACAAAATTCACGCGCATTTTTTCGTCGTATACGTCCCCGGAAAAATCAAAAATAAAGGTCTCTATATTTGGTATTCCCTCGTCCGTTACGGTTGGCTTCACACCCACGTTGGTAACCGCCGGATAGCACTTGCCGTCGATTTGTACAATCGTAGCATATACGCCATATCTTGGCAGCAGCTTTTCAGTAGACATATTGGCTGTCGGAAACCCGATCGCAGAGCCAAGCTTTTTCCCCTTTTCGATCCTGCCGTCAATAAAGTAAAAACGATCCAGAAGCCGCGCAGTCTGCTCCATTTCGCCACGCTCAATATGCGCCCGGATCAGCGTACTGCTCACCTTGCCTTCTTCGCACCCAACCTCAGGGATAATCGAGACCGTATATCCATATCGATCGGCATTCGCACGTAAAAAAGCGGCGTCCCCTTCCGCATTTTTCCCAAAGCGGAAATCAAAGCCGACCGTAATGTGTCTCGCGCAGAAGTCGTTTACCAGCCTCTGCAGGAACTCCTCCTTTGTCAGCTTGGAGAACTCCTCTGTAAACGGCTGCATATAGAGCGCTTCCACACCCATGCACTCAAAAATATCGATTTTTTCTTTTACTGTGTAAATGTTTTTATAAGCCGCGTGACTGGGCTTTGTATCGAAGGTGTAAACCACCGACATAAGCTCCTTGTGCGCGTCGATTTCGTCGATCAGCGCCTTATGGCCCGCGTGAATCCCGTCGAACAGGCCGATTGCGACTGCCGTCGGCTTTTGAAGCGGCAGATCATTTTGCGTTAACAGTTCCACTGGATGTATCCCCCAATAGCTTCAGCGTTGATACGATTTTAAGCGTATTTCCCGCCTTTTTCCCAATTCCAATCAATTCATTCCTGCAATAGACGGCATATTCTGTGTCAGGCTCGATCCTGATATCCGTCTTTGTAAGGTCTATGGGCCTTCCCGTTGTCAAAAAACGAAACAAATGTCCCGGGCAGCAAATCTGTTGCATAAACCCAAGCGCATCCTCCATTGGCAGCATCGCCCTTTCGGCTTCGCCACCCTCTGCCAGCTCTTCAATCTCTGCAAGCGTATAGGAGTTTTGCACCTCATAGCCGCATGTTTTCGTGCGTAACAAAAAGGAGGTATATGCACAGCACGAAAGCGCCACGCCGATATCCGCACACAGTGTCCGGATATAAGTCCCTTTGGAGCATGCAATCCGCAGCAAAAAACGGTTGCACTCTCCCTCCAGAATCTCTATCTCATAAACGCTTACCTCTCGCGGAGGTTTTTCTACTGTGATTCCCCTGCGCGCAAGCTCATACAGCTTTTTACCGTTATGCTTTACTGCCGAGTACATCGGCGGCGTCTGGCTGAGTTTGCCGATGAATTGCGGTACCACCCGCGCAAGCGCCTCCTTGTCCACTTTACAGGAACACTCTTGCGTAAGAGTGCCGTAGCTGTCCAGAGTATCCGTAGCTGCGCCAAATGTAATTTCCGCAATATATTCCTTATCCCCGCGCATAATGTAGTCTGCAATTTTTGTCGCGCGTCCAACGCACACAGGCAGCACGCCCGCCGCACCCGGATCCAGCGTTCCGGTATGCCCGATCCGCTTCTCTGCCAGTATCCTGCGCAGGTGCGATACCACGTCGCTCGACGTCATTGCCGGCGGCTTTAAGATGTTGAATACGCCGTTCACTTCAAATAATCCCTCGCCGTACTCACAACTTTGTCCATTACGTCGTACAATTCGCCCTTGATCATACATCCGGCGGCCTTGACATGTCCGCCGCCGCCGAAGCGCGCCGCCATATCTCCCACGTCCGCGTATTCGTTTGCGCGCAGGCTCACTTTATATGCGCCTTCCCGCAGCTCCCGGATAAACGCCGCAATCTCCACGCCTTCTATTTCCCGCGCATAATCGATCAATATTTCATTGTCTTCAAGCTTTGCGCCGCATTCCTCGATTTCATCGAGCATAATTGTCGATACGGCGAGCTGCCCTTCAAAATGGAAACGGATGTTTTCAATAAAGCGCGCGATCAGCTTTGTCGCCCCAAGTGTCCTGCGGTTAAAAATCCGGTCCGCCATTTTTGCAAGCGGAAGGTCGTCGTTCACAAGGCAGGAAAACAATTCCAGCGTGGATTTTTTTGTGTTGGAGTAAGTAAAATTGCCCGTGTCCGTCGCAATCGCCATATAGACCGCCATATTGATCGTTTCGTCGATGGGCGCGCCCAGTTCCCTTGCGAGATAGTAGACGATTTCCCCTGTCGCCGGAAGATCCTGCACATAATTGACCTGCGCGTAATTTGTATTGGAAACATGGTGGTCGATATTGCAGTTCGGCTTTGCGTCAAAAAGCTCCTGCGCGGCGGAAAGCCGCTGCTTGGTCGCACAGTCTACAGTCAATACCGCTTCATAGTCGTCAAAACTGACGTCGTCAAGTAATTTAAAAAGTGGCCTGAACTGTTTGAAATCATACTTTGCGGGCGGCGCACATAATAAAATAACCTCAGCTTTCCTGCCAAGATTATTTAATGCTCTCGCGAGCGCATATGCGCTCCCGAGAGCGTCTCCATCCGGATTCAAATGTGTCAATACCGCAAACTTCTGATGGCTGTCAATAAAACTGATTACGTCTTTCATTCTGCTTCCTTATTCTTTACATCGTCAAGTAGCTTGGCGATCTTGATGCTGTATTCGATTGAGTCGTCAAGTAAAAATGTAAGCTCCGGAACCCGTCTGATGTCAACTGCCCTGGCAAGCCTTGTCCGGATAAAGGAAGCGCCGTGATTGAGCGCGTCAACCGACGCCTGGCGTTTTTTGTCCGTATCATATACGCTGACATATACCTTGGCAAATTTAAGATCCTGCGTTACATCTACCTTTGTTACGCTCGTCATGGCCGACAACCTGTCGTCCTTGACATCATTCCTGATGATATCGGCAAGCGCACGCTTCACTTCTTCGTCGATCCTGTTTAACCTGTTTGTGGGCATTTTCTTTCAACTCCTAACGCGCGATTTCGTGCATTTCAAAGCATTCGACCACGTCGCCTTCCTTGATGTCGTCGTAACGGTCCAGGGAAAGTCCGCACTCATAGCCTTGTGCAACTTCTTTTGCGTCGTCTTTAAACCTTTTTAAAGAACTCAGCTCACCTTCATATATAACCACGTTGTCACGAAGCAAACGCGCCTGTGCATTCCTGCGAATCATTCCGTCCGTTACATAGCAGCCCGCAATCGTTCCCACAGACGACACCTTGAACGTCTGGCGCACTTCCGCGTGACCGATCACAAGTTCCTCGAACTCCGGCTCCAGCATGCCCTTCATGGCAGCCGTAATGTCCTCGATCGCTTTATAGATAATCCGGTACAAACGGATATCCACCTTCTCCCGGTCTGCAGCGGCGCTCGCCATGTTGTCAGGCCTTACGTTAAAGCCAATGATGATCGCGTTTGCAGCCGAAGCCAGCATAACGTCCGTTTCCGTGATTGCCCCGACGCCGCAGTGGATCGCACGCACGCGAACCTCGTCGTTCGAAAGCTTTTCAAGCGACTGGCGCACCGCCTCGACGGAGCCCTGCACATCTGCCTTGATCACAATATTGAGGTCCTTAATCTGTCCTTCCGCAATCTGGCTGAACAGGTCGTCAAGCGACACCTTGGACATCTTCTTGAGCATCTCTGCCTTCTGCTTATCCTTACGCTCCTCAGCGACCTGCTTGGAGAGCTTATCCGCAGGAGCTGCGTGCAGGATATCGCCTGCCACCGGCACCTCCGAAAAACCGATGACCTCCACCGGCTGCGACGGGAGCGCCTCGCTCACCGTCTGTCCACGGTCGTTTACCATTGCACGAACCCTGCCGTAAGCAGTACCCGCTATAATCGTATCGCCCGTTTTGAGCGTTCCATTTTCCACCAGTACCGTCGCCACAGGGCCCCTGCCCTTATCAAGCTGCGCTTCCACAATCGTTCCTTTTGCAAGGCGGTCAGGGTTTGCTTTAAGCTCCTGTACCTCAGCTACAAGAAGAATCATTTCGAGCAGCTTATCGATACCCTCGCCCGTTTTCGCGGAAACCGGAACAACGATCGTCTCGCCGCCCCATTCCTCAGGCAACAGGTTATGCTCTGTAAGCTCCTGCATGATCTTCTGGATATTGGCGTTTTGCCTGTCTATCTTGTTGATTGCCACGATGATCGGCACGTCCGCCGATTTCGCATGGTTGATCGCCTCTATTGTCTGCGGCATGATGCCGTCGTCCGCAGCAACCACGATGATTGCGATATCCGTAACCTGCGCGCCTCTTGCACGCATCGCCGTAAACGCCTCATGGCCCGGCGTATCGATAAAGGTAATCTTTTCGCCATTGAGCTCCACCTGGTATGCGCCGATGTGCTGCGTGATGCCGCCCGCTTCGCTCTCCGTTACCTTCGCAAGCCTGATCTTGTCAAGAAGCGAGGTTTTACCGTGGTCTACATGCCCCATGATCGTAACGATCGGCGGGCGTTTTTTGAGATTTTCCTCCGTATCCGGCTCTTCTTCAACCAGAATATCTTCAGCTGTCTGCGCGATTTTCTGCTCAAGCTCAATGCCAAACTCGTCGGCAATCAGCTGTGCCGTATCAAAATCGATCTGCGAATTAATCGTGCTCATCATTCCCAGAAGAAGAAGCTTTTTCAAAATCTCAGATACAGGTTTGCCTATTTTCTCCGAGAACAGTTTGACGGAAATCGTCTCCTCCGTGATCGTCGCCTTTTCAATCTTAATCGGCTCGATCACCGTTTTAGGCTGCTGTTGCTGCTTTTTATGCTTATATCTTCTGGAACCCTTCGGGAAATCATCATCGTCAATATTAAAGACGCGTTCCTTGATTTTAGGCCGCTTTGCACGATCCTCTTCCATCTGTTTTTTCGTCTTCTTGTTGTGGTCGAAACCCTGTCCCTGCTTTGGGCCTGCCACCGAAGCAAACTTCTTTGCAGGCTGTGCGCCCGCCGGCCTGTCGGACTGCCCGCCTTGCGGCCTGCCTTGCTGCTGCGGCCTGTTGCCGCCTGCCGCCGGACGCTGCTGTTGCTGGGGGCGCTGATCCCTTTGCCCCTGCTGCGGTCTGCCTTGCTGCTGGGGCCTGTCATTTCTTGGCTGTTGCCGCTGATCCGGCCTTTGCCCCTGCTGCGGTGCCTGTGGCTTCTGCTCCCTCATCTGCGGAGCAGGCGCTTTTTCCTGCGGCTTTTCTTCCTGCTTTTGCGGGGCGGGCTCCTGAACCTTTTCAGGCTCCGGCTTTACTTCCTGTACTTCCGCTTCTGCCTGCTGCTCTTCCTTTGCTTTCTGTTCCGCCGCAATCCGGGCCTCTTCGGCAGCCTTTTTGGCTTCCTCTTCCGCCCGCTGCTGCTCTAAAAGAGCGCGCGCTTTTTCGTTCTTGACTTTTTCAATGTCAAGAATTTTCGATTCGATCGCTTTTATATCACGGATTTGGTTATCCGCTTCTGTTTGCATTTCCAAAACACGGTTGAAAATGGTTTGTGCATTGTTTAAAAGTGATTTGTTTGTTTCTAAGATTTTAATTTTGCTCAATGATTTCACCCCCGGAATTCATGCTATATTTTTCCCACGCGCTGCTTGCAAACCGTGGACACACGATTCCAATAATTTTATTGTTCGGTTTGTTAAGGCTCCTGCCCAGTACGTCCTTTTCTTCAAGTATAATCAGCTTAACATGATAATACGTACAAGCGTCCCTGATTTCTTTTTTTGTATTCTCTGAAGCGCCGCCATCCACCACAACCAGCTTTGCTTTTCTTTTTTTGATTGCCTGGTCTACACCCTGTGCTCCATAAACAAGTTTCCCGGCACGGGCCGCAAGCCCCAGAAACCTCAAAAAGTTTTCATTTTCCAAACTTTTCCACGATTCCTTTCAGCTCTTCGTAAAGCGTTTCATCCATTGCATGACGCATCACTTTTGGAAAGATTTTTTTTGCCTTATCCACACAGGCGGCATTTGCGCACAGGTAAAACCCGCGCCCCTGCGCCTTCCCCGTTTCATCCACGGCAAGGCCCGTATCCTTTGCGCGCACGATGCGGATGAGCTCGTTTTTCGGCTTGCCGCTGCGGCAGGCAATGCACATCCGTATGGGCTGTTTCTTATCCAAGGCCGATCTCCTTTATCCCTGCTCTGTGGTTTCCTCCGCCGGTGTATCTTCAGAAGGCGCACCCGTTTCTTCCATCTCGTCAAGCAGGATATCCTCTTCGATTTCTTCCTGTGCCTCTTCCTCGTTCAGCTCGTCAATCACGTCAAATTCATTCTCCATGGAATCGAGGCTTGTGTCCGCGTTTGCAAACTTCTCACCAAACACCTGCTCTTCAATCTGCGACTGGCTCTTGATGTCGATTTTCCAGCCGGTAAGCTTTGCAGCCAGACGGGCGTTTTGCCCCTCCTTGCCAATCGCAAGGGAAAGCTGGTAATCCGGCACGATCACCTTTGCCGCCTTTTCATCTTCGTTGATCTGCACCATGACCACCTTCGCCGGGCGAAGGTGGTCATGGTGCAGATCAACGAAGATGAAAAGGCGGCAAAGGTGATCG
>NZ_LAYJ01000053.1 GCF_000981035.1 Christensenella hongkongensis
CGGGGACATGAGGCTCCGCAATGAGGAGCTTCAGAAGCCGTGACCACGTTGTTCCATCCATGCTTTGAAAGGCGGATGCAGCGCACCGTACACAGTTTTGATTTTTGGACTGTACGGTGCGTCTCCGAAGGGCGGCGCCTTATGCCCCCGTCTTCGGATATTCCCCGAAACATCGCATATACCGCCGGTACAGGCGCAGGCTGCCGCGCGGCTTTGTACCTGTGGAACTGCAAAAGGCATTGAGAGAGGTAAGAAACAACATGAAATATGGAATCAAAACACTGGACGATTTCGACGTGCAGGGCAAAACGGTGCTGTGCCGCGTGGACGTCAACCAGCCGGTCGACAAACAGACCGGGGAACTCAAGGATACAACGCGCATCGAGGGCTGCGTACCCACTTTGCGCGAGCTTTCGGATAAAGGTGCAAAGGTCGTTGTGCTCGCCCACCAGGGCGGAGACCTCGAATACAAAAACTTTTACACAACCCAGCCGCACAGCAAGGTGCTCAGTAAGCTGCTTGACAGAAACGTGGAGTACATTGACGACGTGTGCGGGCCGTATGCGCGCGAGCGCATCAAAGCAATGCAGCCCGGCGATATCCTGATGCTCGACAACGTGCGTATCATGGGCGAGGAGCTGACGCTGTTTGAGACGAAGCTGCGCCTGACGCATGAGGAGCAGGCAAAGACGACTGTGGTAAGAAAGCTCGCGCCGCTTGCAGACCTTTACGTATGCGACGCGTTTGCAGCCTCCCACAGGGACCAGCCCACCCTGTGCGGCTTCGAATACCTGCTGCCAAGCGCAATGGGCAGGCTGTTTGAAAAGGAATATGAAATCATTTCGACAATCATGAGCGTGCCGGAGCGCCCGTGTATGTTTGTGCTGGGTGGCGCAAAGATCGAGGACGCGTTCCTGATGATGGAGACGGTGCTGGCAAACGACAGCGCGGATATGATCCTCACAGGCGGCCTTGTGGGCAATGTGATGCTTGCTGCCTGCGGGGTGGACATCGGCAAAGCGTCCATGGCGTTCCTCGGGAAGAAAAATCTTCTGGAGCTGCTGCCTGAAGCCAAAAGGCTGTGCCAAACCTACCGTGATAAGCTCGTACTGCCCGTTGACCTTGCATGCGTAACAGACGGCAAACGCAAGGATGTGCCGCTTAGCGGCGTATCGGACGAGGAAGTGTATATCGACATTGGGAAAGAGACTGCGGCCAAATACAGCGAAACCTTAAACTATGCGCAGACGGTTTTCATCAATGGGCCGATGGGCGTATTTGAGGACAGGGAATCCGAGCATGGGACAAAGGCGGTATGGGAAGCGATTGCGCATTCGGACGCATATTCCGTAGTAGGCGGAGGGGACAGCGTGACCGCGACCAAGAAGTTCGGGCTCAAGGATGAGATGTCGTACATCTGCACAGGAGGCGGGGCGTTGGTACGCTTCCTTTCCAACGAGGAGCTGCCGGTCATCAAGGCCTTGAAGCACGGCTCCAAGCTATGACTTCCGCTACCACCTTTTATTTTCCTTTGATTATATCAAAAGGAGCGCCGGAAAAATATCCGGCGCTCCTTTTTCAATTCGTTTATTTCTTTTTCCTGCTGAAAAATTTGAATAATGTCCTGTTCATTGCCACAATATCGATCGGCTTTGCAATGTGGTCGTTCATGCCCGTGGCAAGCGACGCCGCAACATCCTCTGAGAAGGCGTTTGCGGTCATTGCTATAATTGGAATTTCCGCCGCGTCGGCACGCTCTTCCGCCCTTATTTCACGCGTTGCCTGATAACCGTCCATCACAGGCATCTGAACATCCATCAAAATCGCGTCATAGTGCCCCTGCGGGCTGCTGTTGAATTGTTCCACTGCTTCGCGCCCGTTTATTGCAGTTTCAATCGCTATTCCTGTCGGCGCAAGCAGCTCCGTTACGATCTCCATATTCATTTCATTGTCCTCCACCAGAAGGATTCTCTTGTTGCTGAAGTCAAATGTCTCCCCGTCCTTGTCCTTCTTTTCATGGCAAAAATCACGTTTTCCAATCACAAAGAGCAATACATTATAGATGGAGGACTGCAGCATTGGCTTGGAGATAAACGCGTTCGCTCCTGCCGCACGCGCATCTTTTTCGATTGACTGCCAGTCGTAAGCGGAAATAATGATGACAGGCGAATCCTTCCCCGTAATCTCCCTTATTTTTCGCGTCGTCTCTATTCCATCCATTCCGGGCATTTTCCAATCGATCAGGCAAATGTCAAATGCGTCTTTTCCATGCTGTGCCGCTTCAACCTGTTCTGCTGCCGCCGCACCGGAAAGCACCCATTGCGTCCTGATTCCCATTCGTTCCAGCAGAATGGCGACGTGTTCGCACGTGTCTTCGTCATCATCCACAACCAGCACATGAAGATCCCGCAAATCGTTTCGTTCTTCTTTCTTTTCACCTGTATCATCCACCTGGAGCGAAATTTCCACTGAAAAGGTAGTTCCTTCGCCCTGCTTGCTTTGTACGCTGATATCTCCGCCCATCAAGCCGATCATATTTTTCGTAATCGCCAGTCCAAGCCCGGATCCCCCATATTTCCCGGCAATATTTTCACCCTGCTCGAAGGGCTCAAATACCCTGTTCAAAAACGCCTCGTCCATACCGATGCCAGCATCTTTGACCGTAAACGTCATGTGTACCTTGCCTTCCCTTACAGGCCGCTGCCTGATAGAAAGCAGGACATGTCCTCCATCCGGAGTGAATTTCACCGCGTTGGAAAGCAGGTTCAGCAAAATCTGATTCAGCTTTCTCTCGTCGCCGATCAGCTTTTCTTCCGCCACCCCTACGAGCTTCAGATCAAAGCTTTTTCCCTGGGATTCACATTGCGTATGATACAGAGACGCAATTTCTTCTATCATCTCGCCAAAATCAAACGGATCGTTTTTCATTACGAGCTTACCGCTTTCAATAGCAGACATGTCCAGCACATCATTGATAATTCCTAACAGGTGCCGCGACGAATAGGCTATTTTATACAGGCAATCCGCAACCTTTTCTTTATTATCCAGCGCATTTGCAGCAATCGTTGTCATGCCGATAATCGTATTCATCGGCGTGCGTATCTCGTGGCTCATGCGGGAAAGGAACGCCTTTTCCGCTTCATTGATACGCCTTGACGCCACAAGCGAATCTGTGAGTATCTGGCGCGTACGCCGTGATTCGGTCACATCTGTAATTGATACGATATACCTCTGCAAAATCCCGTCCGCCATAATGGGATACGCCCGCATCATCATCCACCGCTCGCTTCCGTCCTTCGGATGGTTCAGCTTGATCTCCAGTTCTGCATTGTTTCCCATTTCGCCGTTTAAAAAAGCTTCCCGTATCCTCATTACGGAATCCTCGTCCATGTAAGAATACAAAATATTTTCGTTTTCCACAAAAGCCGCCTGGTCTATGCCTAATATACGTGCGCTGTTCGGACTGATAAACTCGGACTTTCCTTTCTCCATGTCAACGATAAAAATCACATCGTCAATTTTATCGGATAATTGCGAAAAGAGATTTTCCCTGTAATAAATTTCCTGGTTTTTCTTTCCTACCGCATATCGAAAATAAACGGAAACCAGAATAATAACTGCTGTCAGTAACACGACAAGAACCGTATTGTTTCTTGTGAGACTGCTTGATTCATTGTTAAAGTCATTGATTACTTTTTGTTCGTAGGAAACAATTCCGTCCGATTCCTCCATGAAGCTGTCATACAAAACAGAAACGTTTTCCGCCATATCCCGTTCGATCCGGCTGTTATTATTCACATTTTCCGGATTCGCAAGCAACGCCTCCTGCGCATCTATAATTTGCGCGCCGGTATCCTTGAGCCGCTGTGCGGCGCCATCTGTTCCAAGATAATTGGTTTCAATCGAATCCAGGCTTTTTTCAAGCGCCGGTTCAAGACCGCTTATTGCCCTCTGTGCAATCTCAAAATCTGCTGGCATGGAATAGTTGATTAATTGCTCCATGCGCATACGCATTTCAGATACCGTGTTTGTAGCATTATTGACCTCCATCGTAACGGTAAAAGGATGCTTTAGTATCATATCGATGCTTTTATCCAGGCTTCCCACTCCAGTGATAGAAATGAGCATAAAAATAACAGCGAATACACAGACAAGAAAAGAGCCCGTTTTTCCGATTCTGTCCTGAAAACGTCCCTTTGGCTTCGTTGTTTTCTTTTTCATAATGACCGATTTCTCCTGAAAATTGAGCGGTCCCAAAAATATCGTCCATGAAACAGGACTACATAAAGTTAGTATATCTTAACTTGAGCGTTAACACAACCATCGTGCAGATTCTTTGCGTCTATTGCCGGCAGACTGCTTAATGCAAAAGATATTCAACCGTTTTTTCAAGCTTCATCCCACGGGACGCCTTCACGAGAACCGTATCCCCACTGTGGATGTGCCCCTCTATTTTTTCAAGCAGCTCATTCTGCGTTTTAAAATAGCTCGCATTCCCGCAACGCTCTGATGCGCCGTCATAGATACCCTTTGCAAGCTCCCCTACGCAAAGGATTTCGTCAATCCCTTTTTTTGCGGCATAGCTCCCCACCTGCCGGTGGTATTCCTCCGCTTTATCTCCAAGCTCAAACATATCTCCAAGCACGCAAACCTTGCGTCCCTTCGCATACGATAAAACGTCAATCGCAGCTTTCATAGAGCCCGGGTTGGCATTATATACGTCATTTAATACCGTCAGCCCGTTTGCCTTTTCGATACACATCCGTCCGGAAATGGGAGTATATCCGGCAATCCCCCTGGCAATCTTCTCCGGCTCCATGCACAGCGCGAGTCCTGCCGCAATCGCAGCAAGCGCATTATAAATCATATGACGGCCGGGCGACGGAACATGAATCGCCATTTCTTTTCCATCAAAGTGCGCTGTAAAGTCCGATCCCTCAAGGCCCATTTCCCTGATATCCGTCGTATAGATATCGTTTTGAGTCCCTATTCCAAAGGTCGTTACGTCGCTTCTCGTCTCTTTTAATGTCCACAAATATTCATCGTCGCCGTTTACAAATACCCGTCCATCCTCACGCATATATTCGAGCATCTCGCTTTTCGCCTTCAGGATACCCTCCCTGGAGCCCAAATGCTCGATATGCGCCTGCCCGATGTTCGTCAGGAAGCAAAAATCCGGGCGCGCCATTTTTGAAAGGCTCCTGATCTCTCCAAAATGATTTGTTCCCATCTCGATCACAGCAACTTCATGCTCAGGCAAAAGCCGGAGCAAGTTCTGCGGAACGCCTGTCTGGTTGTTGAGATTCCCTTCTGTTTTAAGGACGCAAAATTGCTGTTCCAGCACGCTGGCAACCATCTCTTTTGTGGTCGTTTTCCCCACGCTCCCGGTAATGCCAATCATCTTTACGCCAAAGAGCCCTTTATAAAACTCCGCAATGTCCTGATAAGCCTGCAGCGAATCCTTCACCAGGATATACGGCTTTTGCGTTTCCAGCTTTTTTTCACTCAGGCAGCATACCGCCCCCGCTTCATATGCCGCCCCGATAAAGTCGTGCCCGTCAAAGCGCTCTCCCTTGATCGGCACAAACAGAAAGCCGTCTTCCACCTTGCGGTTATCGATCACAACGCCTTTTACCATCTGGCCTTTTACGGCTTCGCCTCCATTGTAAATACCATCGCAGGCGCGCGTCGCGTCATAGACTGAAAATTCCTTCATACCCGTTTCCCTTTACTTCTCAAGCGACAGCTCGATCACGCGGGCGCATAGCTGTTCATAAGAAATTCCGACCGCCTGCGCCTCCTGTGGAATCAGGCTCGTGGGCGTCATGCCGGGAAGCGTATTCATTTCAAGGAAATAGATATCTCCTCTCTCATCCAAAATAAATTCCCCGCGCGCATATACTTCCAGCTTCAGGGTTCGGCAGGCTATGAAAGCCAGCTCCTGCATCCTTTTGGTCGTCTCTTCATCAAGGCTTGCAGGACACACCTCTTCTGTCCACCCGGCCTGGTATTTGTGCGCATAATCATAAAACCCACCGCGCGGAATAATCTCAATCGGCGGAAGCATCTCATTTCCGAGCATTCCCACAGAAAATTCGCGTCCCTGAATGAATTCCTCCACCAATACCTCATTTTCATAACGGAACGCATCGGCCAGTGAATTTTTCAGCTCTTCCACATCATTTGCCACAGAAATTCCAATGCTCGAGCCACCGCAGCACGGCTTTACAATACATGGAAAACCGATCTCTGCCGCTTCAGAAGCGCCCTGTCCTTTGTAGAGCACTTTCCCCTTTGCCATCATAACGCCGCTCTGCAGCATCATCTGGCGCGTAACGCCCTTGTGCATCGCAAGAGCGCTGCCAAGATAACCCGTTCCGGTGTATTTGATTCCAAGCACATCCAAAAATGCCTGCATACGGCCGTTTTCTCCGTCCTCTCCATGCAGGCCCATATAAACGATGTCCGCTACTTTGCAAACCTCTATTACATTTTTCCCTATCGTTCCAAAGCCGCTGTCTCCCCTGCCAGCCTTGATTTTTTCGATGTCCGGCGCTGTTTCTTCCACACGGACCGTTTCCACTTCACCCTTATCTGAGAAAATATCCAAAATGTTCTCCGGCAGCTCCTCTAATCCCAGAAAGGAATCCACCAAAACCGTTTTATATCCAGACCGGCGAAGCGCATTGCACACCATTGCGCCGGATGAAAGCGATACCTCTCTCTCCGTGCTGATGCCGCCCGCCAAAACAACTACATTCATCATATAAACTCCGTTCCAAAAGAATTTTGAACGGATTTATTATATCATATCCAGCCAAAAGTGTTAAGTAAAACGCGCTTTATTCACATTTGAAAATATACGAATTAATTTTATCTGTAGCAATATAAAACCGGGCTGCGCAGGCAGCCCGGTCTGTTCCTTTTTTGCATTTTTTATACGTTTATGCTCTGTGCAAACCGCAAAAACGCCGCTTTCCCTGCGTCAGTACGTTTAAATACTCCCGCATCCTCCAGCACGCGGCTGAATACCTTTCCAACCTCTTCGCGCAGGATGGCGCCGACAGCCTCCTTTTCAATCGTATCACGCCGGGCCAATATTTCGTCCACCCAGTCTGCATGGGAAGAAATCCGCTCGTCCGCGCGGATATCCTTTTCCATCAGGATCGCTTCTTCGAGCAGAGCAAGTTCCTCTTTTAAGCGTGCGGGGAGCACTGCAAGGCCCATCACCTCAATGAGTCCGATGTTTTCCTTTTTGATGTGGTGCAGCTCTGCATGCGGATGATATACCCCCAGCGGATGTTCATCCGTGGTGATATTGTTGCGCAGCACAAGGTCAAGCTCAAGTTTCCCGTCCGACATCCGTGCAATCGGCGTAATCGTATTGTGCGGCGTTCCTTCCGTCTCAGCAAACACAAACGCCTGCTCATCCGTGTAGGCCCGCCATGCCTGCAATATCCTGTCCGCAAGCTCCACAAGCCGCGCCTCGTCCGTTCCGCGCAGCCTCAAAACCGACATCGGCCACTTTACTATCCCAGCCTCAATCTCTTCATATCCGCTGAATAGAAACGGAGTCTCTATCGGCGCGCTCTCCATAGCAAATTTGTAATGCCCGCCCTGGAAGTGATCATGCGTCAGGATAGATCCCCCCACAATGGGAAGATCGGCGTTGGATCCAAGAAAATAATGCGGAAATTGCTTCACGAAACCGAGCAGCCTGCGAAAAGTTCCTGCGTCTATTTTCATTGGCGTATGCTCTGCATTCAACACAATGCAGTGCTCGTTATAATAAACATATGGCGAATACTGGAAAAACCACGGTTTTCCATCCAGCGTGATCGGAATGATCCTGTGGTTCTGGCGCGCCGGATGGTTTACCCGTCCCGCATAGCCCTCGTTTTGGGGGCAAAGCAGACACTTTGGATACCCGCTCTGCGCCATGCTGCGTGCTGCCGCAATCGCCCGCGGATCCTTTTCCGGTTTGGAAAGGTTGATCGTGATATCAAGATCGCCATACTCCGTCTGCGCTTTCCACCGAATATCCTTTTTGACGCGGTACGTGCGGATATAGTCCGTATCCTGGCTGAGCTGGTAGAAAAAATCCGTCGCAGCCTGCGGGCTTTGTCTGTAAAGCGCTGAAAAACGGTCTATTACCTCATGTGGCCGCGGTGTTAAAAGCCCCATCAGCCTGGTGTCGAAAAGATCGCGGTATACCGTGCTGTCATGCTCGAGTATTCCCTGCTGTGCGGCGTAATCAAGCAGGCCCTTCAGGATTTCCTCGAGGTCTGCGCTATCCGCTTTGCAATCCGGCTCCGTGTATTCTGAAAGATGCAGCGCATCCAGGATTTCATTGGTTGCCCAAATGCGGTCTGCCTCCCCGATCAGGCCCTTATTAACGCCGTAATCCACCAATCTTTTTATTTGCAAATCAATCATATCGTATCCCCGTTATTTCGTAGCGTAGCCGTCCGGATGGCTTTTGTGCCATTTCCACGCGGATGCAATAATCTCTTCAAGCGAATCATGCTCCGGATTCCACCCGAGTGTTTCCCGCGCCTTCGCGCTCGACGCGATCAACTGTGCCGGATCGCCTGCACGCCGCGGGGCAATCACCGCCGGTATATCGTCCTGCGTCACTATTCGCGCCGTGTCGATCACTTCGTTCACCGTAAATCCAACGCCGTTCCCCAGATTGAAAATATCACTTTCCCTGCCGTCCCGCAGGTATTTCACAGCCAGGATATGCGCCTGCGCAAGGTCTGTTACATGGATATAGTCGCGCACGCACGTACCGTCCTTCGTGGGATAATCGTCCCCAAATACGCTGATCGCCTCGCGTTTTCCATTCGGCACCTGCAATATCAAAGGAATCAGGTGCGATTCAGGATTGTGATCCTCGCCGATCCTGCCGCTCTCGTGTGCGCCGCACGCATTGAAATAACGCAGGGATACAAATTTAATGCCATAAGCAACATCCGCCCAATGAAACAGCTTTTCCATCGCAAGCTTGGTCTCCCCATACGGATTCGTGGGCTGGGTACGATCCGTTTCCATAATTGGAACACGCTCCGGCTCGCCATATGTTGCCGCCGTAGAGGAAAAAACGATCTGCTTTACGCCGTTTCTCTGCATCGCATCCACAAGGGCAATCGCCCCGCCTACGTTATTATCATAATATTTGACCGGATTTCCCACGCTTTCGCCCACCAGCGAATATGCCGCAAAGTGAATCACCGCGTCAATTTTTTCCTGTTCGAATACACTGTCCATGAAGGCCCCGTCGCGCACGTCTCCCTCATAAAAACGCGCCTTCGGATGCACAGCCTCCCTGTGCCCTGTCGCCAGGTTGTCGACAATTACAACATCCTCGCCTGCATCCTCCAGCTCATAAACCGTATGCGAGCCAATATAGCCCGCGCCTCCCAGAACCAATACCGCCATATTTTTCTCCTCCCGCTCTACAGAATTTCAAGTCCGCCCACGTGACGGATAAAAAGCACATGGCAGCGTCCGCTTCCGAGCGCCGCGTCCATTTTCTTCCGGAACGCATCTGCCATATCCGCAGGTACGAATGCCTGCACCGTACCCGCAAAGCCGCCGCCATGCACGCGGAAGGCCCCTTTTCCATCAAGGAATTCATCACACAGGGCAAGCGTTACCGCAAGCTCCTGATGTTTATCCGCCCCCGGCACGCTGACGTTTTGCAGGTACATAAACGACGACCTTCCGGATTCGTTTACAAGCGCCAAAAAGTCCTCAAACCGGTTCTCCTTAAGCGCCTTTGCCTCCAGGATCGCCCTTTCATTGTCATGGTAAAAATGGAACGCCCGAAGAACCGCCCGGTCTCCAAGCTTTTCCCTGACCGCAGGAAGCTCCTTTATAAAGTCTTCTCTGGGCACTTCCCTTAGCACCTTCTTGCCAAAATGTGCCGCAACCGCCTCCATCTCGCTGCGGATTGCCGCATATGCCGGCGTTAGACCGGCGTGGTCCGCACCGGAATCTACAATGCACAGTGCGTGCCCATGAAAATCCGCATCGATCTTTTCCACAACAGGATTTTCCTTATCCATGAAATCAATCGCAATAACCCCGCCTGAAATAGAAGCTGCCTGATCCATCAGGCCGCACGGCTTACCAAAATAAACGTTTTCCGCATACTGCCCGATCTGCGCCGTCTCGATCGGCGTTACGCTTCCCCCGCAAAACATATGATTCATCGTTACTCCAAGCCACATTTCATATGCCGCTGAGGAGGAAAGTCCGGAGCCGGAGAGCACATCTGACGAAACATATGCGTCAAATCCACGGATTTCAAACCCACGCTTCTGCAGCTGGGCCGCCACCCCGCGTATCAGCTCTCCCGTCTTTCCCGCGTTTTCTTCATGCACCTTAAGATCATTAAGATCCACTGTACAAAGATCATATCCTTCCGAGAGGATGCGGATTTCATTGGTACCGTTTTCCGCCGCAACGCCAAGAGCGTCTACGTCTACGCTTGCGGCAAGCACGCATCCGTTCTGGTGGTCGGTGTGGTTCCCGCCGATCTCCGTCCTGCCGGGCGTACTGAAAATTCCCACCGCCGCCGGAGCGCCAAACAGTTCAGAAAAATTTTTCAATATCCGCAGATACCGTCCGCGCGCTTTTTCCACATCGCCATAGAGCGCTTCCAGCTTTTCATCGAGTTTTCCACTCTCGATTGTACTTACCGCTTCATTCCATTCAGTCATCTTTTTCCTACCTTTATCTCAAAAAATTAGTACCATTATATGAATATGCCTGCCGCGAAACAGGTGATTTCCACTGAAAATATGCAGTCCCAAACGCTTTTCAAAAAAGCAGGCGTTCTGATTCTTTCATTTTATGATAGAATATTTTAAGACCTCCGTCAAGGAATACCATACCCGCAATTAGCACGGCTTATAAGCACTTTGCTTCCGCCCAGTCAAAAACGTCCTCTGCCGCGGCGATGCGGCAAAGGACGTTTTCGTATCGTTATCTTTTTTCAGTCAACCATTGCGACCGCGCGAATTGGCGAGCCGTCGCGGTCTTTGAGCCGGAGCGGAAGCGCAATCAGCGTAAACTCCTCCCCTGCCGCAAGCTCTTCCATGTTTGCAAGCCCTTCAATAATCAGTACATCGTTTCCGAGCATCGTTTCGTGGATATACTTCCAGTCTTTTCCGTTCGGAGTAGGCATGTCCATTCCTACAAGCTTTGTTTTTTTCCGGGCAAACCATTCCGCCAGTTCCCGCGAAACAACCGGGAAATCATTGAAAAATTCATCCTTTGGAAATACTTTATCCCAGCCGGTATGCAAAAGCACCGCAAGCCCCGCTTCTATTTTGTCCGCGTAGGGTTCAATATCCGCCACTGTAATTGGCTCACCCGGCTTTTTTGCCGTCAGGTCTACTTTAAACGCGCGCGTCACACAGCGCTCGAGACTGATTTTGTCGATCGTCTGTCCGTCATAGAAAAAATGCCTTGGCGAATCAAAATGCGTTCCCTGATGGGTGGAAGTCGTCACACGTGAAAGATTATAACCAAGCGTGTCCAGATTACAGTGCCAGGAAATCGAAAGCTTCGGATCCATCGGCATGGTAGGAGCGCCATCGTACATTTCGGCGGTGAGGTCAATCAGCTTTGTCATATCACTTGCCTCCTTACAGCAAATAAATGAAGCGTAGCGCATAGCGCAGATACAATCATATGCGTTTGATTGCAGTTTTGATCAAATGTTGCCTTCGCATCCATTTGACAGGCTGCAACCATGTCCAATCAATCGCTTCCTGCAAAATTAGAGTCCTTGCCAAGCCCTTCAGGCCCAAGGCTCAGATAGCCGCCTTCCACAGGAATATCGGCTGCAGTGATCGCGCTCGCGTCGTCGCTTAGGAGGAAGGCGACTGCGGACGCGATCTCTTCCGGCCGTTCCAGTCTCTGGAGCATGTGAAAATCTCCCCACATCTCTTCCGCCGTATCCCTGTCTCCGTTCGGCGCTGCTTTTTTCACTTCGTCCGTCCATACCCATCCGGGGCTGACGCAATTTACGCGGATTCCGGGCGCAAGGTCAAGCGCAGTGCAGCGCGTCAGCTGCTTCACCGCTCCCTTCGCCGCATTGTACGTCCAGCGCTCAGGCTGCGCGATGTGTCCGGATATGCTGGACATATTTACTATCGAACCGTTTTCCCTGCCACGCTGGCTGACAAATTCCTGAATCATCGTCGCATAGGATACCGGGCCTGCTTCCATCGTATGCAGCCAGTCCTCGCGCGATGCGTTAAGTCCCTTTGCCGTGAATGGGAACGCGTTATTTACAAGATAATCGAGCGTTCCGAATTTTTTGATCGCCCCCGCGATCAAATCCTTGCAGAACTGCGGGTCCTTCATATCGCCCGCCATAAAATCAACGTTATCAAATTTTTCTTTCAGTTCACTGAGCGTCTTTTCTCCTGTCTGTGCGTTCCTTCCGCAAAATAAAACGCTTACCTCTTCTTCGAGCAGCCTTTCCACACACGCGCGTCCGATTCCCCTTGAACCGCCCGTGACGATCGCCGCTTTTCCTTTTAAGCCTCTCATTGGTTACCTCCTGCTCATTTTTCGTCCGGCAAACGCCGTATCACATACATTTTTTATGGGGCGCCCTGTAAAAAGGGCGCCCCACCATTTCATCTGATTCTTATTTTACCATATTGCTTTAGAACTGTGCCGCATATTCTTCGATATTGGATTTGTCATAAATCAGCGGCTCTTTCAGGGAAATGATCTGTCCATTGTCTGTGAAGGTGAACGTACCATAGTCCCCGGCTTCAAAGCTTGCGCCCGGCTCGATTGTGAGCGAACCATCCTTGAGCGCTACCGACATATAAACGCCAATATCGCCTTCCATCGGAGGATTCCACAGTGCAAATTTTTCTACCGTGCCATCCAGGATGAATTCTTTCATTTCGGAAGGAAGTCCAAGGCCTGTCAGTTTTACTTTGTCGCCAACGCCTTTTGTCTGGATTACCTTTGCCGCCGCTGCGATACCAACCGTCGTCGGAGCGATTACGCCCTTGAGGTCAGGATATTTTGCAAGCAGGGCTTCCATCTCTGTGGTGGATTTTTCCGGCTGGTCGTCGCCGTAAACAACCTCTACGAGTTTCATGTCCTTATATTTGTCATTCGTCTCGAGCAGGTTCTTCATGTCGTCGATCCATGTGTTCTGATCCGGAGCGTCCGTCGTAGCGGAAAGAATCGCGAAGTCGCCCTTGAAATCGATCATATCTCCAAGCGTGTCGAGAAGCACGGTTCCTGTTGTAGTAAAGTCAACCGGCATAATCGCCGCGTCGCGATGATCTTCGCTTCCGGGAATGTCCTGATTGATAATCACAATCTTCGTTCCCGCTGCGCGCGCATCGTCAAACGTTCCATTGAGTGCGTCATTTGAGTTTGCCGCGATGAAAATAACGTCTGCGCCATTCTGTACGGCAGCTTCAACATACTCGATCTGCGAGGTCGCGCCCGCATCCGCCGGGCCTGTCGTTGAGAATTCAACCTTATCTGCACCCAGCTTTTCAGCAGTTCTCTGGAATCCGAGAACAATGGATTCAAAATACGGATTTCCCTGATTCTTAGGGATAAACACGACCTTTACCGGGCCGTCCGAGGAAGCGGGTTCACCTGATTCGGCAGTACCGCTGTCCGAAGATTCAGCAGGTGCCTTGGATTCTTCTGCCGGAGCGCTGGATGTCGAAGACTCAGCCGCCGGAGCGCCGCAAGCCGCAAAAGCGAACAATGCAACGAGAACCACACATACGATTACTGTAAGTTTCTTTTTCATTTTTTTCCTCCTGATTTTACCTTATTTTCCTTACTCTTACATCAGCGCATTTGCGCTGAAATCAATTTCAAATTAAATTTTCAACCCTTTTTGTCTTTGATCAACTGGGCGACATTGGGGATAACGATGGAGAGCAGGAGCAATACGCCCATTACAAACATCTGGTCCTGCGCCTTTACATTGGCTACGATAAGCCCGGTTTTCAAAATTACCACGATGATAACGGCGAGGAAGGTGCCAAGGATGCTCCCTTTGCCGCCGTTGATGTCCGCTCCACCGAGCAGCACCATAGTAACAATATCAAGCTCTCCTCCGTCTGCCATATCAAAACGTACCAGGAGCAGCCGCGACATGGTGAGGATGCCTGCAAGCCCTGCCATCAGGCCGGAAAAGCTGAACAGCAGGCATTTGATTTTTTTGGTGTTGACGCCGGAATATACCGCTGCGCGTTCATTGGTGCCGATTGCATATATTTTTCTGCCAATCGACGTCTTGTGCAGGATGAAGAAGAATACCACCGCCATAATGATAAACAGCAGGATTGTTACGCCAAATACGGCGTTCCCGGCTTTAAACACCGGTATTTTCTCCACGCTGTTAAACCAGTCCGGAAATTTTCCAAGGCTTGCGTCGCCGATAAATATTTGCGATAGCCCACGGAATAACGACATCGTACCGATCGTAACGATCATGGACGGCAAATTCGCATACGCGACCAATACGCCGTTAAACGTACCAAAGCCAAATGCGATTGCAAGGCCAATCACGCACGCAAGCCCCATATCCATTCCTGCATGGAACATCATTGCCGTGAAGGTAGCCACGCACGCCATGATAGACGCTACCGAAAGGTCGATCTGCCCCGCGATAATAATGAGCGTCATTGTGAAGGCCACAAGGCCAAGCTCCATATACTTCGTAGACGATTTCAGGATATATGCCATATCGCGGAAACTCGGCGATAAAGCGGCTGCAACGATAATGACAAGGATAAGCAGTATGAAGGTAAACGTTTCGCGGCTTTTTACAACCGATTTCAATTTCATCTGCCGCACTGTTTGTGTATTACTCGCTTTCATTTAACCGACCTCCTTTTCAAGTTTCATTGACTTTCTCTTCTGTGCCGTCTGGACAGACATATCAACCAGAAGGGCGATTACAATGATAAGTCCGTAACAGAATTTTTGGAATGTACCGGGCATCCCGACCATGGCAAGCATCGTATTGACCGTTCCGAGCAGGATACAGCCAAGGAAGGTTCCAAGTACGGTTCCCGAGCCTCCCGAAACGCTTACGCCACCGATGATTGTCGCTGAGATGACGACGAATTCAAGCCCGTCGCCGGTATTGGAAGGATTGACGTATCCATACCTTGCCGCATACATCATTCCCGCTATCCCGCATAAAACGCCGGTGATCGAGAAGATGTTGAATACCACCTTTTTGTTGTTGATGCCCCTCAGGTGGGCTGCTTCAAAATTGGAGCCAACCGCATAGACCTCGCGCCCAAAATGCGTATACTTCAGGATAAAATAGAATGCCACTGCAATTCCAACCGCGATCCATACGATCCACGGAATGATAAAGTTCCCGATTTTCAACCCTTCCGTTACAAATACGGAAAGCCCGCTGGGAAGCTCGTATCCTGTAATCTGCTTGCCATCCGCAAAAATGAAAGTCAATCCGCGGAATGCGTTCATCGTACCAAGCGTAACGATGATTGCCGGTATTTTCAGGTAGGAGATCAAAAATCCATTGAAGGCCCCGCACAGATAGCCGACACCCATTGAAACGAGGAAGCCCAGCCAGATCGGAATATTGAAATCGCGGAACAAAATCCCGGCAACCATTGCCGATACCGCCACAATCGCCCCAACTGAAAGGTCAATATTTCGTGTGATAATGATCATCATCATGCCGACCGATACGGTCAGGATAAGCGGAGTCCATAACAGTATGCTGTTCATAACCTCCGGAAAACGGTCTGCGCCAAACAATTCAGGCTTTGCAACCGCCACCGCTATAAAAATAACCGCGATGATAATCAGCGTAACCCGCTCCTTGACTCCGATCGGAAAGTTGCCTTTTTTCTTGATTGTATCGTTCATTGCACTGCCTCCTTCCGGATATTCTTACGCGTTGAAGCCGCTGTCATGATCTTTGCGCTGTCAAGCTCGTTGCGCTCCATTTCTCCTGTCACATGGCCTTCGCACATCACGTACACCCTGTCGGAAAGCTGCAATATCTCCTGCATCTCGGAAGAGATCATCAGGATCGCCTTGCCCTGCTTCGCGAGCTCGCTGATCAGCTTATATACCTCGGCCTTTGCGCCTACGTCAATTCCCCTTGTCGGTTCGTCCAAGATCAGGATGTCAGGCTCTGTCAGCAGCCATTTTGCAATGACAACCTTTTGCTGGTTCCCGCCCGAAAGCTCCGATACCGGCTGGTTCGCATCGCGCATCTTCACCTTCAGGTAATCGGAATATTGGCTTACCAGCTCGTTTTCTTCTTTTGTATTGACAAACGATCCCTTGCTGATTTTCTTCAAAATTGCAAACGTCATATTTTGTTTGATACTGAACGGAAGGATCAGCCCTGTCTGCGCCCTATCTTCCGAAACCATTGCCACGCCTTTGTTCATGGAATCGATCGCATTTTTGATCTCGACTGTTTCTCCATTGATTTTGATCGTTCCTCTCACCGCAGGCTCCGTACCGAAGATTGCCGATGCAACCTCGCTGCGTCCCGCACCCACGAGGCCCGCCATTCCGACGATTTCGCCGCGCCGCACCTTGATGCTTACGTCCTGGTACTTGCCCGGATAGGTAAGCCCTTCCGTTTCAAGAAGCACTTCGCCAATCTCGGTTTCTTCCTTCACGATCAGTTCCTTAAAGGTTCTGCCGACCATCATCTGTACGAGCTTATCCTGGTCTACATCCTTCTTAAAGCATTCTCCAACAAGCTCTCCGTCGCGCAAGACCGTAATCCTGTCGCTGATTTCCATGATCTCTTCCAAACGGTGCCCGATAAATACGATGCCCTTGCCCTGCTTTTTCAGGCGTTCCACAATATCAAACAGTGATTTCACCTCGCCATGGGAAAGCGCAGCAGTCGGCTCGTCCATGATAATTACCTTTGCGTTCTGTGAAAGCGCGCTTGTAATCTCGATCATTTGCTGGTCCGCAATCGTCATCCCGCGCACAGGATCTTTTGCTCCCATATGTACTTCAAGCGACTTCAAAAGTTCATCCGCCTGTTTGTATTTTTCCTTCCAGTTGATCGTCATCTTCCCTTCGCCGCGTGTATGTCCAAGATAAATGTTCTCCGTTACATTCAAATCCTGGAAAGTAAGCGGCTCCTGATGGATGAGCGCAACGCCTGCCTCACGTGCGTCATGAGGAGTTTTAAACGATGCCGGTTGCCCGTTTATGCTGATCTCTCCGGATGTTGGCGTATAAACGCCGCTTATAATTTTCATCAGCGTCGATTTCCCGGCTCCGTTTTCACCGATCAGGGCGTGTACTTCGCCCGGGTAGATATTAAAATCCACATCCTTAAGCACAACGACTCCGCTGAACGATTTGACAATGTTTTTTGCGCTTATAATCGGATTCAATCCTTCTGCCATTGCATTATCTCCTTTTCCCTGTTATTTCTTTCGGAAATACCATTACATTTCCGCTGTCTTACCACATTGATATTCCGCCATTGACGTCGATGCACGCGCCGGTTACATACCGCGAAAGGTCAGACGCCGCAAACAGCGTCGCATCCGCTACCTCCTCCGGCGTTCCGATCCGCTGCAACGGAACCGTCTGCGGATCATAGCCAAATTCCGTTGTCATATCGGTAGCGATCAGCCCCGGCGCAACGCTGTTTACCGTAATATTGTACTCAGCAGCGGCCTTGGCAAGCGATTTTGTCAGGTTAAGAAGCCCGCCCTTTGACGCCGCATAATCGATTCCGATCGTAAGGCCTCCGGATTTTCCAGCCTGAGATGCCATGTTGATGATCCTTCCGTATTTACGGCCCTTCATCATTTTGAGCGCCTCACGTGAGAACAGGAATGCTGCGCGCAAATTAACGTTCATGGTAAGATCCCAGCTTTGCGTTGTAATATCCTGCATATCGATAATTCTGCCAATGCCCGCACAGTTGAGCAGGATATCAAGATTTTCCTGATACTTTTTAAATTCCGTAAACACCTTTGAAATTTCTTCTTCGTTTACAACATTTGTTTTGACCGCTATGCAGCGCGTCCCAAATTCCTTCGTAATCTCGTCCGCCCGCGCCTGCCCCTCTTCAATGTTGAGATCGGCAATCAATATAAATGACGCGCCCTCCTCGGCAAACCTTCTGGCACACGCGGCCCCAATTCCGCCTGCGCCTCCTGTAACAATCGCTGTCTTGTCTTTCAGTAGTTTCATGTGCTTCCTCCATCTTCAATTAATGAACTCCAACTCATCAAATTGAAAAAACAAACAATAAATTACTCCTTTTTTGAGAATATAAATACAATGGCGTTGTAGGGAAACGCCAGCCCGGGCCCACCCATTTCCTGTAGCATGGAAACAACCGGTGGCACGCGTTGTACGCACAAAAATGTTTCCTGCAACTATTCTTGCGCAGCCATTTGTTAAACTGCAATAAGGCGCATATTAATCAAGCTTAAAAGTAAATAGAAAATTGTGTAAAAGTTATGCTTATTCCAGATAGAACGCCTCATGTAAATACTGGATGCCGCTATCGATCGCGCCGTCAAAATCCGTATCGATCATCTTTGTGGTGATGGCATTCCAGCGCTTGCAGTCTTCATTGTTGTTCACATAATCAAAAGAAGCCTGTGCGTCGTCGCTCTCAAACACATAGATAAACTGACAACCGTTTTGAAAAATAGAATAATTACGAAAACCTGCATCGTGATGCGCTTTCATAATTTCCGGCCACGGATGCGCGTGCATCTCAAGGTATTCGTCAAGACATTCCGGTTTAATATTCCATGTCCAAGCATACTTCATAATTGATCCCACCCTTTTCAATCGTTTTGTTTGCTGTTTGCTTAAATCCCTTTATTATTTATATGGCTTTTTTGGCTGCCCTATCGTTAAATTTTGCTCGTATTGTCAACTGTCAACATTTATAAGGCGTAAACGACAATCCTCTGATTAATTTAGCATAGATAAATTCATTTTCATTTTGTAACTGAGTTTTTTGGAGTTCGAATTGCTTACTGTTTTTTGTTAACATTATTATACGTCGTGATTTTCCAAAAAGCAAGCCCATTTTAAAAGTTTTATTTTTCACAAAGATTTTTAACGTTTCAAAATACTACATTTTGAAATGTTATTGAAATCAAATACTGTATTTTGTTGACAATTCACATATTGTGCTCTAAAATAATCCTAAAGATAAAAAATTCACATAGATTGGATTTTACCATGACTACGAATTTAAAAACAAACCTTGCACAACGGATTTCAGATATTCTTCGTCAGGAGATATTGGGAAACGAGATCCACGAGGGCGACCATTTTAATGAAACCGCTCTTGCAACCCGCTTTGGCGTAAGCCGGGGCCCGATTCGCGAGGCGCTTCGCCTGCTTGAAATGGAAGGCCTTGTAATGACGCCCTCCAACGGGCGATCTGTGGCGACTGGTTTTACGCCGGACGATATCGGCGGCTATTATGACTTGCGTTATTTTATCGAATCCGAATCGATCAAACGTATTTTGTCAAAACCTGCCGACGATGACTACTGGGAATGGATTCGCAAGATGGAGTCTATCCTCGACCAGTCCCGTATCCAGCTTGAACTCAATAACGAAGGCGTTTTCACTGAGCTTGACGGTGATTTTCACCGCGCGATTATCATGCAGGCGAATTTTAAGGTGTATATCCATGTCTGGAAGATCACCAATAACCTGAGCCGCAGCATCATGGAGATGAACCGTACCTATATTATGCAGCAGCAGCTCCACAACCTGCGAAAGACATTTACCTTCCATGATAATATACTGCTTGGCCTCAAAAACCGCGATCTTGAGTTTACGCTCTCCAATCTGCGCGCCCATGTAGAAAAAGGTGTGGAAACCTACCTGACGATTATTGAGCATCTTTCCAATATCAAAAAATAAGCGAGGTTAATTTTTATAAGAAATTATAAAAGAGCCATGCCCATCTGGACGAGGCTCTTTTTTTGATTTCTATACCGGGTTATATTTCCAGGCGGCGTATCCTTTATTTTACTCACGATCCATATCGCATCTTTTGGCTTCCCGCATAAAACGTTCCATCTTGCAGCAGCCATCGTGATGCCTGTGGAATTCGTGCATTTCCGGACCGGGGCCATGGGGGCCGTGCGGGCCGGGATGCGGCCTGTGCGGAGGTTCTTGCTCCCCAGCATCATCAAGCTCTTTTTGCCATGCGCCGCACAGCTTGTCAAATAACGCGCCCAGCTGTACACGTTCCTCTTCGCACAGTGCTTCGAAAATTTTTGCCTGCTGTTCTTCCTTTCCGGCAAACGCTTTTTCGGCAAGCGCCTTTCCTTCGCCGGTCAGCGTCACAATCATATTCCGTTTGTCCTGCTCGTCAGGCGTACGGGTTACGAGTCCCTTTGCCTCAAGCTTTTTAAGCAGCTCGCTCAATGACGACGGGCGGATATCCAGCATCTCAACCAGCTCCTTTTGCCCAACCGGTTCTTTTCGCAGGATCAGGAGCAGCAGCTTTCCCTGCCCCGGATGAATCATCGGCCCTTCCTCATGCCGATGGTGTAAATGTGTCACTCTCTTCATCAGGTGAGCAAACCGTATCGCTTTTTCCTCTAAATTTTCTATTCTGTTGTTCTCTTCCATTTCGTTATCCTCCAAATTAATTTAGGTACCTTAACATTAATTTAACACACCATATCCTTTCCTGTCAAGCATTATTTTTAGGTGCCTTATTAATTTGAAAGATTTCTCTTTCACAAGCCTGCCAAAATGGTTTTTTGTTTTTTTCGATAATAGATATATCCGGTAAGGTCAGCCGCAAGCCAGCCGATTGGAATAGCCCACCAGATTCCAGGCAGCCCTATTTCAGGAATTGCTGCGAGCACATACGCAAGAAGGACACGCAACCCAAGCGAAATCACAGTCAGTACAACCGATATCTCCGGCAGGGCAAGCCCCCGGTAAAAGCCATAGAACAGAAACAGATATCCGATCAGGCAATAGAAGCTTGCCACAATCGTAAGGTATTGTATTCCCACCTCAATTACGCCGGTTTCCAACGGGCTGATAAAGCAAGTCATAAGCTGTCTTGCAAACAGGATCACCACTGAGGAAATCGCCACGCAGAAAACAGTGCTCATCAAAAAAGCGGCCCTGGTTCCTTTGCGGATGCGGGCTTTGTCGTCCGCGCCCTTGTTTTGGGCAATATAGGTGGAAAACGCATTTCCAAAGTCCTGTACCGGCATGTAGGCAAAGCTGTCGATTTTCACCGCAGCCGCAAAACCCGCCATGGCGGTTACCCCAAATGTATTCACGAGCCCCTGTACCATCAGAATGCCAAAATTCATAATCGACTGCTGGATACTGGTCAGCACGGAGTTATGAATAATTTTTTTCAGCACGTTCCTGTCCCAGCAGATCATCCGCCTGGAAATCCGCAGCAGCGGCACCTTCACAACGCAATAGATCAGGATAGCAACCGCTGAAAACGCCTGTGCAATCACAGTCGCTGCCGCGGCTCCCACAACGCCCATCCCCAGCGGCACAACAAATAGTATATCGAGGCCGATATTGATTCCTGCCGAAATCATCAAAAAAATAAGCGGGGTAACAGAATTTCCCATACTACGCAACGCCGCGGCAAAATAGTTATAGAGAAACACAAAGAAGATGCCTGCAAAGATAACCTGCAGATAGTCTCTTGTCATCCCGTTTATGCTCTGGGGAATGTGCAGGAACACAAGGATCGGCTCCAGCAGCACAAAGCTTAATATATTGATCGCAACAGAAACCAAAGCGATAAAGACAAACGCATGGGAAAAACTTTTTTGGAGTTCATCGTAGCGGCTTGCGCCAAATGCAAGTGAAAATACAATTCCACTGCCCATGCAAAGCCCCAGTATAACCGAGGTAAGAAACACCATCAGCGTATAAGATGCCCCAACTGCCGCCAAGGCGTCAGGCCCGATAAACTGCCCTACGATTACCGTATCCGCAATGTTGTAAAACTGTTGGAACAGATTTCCCAAAATCATGGGCATGGCAAAAAAAAGAATTGCTTTCGCTTCGTTTCCCTTTGTCAGATCCTTCTGCATTATCCTGCCGCCCTTTATTTCTTTTCGAAAGTTTTATATTTCTTTATGTAAGTTATTATAAATTGCCATGTCCGCAGTGTCAACCAAATAAGCACAAAACTGTCTTTTTGTTGCGTTGTGGCGTGTAATATTATACAATCAAAGCAGAACGGCAAAAGAGGGAACATGCAATGTATCTAAAGGGCCTGGATGAAATCGATCGGAAAATTATAGAGCTGCTGACTCAAAACGCGCGTATTTCCTACGTGGATATTGGCCATGCGGTCAATTTGTCGCGTGTCGCGGTTAAAAACCGGATACACGCGCTGGAGGAAAAAGGCGTGATTGAAGAATACACCACCATTGTAAATCCCCAGAAGGTGGGGAATGCCGTATCCTCTTACTACGAAATCGAATTTTTGCCGGAACATTTCAGTGCGGCAGTTGAACGCTTGCAAAAGGAAGAGAGCGTCACGCAAATTTATCATGTGTCAGGGAAAAACAAGCTGCATGTGCACGCCGTCACTGCCGGCAATGATGAAATGGAGCTGTTTTTAAGCAACGTCATCTATCAGCTTCCAGGGGTTACCAGCCTTTCGTGCAATATTATTTTGTCCCGTATCAAAGATATCAAAGGCCTGCGTTTGTAAAGCGTGCTGATTTGTTAATATTTATTTCATTAAATTGACATTTCCTATTCATATCTGTGTCGTAATATAATTACTATAGTAAACTTTTTCATTTTTCTTCCTTATAACGGGCGCTCCTTTGCAGGGAGCGCCTTTTTAAATCCCATTGTTTAAAAAAATATTGTTCACCCAATACTGCATCCTCATACTCTGGATATGATACGGTTTGCGATTGAAGTTTCATTTCCCATAAAGTCATGTCCCGTTTTCCGGTCTATTATGCAGTTTTTGAAAGATATTCCGAAAGGAAAAGGGCTGTTCTTTTGAAGTTAAATATAAACCTGGAACAATAGAGCCTCCCTGTTTTTTAGAACAGCCATGCGCCAATGATTAATTCCCCGGCCCATACAGGTGGGGAAAATATAAAAGAGCGGGGATTTCTCCCCGCCTTTCCTAATATTTGATGATGTAGTTACATACAAGGTAGGGCTGTAGGTTGTTGTGCGTTTGGCCGCCGCCAGTATAGCTTGTGCTTTGTGGACCGGATGTCTTCCCCGTCTGATAGGGGAATACCGTTGCTGCAGCGCCAATATAGTTAGTAAGAAATGTATGGCTATGTGACGGTATTTCCGCAATCGTCAATGTATGCTTTTCCTCGCCGCCGGTCTTGCCAAGCGTGTCAAATGTACCGGCATCCTTGCCGATGCCCACGCGTCCACGCATATCCGGCACACGGAAGGTACCTGCTTCATCGTTCGTTTCATTATATTTTGTTCCAATCGTTTCATACAGCTTTGCATAATTACCGTTTGCAGGATAGCTCGTTCCGTCACACCACAGATAGCCTGCCGGAAGAATGCCGCCCGCAAAAAACTTCATACAGCCTGCTGGCTCCTGTGCAGCCTCTGCTATGTCTTTTGCCGCTGCCGCTGCTGCTTGCGCTGCCACCGCCTTTGCGTCCGCCGTTGCCGCATCGGTTTTTGCTTCGCTTGCCGTGGCCTGCGCGTTATTCGCCGTACCAAGCACGCCGTTTACCGTTGCTCCAAGGGTTGTCACGGATGCTGCCGACGCATAATACGTCGATTCGTTGCCGCCGAGTTTAACCGCGTTTTCCGCAAACTGGCTTCCCGTCGCACTATCCGCATGCTCGGCATTTTTCACCACCCCCGCATGCTCGCTCGCATACTCCGTCTTTGTCATATAATCCAAAATTTTTTCGTCCATCTTTATTCCTTCTTTCCGTTGCTTTTTGAGAACATTCCCGCGCGCCGGTCTGTCTTCTGCTATTAATGATAACAGTACCTGTGCGACATTGCCCGCCATCCAGCAGACATAAGAAAAGACATTGAGCAAAGCGTGCGTCCCAAAGGAAACTGCCCAGACAATGCTATGATAAAAAACTTTTTCAGGCATTTAAAGAGTGAGTCATTATATTGACAGGAATTTGATTCTATGGAGCAGTTTAAAGAGCAACTTATAAGAATATTGCAGGAGGAAAAACTAAAAAGCTTGCCGTCTGCGAATCGCAGGCTGCAAGCCCTTCCGCTTTTCCATGTCTTTCAAAACAGAACATTTTCGAGTATAAAAACTCCATATAATAAAAACAAATCCCTAAAACCACATGGTTAAAGGGATTTTTGGAGCTGATGACGGGATTTGAACCCGTGACCTCGTCCTTACCAAGGCAGTAGTTGGCACTTTGTTTCGTGCAAAAACTGTTAAAAGAATAATTTCAATGCAATACGCGACGTTCCGCGAAACGCATGGTTGAGGCGTTTTTGGACATCGCGTATATTTTTTGCGTCGAATTGTGCAATAGATGAAAAATTTGTGATTTATGAGCAAAACCTAGTTTTATGAGCAAAATTTATGAGCAAAACAAGAGCGAAGAAAAAAATGAGTAATTTTTGCTCATAAAATCAAAAGGCAGTAGTCAGTGGCTCAAAAATATAGATATTTCATATTTGCACATATACCTTATTTAAAACATATTCTGGTTTGAAATTGAATTTAATAGGCATAAAGGAAACAAATAAACGGAAGAAATCTCTTGATAATAATGTATAATACAAAAGCCGTTTGCGAGAGCAAGCGGCTTTTGCATATATTTCAAGTAAAAGGAGGAACGAATATGACGAAAGTGATCGCCCTTGCCAATCAAAAGGGCGGCGTGGGTAAAACAACGACAACGGCCAATCTTGGGATCGGACTTGCCCGGAACGGCAAAAAAGTGCTGCTTGTAGACGCGGACGCACAGGGTAATCTAACGGACAGCCTCGGCTGGCATGAGCCGGATAACCTACATACAACTCTTGCAACCGTAATGGGAAAAATCATCACGGACGAACCGCTCCAAAAGAGAGAAGGTATCCTGCAACATGCGGAAGGCATAGACCTGCTCCCGGCAAATATTGAATTATCCGCAATGGAAGTTTCGCTTGTCAACACGATGAGCCGTGAGACTATCATGCGGAATTATCTGGAGGAAGTCAAGAAGGATTATGATTATGTCCTTATCGACTGTATGCCGTCTCTCGGCATGGTAACGGTCAATGCCCTGACTGCGGCGGACAGCGTATTGATCCCGGTGCAGGCACATTATCTTCCTGTAAAAGGGATGAGCCAGTTATTGCAGACGATCAGCCGTGTAAAACGGAATACGAACCCTGATCTCAGGATAGAGGGCGTCCTGCTTACGATGGTAGACGGACGCACGAACCTTTCAAAAGATATTTCTTTTATCCTGCGGCGGGATTTCGGGGATAAACTCAAAGTATTCAAAACAGAGATACCAATGGCGGTAAAAGTCGCGGAAACGAGTGCAGAGGGAAAGAGTATCTATGAATATGATAAGAGCGGACGCGCGGCGGCAGCATACGAAGCCTTAACGAAGGAGGTAATGAGAAATGGCAAGCAGCGTGAGAAACATCAAGTTGGCCTCAGTCGATGACCTATTCTCCAGTGAAGCAGACAGGCAAGACGCGAAACACGAAAAAGTAATTGAGATTCCAATGGAAAAAATCAGCGAAAACCCGGACAACCCATTTCAGGTGCGGAACGATGAGGAAATGGCGAAAATGGTGGAGAGCGTAAAAGAATACGGCATTTTGAATCCCGCGCTTGTCCGTCCCAAACAAGACGGCGGTTATGAGCTTGTGGCAGGCCACCGCAGAAAATTTTCAGGGCTAAAAGCAGGATTGCAAACCCTTCCCTGTATCGTGCGAAACCTCACAGATGATGAAGCCGCGATTGCCATGGTGGATAGCAACTTGCAGCGTGAAAATATCCTGCCAAGCGAACGGGCAAAGGCATATAAACTGAAATTGGAGGCAGTCAAAAGGCAAGGCGGCAGACCATCTAAAGAAAATGGTGGCCAACTTGACCACCATTTAATAAAAGGTAAATCAATAGACTTACTTGCCGAAGAGGGACAAGATAGCGCAAAACAAATACAGCGATATATCCGCTTAACCGAACTGATCCCGCCATTGATGCAAATGGTAGACGATAAAAAGATCGCCCTTAACCCCGCCTATGAGTTGTCCTTTCTTCCTTCACCGTTACAGGAGAATTTGTTAGAGGTTATAGAACAGGAAGAAAGCACGCCGTCCCTCGCCCAAGCTCAGCGGCTGAAAAAGGCAGCACAGGCTGGAAAGCTTGACCGAAACGGCATAGAGCTTGTGTTGCAGGAGGAACGCCCGCAGGACTATAAGCTCACCATTGCGGGAGATAAGCTTAATAAATACTTCCCAAGAGATTACACGCCGAAACAAAAGGAGGAGATCATCTTCAAGGCGCTCGACCTGTATTACAGGAAACTGGAACGGGCGAAACAGGCGCGGGAATATGAACGGTAAAAGCCTTGTGTTATGCGCAGACGCAAGGCTTTTTCTATGCCCTTTTCACCGGGGAGGTGATGAAACGTGTATTTTACAGAGGGCAAAGACTTAGAATACGAAAAAATGATGCGGGAAATCCCGGGATTTAACCGCGGGGAAATTAAACCGCAAGAAAAGAAACAGTGTTCCTCCCGCCTTACATATAATCGGAAAAAATGCCTGCAAAAGAGAAAAGGTAAGCCCGGGGAGAAGTCTGTCCTTTTGCAAAAATGAGGTGACATAGTTTTTCCCCCTTCCCCTTACAAACCCCAACCCTGTTACCTGCCGTATTACCAACCGAAAGAAGAATTTCAGGCATTAGACAACAAAGCAGAATCAGAATATAATGGTGGCAAATACGAGGGAAAGGGGCAGCAGTTACAATGAAGCGTAAGAGAATTGTCATTATAGCAGCGGCAGGGATAGCCGCAGGTATTATAGCGGTCAGTATAGCAGGAAGCCAGAACAAACAAGCGGAAATTATATCAGGTCCTACAAGCGCACCTACAACAACAGCTACAGCAGGCGCATTGGCAATCCCGTCTCCTGAACCAAGCCGTGGTCAGTCATTTGCTCCAACGGCCTCCGCATCGGTGACAGGAAACAATGAGGAAAGCATACAAAGCATTGGACAGGGAAAAGATAACACGGTGAAAAGTAACGAAAGTTCAAGCACGTCAAATCCCAAAGGTACGCAAACCAGAACAGATCATTCTTTGTACGAATCACAATCTACTTCCCAATCGGCTGCTGTACCGGAAAATGGGCCTACTTCGGAATCAAATCCCGATCCGCTTCCGGCATCTACTCCACAGCCTACGCCTGCCCCAGCTCCACAGCCTACGGCAGAACCTACGCCGCAGCCAACAGCCTCCAAACAAGATATTGCGGTATGTAATACCTGCGGAGCGGAAATGACGATAGACATAATCGTTGCACATGGGAAAAGCCATACGCTAAACGGAGAAAACTTCAGTTACTATGTAAAATAAGCGAAATTATGCAGTTGATATGTGGTATAATAAGAAAAAGAAAGTAAGGAGGAACGCAGGATGAATGCGATCAAAAATGAGTTGATCAAAAAAATCAACAGCTATCCTGATTCATACAATAAAAAAGAAATGCTTGACCGCCTTGTTATGGATACAAAGCTGGAAGAAAGCATGAAAGAGTACCAGGAAAATGGTGCGCTTTCTCACGATGAAGCCAGACGTATGATAGAAAAACGCCAAACGGCTCTGAGAAGTGGGAAAATATTGCTATGATACTGAAATGGACAGAGCAGGCGTTACAGGATATTGATGATATCATGCTTTTTATCGCAAAAGATAATGTAGAACGGGCAATATCGTTTACAGATGAATTAATGGAGCAACCTAACCGCCTGATGGACAATCCATATATAGGAGTACGGTATTCAGAAGATTATGATGAAAATATCCGGCTTCTGGTATATAAAGGGTACAATATCATTTATCAGGTGGAAAAGGAAAATATCATAGTCCATGTAGTGTATCATCATTCTAAAATACCAACAATTATCAAAATGAAATAAAGACTTAAAATTACAAAAGGCTTGCAAAAAGATGCAGGCCTTTTTGTTTACCCTTTTATCTAAAAAACAGGAGGTAATTATGAAAAAGATATCCAAAAAGGCAGTTTGCCTCATATTGGCAGCCGTAGTCTGCTTTTCCCTGATACCCGTTTCGGCGTCAGCGGAAAGCAGTATACCGAGTCCATCCGCTGCTGTATCTGCCGCGCCCTCATTATCACCGGAACCAACGGCAACGCCTATCCCCTCCCCAACGGCGAAGCCCTCTCCGGCATTGGGAGCGGAGAAAACACCGATTCCAACGGAAACGCCAAGTCAGGCGAATGAACAGGAACCGGAACCAACACCGAAACCACGGACGGCAGATATCAGCGGTATTCAGCCGATCCTGTTCCGAACAGTAAAGCAGCCTTTGGTACAGGTAACGTACCATTATTACGCCCATGATGTCAGCGAAATACAATCTAGCCATTCCTTTTATGCAGAATTTGAAACAGATGGACGAGCCATCATGGTTTCGGCAAACAAATACCCGGACAGGATCCCGGTCAGCACAGACCGTTTCCGTGTGACGCTGGACGGCAGCATAGACGTCACAGGCTATGCCGCCTATAACGCTGAAAGCGGGATCGTTTCGCTTCCGGGCAATCTTGCCGGACATGATCTGCATATTGAATGGTATTGCCCTGCTTCCGAAATCACGGAACTGCCCGTTACCGTAACGGTCAGTACCAACAGGCGCGATGTGTATGAAGACAGCGCCGTGGAACTCACTATGCCCTCCAATGCAGATACGGTCAGCATTCCGCTTACAGGCGTTTCAGGAGCCTCTGTCTCTCAAAACGGCGCAGACCTGCCGGACAGGGATTACAGCATAGAGAATGGAACGCTTACCATTTGCACCTCGCCGCTCGGCGGAAATATCCGGGTGAACGCCGCAGGCATTTTCCCACAGACGCGCGGACAGGATAAGACCACGATCACCAGCATCCGCGACGAAAACCAGATCTATTACGGCTACTATACAAAATATTATTGGGCTGACGGCAATCAGGCATTTTGTCTCGATCCCACTGTTAAGGGAGCATCCAACGGCGAGTATGCCATCAGCAGATACCTTGACCGTAACGGAAGCGGCCAGGATAAAACCTTAACAAAGATCGCGTATTACGGTTTCGGCGGCCCCGGATGGGACAGCGTAAAGGAGGGCTTGTTCGGAGATAACGACAACAACGATTCCATGTATGCCCTGTGCCATGTAGCGGCGGCGTATGTATACCTCAATGACGAATCCGCGTTTCAGGGACTTGGCGATGATATGATCGGCCATGTCAAAGGAATGATAGCTTCGTTTGAGTCACAGGCTATGCCACCGGAGGGTTTTGACGCCTTCCTCTACAACGAGGGCCGCGCGAATGGCCAGCAGCCCATCATGAGCTGGGACTATACACCCACAGGTAACCTCGAGATCGTCAAAGTTTCTGCCGATCCCGCTAAAACGAACGGGAATCCCTGTTACTCTCTTGCCGGTGCGGTCTTTGATGTGTATTCCGGCAGCGGGCAGAAAATTGGCACAATCACCACAAAGGAAGATGGCAGAGGCAGTCTTACAGGCATCCCGGCAGGAACAGGATATTACCTCGTAGAGCGTACCGCGCCAAAAGGGTATGCAGGACATACAGGGCAAATTTCTTTTGCCATTACCTCGGGACAAACGACGGCATTGGAGGTCAAAAATATCCCGCAGAACGATCCGGCAGATATCCTGCTCCGCAAGCTGGACGCAGATAACGGAACAAATGTGCCGCAGGGCGGCGCGGGACTTATGGGAGCAGAATTTACCATACGCTACTACAAAGGGCTGTATTCTACAGAAGCCGATTTGTCCGGGAAACAGCCGGAGCGGACATGGACTGTCAGGACAGACGCAGACGGCTATGCCCTGCTCCACCCGGACTATCTCGTTTCCGGCGATCCGCTGTATTACGGAAGCAATGGGCAAATACCCACCCTGCCTCTCGGAACAGTAACAATTCAGGAATCCAAAAGCCCGGAAGGATATTTGCCGAATGATGAACTGTTTATCCGGCAGATCAGCGCAGACAGCCAGGGCGTGGAATCGGTGTGGACATACAATGCGCCTGTCGTTCGGGAATCCGTCATACGCGGCGGTGTTTCCGTACAGAAATGGGATAACGAACTGGACGGGAATACGCCGCAGGGAGACGGAACTCTGGAAAATACTGTACTGGAGATCGTCAACCGCAATGCGAAAGCAGTGATCGTAAACGGAAACTCCTTTGAGCCCGGGGAGGTCGTGCATACGATGATGACAGACGAAACAGGCACGGCAAGTACGGCAAATGACCTGCTCCCCTATGGGAGATATGAGGTGAGGGAATCAGAAAACGGACAGCCGGAGGGGTATTTGCATGAGGGTGTACTTCAAAGAACGTTTGAAATCCGGGAAAACGGGAAAATAGTTAATCTGAACGCCTCCGGCACAGGAATCAAAAATGATGTGATCCGCGGCGGCGTCCGTATTGAGAAATGGGACGCGGAAATTGACGGAAACAAACCGCAGGGCGGCGGCACGCTTGCGGGCGCGGTGTTTGAGATTATAAGCCGGAGTAAAATGGGTGTATTGGTAAACGGGACGCTGTATGCGCCCGGTGAAGTGGTATATACCATGACAACGGACGAAACAGGCGCGGCAAGCACGGCAAATAACCTGCTTCCCTACGGAACCTACGAAGTGCGGGAAACTGCTCCGCCGGATGAAGGATATCTGCATACGGGCGTACTCGTCCGCACTTTTACGATTCGTGAAAACGGAGAAATTGTGAACCTGAATACGGCTGATACGGCAATCAAAAACGAGCCGATCCGCGGCGACCTGAAAGGCGTGAAGATCGCGGACAGAACGGCGCAGCGGCTTGCGAATATCCCGTTCAAAATAACGTCCCTTACCACGGGAGAATCCCATACCATCATCACAGATAGGAACGGACAGTTTGATACTTCCTCTGCATGGAACCCGCACTCACAAAACACTAACCGGGGAACGACCGACCGGGACGGTATCTGGTTCGGAGATATTGATACACTGGACGACAGCGTGGGCGCGCTCCTGTATGACGATTATCTGATCGAAGAACAGCGGTGCGAGGCGAACAAGGATATGGAGCTGCTTTCGTTTGAAGTCTCCATTTACCGCCACAATACTACTATAGATTTAGGAACATTGACCGACGATTATGGAAAGCAGCCGGAAATCTTTACCACGGCAAACGATGTGGAAACAATGCTGAATGACGCCTATGTGTCTGAACAAACGACACTTCAGGACACGGTGTATTACAGCGGTTTGTCCGTTGGGAAGATATATACGGTCAAAGGCGTGTTGATGGACAAGGAAACAGGACAGCCGCTCCTCATAGGCGGCGAGGAAATAACGGCGGAAACAGTGTTCCGGGCAACCGCGCCGGAAGGGACAGTTACCAATGAATTTACGTTCAACTCCCTTGACATGGATGGAAAGTCCGTAGTTGTTTTTGAGACGCTTGAACTGGATGGAAAAATAGTTGCGGAACATAAAGATATAGCGGACGAAAACCAGACGGTTCGGTTCCAGAAACCGGAGATCGGTACAAATGCGGCTGGTCCGGATGGAGAAAAGGAGCTGGATGTGCTTCCCGAAGTAACGCTTGTGGATACGGTAACCTATCATGGATTGCTCCCGGGCGAAACATACACTTTGCAAGGCGTGTTAATGGACAAAGAAACAGGCGAACCGTTACTTGCGGATGATGAGCCGATCACCGCCTGGGCTGAGTTTGTGCCGGAAACGGAAAACGGGACAGTAGAAGTTATCTTTACATTCAACTCTGTTCCGCTCAAAGGCAAGACAGCCGTTGTGTTCGAAAGCCTGCAATACAAAGGCCGGGAGATTTCCGTACACGCAGACATCGGGGACAAAGGGCAGACAGTACGTTTTCGGAACCCGGAGATTGGCACGACGCTCACCGGACAAGAGGGAGACAAAGAGATTGCAGTGAGTGAAGAAATATCCCTTGTTGATACAGTCTCGTATCAAAATCTCATGTCCGGGAAAGAATATGTGCTGAAAGGTATTCTGATGGATCAGGAAACGGAACAGCCGATTCTTGTAAATGGTAAGGAAATTACAGCAGAAACAGTATTTACGCCGGAGGAAGCAGCGGGAACAGCAGAGGTTATATTCACGTTCCCCGCTATAGACCTTACCGGGAAAACGCTGGTAGCGTTTGAGTATTTGGAGTGCGGTGGGATGGAGATCGCCGTGCATACGGACATAAACGACGAGGCGCAGACGGTAACGTTATTGCCGCCTCCGGGGAACCCGCCGAAAACGGGAGATACCCGAACCGTGCTCCCCTATCTCGTTATATGCGCGGCAGCGGCAGGGCTGATCGTGCTTACAATATGGCTGAAAAAGAAACATTCTAAAAAAATACGGAACGGAGGAAAATAATGGAACCGAAAACAATTTTAGCAATCGTATTATGTATCGGCATTTTAGCAGGAGCTGTTTTCCTGCATAAGAGGAAAAAGAGCAAACAATAAGGACAAGGCGGCAGGGGGGCTATACAAGCCCCCTGATCGCGGTTCTTCGGTTTACTTTTTCCAGTATTTTGGTATAATATATATAACAATACGAAAGGAGCGCGTTACTATGACAAAACAGGAAAAAGCATTGCGGTTACGGCGTGTTAATAACGCGCTTGGCATTGCAATGGTAGAAGGCCGACAGCCATCGAAAACAGCCACAGATATTACCAAACGATATATTAATGGTGAAATAAGCGCAGAGCAAATGAAACAAGAGTATCTCCAAACAAAAGATGGCAAAAATATCTCGCGTTTATTTCAGTAATAAAGGAAAAAGTAGAATAGTTGAGTTATTCAAAACATAAACGGACTTGTTTTGAGAAGGTGATGAAATGAATGTAGCTAAAAAATATTTTTATGATATTATTGACGGAATGCCCGGCAATATACAGAGCATTGATGAGGCGTACGATTATCTTTTCATGGTTAAGAGACATGAGGCAAGCAAAAAAGAGTATCTGAAAAATGGAGGGATTTCCGACAGCGAAATGCAGCAACGGCTTCAGGATAAATATGCTGAATTACGCAGGATTCAAAAATGATACTGGAATGGACGCACATGGCGGAAGCCGATATGGATGAAATTCTGTACTATATTGCAGAAGATAATGTCGAACGCGCCATTTCTTTTACTGAAGAAATTCGTCATGAAGCACAAAAATTATTAGAATTTCCTATGCTTGGTGTTCCCTTAATATCTTCCAATAAAAATGACAGGGTATTGCACTATAAAGGATATTCAATCGTATACACGATTTTTGACTCCGTGATCCTTATAACTGAAGTTTATCATCAGATGAAACAAAATATACGGACAAAGACAGATTAAGTACCCATTTTACCGAGGAAGCAAAAAATGCCGTTAGATGAAAAAGTTGAGATATATAAAATGATGATCCGAAAAATCGTACTGAAAGGATTAGCTGAAGCAGAGCGCGGCGATTCTGTGAGCTTTGAAACAGTAAAGGCAGAAATGAAAAAACGCTGCGGATTCTAACAAAACTGAATAAGCAATGTGACCGGAAAATTGCAAAAGCCATGCGCTGCATGGCTTTTTTTGTACCTATTTTTAGAAACGGAGGAGATGAGGAAGCGAGTGGAACGTAATCAGGGATATACCATTCTTGAGAAACGGTGTATTGGAAATACGGGTTTTGCGCTGGGATATAACAGCAAAGCCCCGCAGCCTTATGTAACGTGGCAGTTTCGCAGGAGTACGCCCCACGAATACTTTTGGGGCCATTATTACACAGACAAAAGCGCTGCGCACAAGGATTACAGGCGCAGGATCGCTGAAAGACGGCGCGAGCCGGAAAGATAAGAACGGAGGGAACAAGTATGGAGAAACAGGAATTTATGGAAAAAGCGGCAAAAATGATGGCAATGGCGGCAGCGGCCCTGTTCGGCAGAGACGACGGGCTGACTGCCGAATCGGCATTGGACGAACACAGCACAAAGATCCGGCTGCGCGAGGGCGGTAACTATGTTGTATGGCATATTTCAGATACAGGGCGTATCACATATTTTTACGGTGGTCTTAAGCTCCCTGCCGCCGTATACGAAAAATATTATTCTTACCATGCAGGAGACGACCATGCGCTGATCTTAAATCGTCTCAGTCAAGACTTTATTCTGTTTTCCTTTATCCTGCCGCATCTTGCGCTGCTGGAAGAAAACAGGTTTGAAATTACGGCACAGGACGACAATCTTGAGGCATTCGCCGCTGTGATGTGCCTCAAAACACTTCTGGAGCTGCTGAATGAAATGAACGGTACAAAGACAGACATGGAAGAGAGCGGACAGTACATTTTAAGCTGACCATATTGAGAAGGCAGGAGATAAAAAATGGCATATCCATATAATGCGTGGGAGGAAACTTACGAAGAGGTAACTGTTTTGGGAAAAACCATGTTGTTCACAAACGCCCGTATAGACCGAAGTACGGTTCCGAAAGGCATGTATCTATACGAAGTACGGCATGATGACGAAGGCCGCGGCGATCCGTGCGAGATCGCCCGTGCGGTCATGGTGAACCATTGGGGAACGCTCATTACGAACGAGCCGATCCGCTTGAAAAAAAGTCCCGTCACACAAAACGCTTACCGTGAGATCGATCCTCAAAAAGACTGGAATTATGAGGGTGGGAGCTGCAATCTGCAAGAATATATGAAAAAATATCCTCCGCAGAAAGAAAAGCAAAGAGGAACAGAACGATAGGAGGTACATATCTTGGCAGGAAAGGTACAAAGTATTATAGAGCTTGCGCAGGAAACGCTCCTGCGGATCACAGGCAGCGTACAGGAATGGGAATCCTTTCTGGATTCTGCCGCATGGCTATATAAATACCCGTTCCACGAGCAGGCCCTTATTTACGCGCAAAGGCCGGACGCGCGTGCCTGCGCGTCATTCGAGCTTTGGAACGACCGTATGAGGCGTTGGATCAACCGTGGAGCTAAGGGGATCGCCCTGATCGACGACAGCGGCGAAAAACCATCGCTGAAGTATGTTTTCGACGTGTCGGACACCCGGCCTATGGCCAATCTCCCGTTCCGTCTATGGGAGATGCGGGAACAGGATGAAGAAAAGATACTGGAAGAACTTGTAAACCATTTCGGAGAGATCGAAGAACGATCAGAGCTTCCCTTTTCGGACCGTCTTTTCGGCGTTATATCCAATGCCGTCACAGATAATCTCGGGGACTACTTTGACGGACTGCTCCGGGATATTGGCGGCAGTATGCTCGAGGGACAGGACGAGCTTGAAATTCGCGCAGACTTTCAGCGCCTTGTGGAAAACAGCGTCCATTACTGCCTGCTTGCGCGTCTTGGATATTCCCCGCGCGAATATTATGCGCCGGAAGAATTTGGTGATGTCATAGAGTTTCATACGCCCGGACTTGCGGCCCATCTTGGGAGCGCCGCAGGAGATATATCAGAAATGCTGCTCCGGCAGATCGAGCGGACAGAGCTTTCCCTCCTGTGGGAGGAACGCGGCAAACTTGCCAAACCGGAAAAAGTATCGGAGAATGAAGAAAAACGGGAAACCGAAAGGAGTAAAGAATATGGAGATCACATACAAAGAGAAAAACGGACAGATGATCCCCGAACTCACGATGCCGCGCCAGCCGCAGGAGAAGATCGGGAAATACGGGAGGATGCGCAGGACATTCCTGCAAGACCACAGGAAAGGGCTGTACAACAGCCTGCTTCTGAACGGGAAACTGACGGAACACCTGATCGAGGTAGACCGGAAAGTCCGCGGGATCGTGGAACTGGCCATAACGAAGATGGCGCAGGACGAGGGCGTGACGGAGGAGCTGAAAGCGTCCGATCCCATGAAGTGGACGGGCCTGATGAACAATCTGAAGCAGGCGGCGGAGGAAGCGGTGATCCACGACCTCATATACAATTAACCGAAACCGAAAGACCGGAGGACAACGGAGCCCCCGGTTTTTTATTGCAGGAAAACAGTCCGCAGGAACAACTGTCCCTGCTCGAAACGGAGCCGGGATTCACCTTGCCGCAGCAAATAGTGGACGAAGCCCTGTGCCTTGGCGGGAACAAAAGAAACAGCGCCCTGCGTATTTGCGCCAAATTCAAGAAAGACAAAGGGCTTGCAGAAAACGCCGCATTTCTGCGGGAGGAATACGGTACGGGCGGCCGCGGGTTTTATACGGACAATCAGCCTGTATCCATGTGGTTTGATGGAACAGGCGTCCGCATCGTGCAGGGCCGGAGCGTCGAGAAAGCTGCCGGGCATATTTTGCTTACATGGGAACAGGCGGCAAAGCGCGTGATGGAGCTTCTCACGCTTGGACGTTACCTGCCGAAAAAAGAACTGAAGCGGGTAGATGAAGCGGAACGTGCGGAGATCGCGGGCAGCCTGTATTTCTTTTTCCGGGACGATCACCAAAATCTTCCGCAGGAATGGAAAACGGAAGGCTCGGGCGCACCGGAAGTACAGGCGCACATCATAGATATGCTGTCGCGGGAAGAAGGCATAGAAGATATTCTGCAAAGGCTGAAATCCGCCATCGAAGATTTCAGGCAGGATCCTCCCGCGCGCCGTATTCTCCATGATCCCGGGCGCCTTTTGCAGGACGTTTCCGACCTGAAACGTATCCCGCTTGTTTTTGAGGCGCAGGAAACTGCGCGGGAGCTTCCCCGGCGCTTTATTACCGACGATGAGATCGCGGGATTTTTTCAAAATTTTATTCACGTTACAGATAATAAGTACCGCACATACCTATACTTTCAAAAGGAAAGATCCAATCAGGAGCGCGGGAACTTCCTGAGCGAAATATTCGGCACAGGCGGAAGTTATCCGGGAATGTCCGGAACAGATGACAGCGGCGAATGGCACGACAGGAAAGGCATTGCCCTCTCACGCGGCAGCATTGCCGCTCCGTATGACAAAGTGCTCATCTCATGGACAAAAGCAGCGAAGTATATCGGCAGCATGATCGAGCAGGACAGATACCTCACCCCGGAAGAAAAGGCATACCTGCCGGAATATGAACGCAGAGAGGCGGAACGGGAACAAAAACAGGAGGAAGCCCGCCTGCTCCGCGAAGCGGAAGAACGTATCGCAAAGCGGACACGGGAACAGGAATGGGAAAGGCGGGAATCAGCAGGTTACGATTATTCGCTTGGCACGGAAGTGTTCCTGTCTACCGGAACTCACACCATCCTCGGGATCACGGATGATACAGTAACAGTCAACGATGAGAAATATCCGCTTTTGACCAAAGAGATCCCGCGCGGAGATTTTGACCGTATGCTGCGGCAGGACAGCCGCAATGACAGCCTTATGACCGAATCGCAGGAGGCAACAGAAAGCCCCTATGCGTATGCTGTAAACGATACGGTGTATCTCGACGGGACTGCTTTCCGAATCACACAGATCACGGACAATGAGGTACAGCTTCTCGATCCTGCGCTTTCCCACCCTGTTTTCCGCGCAGAAAACAAAGAGACATTCCAACATCTTTTGGAGCAGGACGAGCGCAATGCCAAATATATGCCGGAGATGTCCCATCGGGCAATCGCGAAAACAAATCTTGCCGAAGCCCCGGACAATATACCGGAGTCTACGCCCCCGCAAAAGCAACAGGCGGAAAATTACCGTATTACAGATGATGAGCTTGGCTATGGCGGCAAAAAGGAGAAATTCAGCAGGAATATTGCCGCGATCCGTATCCTTCAGACGATTGAGAAAGAAAACCGCGCTGCTACGCCGGACGAACAGGAAGCGCTGGCGCAGTATGTGGGCTGGGGCGGGATACCGGAAGCGTTTGACGAACACAACGATTCCTGGAAAACCGAATATGCAGAACTCAAAGGATCGCTGTCCGAAACGGAATATGAATCCTCACGCGCGTCTGTCCTGAATGCCCACTACACCTCTCCTACCGTAATCCGCGCCATCTATGACTGCATTGCGGAAATGGGATTTGAAACCGGGAACATTCTGGAGCCATCATGCGGCACGGGAAACTTTTTCGGTATGCTGCCGGATTCCATGACAAACAGCAAGCTATATGGGATCGAGCTTGACAGTATCACCGGGCGCATCGCAAAGCAGCTTTATCCGAATGCGGAGATCACAGTACAGGGCTACGAACACACCAACCTGCCGGACAGCTTTTTTGACCTTGCCATTGGCAATGTCCCGTTTGGAAATTACCGCGTGCCGGATAAACGGTACGACAAAAACAAGTTTTCCATTCATGATTACTTTTTTGCCAAAACGCTGGACAAGGTGCGCCCGGGCGGGATCGTGGCCTTTGTGGTCAGCCGCTTTACGATGGACAAGAAAGACTCCTCTGTCCGCAAATATATCGCGGAGCGCGCAGATTTTCTTGGAGCGGTAAGGCTGCCGAATAACGCTTTTTCCAAAAATGCAGGAACAGAGGTCACGGCAGATATCCTGTTCCTGCAAAAGCGCGACAGGCCGCAGGCCGTGGAAGCCGACTGGATACACGCACAGAAAACGGAGGACGGGTATTCTATCAATTCATACTTCATAGATCACCCGGAAATGGTACTCGGTATGTTATCCACCGAACATACGCAATACGGTGGAAAAGATGTAAAGTGTGTTCCGATCCCCGGCGCAGACCTCGGGAAGCAGCTGAAAGAGGCATTGTCGCATATCGACGCGCGCATCACTGACTATGATGTAGAGTTCCCGGAACAGGACGAAACGGAGTCCATCCCAGCCGATCCGAATGTGCGCAATTACAGCTATACCCTGCATGACGGAAAGATATATTTCCGGGAAAACAGCCGCATGAACCGCGTGGATGTGTCTTTGACCGCCGAAAATCGGATACGCGGCATGATCGGGATACGGGACTGTATGCGCCGCCTGATCGACGTCCAAATGGAAAACGGAACGGAAGAGGAAGTACAGCAGGAACAACGAAAGCTCAATTCGCTGTACGACAGTTACACCAAAAAATATGGGCTGCTCAATTCGCGCGGCAACAGCATGGCGTTTTCAGACGATTCGGCGTACTTCCTTATTTGCTCCCTTGAAATACTGGACGCGGACGGAAAACTAAAACGTAAAGCAGACATGTTTTCCAAACGCACCATCCGGCAGCCGGAAGCCGTTACTTCGGTGGATACCGCGCAGGAAGCCCTTACGGTATCCCTTGCCGAAAAAGCAAAGGTGGATCTTACATATATGGAGCAGCTTACCGGAATATCCGGCAGCGAGATCGTGCGGGAGCTGCGGGGGATCATCTTCCGGGATTTCGGAACGCTGATTTCCGAAGAAATCGAACGGGATTCTTTTGATCCCGAACAATTCCCGCTTGTAACAGCCGACGAATACCTGTCCGGCAACGTGCGGGCAAAACTCAAGCAGGCGCTCGGCATTTACAAGGTTTTACAGGAACACGGAGCGGAAGCGGGCTTACTGGATACTGTGCGGATACAGGTGGAAGCCCTTGAAAAAGTACAGCCGAAAGACCTGTCCGCAAGCGAGATCGACATACGGCTGGGCGCAACGTGGCTCCCGCCGGAATATGTCGAGCAGTTTATTTACGAACTGCTGAAGCCGTCCCCTTACCTCAAAACAAAGATCCATGTGCGGTATTCCCCGTCCACCGCCCTTTGGAATATCTCAAATAAGAACTGGGACGATAAAAACATTGCCGTGACCAATACATACGGAACGAAGCGCGTGGGAGCATACAAGATCATTGAGGAGACGCTTAACCTGAAAGACGTGCGCGTCTTTGATAAGCGTACCGATCCCGATGGTACGGAAACCCGTGTACTGAATGTGGAGCAGACCATGATCGCACAGCAGAAACAGCAGACGATCAAAGACGAATTTCACAAGTGGGTATGGGCGGATATGGACAGGCGGGACGCGCTTACCAGGATATATAACGAAAAGCTCAACGCCATCCGTCCCCGGGAATATAACGGGAGCCATCTGAGGTTTCCCGGCATGAACCCGGAAATCCGGCTGAAAGAACATCAACTGAACGCAGTGGCGCGGACGGTCTACGGCGGGAATACCCTGCTCGCGCACGTCGTGGGCGCGGGCAAAACCTACGAGATGACCGCCGCGGCAATGGAACTCAAACGGCTCGGACTGTGTCAGAAGAGCCTGTTTGTCGTACCCAACCACCTGACCGGACAATGGGGCGCTGAATTCTTGCAGCTTTATCCGTCGGCCAATATCCTTGTGGCAACGAAAAAAGACTTTGAAACGGCGAACCGGAAAAAGTTTTGCGCGCGTATCGCGTCCGGGGACTATGATGCGGTCATTATTGGACACTCCCAGTTTGAAAAGATACCGCTTTCCATGGGACGGCAGATCATGATGATTCGGGAACAGATAGACGAGATCGTCGCGGGTATTGCAGAACTGAAAGAGGCGAACGGCGAACGCTTTACCATCAAGCAAATGGAAAAAAGTAAAAAACGCCTGGAAGCCAAACTTGCGAAGCTCACGGATACCAGCCGGAAAGACGACGTCGTAACGTTCGAGGAATTGGGTGTGGACAGGCTGTTTGTGGACGAGGCGCATTTTTACAAGAACCTGTTCCTGTTCACCAAAATGCGCAATGTAGCGGGGCTTTCCCAAACGGAAGCGCAGAAATCCGCAGACCTCTTTGGAAAGACGCGGTACCTGGATGAGATCACCGGAGGCCGGGGAACTGTATTTGCCACGGGTACGCCGATCAGCAACAGCATGACGGAACTGTATACCATGCAGCGCTACCTCCAGTATTCATTACTTCAAAAAAATGATCTGGTACATTTTGACGCATGGGCGTCAACCTTTGGCGAGACCGTAACGGCGCTTGAACTGAAACCGGAAGGAACGGGATACAGGCTGCGCACACGGTTCGCCCGCTTTTACAATCTGCCGGAACTGCTTGCCATGTTCAAGGAGTGCGCGGATATACGGACGGCGGACACATTGGATTTGCCTGTTCCGGAAGCAAACTATCATACGGTAGTGACAAAGTCAAGCGACTTTCAAAAAGAGATGGTAGCGGAATTTGCAGATCGTGCCGATGTGGTGCGGAGCGGAAAAATGGATCCAACAATAGACAATATGCTGAAAATTACCAACGACGGGCGCAAGCTCGCGCTTGACCAGCGCATCCTGAACTCTATGCTGGAGGACGATCCGCAAAGCAAAATAAATGCCTGCGTGGAAAATATCTTAAAAGTGTACCGGGATACAACAGATCAAAAAGGAACGCAGCTGGTGTTCTCTGATCTTTCCACGCCGCAGGGAGCTTTGGAACTGACTAAAGACGAAAACGGCGTATATTCCCTGCCGAACGGCTTTTCCAATGTCTACGAAGATATACGGGTAAAGCTTCTGAACAAAGGCATACCGCGCGATGAGATCGCCTTTATTCACGAGGCGAATACGGACGCGAAAAAAATTGACCTGTTTTCCAAAGTGCGGAGCGGAAAGGTGCGTATCCTCATGGGATCGACTTCTAAAATGGGCGCCGGGACCAACGTACAGGACAGGCTTGCGGCGCTCCATCATGTCGATGTGCCGTGGGTGCGACTTGAAGTCGCATAGATAATTGTTTAACTGAATAAAGATTAAACCCGCTATTCCGTTAGCGGTAGCCTAGTGACACATGGAAGACTGGCAACGGTCTTTTGTGAAGCTGTCACGACAATGTAGCCCTCCGGTAATTCGGAGAAGCCAAAACCGCGAGGTGAGGGCGAGCCTGCGAGCATCAATGTGGGCGGGGCGCTAGGCTTGGGTAGTATGGCTAACATACGTGAACTGTCGTGTAAACATCGTAACGTCCAACGAGCCAAAGATGCTGACAGGCTCCAGCCCAAAATGGGAAGCAGCCAGATAATCCCTTCCATGGTGGGATTACACGGATAAGTGCGCTGCCGGTGGATGAGACAGAGCCTAACCTACCTATTGTTATCTATGCGGAACAAGGTAAGCCTGTATCTCTCCTACAATGTAGGGAAGCTGCCCGTAAGGGCCGCCGATAGGGATGCAGGTAGAGGAAGTGCGGAAAAAGCGAATGCTGCTTTGTAATGAAGCAGATAGGGGTTTAGACGTTACCCCACACGAAAGTGGGCAGACTTCCGCAACGGTGGTTCTTTACAAGAAACCTATGGAACTTTTGAAAGGAGCAAAGCAAATGAACGCGAGTAAAACAGCGTGTGCAGCACCTAACTTGGAGCTGGCATGGGAGTCCATTGACTGGACAAAATGCGAAGCTGAGGTTAAAAAGCTACAGGAACGTATTGTAAAGGCTAGAAAGGAAGGCAGACACGGTAAGGTGAAAGCCTTGCAGTGGACGCTGACACACTCTTTTTCGGCAAAAGCAATCGCCATAAAAAGGGTGACAACTAACGAAGGGAAAAAGACAGCAGGGGTAGACGGTATCATATGGTCTACCGACAAAGAAAAAGTGGAGGCCATTCTGGAGCTAAAGAGGAAGGGCTACAAACCACAGCCATTACGCAGAGTATTCATCAAGAAAAGCAACGGAAAGTTGCGCCCGCTTGGGATACCTACAATGAAAGATCGGGCGATGCAAGCGTTGTATTTGCTTGCGTTGGAACCGATAGCAGAGATGACAGCCGATCCGCATTCCTACGGATTTCGCAAAGGGCGGTGCTGTCAGGATGCGATTCAGCAGTGCCACACGATCTTGTCGCATGGTTACTCTCCCCAATGGGTTTTAGAGGGAGACATCAAAGGTTGTTTTGACCATATTAGCCACGAGTGGCTGCTCGGAAATATTCCGACAGACACAAAGATATTGGAACAATGGTTAAAATGCGGGGTGATCTTCAACGGGGAACTATACCGGACGGAAGAAGGAACGATGCAGGGCGGAATTATTTCGCCCGCCCTTGCGAACATGGCATTGGACGGTATTCAGGCAATGTTGGCACAACGGTACAAACGGCATTCCCGAAACGGGAAGCTGTATTCGCCGATGGTAAATATGGTTCGTTACGCGGATGATTTTATCATAACAAGTGCTGACAGGGATGTTTTGGAGAAAGAGATAAAGCCGATGTTAGTGGAGTTTCTTGCCGCGCGCGGACTGGAGCTGTCGGAAGAAAAGACGGTAGTGACACACATAGATGATGGATTTGATTTTCTAGGATTCAATATTAGGAAGTTCAAAGAAACATTGTTGACACAGCCATCCAAGAAAAGCACCAAAAGGTTTTTGGATGGAATCCGTCATACGATTGACAGCAACAAATCGTGCACGCAGGAGACATTGATCCGGCTTCTGAATCCAAAGATTACCGGATGGGCAAACTATTACAGATGCGGCGCATCATCAAAAACTTTCCAAAAGGTAGATCATCAGATATTTTGTAAATTATGGCAGTGGGCGAAAAGGCGGCATCCGAAAAAGGGAAAGCGCTGGATCGCAAACAAATACTTCCATTACTACAAGGGGCAAAACTGGCGGTTTCTCGTGAAGCTGGATAAAAATGGCAAAGAAGACATATTTCCTTTGAAATTGGCTTTTGATACCAAGATAATCCGGCATCAAAAGATCGTCAGTAAAGCCAATCCATTTGATCGTGAATGGAAAAGTTACTTTGAGGAAAGAATGACCTACAAAATGCTGTTATCCCTAAAGGGAAGAAAATCCTTAATGTATATGTGGAAAAAGCAGGATAAAAAGTGCCCGCTTTGCGGACAACCAATCACTGCCGAAACCCAATGGAATGTACGGGAAGAAAAAGCGGATGGAAGAACAGTCCGGCTGCTCGTGCATGCCAAATGCTACAAAGAAAATCGTTAGTTGACTAGCTGGCCTTTAGAATGATAAAGGCTTAGAACTGCTTGAGCCGTATGAGGGGAAACTCTCACGTACGGTTCTTAGAGGGGAAGGCGGCAGTAATGCCGCCGACCTACTCGACCGCCCCGCTGACATCGAGCAGCGCGAAGGGCGCGCGATCCGGCAGGGAAACAACAACGAATCCGTAGATATTTTCCGGTATGTGACGGAGAATACGTTCGACGCATATATGTGGCAGACCATAGAAAGCAAACAGAAGTATATTGGGCAGATCATGACTTCAAAGGCTCCTGTCCGCTCATGCGAGGACGTGGACGAGGCCGCCCTTTCCTATGCGGAGGTCAAAATGCTCGCAACGGGCAATCCCTACATCAAAGAGAAAATGGACCTCGACATCGCCGTATCGAGGCTGCGGCTGCTGCAATCGGATTATTTGAGCCGAAGGTATGAACTGGAGGACAAAGTAGCCAAACATTACCCTGTGATGATCGAACATACGAAAGAAACGGTTCGGGGGCTTAAGGCGGACATGGAGCTGCTCAGGCAGCATCAGAGCGAGGACTTCCCCGGTATGGAGATAGAAGGCGTACTGTTCAAGGAAAAAGCGGCGGCAGGCGCGGCAATCGTGGAACTCTGTAAACGGGCAAAAGATTCAAACGAACGGGAGATCGGGACGTATAAGGGATTCAAAATGCTGCTTTCGTTTGATACGTTTGACCGTCATTTCAAGCTGAACTGCAAAGGAACGATGTCCCATGTCACAGAGCTTGGAGCGGACGCGCTTGGGAACATGACGCGGATCGAGAATACCCTGAAAGGCGTCGCGGACAGAGCCAAGGCCAACGAGGAAAAATTGCAGGAGCTTCGGCGGCAGATGGAAAACGCGAAAGAAGAGATCGGGAGGCCGTTTAAGCAGGAACAGGAACTCAAAGAAAAAGCGGAACGCCTCACAGCGGTAAACGCACTGCTTAATCTCGGTGATGCGACGCCCGAAGCGGTGGACACGACGCCGGAGGAAACGCAGGAAAAGACACAGGAAATACAACGATAGATGGAGGAAGCGATATGGGAATACCAAAACAGGTACATCCTGTAACACGGGAGCAGATCGAGGCGGCAAAACGTCCCGATCTGTTTTCATATTTGAGTCAATATGAACCGGACGAATTGGTACGGGTATCTGGGAATATCTACTGCACCCGGACGCATGACAGTCTGAAAATCTCCAACGGAAAATGGTTTTGGTGGTCGCGCGGGATCGGCGGCAGAAGCGCGCTGGATTACCTGATCAAAGTGCGCGGTATGGGATTTGTACAGGCAGTGGAACATCTATGTGATAAAGACAAATATCTTGCCCCGATGCCCAGATACACAAGCCAACCTAAACCAAAGCCGCCTTTCATTCTTCCGGAGCGGAATATAAATAACGACCGGGTGATGCGTTATCTCACTGCACGCGGTATCTCCCCTGCCCTGCTTCAAGTCTGCATTGAAAAAGGAACGGTTTATGAGGAACGGAAGTATGGAAACTGCTGTTTCGTTGGGTATGATTGCACAGGGAAAGCGCAGTATGCCATGATTAGAAGCAGTAATCCCGCTTCCACATTTATGCGGGAAGCGGAGGGAAGCAATAAGGAATATTCGTTCCGCATCCCGTTCCTGTCTGAAAACGATACGGTATATGTTTGTGAAAGCGCCATCGACCTGCTGTCTCTCGCAACCCTACGAATGAGGAAAGGCATAGACATAAGGCAGGAAAACTATCTCTCCTTATCCGGCGTTTATCAGCCAAAAGAAGTGATACGGGAAACGCCGCTCCCAGCAGCCCTTGCCCGTTTTCTCAAAGAAAACGGCAATATCCGCAATATTTCCCTGCGGCTCGATAGCGACCTTGCAGGGCAAAGAGCGGCGCACACCATACAGATATTGCTGGAAAACAGCGGATATACCGTAACATACGATCCGCCGGAATGTGGAAAGGATTATAACGATATGCTGATGAAAAGCAAAGGATTATCTAAAATCCGTACAAGGCAGTCAAATCATGTTATAAGGGAGGAAGCAAGATGAAACAGCCATATAGGGTAACAATAACCGAAACATTGTCCATGACAGTAGAGGTAGCAGCCGCAGACAGACGGGAAGCCGAACAGCTCGTATCGGCTCAATGGTATAGGGGGGAATACATTTTGGATGCAGATCATTTTACAGGTGTTGAATTTCACGGGCAAAGAGCACATAAAAAGTTGTCGCGGGAGGATGCAAGATGAGTATTCACTTGATTGACAATAGTTCGGTAAACCGATATAATCATTCTAAAGGCAGGTGGATGATCATGTTGTTAAATGATTTACTCGCGGAAAGAAAACTCTCACGCTATCGGCTGGCAAAAGATAGTGGAGTACCTCAGACTACGGTCGTTGATATTTGTTCTGGAAAAGCGAAGATTGAAAAATGTTCTGCCGGAACCTTATATCGGATCGCAAAGGCTCTGAATGTGCCAATGGAAAAACTGATTGAAGATGAGATCGCTGACGTTGACGCAGTTCCTTTAAGAAGCGGATTTGAGGTATTTAAGAACAATATCCGTCATCTTGTAAAAGATATGGGTGACCTTGATTTTATCATTGACATATTGGAAAAAGATGAGATACGTAAGCTCTATGACAGAAAATGGTATCCTGAAAGCCTGTATCTGCTTGCGATGGTGGATTACCTTTGCAGCGAAAACAACATTCCGTTGTGCAAAAACTATAACGATATCCGTGCGCAAAAACTAAAGACTGTCATCTACCCTTCCAGTGTGATCGCTGCCGCCAGCGCTATGAACGACGATACGATCAGGCAGGAAAGCCTAAATGCAGCCATTCCTGAGTTTATGCAATTTAATATTGTGGAAAGCGAGGTGCGTGATGTCTATTGAGCCGATATTTACACAGGAAAACCTTGACCGTTATTTGAAGGAATTGGCAAAAGAATTTCGCAGGTTGAACGGAAAGACAATGCCAGCGGAGATCGTGCTTATCGGCGGTGCGGCGATCCTCGTGAATTACGGATTTCGGGAAATGACTTACGATATTGACGCCGTTATATCCGCGTCTTCTGTTATGAAAGAAGCCATTAACCATGTGGGAGACGCCCACCATCTTCCGCACGGTTGGCTGAATACGGATTTTGTCAGGACGCGATCCTATACACCAAAATTGATCGAGTATTCGACCTACTATAAGACATTTTCAAATATCCTTACGGTGCGAACCGTCTCGGCAGAGTACCTGATTGCCATGAAACTGACGTCCGGCAGGAAATATAAGAACGATCTTTCGGATATTATAGGTATATTGCGCGAACATGACCGCATGGGAAGGCCTATTGACATGGAGCGGATCGACGCCGCTATGCTCGCGCTTTATGGTAGTTGGGAGAGCGTACCGGAAGATTCAGTCTCTTTTATCAAAAACGTTACAGCGAATGGAGACTATGAACGGTTATATCAGGAATACCGCAGTGAGGAAACAATGAGCCGCGAGGCTTTGCTTGAATTTAATCGGGATTACCCAAATGCTGTGAAAGAAGATAATATCAATGAGATACTAAAAATTGCAAGAGCCAGAAAGCATGACCGGAATGAACCGGAACGATAAAACATTCTCAGATTATGGAGAGAGCATCCTCAGATGAGGGTGCTTTTTTACTGCAAAAGATATTTAGAAGGAGGCCAGATGAAAAATAAGGTATTTGCGTATGTTTGTGCTCCGTTTGAAAAAGACGGTTCCCCGGTACGGGAAACACAGGAATATTCACAGTCTTTGTTTCGGTTGGGGTATATTCCGATCTGTCCGAATGTAATGTTCGCAGCCTTCTTGTCGAATACGGTTCCGAGCCAAAAACAGGCGCGGCAGGATATGTCGCTGGAGGTGCTGCGGCGCTGCCGGATACTGGTCGTATGCGGAAACAATATCACGGAAGAAATGACACAGGAGATATTGCTTGCAGAACGGCTCGGGATCGTGACCGTGACCTTTGACGGGCTTAAAGGAGTATCTGAATATACCGGATCCAAAACACCGCGCGGATAGATGTTTTCTTTTCGGCAGGAATTGGGACAGCGCGTCTGCGCTGTCCTACCAAGCACTGAATCATGATAGCATTCGCCATCATGATTCGCTTGTAAGGGGAGGCCCTTATACCCCATTGCACAATTTAGGTTGTATTTATCCTAAAATTTGGATATAATATAAATGGAGGTGAGAACGATGAATGTCAATACAAATAACCTTGTATCTATTTCGGAAGCGAATCAGAATTTTTCCCGTGTTGCCCGAATGGTAGATGAAAACGGCGCAGCGGTGATTCTGAAAAATAATGCTCCCAAATACGTTTTAATGGAGATTAGCCAATTTCAAAAAGAAGAAACGGCGTCGACAGAAGACGTCGAAAAAATCGGGCGCAGAATTCTGGAGAAAAACCGACATGCCTTTGAGGAACTCGCAAAATGAAGCGTTTGACAGGAGAACAAATCAAATTGCTGCATAAAATGCTGATAGAGGAAACAGGCGGGTGCGATGGCCTGCGGGATGAAAATCTGTTTGAATCTGCAATCAATTCTCCGTTCCAAACTTTTGACGGCATATATGTTTATCCCACGATTGAACGTAAGGCGGCGAGGCTCGGATACTCTCTAATTTCTAACCATCCTTTTGTGGATGGCAATAAGCGTGCAGGGATTATGGCAATGCTGTCTTTTCTTGAGATAAACGAAATAAAGATCGACTGTGAAGATGATGATCTGATACACATAGGATTAAGGATTGCTGCTGGCACAATGAACGACGAAGAGCTTTTAAGTTGGTTACTGGATCACGAGATATAACAATTCTATACTGCTAAACAGTACCTGAGGCAGCCATAAAATATGGCTGCTTTTTTGTTGCAGAAAATAAGGAGGTGGATCACTACGCTGAAACGAAACATACAGGTAATTTTCCGCGTTAACGAAACGGAATACAGAATGTTGAAACAAAATGCCTCAAAAGCCAAATTTTCTCAGGCGGCGTATCTCCGCTCCCTCATTATGGGATATGTGCCCCGGGAGCCGCCGTCCGCAGATTTCTATGCTATGACAAAGGAACTGCGCGCCATTGGAAACCGTATGAATCAGATCGCCGCCCGTGCCAACGCAACGGGCTTTTTTCTTGCCGAAGAATATGCGGAAAACGCCCGTCGGCTTTTTGACAGCATCGTCAAAATACGCGAAGCGGTCGTGCTCCCGGACAAAATGACGTAATGGCAACAACGGCAATTTGGGATATTCGCGGCAGAATCGACCATGTGCTCGGCTATGCGGAGAACCCGGAAAAGACGAAAAATCCGGATTGGGGCAAGACAAACAGCGCAGATATGACAGACGTAATGGAGGAAGCCATGCGGCAGGCGCAGGCGCGCGGGCTTGCGGACGTAATCGGTTATGCCACAGAAGACGCTAAAACGGAGCAGCAATATTTTGTAACGGGTGTCAACTGCGCCAAGCAAACCGCCCGGAAGGAGATGATACTCACCAAAAAACAATGGAAAAAGGAAGATGGGATCGCCGCATACCACGGTTACCAGAGTTTCGCGCTGGGAGAGGGAACACCGGAGCTTGCGCATAAAATAGGCGTGGAGCTTGCGCGGCGGCTATGGGGTGACAGGTTTGAAGTTATTGTGGCGACACATCTCAATGCCAAGTGTATTCATAATCATTTCGTACTCAATTCCGTGTCGTTCAAGGACGGGAAACGGTATTACGACAATAAGGCGAGCTATGCGCTCATGCGGCGGACATCGGATGAACTTTGCCGGGAATATTCCCTTTCCGTCATCCAGCCAAAATATGCGGGGCGAACAAAGCACTATATGGAATGGAAAGCGGAGCAGGAAAGCAGGCCGACATGGAGGAGCGCGATCCGCGGGGATGTGGACAAGGCTGTCATGGCGGCGATGAGCTTCCCCGCTTTTCTCCGCTCCCTGCGGGATATGGGGTATGAGATCAAAACAGGGGTAAAACACATGGCGGTGCGTCCTCCCGGCAAAGAGCGGTTTGTGCGGCTCCGCAGCTTAGGACCGCAATATACGGAAGAAGCGATCCGCGCGCGTATCCTGCGCCAGCAAAAACAAGAATACGCCCCGACAAAGCAAACGATCCCCCGCAGACGGTACCTCGGCCTCTTTGTTCTTTCCCACCGCATCACATGGCGTGGGCTCCGCGCCCTGTATTATTACTATCTCCACAAACTGCGGCAGGCTCCCCATGTTCCGAGTGCTCCATACCTCCTGCGGGAGGATCTGCGGAAGATAGATAAACTGTCCGGTCATGCAAAATTTTTAAACAGATATAAGATCGAAACTCTTACGAGCCTTGAGGCACATAAAGCGCGGCGGCAGAAAGACATTACCGCCTTATTGTCCGAACGGACGGACGTCAGGAACGAACGGCGGCGCACAAACACCACGCCGGAACGCGACAAAGAATTATCCGGCAGGCTGCGGGAGATCGCATCCCTGCTCGGGCAATACAGAAAGGAGGTGCGGCTATGCGGTGAGATCCCCGCACGGGCGGCCCGCTTGCGGGAAACCATACAAAAGATCCATGCAGAACGCAAAAAGGAGATGATGAAACATGAACCATTCAGGAGACGCGGCGGATCAGGTCGTGAACATGACGGTACGCGGCGTTGAAGTAGCGGCAAATATCGCGGGAAAGGCGGCGCTTTCCCTTGCAGCGTTCCTCATCGCGGCCTCAAAAAGCCAAAAACGTACCAGAGGGCGGACGCGGATGCGTGCGTTCAACGGAAAACCGACCAAGGTATTCGTTATCAGGAGCGAAGATATGAAGGTCTTTGCAGAGGAAACTCGGAAATACGGCGTGTTGTATGCGGCGGTCATCAACAGAAAACAGCCGGACGGCCTCGTTGACGTTGTGGTCAACGCAAACGACGCGGCAAAGGTCAACCGGATCGCGGAACGGTTCGCCTTATCCACCGTAGAGGTAGACAAAATACGGGAAGATATTCTGGAAAAGCGCAAAGCGCAGGAAAACGCCCCGGAAGAGGAACGTGAAACGCCGCCGCAGGATACGCATACCATCGACAACGATACGCTCGATGAAATGTTGGGAGGCTCCCCAAAAGAGCAGGGACAAAAACAGCCGGAGGAAGTATCGCAGGAAAACCCTACGATGGCGGGGACGGAGAAACAGAGAACGGAAAACTCAAGTCCGTCCGCGCCTATCTCCGGGAACAAAGACAATACCGCCGCGGAGGATATTGAGCGGAAACCATCCGTCCGCAGCCAAATAAAAGAGCTGCGCGAAGAACGCAAAGCAAAAGCCCAGGCGGAAAAACAGCCGCAGAAAGCAATTCTCCGGCAGACCGCCCACAGGCAGCCGAAACGAAAGAGAAAATCCAAAGGAAAAGCGAGGTAAAACGAATGGAAAATTTTGACGAATTGCTGGAAAAGCAAGAACAGCAGTATTCCAAAGAGGAATATGCCGCATACAAACAGCAGGAACGGGATGAACTGCACCAGACCGTAGAAGATATGACGGAGCGGGTATTCTCCGATCCAAAACAGTTAGGCGAGTATCTGGAAATGCAGGCGCGGCTCGGAAAAACATCGGTAGGCAATACCCTCCTTGCGATGGCGCAGAATCCCAAAGCTACATATATCCTGACCGCGGAGGAATGGGCGGAACGGGAACGGGGAATACGAAAAGGACAGGGGCGCAGCGCCATCAAGCAATTCAAGCAGGATAAGGAATATGAGCGTGAGGACGGAACAATGGCAATGGGATACAAGGTGGAGCGGTGTTTTGACGTATCCCAAACGTATGGACGGAAAGTACCGGAACGCGCGACCAAGTCCATGCCAATCAAATCCAAACTCAAAGCCCTTATGACAGGTACGCCCGTTCCGGTACGGCTGTCTGATTCTTTAGATCAAAATGCAGGAGCCGTCTATTCAGAAGAAAACAAAGCGGTGGAAGTGGCGCGCGGCCTTGATGGGAACAAACTCTTTTTCTGTATCGCGCGGGAGCTTGCCCGTGCGGAACATAATCTCGCCCCATTTTCATGCGGCTGTGCCGCAGCAGTTACTTGTAAACGGTTTGGAGTCTCCGTGCCCCTGCCGGATCAGATACCGCAGGAATATGCGCAGCTTGAAACACAGGACAAACGGCTCGCATTAAGCCAGATCCATAAAGCGGCAAACGATACGATTGACCGCATAGACCGCACCCTGTATGCACAGCTACGCAAGCAAAAAGAACAGCCCGCGAGGTGAGCGTATGGAAAAACGGCTGATCGAGGTAGACGAATATGAACGCAGGCTTATCATAGCTTCCCTGAACGACACACGGAACGAACTCATGGCACAGGGACGCGATACAGGATTTGTGGACGATACCCTTTTGACCGTCATCGACGCTCCTGCAAAAAAACAGAAGAAAAGAACGGAGGCGCAAAGATAATGATACAGTGCATTGAATCGCTCGGAAGGGCGGAAAAAGAGCAATCCGGAGATAACGACAATGAATCCGAATGAAGATTGGAATACGCGCTTGATTCTGATTGGGATCGGATGCGTTTTTGTCGTATGGGCGGCTGTTATAGCCGCCCCTTTTTTATCCAACGGATTGATCGGGATCATAAGAGGACTTGCGGCAGGAATGGCGCATCCGTTCCGCGTGGCATGGTGCGATGATACGCCCCGCGCAATCCTCATTTTCCTGCTCATTTATGGGTTGTGTATCGGCATTTTCCTGTCTGCACGGCGCAATTACCGCAGAGGTGAGGAGTATGGTTCTGCAAAACTGGGAGACGCCCGCTCATTGTCCAAAAAATACGCGGATAAAACTTTTGCGGACAATATCATTCTTACACAAAATACGCGGATCGGACTTGACGGACGCAGGCACAGGCGCAACCTCAATGTGCTCGTGGTCGGCGGCAGCGGAGCCGGTAAAACACGGTTCTATGCCAAGCCGAACATCATGCAGGGAAACACGTCTTTCGTGGTACTGGACTGCAAGGGAGAAATTTTGCGGGATACCGGAAAGCTGCTTGAACAGCAGGGATATATTATCCGTGTTCTGGATTTCATCAATATGGAGAAAAGCCACGGGTATAACCCGTTTGCCTACCTCCGCGACGAGAAAGACGTGCTGAAGCTGGTAAACAACCTGATCCGCAATACTACGCCTAAAGGCTCCAATTCCAACGATCCCTTTTGGGAACGCGCGGAGACAGCTTTGCTGGAAGCGCTGATCCTCTATCTCAGAAGCGAAGCCCCGCCCGAAGAGCAAAATTTCCCGATGGTGATGGAAATGCTCGCGGCAGCGGAAGTGCGGGAGGAAGATGAGGAATATGCAAGCGTTCTGGATGAACTCTTTGAACGCCTTGCAATGCGCGATCCCGACCACCTTGCCGTCAAGCAGTACCATATTTTCAAAATGGCGGCGGGCAAGACTGCCAAATCTATATTGGTATCGCTGGGCGTCCGTCTGGAAAAATTCAATATCCCGCAGATCGCGTCCCTCGTGACGTATGACGAACTTGATCTGCCCTCTGTCGGCAAGAGAAAGACCGCGCTGTTCGCGCTTATACCGGACAATGACAGCAGCCTTAATTTCATCATTGGCATGATGTATACGCAGCTTTTTCAGGAATTATTCTATCTCGCGGACAGAGAGCACGGCGGGCAGCTTCCCGTCCATGTGCATTGCATGATGGACGAATTTGCGAATGTTGCCCTACCCGATGAGTTTGACAAGCTGCTTGCGACCATGCGCTCGCGCGAGGTATCCGTGTCGATCATCCTGCAAAACATCGCGCAGCTCAAAGCCCTGTTTGAAAAGCAATGGGAATCTATCATCGGAAATTGCGACGAATTTTTGTTTTTGGGCGGAAACGAACGTGCGACACGTTCCTAACTGAAAAGGTTAGGCACAAGGTCGATGTTAATAATTTCAGAGATTGAAAGGAGCTTTGAAAAACAGACTTGGAGAACTAATAACTCAATGGGTGGAATGAAGGAGTAACGCCCTGAAACGCTCGCCTAATACTCCGACTGGCGGTATCAACTGCAATTACGATGCGGTCAGAGGCTCGGTGAAGTCGGCAGAGAGTGATCGTATTGGCTTGCCAATACGAAAGCTGTCCAGAGGTGGATGGTATCACCTATATGCCGGGGTTCTATAAAATGCCCACGGTGAGAATGTTGCTTGGCGGCAACTGACGAACTTGCGAATGTACGGGTCTAAATGCCGAATAAGTCGAAAGGCTTTACAGTTTCATTACTGGTATGTGTGGTGGAGTAAGAATGTTCGTTATGAAACACCATACGCCGTTATAGGCGGCGTCCTGCATACAGGCTCATAGCAAGCACCTAAAGGTATATGCAAAGATTGAGTTATTGGAACGTGGTAAGCAACCTAACGCGGAGGACTATTGCAGTCTGTTGACACGGTGGCGGCGAAGAATAATAAGCGCCTTTAATGGTTGTGAAAGTGGTGGCACAGTACCGATGAAGTTATGGAAACATGATGGAGGGATAGCCACCAGTCGGAAATGATTCAATCAATCATTTTCGATGGAACGCCGTGTGCGGTGAAAGCCGCATGCACGGTGTGAAGCGGGGGAAAATCTGGAGATGACTTCAAAGGATTACCTATCGTTATAAAGCACGCACAAATATGTTTCGGAACTGCTCGGCAAAGCGACAATAGACACCAATACCTACGGCAAGAGTACAGGCCACAGCGGGAACTATTCCACGAACTACCAACTGACCGGGCGCGAGCTATATACCCCGGATGAGGTGCGTATGCTCGACAACCGCTACGCCCTGTTGTTTGTCCGTGGGGAACGTGCGGTACGCGACGAGAAATATGATATCCTGCGCCACCCATTTCTTGCCCTTACGGCGGATGGCGGCGCGCCGCCTTACCTGCATGGAACAGCGCCAAACGCAATGGAGGCGGAGCAGATCCTGCTTGACGGAGAACAGGAAGATTATGAGGTAGTGTCTGAAGAAGAAATACAGGAATGGCTGGAGGAACAAAACAAGGAGGAATCTGAACGTGAGGAAAATACAAAAGGAACGAAAAACACAGTTAAAGGCAATCAGACCGCCTAAAATAGTACAAGTATTATACTGTGCCTTTATTGTGCAGGCAATGATCGTATCATTTACAACCGCTGCATACGCGGCGGACGATCCCCTTGCGGTGGTAAACAATCTTTCCACTTTTATCTTTGGATTGATCCGGGCAGTTGGAATGATCCTGCTCGGCTGGGGGATCGTGCAGGTTGGGCTTTCCCTAAAAAGCCACGATCCGTCGCAGCGCGCCAATGGATTTCTGACGCTTGCGGGCGGTATCATCATCACATTTTCCAAAGAAATACTCGATCTGATTACAGGAGGCTGAAAACGATGTTTGAACTGGACTATCCCCATACGGAAGAGATGCGGATCCACTCGCTAAACGGTGAAATGCGGGAAGCGACTTTGCTGGCAAAAGTTGGAGATAACGATTATATAGTCGAATACAACGGCAAAAAATGCCATGCCATATATAACCCTTTCCGGGGGTGTTTTTATGTGGACGATAAATACAGCGTCATCAAAGAAAAACAACATAAGAGGAACGAGCCGTGCAGATGACGGGAAGGAGGCGTCTGATTGAATAGCGGTAACTGGATCATAGACAACCTTTCCAACGCCCTTTCCACATGGAACGCAAAACTGGCGGAAATATGGAACCTGCTCACGCAATCCCCGGAAACGTTCAAAGGCGGCGGGATCTGGGAGATCATTGTAAACATAAACGGGGCGCTGCAAGCCGTAGGCTATGCCCTGCTCGTCCTGTTCTTCCTGATCGGCGTGGTCAAGACATGCGGGAGCTTCGTAGAAATTAAGCGCCCGGAAGTGGCGCTTAAAATGTTCGTCCGCTTTGTCCTCGCAAAGGCAGCGATCACCTACGGGCTGGAACTGATGATGGCGCTGTTCCGTATCGTTCAGGGCGTGATCTCTACTGTAATGGATACGGCGGGCGTCGGCGGCGCGATGCAGGCTGTTACCCTGCCGCCCGAGATGGACGCAGCTGTACGCGACCTGCCGTTTTTAGACAGTATTCCCGTATGGCTCGTGTCATTGATCGGCGGTCTTATTATTACGGTATTGTCGTTTATTATGATCATGTCTGTATATGGGCGTTTTTTTAAACTCTACATGTATACGGCGATTGCCCCGATCCCACTCGCCGGATTTGCAGGCGAACCCACGGCAAGCATTGGCAGGAGCTTCATCAAGTCCTACGCGGCGGTATGCCTTGAGGGAGCGGTCATTGTACTCGCCTGCATTATTTTTTCCGTGTTCGCCGCGTCCCCGCCTGTGGTCATAGAGGGAGCAAGCCCCACCACAATGGTATGGACATATATGGGAGAGCTGATCTTCAACTTATTGGTGCTGGTCGGTTCGGTCAAGATGGCGGATCGGGTGATTCGTGAAATGATGTTTGGAGGGTAAAACAGAGAATTTAGAAATCAAAACATATCTTGAAGGGAGAATACAATATGATGAATCCAGATGATACAAAAATCCAGAACAGGATATTCAAACAAGCAAAATTATTTGGAAAGGAAGTGCTCTTTACCGATCAGAGAGTAGATAAACACAGCGTACCGGATGGACTTTACTGCTATGATATCCGGCACAGCGATCATTCTTTTTCCCGGCCTGCGACCATAGAGCCGTTTGTATTGGTGAATTGGTATGGAACAGTCGTATCCAAAACACCGTTGAATTTTACCGGGAACGATCCGTATCTTCCTCTTCGCAAGGGAGATTTACAGATTGGACGGAAAAAGATACCGCTTGGCCAATGGCTGGAGCATACCCCTGCTAAAAGGCGAAATGAACCGGAACGGTAAAGGAGAAGAGAGATGGAAGTTAAAATCAACCGTGAAATACGGGAATACCAGGAAAGTATCTTTTTCGGGCTGAACCTGCGCCAGCTCGTTTTTTCGATCCTCGCAATGGGCGTTGCCGTTGCCATATATTTTGGACTGAAAGATATACTCGGCGCGGAAACGGTATCATGGCTGTGCATTTTAGGCGCGGCTCCGTTTGCCGCCGTCGGCTTTATCAAGTACAACGGCATGACCGCCGAACAATTTGTATGGGCGTTTATCAAGTCTGAAATTTTAACGCCCCGCTGCCTCACGTTCCGCAGCGAGGACATCTATTACAACATCATATCTGAGGGAGGAAAAAAGTATGATTAAGGCGCTGATGCGCATCTTGAAGCAGGACAAAGAAAAACTGCATATCCCCCGCTCCGTCCAGCAGGTCATACCCGTAAAACGGGTGTGGCCGGACGGCGTGTGGATGGTCGGCAACAAGTATAGTAAATGCTGGAGATTTACGGACATCAACTATGAAATTGCATCCAAAGAGGATAAGACTGCTATGTTTCTGGATTACAGCGAACTCTTAAATTCCTTGGATTCTTCTGCCACAACAAAGATCACGATATGCAACCGCAGGATCAATAAAAAAGAATTTGAAAAATCTATTCTGATTCCAATGCAGGATAACGAACTGGACGGTTACCGCCGGGAATACAATCAGATGCTGATGGATAAGGTGACGGACGTGTCCAATTCTATTATGCAGGACAGGTACATCACCGTATCAATTTCAGCAAAAGATGTCGCGGAAGCACGCAGCTTTTTCAACCGTGTGGATGCGGAACTCACGACACATCTTGCACAGCTTTCTTCTTCCTGTGAACCGCTCGATACCGTAGACCGCCTGCGGCTCCTGCATGGATTTTTCCGAGAGGGCGAGGAAACCATGTTTTCTATGGACCTGCGGGAGATGATGAAAAACGGGCGTAGTTTTAAGGATATGGTCTGCCCGGATTCATTCCGCTTTGAAAGCGACTATTTCCAAATGGGCGAACGGTTTGGGCGCGTCCTCTTTCTGAAAGAATATGCCTCTTATCTCAAAGACAGCTTTGTTTCCAAACTGTGCGAGCTGAACCGCAGCATGTTCTTTTCTATCGACTTTATTCCTGTTCCCACAGATGAGGCGGTGCGCGAAGTGGAGAACCGTATGCTTGGTGTAGAAACGAATATTACGAACTGGCAGCGCAGGCAGAACCAAAACAATAACTTTTCCGCCGTCATTCCATATGACATGGAATTGCAGAGAAAGGAAACCAAAGAATTTCTGGACGACCTTACAACGCGTGACCAGCGCATGATGTTTGGACTTGTAACGCTCGTGCATACCGCTGATACCAAAGAGCAGCTTGACCGGGACACGGAAACACTGCTTGCCATCGGCAGGCAAAACCTGTGCCAGATCGCGGTGCTGCGGTATCAGCAGATGGACGGACTGAATACCGCCATGCCGTATGGTCTGCGGAAAATAAATGCCCTGCGCACCCTTACCACCGAATCGGCTGCGGTGCTCATGCCGTTCCGCGCACAGGAAATTATGGAACCGGGCGGCGTTTACTGCGGGGTGAACGCCCTGTCCGGCAATCTTATTATAGTAGACCGGAAACAGCTTATAAACGGCAACGGTTTTATCCTCGGCGTATCGGGCAGCGGGAAGTCTTTCTTTGCCAAACGGGAGATCATTTTCCTGCTTCTCTTTACAGATGATGAAATTATTATTGCCGATCCGCAGAACGAATATACCCCGCTTGTATCGGCAATGGGCGGCGCTGCCTTTGATATGTCCCCTACTTCGCCGTTCCATTTAAATGCAATGGACTTGGCGCTCGGCTATGGGGACAACGCCAACCCGCTGATCGCCAAAAGTGAATTTACTCTGTCCTTTCTGGAGCAGATCATGGGCGGAACGGGAAGGCTCACCGCAATGGATAAATCCCTTGTGGACAGGTGCCTCTCTAAAATCTATGCGGAGTATCTCGGGAGCAACTACACCATTCAGCCGCCCACGCTCGTTGATTTACACAAGGCATTGAAACAACAGCGCCTCAAACGCGCGGACGAACTGGCTCTCGCAATGGAGATGGTATCGACCGGGAACCTTGATATGTTCGCGCATCAGACGAACATTGACGTGAACAACCGCCTGATCAGTTTTGGCATACGTGACCTCGGAAAACAGCTTCGCACCCCGGGTATGCTCGTGATGACCGACGCGATCCGCAACCGGGTAGCACGGAACAGGGAACGCGGGATCCGTACCCATGTATTTATTGATGAGATGCATATCTTCTTTGCCAACGACCTTTCTGCAACTTTTTTCTCGGAAAGCTGGAAGCAGTTTCGCAAAGACGGTGCACTTGCGACAGGAATTACGCAGAACGTGGAGGACTGCCTGAAGTCCGTTACTGCCCGTACTATGCTTGCGAACAGCGAGTACCTTGTCATGCTCAATCAGGCTCCGACGGATCGGGCGGAACTTGCAAAGCTCCTGCATATTTCGGATAATCAGCTGTCGTATATTACCAATGCGGGATACGGCAAGGGGCTTTTGAAGTGCGGGAGCAGTATCGTACCATTCATAGACCAATTTCCCAAAGACACCAAAATGTACCGACTGATGAGTACCAAGCCGGGTGAGATCGAGGAGATGTTGGTATAGACAGTATGTATGCGAAAAGAGACGGGATATTTTTCTCGTCTTTTTGCTGTTTGTAAAAGCCTGCAAATAAAAAGTCAAGAACTTTTTTAAGGTAATGGGAAAAGTGAAAAATACAGGTAAAAGGCATACAGCAAAAAGACCATGCCCTAAAGATTTACAGCACGGCTAAGAAAAGAAGGGAGCGATTCAGTTATGATTCATCGCCACTGTCAAGTGCGTTCAGGTACTCCCTGACACGCCCATAGTAGATACGCAGGAACTTGTTAGCACCAGCGGTCATATACACGTAGTACGGCTTGCCCTCGGCACGCTTCTTGTCCAGAAACTGGAACACAGGCTCATCATGGGGCGCGCGTTTGAGATGGCACTCCATAATCTGGAACAGTGTCTTACGCAAAGGCGCACGGCCCCGTTTGGTGATAGAGGTGCTTTTAGCCTCGCGTGTACCTGATTGGTTAGGGCTTGGGTCTACGCCAGCAAAGGCGCTCAAAGCCTGCTTGCTCTTAAAGCGGCGCACATCACCGATTTCAGCGATAAGCTGTGCGGCTGTGGTATCACCAGCGCCATACAAGGCAGCTACTACCGGATATTCGGGCAGTGACTGTGCCAGAGACTGCATATCGGAGCGTAAAGCCTCAACCGTTCTGGAAATGGCGTTAAGCTGTGTGATGGCCTCTGTAACCAAAAGTTTTATGTGGTTATCCTTTGGCAAGGTGGGAACCTGCTCACTGGCCGCAGCATAGATTTCAGAAGCTTTACGAGGCGAGAAGATGTACCTGTGCCGTTTGCACCATTTGCGGTAACGCTCGGTAAAGGCTTTCTCGCTTACGCCGCAGACGCACTCACAGTGCCAGAATGTTGTGGCGAAATCCACCCACTTCTGGCTGCCATCGTCACGGACAGGGCTTTTGAACAGCTTATGGACTGTTGGGAATGTCTGGTCAAGCAATGCGATGAGGTTGCTCTTAAAAGCAGTTTTGTTCTTCATGTAGAGATTGTATTGCCGGCAGACAAGCAACAGGTTTTGCCTAGTAGTATCCATAGGGTCATATTCACGCAATTCAGCCCAGTTGTCAAGACCGTATTTGGCGATTTTTACAGCGTCGGCTTTGTCGGTTTTGACCTTGCGGACAGAGTTGTTGCCATACTGATTGATGAGTAAAGGGTTCACGACGCTGACAAAGATTCCCGCTTCATGGAGCGCCTTAGCGACAGGTTCATAATACCGGCCTGTGTACTCCATGATAACCCGAACCTCGCCGTCCAGACTTTTCAGGGAGTTTGCCAACTCGCTGAGTTCACTGGCGGTGTGGGAAACTGAATAAGGCAGGGTCACTACCTCGCCAAAGGGCCGCAATACAGCAACCATGCTTTTGCCTTTGGATACGTCAATACCGACTGCGTTCATAGAAAAGTGTACCTCCTAAGATTGATATGCAACTGGCAATACATCCTTTACTCACCGCCGATTCAATCTACTGCGTGACACGAACGCACAGAGGTGGTTCAACCTGCTTAAATCGAACGCTGCGAATGAGAGGATGGCTGACTGACTTATGCACGGACATGGTTAGTCCTGGGAGGCGACCGTCAGACCAATTACCTCAACATTCTAACAGCTTAGGCATGAGATGGAACAAGGTACTGCTGGAGTGCAGTATCTATATCCAAATATTATTGTAGTAGGAGACGATATGAGAATAGGATTGATCGACGTAGACAGCCACCATTTTCCGAACATCGCATTGATGAAGCTTTCCGCTTATCACAAGGCAAGAGGCGATACGGTAGAATGGTGGAACGGTTTGCTGTCTTATGATCTGGTATATATGAGCCGTATTTTTACGGATATTTATTCAAAAGATGAAATACATTGTATCCGGGCGGATCAAATCATACGGGGCGGAACAGGATATGATCTTTCCATTAAATTGCCGGAAAATATTGAACACCAATACCCGGATTACAGCCTTTATTCGCAGTATACAGCAGCATACGGTTACCTAACACGCGGATGTCCACGGGGGTGCCCTTTTTGTATTGTAGGCAAAAAAGAAGGAACAAGGTCCGTACATGTCGCTGACCTCTCGGAATTTTGGAGAGGGCAGAAAGAAATTCGTCTCCTCGATCCCAATCTCCTTGCTTGTAAAGACCACGAGAAACTATTGCAGCAGCTTGCAGACAGCGGTGCATGGGTGCATTTCACACAGGGACTTGACGCACGGCTATTAAACGAGGACAACGTTAAGCTTATAGACCGCGTTAAAGTGAAAAATTTGCACTTCGCATGGGATGATCCAAACGATACGAGCGCCCCCCAAATGCTGGAGTGGTTTGCAAAACAAACAAAACTTGATGATAATCACAGGTCGGTATATATTCTGACGAACTTTAACAGCACTCATGAGCAGGATTTGGAACGCATTTACAAGGTATGGGAAATGGGTTATCGGCCTTATGTCATGGTCTATGATAAGCCGGGCGCTCCGAAAATAACGCGGCATTTGCAGCGTTGGGTGAACAGTATTGTTCTTTTCAGACACATGCCGAATTTTGCAGATTATATTTCCGCAAAAAAATCGGAAAATATTGAAATATGAGGAAAAAACCTATGAAAGAAATACGAACCAAACCGACAGCCAGAGCTCCGCGCATCTTGTCCGAAGCGGCGCGGACTCCCAAAGAACTACTGCATAAAATTCATGGTGAAGCAGAAGATACAAGCGGCGGACGGAACGAACAAGAGGAATCCCCGCAGCAGTATGCCGAGAACCGGATTCAGGAAGCCGCGCAGCGTTCCGGCAGAAAGGCAAAGGAGCATGGAAAACAGGCGATACGAAAAATATATGACGTGGTGAAAAAGAATACTCCACCGCAAACAACGAAAACAGGAGCGACCAGCGCGCGCCGCTCCGTCCGCAGTGCAAGACACGCGGCAAAGCGAACAGTGAAAACAACAGCAAAACGGACAGTCAAGTCTGTGCGGCATACTGTGAAAGCCGCGCGGAATACCGTTAAGGCTTCCCGCCGTGCAGTCAGAACTGCAAAGGCCGCAGTAAAGACGGCAAAAATGGCGGCAAAAGCGGCGCAGATGGCTGTCCGTGCCGCGCGCGCGGCGGCGAAGGCGGCTGCTGCTGCCGCAAAGGCCGCCGCTAAAATAACGATGGCAATCGTAAAGGCTGTGATCGCGGCGGTAAAAGCGCTCGTTGCAGCAATCGCGGCGGGAGGCTGGGTCGTATTGCTCGTGATCTTGATTGTAGTGGTCGTTATTATTCTTGTCGTCTTTCTGATGGGGATATTTTTTGTGGATGAATCCGGAGGGCTGTCCGTCAGTGAGACCGCCGCACAGGTCAATGAAGATTTCCGGCTCGCCATTGATACGCAGATCAGCGGCCTTTTGGCTGGCGGAGCTTATGATAAAGTCAATATCATTTACGACGGAAATATGGACGGAGACAGCGATACTGTCAATAACTGGCGGGACATCCTGATCGTATTTTCCGGCAACCGTATGGCGGACGGCGAACCGTCTATTGAGCTTACGGAAGAATCCCGGGAGGAGCTGCGCCGCATCTTTTATGCCATGAACACCGTATCATACAGGACAGAAGCGGTGCAGGACACAGAACATGGAAACATTCTCAACATCTATGTGACCATAGACAGCAAAACATGGCAGGAAGGCGCTGCACTGTTTGCTTTTGATAAAAGCCAGTTGCAGATCGCAGAGGAACTTGCAAGGCCGGACTATTATCCTCTGTTTGCCGAACTTCTCGGTACGGATATTTACGGCGGTATGACGAACGGAGAGCTGACAGACATCATTTCCGGGCTGCCGCAGGGAACAAAAGGAACTATGATCGTACAGGAAGCGCTCACACGCCTCGGTCATCCGTACAGCCAGCCTTTGCGCGGTCAGGGCGATTATGTGGACTGCTCTTACCTCACATGGTGGGCATATAACCAGGCGGGGATCGACATCCCCACGACCTCCGTGGAACAGGCGCGGTATTGTCAGGAGAACGGGCGGAACGTAGGACGGTCAGAGCTCCAGCCCGGCGATCTCGTGTTTTGGTCAAAAACGACCTGCGGATGCGGACGCTGGAATGAAATTCATCATGTAGGGATCTATGCGGGAAACAATCAGGTGATCGAGGCGAGCAGCTCAAAGGGCTGTGTTGTCATTCAAAAACTTTGGGGGCTTGACGGCGGAAAATGGCAGGTCTATTCTTTTGCCCGTCCCGGCGTATAATGGAGGTATGCAATGGAACGAAATAAGTATGTTGCACTATGGCTCGCGGCGTTAGTCTTATTATTGTGTTTCGCTGTTCTGCCTTTTTTGATGTATTTAAGGATATATGAATGAAACGGTTAAATTTCAAATAATTCGTCTCACATAGTTGACATTCATTAAACTGCCCAATACAATGAAAGCGTAGGGATGGAATTTCCCTAAATATGCAGAAATCGCGGCAGACCCAGAGTGCGCCAACACTTCGGTGCCCTGCTCAAAGGTGCCGACACACCCTTGCACAGCTTCTTTTCGGAAGCGCCACGATCAAATATCATTATACAATCGTTGCGATTGTTCTTCAGTGAGATTTTTGTACGCGAGGGGAAAGGCTTTTGCCTGCACTCATCCCGCCCACAAAAGAAAGCGAGGGGGGCAAAAGGCGCGGCAGGGTTTCGGCTATGTCATTTTTTGTTTTTCAAGCGTAGGTTCCTTCGTTCCTAAAATATTTTATTTTCTCATACTCTTCGGTGGCAGGCGCTTCAATGATCCCCACACCGTTGTAATAGAAGTCTATGGGATATACCATCTTGCCATCAACGACATTTTTCCGGAGATCACAATCCCGGAGATAACCTCGTTTGCAATGAATAGCGTCAGTCCCTTTATCCCCGTGTACCGCTTGGCTCTTTCCACAAAGGCGGCTATGTTTGCCGTTTTGTTGTCCTGTTTCTCAATATCCAGACACAGTTTCTCGGTTTCGTCCGTCAGCCGCTTCTGCTCATCCTCATAGCTTGCAGATAAAGTAGCAAATCGCTCGTCCGTCAGCTCGCCGGATACATTACATTATACAATTATCCTCATACACCCGTTTGAACAGTATGTCCAGCTCCGCAATACGTTTCTCCGCCTTATATAACTCCCCGCGCTTTTTTGCAATCTCTTTCTTCTGTTCTTCGCCCGACCGTTCAAGCTGCACCCGTACAGATTACTTTTCAAACACCTGCGCATAGGTCAGTATCCGTCTCAAGCTCTCCAGTACCAGTTCGCACAGTTGTTTCATCATCGTCACGCCCTATGATGTCAGCCCATTCTGGCTCACATACAAACGGAAGCCCCATAGGTGTTTTTGCCGAATCGGAAACTCCTCTTTTATTACAAATAAGATGTAAAAGCACCTAGTCTGCATCTTTCCCCTATTTTAGGCAATCAATTTTCCGTCCGGCAACTGTTACTTCACTATTTTTTTCTCCAGACGGCAGATGATCGGTTGAACCCCATAGGATGACCAAAGGCGGCCTATCCGCTTCTATACGAACCGCACTAATGGAAGCATTGTCTACCCCTTTTACGTTCCAAAAATCCGCAATTGGGATTCCTTCTATATTCATCAACAAAAGCTGGATTGCCATCATATGCGAAGAAAATAGAATCGTCTTTCCGCTGTTCTGCTCCACAATTTTGTCAAAGCCCCCCCGAATATTTTGTTGAACCTCCAAAAACGTATTCCCACCAGGTATTTTGAGTTTATGGGGAGAGGTCGCCCACTGCGTCAATTCTTTCCCCCAACTTTTTTGGACTTCTTCGCCCGTCAATCCCTCCCAAACTCCACAATTGATTTCTTTGAGACCTTCCTCGGGAAGAATATCCAGTTTCCTACCCGCAAGTGCAATCTGTGCCGTTTCATATGCCCGTTGAAGCGGACTGCTATATACGCAATCAAAAGGCGTTCCCGCCAGTGCTAAACGCAGGTACCTAGCCTGTCTTTTGCCCCGCTCATTCAAAGGTACATCCAGCATACCGATAAACCGTCCTTCTACATTCAACTGTGTTTCCCCATGTCTGACCAGATAAATTGTTGTTGGATGGAGCCTCCTGTTTTTCATTATAACAGGGCCCGCGACACTGCTGTTTTCCATTTTCTGTAATACTCCTGGTATTTTGGCTCTCCTGATGGCAAGAACGTTTTGCCCGTACCCGCTGATTTTGCAGCGTCAAAAATGTTATCCCACCAACCGATGTGAATACCTGCAGCAAACACGGATCCCCGCGCGGAAATTTCTGCAATATTGGCACACCGCACTTCTTTTCCTACAATTTCACTTTGGAACTGCATCAAGAAATTATTTTTCGTAGGTCCTCCGTCTGTTCTAAGTTCCCTCAGTTCAACCCCGCCTTGTTCCATCATATTTAGCAGCACATCGTTGATTTGGTAAGCAATTTGCTCCAGAAATGCACGCACAATATGTTCTTTTGTACTGGACCGTTCAAGCCCGCAAATCAACGCGCGTGCATTTTCATTCCAATATGGCGGGCCCAGCCCAGAAAATGCCGGCACTACATAAACACCTCCGTTATCTTCGACAGAAACAGCCATTTTCTCGATCCCGGATAAATCTTCCACAAGTTTCATCTGATCTTGCATCCACATAAGCGCATCGCCAGTACATGTAATATTGCCTTCAAGTTCGTAGAGCGTTTCACCCTGAATCCTCCATGCAAGCGATGTAGACAATCCTTTTGCAAAGAGCGGTTTATTTCCCGTATTAAGGGCTACGGAAGACCCGGTTCCATAGGTTGCTTTGACCGATCCCTTTTCCACACATCCTTGTCCCAGGAGCGCGCCATGCGAATCACCGATGACTCCCGTAATGTTAATCCCCTGTGCATTTCCTACCACAATTTCACCAAAATCGCCGTCTGAATCCTGAATTTCCGGCAACATCTCCATGGGAATCCCAAATAATCGGCAAAGGCGTTCATCCCACTTCAAAGTGTGGATATTAAAAAGCTGGGTACGGCATGCGTTGCTATAATCGCAGGCATGTGTTTTTCCCTTCGTAAGATTATAAATTATCCAACTGTCCATGGTACCGAACAGCAATTCCCCCTGCTCCGCTTTCTGCCGGGCGTTTTCCACATGCTTTAACAAATGGCTTGCTTTTGCCGCAGAAAAATACGGTGAAAGCGGCAGTCCGGTTCTTTGGTATATCTCGTCTCCATATTCGGCTATCCCATGGCAAATGTCCGCGCCGCGCTGATCTTGCCAGACAACAGCGTTCGCGATGGGAAGCCCCGTTGTTTTGTCCCAAATCACCGTTGTTTCGCGTTGATTGGTAATTCCAACCGCGGCAATATTTCCAACTCCCACATATTCCGTCATCTCATCTATGCATTTCAGTACATTCTGATAGATCTCTATGGGGTCATGCTCGATCCGATTTCCATCCGGATAAATTTGGCGGTGTGCCAATGATATTTTATGGGGAAAAATAGTTCCCGTTTCGTCAAACAGCATCCCTTTTGTAGCTGAGGTGCTCTGGTCGATCGCAAGGATATATTTCATCGCCCATCCCTTTCTGCCAATAACGCTTTGGCGCCTCGTGCAATTCCTTCGGCATCTAAGCCATAGTACCCATAAAGGTATTGACTGCTGCCATTGATAAGGTGCGTATCGGGTAATCCAAGTATCTTCATCGGAACCGGGCATTCCTGTGAAAGGATTTCGCTGACCGTACCGCCCAATCCGCCATATATGCTGTGTTCTTCAACAGTAAGGATACGCCCGCATTTTTTTGCAGCGTCAATCACCGCTTCCCTGTCGATCGGTTTTACAGAAAACAAGTCCATTACCGTTGCATGGATACCTTCCTGCGCAAGGATATTTGCTGCTTCTATTGCGTACCAGAGCGTTTCCCCACAGGCCAAAATAGCGATATCGCCGCCTTCGCACAGAATATTGGCTTTTCCGATGCTGCATCCCGGATTTTTTTCATATACGGCATTCACCGCACCGCGTCCGATTCTTATGTAGGCGGGACGTGGATTGTCCAATAGCTTGGCCACAAGCGTTTCTGTTTGATTCGCGTCCGCTGGAAGGATAACGTCAATCCCTGGAATGGCACGCATCAAAGCAATATCCTGAACGGAATGATGGGTAGCTCCCAACGCTCCGTAGCTGATTCCGCCGCTAATCCCAACGATCTTGACATTTACATTGGAATAGGCAACATCGACTTTTACTTGTTCGGCAGCTCGCATACTATAAAAACTGGCGGGTCCTATGGCAAATGCTTGTTTTCCGGACGCTGCAAGCCCTGCCGCAATGCCAACCGCATTCTGTTCGGCAATACCAACCTCGACAAACTGTTCCGGCAATTCATCCGCAAATGCACCGATTGCGGCGGAACCCCTGGAGTCCGTCGCCACAACAACAATATTAGAGTCCTGCCTTGCCCGCTCAAGCAAAGCTTCAGAAAATGCCACGCGGCATGCTTTTGCAGTCATCTGATCAGTTCCTCCTTATATTTTTGTGTGTATTCCCGCATTCCGGCCAATTGCTCCCGGCTGGGTGTTTTGTGATGCCAATCCGCTTGATTTTCCGCACACGCAAGTCCTTTCCCTTTGACTGTATTCGCAATTACTGCAGTCGGTTTGCCTTTAGCAAGACGGTTCAGTTCTTTTTTCAATGCTTCTATATCGTGCCCGTCCACGCAACGCATGTCAAATCCAAAAGCTTCCAGTTTTTTGTTCAACGGTTCCAAGGGCATCGTATCTTCTGTGCTGCCGCTAATCTGGAGACGGTTCCGGTCGATAATCATGCAAAAATTATCCAATCCAAATTTTGAGGCCGCCATCGCCGCTTCCCAATTGCTTCCTTCCGCCAGTTCTCCATCGCCGCAAAGCACATAAGTCTTATAATTTTGATGGTTCATTTTTGCTGCAATCGCCATACCTACGCCTACAGACATTCCATGTCCGAGCGCCCCTGAATTTGTCTCTATCCCTGGGACACTTTTCGTCGGATGTCCGCCGAACCTGCTTTCCGGCTGTCCATAGGTACTAAGCCCGCTTTCCGTTCCAAGATATCCTTCTGCTTCAAGCACAGCATAATACGCTTCTGCACTGTGCCCTTTGCTCAGTATGAACCGATCCCGTTCGTTCCACTTCGGATTGCTGGGGTCATGCCGCATCACATCAAATAATGCTATCAATATATCAACACATGAAAGGTCACCGCCGATATGGCCTCCGCCGCCTGAGACCACGATTTCACAGACCCGTAGGCGTATATCGGCCGCTTTCATCAGGTTATCCGTATGAGAAGCCATTCCTGCACCTCCTATTTATGCTTTCTGGGAACGTTGCCGTAATGCGTCGATCAATACTGCAATCAAAACGACGCCTCCTGTAACGACGGTCTCCCATGCCGAATCGATGCTCATCAATGTAATACTGACGGATATCACGCCCATCATCACGCCGCCAATGATCGTCCCGCCAACACCGCCGCTGCCGCCGACCATAGACGTTCCTCCAAGTACTGCCGCCGTCACAGAAGGCATAACCCAGTTTTCACCAATACTCGATTGAAAAGAAGCCAGCCGGCACATCGTAAATACGCCTGCCATTGCGGATAATAAGCCGCTCAGCGCATATACGCCGAGTTCCACCCGTTTTACACGAACGCCAACCATCCGGGCGGCGGTTTTGTTCCCTCCGATGGCGTAAATATGGCGGCCAAATGTCGTAAACTTCAGCATCAGGGTCAAAATGACAAAGATCACAAGCATAATAACCAGAATATTTGGTATAATTCCCCCGATCATATCGTTTACAAAATTTGCAGCCGCATCCGGTACGCCAATAATGGGCATACCTTGCGTTACAATGACTACAATTCCTTTAAATATTTCACTCGTTGCCAGCGTCACGATAAAGGGCGTCAAGCTAAACGAAGAAATCAGTGCGCCGTTGATCGCACCCAAACCAAGCCCCATCAGCGAAGCGACCGGTATGGCAATTGCAGGGTTGATTCCATACGACGTCATCATAAGGGCGCCGACCATACTGCAAATCGATCCCAGACTTGCGACAGAAAGGTCAATTCCTCCCGTCAACAGCACAAGCGTCTGTCCAAATGCTACAATAATTGTAAAAGATACATGCCGCAAAAGAGTACTTAAATTATATGGTGTGAAAAAATTTCCTGTCGCGATATGTACAATGACAGCAAGAACAATAATAATTAAAAAAACCGCCATCGCCGTTGATCGAGTAATTCCCTTAAGCAATGGATTCATCATTTTCACTTCAGATTTTTTATTCATGTCCTATCCCCCATTATGCCAATGCAATTTTCAATATATTTTCTTCGTCCACATCGATCGGATTTTCTACAAACCCCTTGATTTCGCCTTTATGCATCACCATGATACGGTCGGCAAGCGCGATCACCTCTTCCATTTCCGAAGATATGACGATTACAGTAACGCCTTCGTCCGCCATAGCCCGTATCAACCGATGAATCTCGTCTTTGGCGTTGACGTCAATCCCGCGCGTAGGTTCGTCCAGTATCAGCATTCGGACTTTTTTTGCCATCCACCGCGCCAAAATAACTTTCTGTTGGTTCCCTCCGCTTAGGTTTTTGATCTGCGTATCTTGTGACGCTGTTTTCACCTTTAAATCAGCTATATATTTATCTGTTACGCTCCGGACCCGCTTCATATCGATTAGGCCATGCCTTTTCAATTTCCCGTAGGATGGCAGCGTCATATTCTCTGCAACTGATAAAATAGGAAATATGCCTTCCTGCCGCCTTTCCTCTGGAACATATCCAATTCCTAGCCTAATCGCTGCTACCGGATCGTTGATCTCTACTCTTTTCCCTTCCAAATACATTTTTCCGCCAGGTTCCGAGTTGGTCAATCCAAACACAGTTTTAAATAATTCTGTCCGGCCTGCGCCGATGAGACCAGCGACACAGAGTATCTCCCCGCGTTTTACCTCAAAAGAAGCGGATTTGTATTCATTTTCACGTTGCAGATTTTCAGCTTTGAAAAATATTTCATTTGAATAGGTTCGAACGACCTTTTTGTCGCGGGTTACATCACGGTTGGCCATTTTGTTGATGATCTCTTCCTTGGTAATATCTTTTTTATCACATACATGGACAACTTTTCCGTCCCGCATGATCGTCATCCGATCCGCCTGCGACATGACTTCATCCAAATGATGGGTAATAAAAATCAAAGATTTTCCTTCGTTTTTCAATTTTTCCATCGACTGGAACAGCAGATTGGCTTCATTGCTTGTCAATGCCGACGTCGGTTCGTCAAGAATCAAAATCTGCGGGTCGTAAACCAAGGATCGTGCGATCGAAACCATTTGTTGGTATGCTGCAGACAATTGCTTGACTTTTTGATTTACATCAATATCAACGCCTAAACTATGCAATATTTTTTGCGCTTGGACCCTTGCGTCTTTCCAATCAATCAATGCCTTGGCCTTATTGTTTTTTCGTTCATTCCCCAGAAAAATATTTTCCGCTATGCTTGCATCTGGTATCAGGTTAATTTCCTGCGGAACCATCCCAATGCCTTTTCTCAGCGCCTCAAAATTATTGTTGATTTTCAATGGTCCGCCATTGAGGAACATTTCGCCGCTGTCCATTTTATGGATCCCGATCAATACGTTCATCAAAGTACTTTTGCCAGCCCCATTCTCGCCGAGTAATGCGTGTACTTCACCTTTTTTGATATACAAACAGGCCCCGTCAAGCGCTTTCGTTCCCGGAAAGGTCTTTGTTATATTTTTCATCTCCACTGCGTATTCACTCATCCGAAATCACTTCCTTTCAGACTTTTATTTGTATCCGCCGCAGTTCACAGCACCATATGCCCGCAGAAGGACTGCGGGCATATGATGATACAACAGTGCGTTATTCTGCTTGCGTATCGAGTGCGCCTGCCCCGTAAAGCAAGTCTGCATACTCTTTTGCTTCATCTTGGTAAACAGTCTGCGAACCTACCGCATAAATTTCCGGATAGGTGTCATCTCCCGGTTCTACTCCGTCAATGACTTTGATTGCATTTTTGATCAGGAAATATCCCATATCATAGCAATTTTGTATCTGTGCCGCCGTGATCACTCCTTCGTCAAGGTAAGAAAGCGTCCGTAAATCATGATCCATGCCGGCAATCAAAATTTCGCCTGATTTCCCGGCATCCTGAACAGCCTGTGCCGCCCCAACAGGGTTTGAGGCATTGTTACACCAAATTCCTCCTAAGTCAGGATGTTTTTGGATATAACTCTCCGTGATCTGCACCGCTTTTTCCACCAAGTCTTCATCCCGCTGGCGGTCGACAACTTCAATTTCCGGATATTCTTCGAGCGCCCTATTAAAACCTTCGATCCGTTGTTCATGGGAAGGCGCCCCGATCGTTCCTTCCAATGTTGCGACCTTACCTTTTCCGCCCATCGCCTCAAACAACGCTACCGCCAAAGCATAGCCGTCTCCTTCATTATCCAAATTCCCAACAAACGCAGTACGTTCACTATTGGGAAGATCAGAGCCAGCAAATGTCATAACAGGGATTCCCGCCTTTACTGCATTGTTGATTGCCGTGGTCGTCGTATCTTCCTGCGAAATATCGACCGCAATCAAATCCGGGTTCTTTGCAACCGCAGATTCAATCCGGTTGACCTGGTCCAGCGCATCCGGTGTGACCGGTGCTTCCCAATCAAATTGTACGGTGATTCCTTGTTCTGCCAATTCTGCAATTGCCGCATCTGCACCTGTTTTAATTGCATCATACCAGTTGTGGATTAGTTTATAGGTCGCGTAAATGTGATAGAAATCTTTCTTTGGCTGATAATCGTCTTCCGCTTCGGAAGCCTTTGAGAGTTTAGAAGCTCCGGCCGTCTGCGCAGCATCTGGCTCGTTGTCTGAAGCCGCCGCTGTTTCGTTTCCCGTTGTCTGCGCGGCCGTCTCCGTCGAGCCTGATTGTGCACATCCCATAAAACTCATACATACCAGGACAACTGCCAGTACTACTACCAATACCTTCTTCATTTGTTCTTCCTCCATACTTTTATTTATTTTTGCCCGCAGGCAAACTCATTTCGTTACACCGTATTTTTTAACGAGCGCGGCCATCTCATGGAAATCATCTTTCACATGGACGTACAATTTCTTGAATAATCCATAATAATCCATGTAAAGCTCATGCTGTTTCTGGTCAGGTTCCATATAATCGCTAAATTTACGCTTTTCTTTGGTAATCGAAAAATCTTTGAACACGCCCACCGAAACACCCGCAAGAATCGCGTCTCCGAAAGGAGCGCCCACACGGTTTTCAAGGAATGCCGTCGGAACATTAAACAAATCGGTCAGGATTCTTCTCCATAGTTTGCTTTTCGCGCCGCCCTCATTGAGTACGATTGGAAGGTTGATTTTGATCCCCTTATACTGCATGACTTCATAATTCTGATATAACGCGAAAGCGGCGCCTTCCATCATGGCCCGTATCATATGTCCTTTGGTGTGATGCAACGAAAGTCCGAAAAACGCCCCTCGTGCATATACATCCCAAAGCGGCGTCCGTTCTCCCATCAGATAGGGCAACGCAACCAAACCCTCGCAACCGGCAGGTGCTTGTTCCGCTTCAATATTCATGTAGTCATACACATCCAAATTAGGCGTCAGCCGCGCCGCTGCGGTCTCAAGCTGGCAAACGCTGTCACGCAGGAAGCGCAACACCTGTCCGCCACCCACGATCGCGGCGATCGTAATATAATCGTTGCAGGAATTTGTCGTATACGGGTCATTCAGAAGCAAATCTGAAAAATCGAGATTATTATTGACAATTCCCAAAATGCCTCCCGTTCCGAGATTGATTTGCGTATCCCCCGGCTCCGTGGCGCCGCCGCCTACCCATGCTGCATTACAGTCTACTTGGCCGGCACAAACCGGTATCCCGGGAACAAGCCCTGTTTCCCGTGCTGCTTTTTGTGTCAGTTCCCCGACAATTTCTTCGCACGCATACATATCCGGCATCATCTCAACCGGTATGCCAATACGTTCCATAATTTCCGGGTCATATTCTTTTTTCACAATATTGTACGCAATTCCCCAAAAACCGCCCGTAGAATAATTCATTGCTGCCTTTCCCGTCATGCGCAGGCGAACAAAACCATCGATGGTGAGCGCTTTCCAAATCCTTCCGAAATCTTCCGGACGGTTGTTCTTCTCCCACATCAGGTTGACCATTGTCGGATGATCTTCTATCCGGTTACCGCTCACTTCAAATATTTTGTCCGTTCCGATGTTATCGCGCAGCCACTGCACCTCGTTTGTCGCCCTGCGATCCATGAGATTATAAGCCCGGTTGATCGGGTTTGTCTCCTTGTCGACCATAACAAGGCAAGGTTGTGCCGACGATACGCCAATCCCTACTACGTCTTTTGGGTCGATTCCTGACTTTCGCACACAATCCTGTATAGTCTCGCACGCAAGTTTCCAGTACCGCTCCGCATCGTGTTCTGACCATCCCGGATGATCCACATAAATCGGATATTCCTGAAAAGAATAAGCCAGTACATCCGCATTTTCATCAATAATGCATGTTTTACCGCCGCCGGTTCCGAAATCCATACCGATCAGATATTTTGCCATAGTTTCTCCTCACTTTTGCATTGCTTCGGGAATCAAAACAACTTTGATTGCAGGATCGCCCTGTTCGGCAAGCTCAAATCCTGTTTTCCAATCCTGCATCGGTACTCTGTGGGTCACAAGGGTTTCCACATCGAGCGTACCTTTCGTAATTGCGCTGATTGCAACTTCATATCCTTCCAGCCCGCTGATGTGCGCGCCCAGAAGATCGAGTTCCTTGCGGTCTCCAATAATACTCCAGTCAACTGTCACTTCCTGTCCAAATACGCTGAATTCGATAAATTTTCCGCGTTTGCGCACCATATTCAAACCGTTGATTACGGAAGACGGATACCCGGCGCATTCTATATAAATGTCGCATCCATATCCGTCCGTCAAATCCTTTACCTTTTTTACGGCGTCTTCCTCTGCAATATTGATACAAAGGTCCGCGCCCATTTTTTTTGCGGCCTCCAGCCGGTTTTGTTTCGCGTCAAGCGCAATCAACAGTTTTGGCGATTTCATTTTCGCGAACCGGGTCTTTGCGAGGCCGATCGGTCCCATGCCCGCAATGACTACAACATCCCGCATGGAAATCCCCGCGCGTTCAATGGTATGGGCCGCGCAGGATGCCGGCTCTACGAACGCCGCGCCTTTGATCCCAATCGATTTATCCAGTTTATGGATTATACTTCTCGAACTTAACCGCACATAATCAGCCATGCCGCCGTCCGTAATCCCTTTCTGGAAACCATACATGTCGTGTTTTTCACACATCCAGCGCATGCCTTCCTCACAAAACCGGCATTCCCAACACGGAAGAATCTGTTCCGGCGCGCACCAGTCTCCCAGTTCCAGCCCGTACTTCTTGGCTGCATTGTCCCCAATCGCAACGACTTCCCCGCTAAATTCGTGTCCGCCAATTACGCCCGGCGTTTGCCATTGCGGCAAGTTGTTGCCACCCCAGAACATCGCTGCTCCATGATAAGATTTAATATCGCCCGCACAAATCCCGCATCCCAGCGATTTAATCAAAACCTCGTCCTCAGTGATTTCCGGGACTTTATGATCTTCGTAACGAAAATCATTTGGCCCATAGGCAACCAACGCTTTCATAATTTTTGGAATTCCGTCTACTTTTTTCATTGTATTCTCCTCCTCAGAATATTTCGTCCTAGTTTCAGCGCCCGCTGTGAACCGCCATGCCGAAACAATCGAGCGCCGCTTCCCGTACCATCTCTGACAGGGAAGGATGTGCCACAATCAAATCTTCCCATTGTGCCAAAGTCATTTTGTTTATCACTGCTGCCGCGGCGAAAGAAATCATTTCCGTTGCCCCTTCTCCCAAAATATGGACGCCCAGTGTTTCTTTCGTCTTTTTATCGGCTATCACAATCACCATTCCTTGCGCATCTTCCACAAGCGCCATTCCGTTCGCCCGGTAATGGAATGTACCGACCGACGCATCAATCCCCCTTTCCCTCGCCTGCGCCGATGTGATTCCTACCGCCGCCATACAGGGGATGGTATAGATACACCTTGGCATAACCGATAGATCTGCGGTCTTTGGTCCATCCATAATATTGTGAACAGCGCACTCTCCTTCGGCATATGCTGCGTGAGCCAACTGGTACCCTCCGATCACATCTCCAATCGCATAAATATGTGGAACAGACGTTTCCATCCGTTGATTGACCACGATTTCCCCTTTGGAGTTGAGCCGTATCCCCAGCCGGTTGGCATCGATCCCCTCTAAGTTCGCCTTCCTGCCTGCAGCCATCAATACAACGTCGGCGGGAAGGGTTATTTCCTCTTCCCCTTTTTGATAGCGCACGGCTAATGTTTCCCGATCTTTTTTTACTTCCTTTACCGCCGCGCCTGTTTCAATTTTGACGCCCTTACATGTCATGGCTGCGACAAGTCCGTCCACAATTTTTTGTTCCTCAGCTGGATAAAGCCTTTCCATCATCTCTACTACGGTTACATCTGATCCATAGGCGTTGTAGGCGCTTGCAAGTTCCATTCCAATTACGCCTCCGCCGATCACTACAAGTCGTTCGGGGATTTTTTGCAACGCCAATGCAGCGGTGCTGTCAATCGTATTTTCCGCACCCGGAACAGGGACTGTTACCGGGCTAGAACCCGTCGCAATGATAATATCCTTGGCTTGGTATTCCCGGCCGTTGCAGGATACCCGCAGTCCTGGCATCAGTTGTGCGCTTCCTTTCACAAGCTTCACGCCGCTTGCTTTCAGCAGGCTCCCCACGCCACCGACCAACTGGGACACGGCCTTTTCTTTTCCTTGCTGGATTTTCCTAAAACTAAACTGTCCTGCTTCTTTGAAGATTCCCTGCTCCGTCAGTTCCGTGATCCGGTCCATCAGTTTTGCTTTGTCCAGCAAGTATTTTGTCGGGATACATCCAACGTTCAGGCAAGTCCCGCCCAAACTGTCTTTTTCAAACAGGGCGACTTTCGCTCCTTTTTTTGCTGCGACTCTAGCGCTCAGATATCCGCCCGGTCCGCCGCCAATGACAATCAAATCATATATATCAGCCATATTTCAGCCCTCCATCAGCAAACGGCCAACCCGGGATTTTCCAGCAAATTTTTAACATCCGTTAAATACTGGGCGCCGCTTGCACCGTCAATGATCCGGTGGTCAAATGTTGCGGTCACTGTCATTACCGGTCGAATCACCGCTTCACCATCCCGCACAACGACTTTCTCTTCTGTTTTCCCCAGCGCAAGGATACATGCTTCCGGCGGATTAATAATTGCTGTAAAATGCTGCACAGGATACATTCCCAGATTTGAGAGTGTGATCGTTCCGCCTTCCATCTCATCCGGCGATAATTTTCCCTCACGCGCTTTCGAAATTTTTTCCTGTGTCATTGTTGCAATCTCACGGACCGAATATGCCCCAACGTCTTTTATAACAGGAACGACCAATCCGCCTTCTACCGCAACCGCCAACCCCACGTTGACTTGGGGATACCTGCGGATTGCATCCTCCGTCCACGACGCATTCACATCCGGGTGCATTTTTGCCGCTGTCCCCAAAACTTTTAGAATAATGTCGTTATAACTTACTTTTACATTCGGGTAGAGGGAATTGACTTGTTTGCGCAGTGCGATACAACTTGTCATATCCACTTCTACAGTAACCTGGTAAGCCGGTATGTTCTGTGTGCTTTCAAGCATCCTGCGCGCAATTGTGCGCCGCATACTGCTTTTCGGAATATCCAGATATGTTTCGCCCATTGGCTGCAACACCGTCGGTACAGCGCTCGCATGTTCTTTCAAATCCGCTAATTTTATTGTGCCAGGTCCATGCTCCTGCGCGAATCTGGCCAAATCAATCTTGTTTTCCCGCGCAAACCGTTTTGCATTGGGCATTGCTTTCAGGCCGTCAGCTTCCCCGGCGCGAACGGCGTTTTCAACTGCCTGCACCTTAGGGGCCGCAGTGGAATCCTGCTTCTTCATAATCGGCTGGTATTCGTCGTCAGGTTCTTTATTTTGTTCCGGAGATGCCGGCGTTCGTGCCGTCATATTTGTTTCCATCCGATATTGCTCAAAATCGTTCCGGTCTCCAACAAGCGCCAGCACTTCGCCTGCAGATGCAAATTCTCCTTTTTGTACAAGTATGTCGACCACAATGCCCTTGGTAAAACTCTCCACCGGCAGCGTTGCTTTGTCTGTTTCGATTTCAAGCATCGTATCCCCGCGTTTTACTTCCTCCCCCACGCTGACAAGCCAATTTGCAACCATAGACCGATCCGTTGTTTGTCCGCCGGAAGGCATAATAATTTTCTTGATCATCTTCTCTCCTCCATTTATCCAACGCGGAACGCTTTATTCTCTCCATTAAATGCTTTGATATAATCGACCACTACCTGCATGACCGGTTCCTGTTGCTTGACCATGATATCAATATCCATGCCACGTCCCAAAATATCGTTGGGATCCATTTTGTCGGTATCGCTCGTATGATAAAAACTATTTTCGGCATTTACTGCAGCGCGTTTCAATGCTGTACCGATATTGACTTTTGTGATCCCCGCGTCAATCGCCTCGCGGAAATCCTGCAAAGCGACTCCGGTACCACCGTGCAGGACCAGCCTTACATCATCTTTCACCATAGACTTTATTTTTCGGATCAATTCAAAATCAATCTTTGCCTTGCCATTTTCCATCAAATGACAATTGCCTACCGCTACCGCGAGTGCATCAATCCCAGTCTGCGCTACAAAATCAACCGCCAATTGCGGGTCGGTGTTTTCGCCCTGATGAACGTCCCCGGTTGCTGAATTAACCATCGGCAATTCTCCCACTTCAGCCTCGACTGTCACACCGCATGCGTGCGCATAATGGACGATCCGTTTTTGGACTGCGATCTGTTCGTCCAATGGCAGCGCATCTGCCGCAAAAATCGGCGCAAACATCACCATATCGAATTTTTCCTGAACAGCCTGATACACCAATGCTTCGTTGTCCGATTCATTCAAAAGAGTTGCCACCGGCACGCTCGCGCGCTGCGCGATCGTGTTTACCATTGCGGCATAAACCGCTATATCTTCCGGATATTTTCTTTTTGGTTCGGCAATATACGTTCCACAAACGCCTATCATCACAGGCGATTTCATTTTTTCGGCTGCCCGAACCACCGCAAGCGTAGATTCGAGGTTCCAGCTTTCAAAATATCCAACCGCATAGTGATTTTCTTCCGCATGTTTTAACAGGGCTTTTCCACTTATTTTCGTCATTGATCAATCTCCTTTATCAAAATTACTGTCTTGCCAACTTCAAAATTCCCTCGTAGATCAGTTCCTTGGAAGGGATTACGTAATTCTCCAAATTTGGCGCAAACGGAATCGGGGTATCCGGCGTTGCTACCCTCATAACCGGAGCGTCCAAATCATAGATACATTTTTCTGCAAAATGCGCGGAAAGTTGGGCTCCCCAACCATTGGAATAGACGTCTTCATGCACGATCAGGAGTTTTCCTGTTTTCCTGACGGAATTTTCTACAGTTTCATAATCAAAGGGAACCAAGGACCGAGGATCAATGATTTCGCAGCTGATTCCGTCCTTTTCAGCCAGCGCGGCTGCTTCCTGTGCTTTATAGTTCATAAGCAGATTGGCTACAATTGTCATATCCGTTCCCTCGCGGCGCACCGCTGCCTTTCCAAACTCTACCGTGTAATCGTTTTCTGGAACTTCACCGGAGGTTTGCAGTGCGTCCTTTTCTTTTCTGCTTCCGCCGTACAACAGTTTATGTTCGAACACAACAACCGGATTATCGTCACGTATGGCCTGTTTGATCATTCCTTTGGCATCGTAAGGAGTAGACGGGCAAATGACCTTGAGTCCGGGAACATGTGTGAAAAACCCTTCAAAGCTTTGCGCATGCTGGGCACCCCGGTTTGTTGCCCCGCATGGAGCGCGCATCACCATCGGTACTTTTACTTTTCCACCCGACATATAACACATTTTCGCCGCTTGGTTCACAAGCTGATCCATCATACAAAATAAGAAGTCGCCATATTGTAAATCAGCAACCGGTTTCATCCCGGTCATCGCGGCGCCAACCGCCGCTCCGGAAATTAAAATCTCGGATATTGGGGTATTGATCACCCGCTCTTCTCCAAATTCTTTTGCCAAGCCCCGGGTTACGGTAAACGCACCGCCCATTCCGCCTTCTATATCCACATCCTCACCGATGCAAAAAACACGTTCATCCCGGCGCATTTCTTCCATGATTCCTTCCCTCAGCGCATCCGCTATACTCATCGTAGCCATTAGTCGTTCTCTCCTTCCCAGTAAATGTCATGCAACGCACTTTCCAACGCTGGTTCTGCTGCTGCTTGCGCATATTCCACCGCTTCGTCTACTTCGTCCTGTATCCGATCGTCGATCGCCACAATCTCTTGTTCTGTCGCGATTTTATGCTCTATCAGATATGCGCGGAAAAGCTTCAGCGGATCGCGGTCAAACCACTTTTTTTCTTCTTCTTTAGGCCTGTATCCACATGCATCATTCCTGGAATGTCCGCCATGCCGGTAAGTTTTTAGCTCGATCAGCGTTGGTCCCTTGCCTGCCCTCGCCTTTTTAATCGCCTTGACCGCAACCTCATTGACGGCAAGCACGTCGTTTCCGTCGACAACGATCCCCTCCATGCCATAAGCGGCTGCTCGCCCGGCTGCAACATCTTCCAAAAGCGTCGTTCGTTTGATCGAAGTCGTTGCCGAATACAGGTTGTTTTCGCATACATAAATGACCGGGAGCTTCCAAACAGCTGCAAAATTCATACTTTCATGGAACGAACCTTCGTTCGTTGCGCCATCGCCCATAAAGCACACGACTACCTGGTTCGTTTTGCGCATTTTATTGGAAAGTGCTATTCCCGCGGCAATCGGTAGATTCCCACCTACGATTGCATTTGCCGGAACTACGCCGACATGAATGTCTCCCGTATGCATGGCTCCGCCTTTTCCGTGACAGCATCCTTCTTCTTTTCCAAACATTTCACACATCATGGACTGCAATGTCACACCTTTCGCGAGGCAATGTCCGGCGGGACGGTGCGTAGAGGCGACATAATCCTCGTCTGTCAGGTCATATAACATTCCGACCGCACACGCTTCTTGTCCGGTGGACTGGTGTATGCTGCCCGGCATAATCCCTTCCAAAAACAGGTAATAGATACTTTCTTCGTACTTACGGATCAAGCACATCCGCTCATACATCCCCAGTAACTTTTCTTTGCTATACTTTTGTGCCAAAACTGTTCCCTCCTGAATAATTTTTCATATTTTTCTTCACCCAACAGGTGAAAGAATTGACGTTTTCGATCTTTTTTTCGGACAATATTTTTCTTTTGCGCACATTTTTGTTTGTTATAGAACATTTTTTGTTTGAAATCGGTCTGTATAGCTTATTTTAATGCTATTTTTCTTCGTAGTCAAGCAAATTTTATCGTATTTCATCATATTTTTGTTCGTTTAATAACATAATGATTTTTTCCGAACAAAAAAAAGAATACTTATGCTTGCCTACTTGCTGTAGATTGAGCTATAATGAAAAAGAAATGATTGTTTTTTAACAATTTTTTTAATTTTTAATGAAACCATGGATAATATAATTGCAAGCGTTTGTAGGGATAGGAAGTGAAAAAATGTCCAAAAATCTGCGTCAGGCAAAAATAGTAGAAGAATTCGATTTATCCCCGCTCCTGACCGTTCAGCAAATAGCACAGAAGTTAGATTGTTCGGTTATGACAGTGCGCAGGGATTTGGCTGATCTGGAAAAGGCGAATATCGTAAAACGGTTTCCCGGCGGGGCGATCCTGGTCAACCATGCACAGCAAGGCACAACGCCACCGGCACAACAGCCATTCGGGATTTTTCGTGACGAAGTAAATGCTGTTGGAAAAGCTGCTGCCAGCCTGATTCAACCGAATAATATTATTTGCATCGATTCAGGAACTTCATCACGTTCTGTCGTGAAATTTCTGCCTCCTGATTTCCCAATTACGATCATTACTACCAGTCTTTTCTGTTCGTTTGAGATTGCCAGCAACCAAAACGCCCAAATCATTCAGGTTGGTGGGAGCGTTCACCAAATGACGCATTCTACAATTAACGATCTCTCCTTGGATTCAGTTGGAGACTTAAGCGCTGATATCGCCTTTTTATCTACGCGTTCCCTGCGGATTCCAGGCGGAGCTTATGAGCATACCCTAACGCTTATTCCACCCAAACAATTTCTGGCTTCATTGGCCCGCAAGGTTGTATTGTGTGTTGATCATACAAAATTCGGCTTGAATTCTCTTTGTATTGCTACGGAAATGAAGGATATCGATACCATCATTACTGATTCCGCTACTTCCGAGGATAGTATCGCGAAGCTGGTTACGCTCGGCAAAGAAGTCCTGATCGTCGACGTTCCGGACGGCAGGATCATCCATCATTACAACAATGGCTAATATCAATTTTGGCATAACTCTGTTTGGCCGAGGTTTTATATTGGCGCGTGGACTTTCTCTGTTTTTGCTGAAGCAATAAAAAAACGGAAGCAGACACTCACGTATGCTTCCGCTTTGCAGGCTATCCTTTAGCAGTAAAACCGGATTTCATTGATACAAAAATGTTCTTTCCATATATTGCAAATCATAAAGAACTGGGCGGCAATGATATCAAGCAAGTCGCCTAATACGTTTTGTGGAATATGGCCGTTGTTGTTTGCCAAAATACACCCTCCCGACGCGGTCAGCCATACTTTTGTTGCGTTTTTGCCCGTCTTGCCTTTTTCAATATAGACATGGATGGGGCATTACTATCATCGGTTCAGAAATATACCAGATATTGTCCAAATCTCAATAAATCAGACACAGTATACGCCCTTCCGCGTCCCACAAAACGGTATATTAAATGCGCATTGCATTCTTTGTAAAATCTTATATTTCTGCATTAGAAAACTCTTCCCGGCCGCTCCATATATAGTCCAACAGTAAACAATCGGTCGATGCCCATACGATTCCATCAAAACGTCCAAAGCGCACTTCTACATAATATATTCTCCCTTTATCCAAAATTTTGGAATGTGTAATTTGGGGCTCACCTGCAAAGTAATGCATAAATAATAGGATAAAGCATTTCACTCTCCTTGCCTAATATTGTTATCACGTCTCATATTCTATTTTTCACCGTAACAGACAGAAAGCCAGAAACCTCAGCCCCTGGGCACTTTCGTTTTACGGGAAATTCCCGACCATTCAATTTTTATTGAGTGGCCGGGAATTTTAATGTTTCTGTTCTTGTATTTAGCAACGATACTCCCTATAATAAGCATAAGCCGTGTAGAATAGTTATTTTAATAATTCATCGGTAGTTGTATTGAAAATTTGAGCAAATGCGCGTAATTCAATATCCGTTACTAACCGCAGTCTTGCTTCAATGCGTTGGATCGCGTTTTTGTCTAAATTGATGTTCAATAACTGCATTTTATCGGCTAATGCCCGTTGTGAGACTTTTGGAATCATAGCCTTACGCAACCGTGCAATATTTTGACCGCATAAATTTCGCGGTGCCATAGGCGGCTTCAGTATTTCCATTTAATTTCATTTTGACATTATTATCTTGTCATATTGAAATTATATGGTATATTCGAGGCATAAATGACATTATAAAAATGTCAAAATAACTTTTCTTATAGGTATTGGATAAAACAAATGGATACAAGTGAAAAATATAGGAAAAAATTAGAACAGCAACTGATTGCTGCAAAAGAACGTATGGAGCAGAAACGCGCTGAATTGGCCGCGATCACGGAAGAGATCAAAACAGATCCCACCAGAAATCTTTGTGAAGATGAAACAGCATTAAAGGTCAATAAAGAACTCAGTAATGCGATTCAAAAGTATGGCCGTCTGGATAAGCGCTTCCATAAAGAAAAATCTGAATTTATTGATTGAGCAATCGTCCGGCGAATGTTGATAGCGTAGCGGAAAGTACACCTAACAAAGCGGAAAATGCCAATACACTATCCTTTGTTAAGAAATAGAGCAGGATCATAAAAGCACTCTCAAGAAGAATAATAATTCGGGCGTGCTTTTTTGTTTTTTGGATACTTTGCTCCGAAAGAGGATGATTGGAATGTATGACCGGAGCAAATACAAAGATAATCACAATACTCGCACATATCCCCGCAAAAAAAACGCTCGGCATATTGACAAGCAATGGTGCCAGAAACATACATCCTATTCCTACTGATACGGAAAAAAGAAAACAGCCAATATGATTTGGGGCATGAAGCCCTCCGGATGTATGACGGACAGGCAAGAAAAACAATATCCATAGCAAGGTTGGGAGAAATTTTCCCAATATTATGCTGACAACAATAATAACGCTAAAAATCAGCACGGTATTCAATAAACATTCTACCGCATAAGCATATATTTCTCTATTGTCTCCCGGCGCACCGCAGCATACTAGCCAGTCAGCGAATTTGTTTGCGATTTTTTCCATATATTCCTCACCCGAAATAATACATCCATCGTTCTCTGACTTGATTAATCCATGCGTCACTAACATGGAGATTTTGCCCATTTATAAGTTTCATTTCATTACCAGGTAAAAAAGACGAAATTACCTGAACATTGACTATAGTCGAGCGATTGCACCGAATAAACTCGGGCGGCAGTTGGTTTTCTATATTACGCAAACGTCCCCATTGAGTATATTCATTATCTTTTGTATGTATCGTAATTCTTTGGCTTATCATATCAAAATAAAGAATACTATGAAACGGGATCTTGATCGTCATTTTGCGAGTCGTTAATATATAATTTTTTTCAGTTCTTCTGGAAAGAATATCTTTAGCTTTATTCATGTACTTACGTATGACCGGATAACGCAGAGGCTTAATAAGATATTGAAGCGCCTGAACATCATAACCCTCGCCCATATAACTTACATTGCTGGTCAAAAATATAAGAACCACATCATTATCTGTTTCGCGGATATGTTTTGCAACGTCCATTCCGGTCTGCGAAGTTGGTAAGACGATATCCAGAAATATGATGTCGAAATCTTCCTGTGAATCAAAATCAAGTAAAAATGCTTCACTAGTACTATATGCTTTGATTTCCACAAAACATTTCGCTTCTTCTGCCCACTTTAATAACTCATGCTTCAATTTATCACAGAATTCAATTTCATCTTCCAAAATACCAATTTTAATCTTCATGACACTTTTCCTCCGATGTAGTTGGGATAAAAATCTGTAACTCAAATGAATCATTTTCGGGAAACGTTTTGTAGAATCCCCCACATCGTTTTATAACTTGATTCATTCGAGAAAGTCCGTGACCGTGATCGCCCACTTTTTTACTGGAAATGAGTTTATTGTTTTTATACTGATAATCCCCAATAGAGCTGTTGGTGATTCCAATGCGTATCATATCCTGCTGTTTGTAGATTACAACATCGATATAGCGATTGTCCGGTATTTCCACCTTTTCGCATGCTTCAATTGCGTTATCTAAAAGGTTCCCTAAAATCATGCTGAAGTCTGACTCATTAATGGGGAGATTATCGATTTGGCTGATATTTAAAGAAATGGGGATCTCTTTTGTATGAGCCACCATTAGTTTCATAGATATAATGGCGTCAACGGAAGAATATCCGGTTGATTGCTCTGCTTTTATTTCTTCATATCCACTCTGTAGAATACCAATATACTTTTTGATGTTTTCAAGATCACCGCGCACGGCATAATATCGTAATATTTCAAGGGCATTTTTAAAATCGTGATTCCATGTGCGTATCATTTCTTTGGAGCGCTTAATATTGGCTTTCTCCATCGTAAAAAGCTGCAATCTATGCTCCGCATCCAATTTTTTCCAGATAGCAGATCCCATCTTGTCAAACAAGAGAATAATGGCTGTCATCATTACAAGGATCGCAAAGCTAATGATGATCAAAATACGGCGTTCATCCGGAGTACGTTCTGCGTTTATGGAGAAACCTACAATTTCAGCGACTGAAAAAATACCGATGGCAACAATGCCAATAGAAATGATCTGAATGGCGGGAGACAAAGAAATCTTATTCTTTCTTGGGATTTGTGAGAGTATCCAATACAGTATGATTACAACCAAAATATAAAAAATCTGGACACCGAAACGCGCCATTGATGGAGATAAAGTATCCACGATATTCAGACCGCTGATGAGTGGTAAAATATTTGATAAAATCAGATTAGCGATATTCGGCACAAAATTTCCTATTACGCTCCATAATATTTTAGGAGGTATTTTACCCGAAAAGCAAATAAGCGGATAAACGAATTTTATAATAGAACATATGACGATAACTACATCCGATTCCACATGAGTAAAGTTCAAAGTGGTCTCAATGATGATTATCGCAAGCAAGCCTAAATAGGCGTATTTTTTGCCTCCTGGATAAAAATCTAATTGTCTTGACAACATATAAAACAAAAAGTAACACTCGAGAGAATTAACGCAGATTTCCCATAACACCCAGAGTAAAGACATTCTTATTTCCTCCCCTGCCTATAAGACGAATTTTAATCTCTACATAAT
>NZ_LAYJ01000010.1 GCF_000981035.1 Christensenella hongkongensis
CGTGGAAAGCGTATATTCCCCGCTTGTCAGCACCTTGTCTGCGCCACCGTTCGTATAGTGTGCCGTTATTTCCAGTCCCGCAGCATCAAACGTATCGCCTACCGTGTACGTTGTTTGTGTCGGCTGTGCCGTCACCTCAATACTGTCCAGAACCGGCGCGGGGGCGTTTACTGTAATGTCAAAACTCGCCGTCTTTTCTACGCCGTCCTCCTCATACGTTACAGTAATTGTTTTTGTGCCGGAAGTGCTCATATCGGGCGTGGAAAGCGTGTACTCTCCGCTCGTCAACACCTTGTCCGCGCCGCCGTTTGTGTAGTGTGCGGTGACTTCCAATCCCGCAGCATCAAAGGTATCACCCACCGTGTATATTGTCTTCGTCGGATTCTCTGTTACTTCGATGCTGTCCAGAACAGGCGCGGGGGCGTTTACTGTAATGTCAAAACTCGCCGTTTTCTCTACGCTGTCCTCTTCATACGTCACTGTAACCGTCTTCGTTCCTGCTGTACCCATATCGGGCGTTGAAAGCGTATACTCACCGCTTGTCAGCACTTTATCCGCTCCGCCATTGGTGTAGTGTGCCGTTATTTCCAATCCCGCAGCATCAAACGTATCACCCACCGTATACGTCGTCTTCGTCGGCTCTGCCGTCACTTCGATGCTGTCCAGAACAGGCACAGGTGCATTCACTGTGATGTCAAACGCTGCCGTTTTCTCTACGCTGTCCTCTTCATACGTCACTGTAACCGTCTTCGTTCCTGCCGTACCCATATCAGGCGTGGAAAGCGTATACTCTCCGCTTGTCAGCACCTTGTCCGCGCCGCCGTTGGTATAATGCGCGGTTACTTCCAGTCCCGCAGCATCAAACGTATCACCCACTGTGTACGTTGTCTTTGTTGGCTGCGCCGTCACTTCGATGCTGTCCAGAACAGGAACCGGCGCATTTACCGTGATGTTAAACGATGTGCTTGCCTCAACCTCATTCTCTTCGTACGTCACAATAATCGTTTTTATTCCAGGCGTTCCCATATCAGGCGTCGAAAGCGTGTACTCACCGCTTGTCAGTATTTTGTCCGCTCCGTCGTTGGTATAGTATGCCGTTACTTCCAGCCCCGCCGGATCAAAGGTATCGCCTACCGTGTACGTTGTCTTTGTTGGGTTTTTTGTGACAACTATACTGGAAAGCTCAGGCGCCGCCATTTCTACCGTAATATCGAATGATGCTGTTTTTCCCTGATACGTTACCACAATCGATTTTGTGCCCGGCGTATTCATATCGGGCGCAGAAAGCGTGTACTCACCACTTGTCAGCACCTTATCCGCGCCGCCGTTCGTGTAGTGCGCCGTTACTTCCAGCCCCGCCGGATCAAAGGTATCGCCTACCGTGTACGCTGTTTTTGTCGGTTGCGCTGTCACCTCGATGCTGTCTAAAACAGGCACAGGCGCTGCGTTTACCGTGATTGGCGTTGTTGTCGTCTTCTGTACGCCGCCTTCTTCGTATGATATTGTAATTTGGCTGACTCCCGCCGCAAGCGCCCCCGTAGGGCTGTATGTATAGCTTGTTACTACCTTGCTGGAGCCATCCGAATAGGTTGCTTTTACAACCATTCCCGCTTTGCTAAAGCTTTCGCCTGCCGTATATACTGTTTTTGACGGCGCAGTCGTTACTTCTATCTTAGATAGCGTTACCGGCGCCGAGTCGCTTTTCGTCAGATTAATGTAAAAATATTCCGGATCGTAACCAGCGGGATATTCGTTTGAGGTACTGTTATCATCATATGTCACGGTGTATCCACTCGGAACCCCGCTTACCACAAGCTTTTTCGACCTCATTTTGATTATATTGTCAAACCACCCGTCGAAGTCATTTGCCGCATTTAAAACTTCCGTATTTTTCGACGTTCCCAATCTGTTTTGTGAAGGTACCCAGTCAGGATAAGAATCCTGCGGTCCTTTATCCATCAAAACAGCTGTAATGGAAGCGCCTGCCGGCGCGCTGGTTTCAGTTCCATTTTTGTTATACCAGATGACCTTAACTCCCGGATAAATCAGCGTTTCATCGGGATCTATCAAGTCAAACGGTGCAAAAACATCCGTAGAAGGCAAAACCGGTGCCAGAAGCTTCGTTTCATCCAATGAAAACAGGGGATTGACCTCCTGTTTCTGCTCCGTGGCTGCGTCCCCGGCATCTTTCTTAACGCTTTCATCCTGTATCGGAGGAATGTTTTCCTGCTCAGGCGCTGTTTCTTCCACCGCCTGGCTTTCCGTTTTGTCTGTTTCTTCCTGGCTTGTATCGCCTTGCTGTCCACTCTCTTTTGAAGGTTTTTCCCCTTCGTCTTCTTCTGCCGGTTGCCCGGATTCTTCGAGTAAAATTTCTTCCGCCGTTAAGACGTCCGCAGCTGTTTCACCATCTTCCATTGCTACTGTTGGGACAACCATTCCAATCATAACTGCAATCGCAACTACAACCGTTATGATACGTTTCACTTTTTTGTTGTCCATCCAACCGTTTTTCATCGCCTCTTCCTCCTGAGCCTACATGGGTGCTATCTCTTTTTACTATAAAAAAACGTTTTTGTGTAAATCACATCGTAAACGACGTCTTATTTACGTGAATCATATCTTTTTGCAGCAATAACCACAGAGAGAGAAGCGAGAGCTTCTCTCTTTTATCTGTGTTATTACTCTTTTTTACCGTTTGCTGCGCAAGTTGGAGTAAGCCTCATAAGCAGCCTGCGAATCCCTCCTGCGCTTGCGGATGACGAGCAGGATGATGAATCCTGCCAGTACCGCTCCCGCAAGGATGAACAGCATTACCATGCCCATCGGTATTCCACCCTCGTCGCCGGTCTTCGGGAACGCGCCCGCATAAGTCTGCGTCTGTGTCTGCGTTACCTTATTGGTGTTCTTGAATCCGTCGTCCGGCGGGTTTTTGGGATCCTCGCCCGGCGCAGGTTCTTTCACCTGTGCGACGTTTTCAATATTCCTCGTGCCTGCCTGCTGCATCTCGTTTACCGTTACGGCAAAGCTTACCGTCACGGTCTCGCCCGGATTTAACTGCGGTATGATCCATGCAAGGCCGTCTTTCCCGCCAATCTGGACCTTATCCGCCGCTACGCCCGCAATGCTGCACTTCTCGGAGCCTGCTACAAGCGTCGTCCCTTCCGGGATCGCGTCGCGGATGATCACATTCTTCGCCGCGCCTTCGCCCTTATTGGCAGCGCTTATGGTGTAGGTAATCGTATCTCCCGCATTCACCTGTGCGCCGTCGCCCGGATTCGAGGTTTTCATAATGTCGAGCGCCGGTTCCTTGACAACATGGTATGTGGTTTCGGTTACCTTAGTGGTATCCTCATCCGCAAACACCTTGTCGCCTTTCTTATGGCTGCCCGTGTCCTCTTCGTAAACGAGGTCCGCATTCCCCTTGTCCTCGAGTTTGCCGGTGTTCTCAAACACCTTGCTGTACTCGTACTCAGGCGTATCCGGATTATCCGTCGTGCGCGGCGCGTATACCCTGAAGGTCAGGTACGCTGTCTCGCCTTCGGCAAGTCCGTTCACAGTCCACTCTACGCCGTTCTTCGCGTATCCGTCAGGCGTCTGTACCTGCTTTGTGCCCATGGAGGTCACCTTAGCGGTTGATCCCGGCACAGCATTCTGGATGCTGCCGCCGATCGAGCCCTCCACAAGCGTCGTTCCTTCCGGTATTGCGTCGGAGATTACAAGGTCTCCGCTTGCTGCGCCTGTCCTTGTAACCCTCAGGCGGTATTCTACCGTCTGTCCGCGGTCTGCCTGTACCGGCGAATCTTTCGTTCCGTTTGCTTCACTTGCGGCTGTATCGCCCGCAACGAGCGCCGCCGCCTTGTGAATGTCGGACGTTCCTGCCTTCGTCTGGTGCGTCACCACATTGGATTCCTCAGTTACCGGTGTGCCGGTACCCGGATCGTATGTAATGGACGCGCTGTTGACAAACAGCTTCGCCGTCTCGCCGTCCGCAAGCTTTTCGACGACCGCTTTGAAGCGGAAGCCTGTCACGCCCTGCTGTACGTTGCCGGCGTTCCATGTGATAATCCTCCACGCGCTGTCGTATGCGCTGTCCGCAAGCTTTGTCACCGTTCCGTCCGGAGCAATGATCTCAATGCTGCCCGGGACGACCGTGAGGCCCTGCGGAACTGTGTCTCTGACCGTTACGTCATTCACCGTCTCGCCTGCATTAAACTGCATCGTGTAGGTGATCGCCTGGCCCTGCTTCACTTCCGTGGCTGTCGCCTCGTCCGTTCCGCCCATCGGGTCTGCGGTCTTCACAAACGTGTGCGTCTGGTGCTGCACTTCGTCCGTCGGATCGAATGGATCGATCGGCGGAGTCGGGTCGGTCGGGTCAACCGGCGGGTTCGGGTCGGTCGGGTCCGGCACATAGGAGTATCCTACATTTGTGATCAGCCCCGCCGAATCCTTATCTACCTCATTGACCGTGACCTTGAAGGTCAGCTCCACCTTGTTTTCATTGCCGACAAGGATTTCCGGAACTACCCAGTCCACACGGTTTTGTGCGCTTGTGTACACGCCGTCCTGATCCGCGGAATCCTGTACGTACGTCGTACCCTCCGGGATGAAGTCTGTTACATGTACATCCTTCGCAGCAGCCTGGCCGCTGTTTGTAAGCGTCAGCTTGTAGGTGATGGTATCGCCTTCCTTTACCACCGGGATCAGTCCGTTTTCTGCCGGACTTACCGGATCGGAAGACTTCACCATCGTTACCAGAGGCTCCTTGACCTCATGGAACGTCTGCTCCGAATCCAGCGCGTACTCTTCTTCCGCGTAGATGTTCTCTCCCTTCGTATGCTCTGTCCTGTTGCCGTCCTTATCAACCGTCGTGACCGTTTCGGTGTGCCTTGTTTCGCTCATCGCCTTATCGGTCATATTCGCCTGGTTTACAAAGACCTTGTTTGTCTCATACTCATCCGTCGTGGGATCGTCGCTCGTCACCGGCGCGTACACCCTGAATGTCAGGTATCCCTGTTCGCCGTTATCAAGGCCGTTTAATACCCACTTCACGCCGTCCTGCGTCATCTCTGCAGATACGACCTTTGCCGTAGAGTCATTGACAGCGTTTTTGATCTCGCCTGCGATCGAACCTTCCACAAGCACACAGTCCTTCGGGATCGGGTCTGTGACCACAATGTCGCCGCTCTTCATGCCCTGCGCGCCTGTATTTGTAACGGTCAGGCGGTATTCCACCGTCTGGCGGCGTTCTACCTGAACCGGACTATCGCCGCTGCCGCGGTTTTCATCAAGCGCCGTATCGTTTTCAATCGCTGCCGCGGTCTTGGTGATGTCCGCCTTACGGCTCTGTACAATGTGCGTTACATCCTTGGTCGGCGGATACTCCTTGTCTTCCTCGCCCGGATTATCCTGCGTGAGAACCGCGTGGTTCGCAAGCTGTTTTTCCGTCTCGCCGTCCGGCAGTTTATCCACCATCACTTTGACACGGAAGTTGGACATTCCCTCGGGGAGGTCTACCTTCGGCCACGTGACAACGCCGTTTTCATATGCGTCGGCTTCATCAACCGCTACCCTTGCAGAGTCGCCCAGCTTATAGCTGATCGAGCCTGCTACGAGGCTTACTCCATCCGGAAGCGCGTCTTTCATCACGATGTTTTTCGCTCCGCCTTCGGAAGCTGTCGCCGTGATATTGTAGGTGATGATATCACCCTCGCGCACGACTCCCGGATTCACAGCGTTGCCGTTTTCATCCATCGTGCCGCCTGCCGGCGTACTTGTCTTTTCGTAGTACACCGTCGGATTTTCCACTTCGTTGGTGGGCGTATCCGGATCCTGCGGATCACCCGGATCCTTCGGCTCCTCGTTGCCGTTGTCGTGCGTCGCCGCATTTTTGATCAATACCGGCTGGTCTTCCGGCTCGAAATCCTTCACAGTTACCGTAAAGGTTACGTCGATCGCATTTTCTTCGCCAACAGCCACCTCATCAAGGTTCCAGTTGAGGCTCGGCCTGCCATTTACCGTTTTCAGCTCGCCGTTATGCGATGCGCTGTCCGCCTTATATTCCGTACCCTCCGGGATGTAGTCGCGCAGGGTTACGTTTTTCGCGGCTGCCGTGCCGGTGTTTGCCACACGAAGCGTATAAGTGATCTCATCGCCCGGTGCTACCAGCTGTCCTGTCACATCCGGATCGCCGCCGATCATCCTGTCGCTTGTCTTCTTAACGCCGATCTTCGGCTCGGTCACCTTGTGGTACGTCGTCTCAGAATCCTTGTCGTATTCTTCTTCTTCGTACACGGGCTTACCGTCATTATCAACGGTATTCTTCTTTTCTTCGTCCACGAGGTTCGCTGTGTTGGTAAACAGCTTCTCTCCCGTTTCGCCTACCGTAGCCGGTGCGTAAACACGGAACGTGAGCAGCGCTTCTTCTCCGGCCTTCATGCCATCGATCTCCCAGCGCATGCCGTTTGCCGTCAGTGTTCCCGTACCGACCGTTGCTGTCGAGCCTGCAACTGATGTTGTCATCGTGCCTGTCGCGCTGCCGTCCACATAGGTCGTATCTGCCGGAAGCGGATCTGTTACGATCAGCTTGCCGCTTGTCGCGCCCTGCTCGCCCGTGTAGCTGACGCGCAGGTGGTATTCCACGATCTGCCGCCTGTCTACCTCTACCGGTGCTTCCGCGCTGCCGCGCTCTTCGTCCTGCACGGTATCGCCAACTACAACCGACGCATTTTTGTGGATGTCCGCAAATCCCTCGCGCACCTCGTGCGTGATGGTATTCGTATCCTCTTCGACCTTGTTGCCGTTTCCGTCGTTCATGGAGGCATGGGCCGTGTTTTCGTACAGCTTGTACGTTTGCGCCCCTTCCAGCCTGTCCGCCGTTGCGCTGAACATAAACGCTGTCTGTCCGCTCGCCACGTCCATCTTCGGCCATGTGATCGTCCTGCTCGCGCTGTTGTACGCGCTGTCGTCAACGTTTACTTTGGTACCGTCCGCTTTCACGTAATAGATACTTCCCGGCACAAGCGTCATGCCTTCGGGCACCTGATCCGTTACCACAAGCTCTGTCACCGGCTGCTCCGCGTTGAACTGGATGGTGTATTTCACCTTCTGTCCCTGCGCGATTTCCACTGCATTATCCGCATTGCTGCCGCCCATCGGATCGGAGAGCTTCACGAGAGATGTGAGCTGATGGTTCACCTCGTTGGTCTGCTCGTACTTGTCGTCCGGCTGGTCGGGATCTTCCGGATTTTCCTCGTCCGGTCCCGGCACACGGTAGTATGCCCCGTTTGTCACGATGTCTGAAACTTCGCCTTCCGCGAGCCCGTCTACCGTTACTTCAAAGGTCACCGTTTTTTCCGTGCCTGCCGCAATCTCCGGGATCACCCAGTCGATGCGCGTGCGTTCCGTCCCGTCCACCGTTACATTGCCTGGCGTGCCGCTGTCCGATATGCTCGTATCTACCAGCGTCGAACCTGCCGGCACATAATCGCGAACCTGTACGTTCTTTGCCGCCGCGTCGCCGCTGTTTGAAAGCGTGATCGTGTAGGCAATGGTATCGCCCGGCTTCACAACCGGTACAAGGTCGCCCGGTGCGGGGCTCTTCACTACACTTGACTTCACCGCAGTGATGTTCGGCTCCTGTACCTGATGCCATGTATGCTCGGATTCGAGTGCATACTCTTCTTCCGTATAGATTTTGTCCGTCTTTGTATGCGAGCTTTCGTTACCGTCCCTGTCGATGGTCGTTAACGTCTCGCTATACGTTTTTTCGCTCAGCTCCTTATCCTGAAGGTTCGCCACGTTCTCGAACGTACGGGTATATTCGGTTTCATCCGTTGCCGGATCGTCCGCTGTTACCGGCGCATACACCCTGAATACGAGTGTCGCGGTTTCTCCTGCCGACATGCCGTTAAGCGTCCATTTCACGCCTGTAGCCGTCACTTCCTTCGCAGAAGTCGCCGTACTCGTGCCGGTTCCTCCCGAGAACACTGCGTCAAGCTGGGACGCGTCTACGTACTGCGTTCCCCTGGGGAAGCTGTCCGTCACTACGATATCCCCGCTTTTAAGAGCATCCGAGCCATTGTTCGTTACCGTCAGGCGGTACTCCACCATCTGGCTAAGCTCTGTCTGTACCGGGCTTTCCGCGCTGCCGCGGTCTTCATCCTTCGCAGTATCGTTTTCGATCACAGCCGCCGTCTTGTGCAGCTCCGCCTTACGCGTATGCACCGTGCTGCTTGTCTCTACCGTCTGCGTCGGCTCTGTTCCCGGCGTCGTTACAACTGCCGTGTTCTTGATTTCGAGCCTTTCCGTGCCGTCCGCAAGCTTATCCACCATTGCCTTGAAGGTGAATGTGGATTCCCCTGCCGGAACGTCCGTCTTCGGCCAGTAAACGGTGCCGTCCAGATACTCCGTCCCCGCTGCGACAGGCCTTCCGCCCGCGAGCTGGTAACGGATGCTGCCCTTTACAAGGCTCATGCCTTCCGGAAGCGTATCCGATACTTCCACGTCCTTTACGCCGCCTTCGGAAGCTGTCACGCGGATGGTATACGTCAGGATGTCTCCCTCGCGTACATCGCCCTGCGGGCTTACTTCCTTCACCATCACGAGCGTCGGGTTTTTCACCTCGTTCGTGGGCGTCTGCGGATCGGGTTCCTCCGGATCCTTGGGCTCTTTATTGCCGTTGTCGTGCATCGCCGCATTGCGGATCATTACCGGCGCAGTGTTTTCAGGCACTTCGTCCACCGTCACTGTAAACCGGACTTCAACTGTCTGGCCTACGGCAACCGTCGGCAGATTCCAGTTTACATACTGTTTTCCGCCTGCGTTTGTTTTCAGCTCGCCGCTGTCAGAAGCGCTGCCGTCCCTGTACGTCGTCCCCTCCGGGATATAGTCGCGTACCGTGACGTTCTTCGCGTCCGTGTCGCCGTTGTTGGTCACATGGATCGTATAGGTGATCTCGTCGCCCGGCGCAACGCGTTTGCCCGTCACTTCAGTCCTGTCGTTTGCGTCAAACATCTTGTCGCTCGTCTTATACGCTTCAATCTCGGGCGTCAGGTAACCGTTCGTAAACGATGCGCTGCCGCCGTCCATTGTGATATTACCGACAGCTTCGCCGCCATCCGGCACAACCTGCGTGTAGCTTTCCTTCGGCTCCTCTGTTACGGCATAAGAGCTTCCCACTGCTATGCCTTCAAAGACTGCCTTCTGCCCTCCTGCAAGCGTCAGCTTGCCGTCGGGGTCTGTACTGAACGGTCCGCCGTCAGTAATCTCATCGCCGGTCTGCTTATCGTAGAGCTTATACGTTTTTTCCGCATATGCCGCGCCCGCCACATTGACCGTGAACTCGAACGTGTCGCCCTGCGGGGCGCCCTCGCCCGTAACCGTTTTATCGATCGTAAGGCTGCGCGCCGGTGCGTACGTATTCGTGAACGCCGCGTCGATGCCTTGGGCAGTCAGGTTTCCTTCGAATTTTTCCTGCGACGCTGTGTAATCGGCTCTTGGCGATTCTACGATTTCGTATGCGCTTCCCACAGGAATGTTGCTGAACACCGCCTTCCTGTTTGCCGTCAGCTGCATCTGCCCGTCGTCGTCCGTCGAGTACGTTCCGGGGATCTGCGCCCCTGTAGCAAGATTGTACAGCTTATACTCTTTGTTTGCGTACGCTGCTCCGCCTACGTTCACCGTAAAGGTGAAGGTATCGTTTGCCGGAGCGTTCGCGCCTACAACCGTTTTGCTGACTACGATATCCCTTGACGGGGTAAAGTCGTTCGTGAACACGGCCGTCGAGCTGTTGTCATTCGCGATGTTTCCACTCGCGCCCGTCTGAGTCATCGTATAATCCGGATTCGGCGTCTCTGCCACTTCATACTTAAGGCCTGCAGCGATTCCATCGAATACCGCCTTCTGCCCTGCCGCAAGCGTCAGTTTTCCGTTTTCATCCGTCGCATAGGGTGCGCCGTCCGTCACTTCCAGGCCGTCCGCGCCATAAAGCGTATACGGCTGGTTTGCGTAAGGAGCGTCCGCTACGGTCACCGTAAACTCGAACACTGCGTCTTCGGGTGCGTCGCCTGTTACCAGCTTTTGCACTGTCAGGCTGCGCTGCGGTTCATAGTTGTTAACAAACCCTGCAACGCTTCCGTCCGCGGAAATATTTCCGCCCGCCTTAACGCCGTCCTCAGGCTGCGTCTGCGTGTAATCCGTCTTGGGTGTTTCCTCCACCACATAAGACGTTCCTTCCAGAATGCCGTCAAAGACCGCCTTCTGGCCCGCCGTAAGCTCAAGCTTCCCGTCGCCGTCCGTACTGAACGGTGCGCCATCCGTCACTTCCAGGCCGTCCGCGCCATAAAGCGTGTACGGCTGGTTTGCATAAGGAGCGTCCGCTACGGTCACCGTAAACTCGAACGCATCGCCGTCCGGAGCGTTCGCTCCTGTTACGGTCTTGCTGATGGTCAGGCCCTGTCTGGGCTCATAGTTGTTCGTAAACGTCACGTTGTTGCTGCCGCCGACAATATCGCCGCCCTGCGACGTACGATCCGCCACATAGCCGTCCTTGCCGCTTTCCACGACCTCGTAACCGGCGTTTTCCGCAAGGCCTTCGAATACTGCCTTCCAGCCCGCTTCAAGCTTGAACTGGCCCTTGCCGTCCGTCGTATGGTCGCCCGGAATCTGTACCGGGTTCGCCGGATCGGTCACATCAAACAGCTTGTATGCCTTATAGCGGTATGCCGCTCCGTCCACATTCACCGTAAAGGTAAACTGATCGCCCTCGGGCGCAGTAAAGCCTTCTGTCGCCGTCACTTTCTTCTCGACCTCAAGGTCTCCCGTAACAGGCGGTACTTCATGCACCTCGTGATACGTGATCTGCGTATCCTTCTGGTATTTTTTCTCTTCATACACTTTGTCCGTGCTGGAATGCTTCGTCTCGTTGCCATTCTTATCCACAGTCGTCACGGTCTCTGTATATGTCTTTTCGCTCATCTCCTTATCGGTCATCCGGCCCTGATTGGTAAATACCTTTGACCATTCGTATTCCGGAGTAGCCGCATCGTCGCTCGTTACCGGCGCATTCACACGGAATGTCAGCATAGCCTTCTCTCCCGCGTCAAGGCCGTTTACTGTCCACGTTACAACTCCGCCTTCTTCCGTCGCAGATACTACCGCAGCCGTCGAGCCGGAAACCGCATCCCTGATTTCTCCCGCAGCGCTGCCCGCTACATACGTGCAATCCCTGGGCAATGCGTCGGTTACCACGATGTCCCCGCTCTTCATTCCGGCCGTGCCTTTGCCCGTTACCATAAGGCGGTATTCCACGATCTGTGAAAGCTCCGTCTGTACCGGCGCCGCTTCGCTGCCGCGGTCTTCGCCCTGGGGCGTTCCATCTACTACGAGCGCCGCCGTCTTAGTAATATCAGCCTCACGCGTACGCACCGTGCTGTCCGTTTCCACCGTTTCCTTCGGCTCGCCGCCGCCCGGCTTCACAACAGCCACATTTTTGATTTCCAGGCTGTCCGTTCCATCCGTAAGCTGATCCACTACCGCCCTGAATGTGAAGATGGATTCTCCCTCAGGGATATCTGTCTTCGGCCAGTAGATCACTCCGCCGGTGTATTCGCACCCGGTTGTCGTTGGACGCGTACTGCCGGCAAGCGTGTAGCTGATGCTGCCTTTTACAAGGGAGAGGCCTTCCGGAAGCGTATCCGATACTTCAACATCCTTTACGCCGCCTTCCGTTGCCTTCACGCGGATCGTGTATGTAAGGATATCCCCGGGCTCCACGTTTCCTGCCGGGCTGACTTCCTTGACCTGCTCGATGAGCGGGTTTTTCACCTCGTTCGTAGGCGTCTGCGGATCAGGATCCTCCGGATCCCTGGGTTCCTCGTTCCCATCGTCGTGCGTAGCCGCGTTGCGGATCGTCACCGCGCTGCCGCCTTCCGGCACCTCGCTTACGACCGCCGTAAACGTCACTTTTACCGTCTCGCCGATTCCAACTGTTGGCAGGTTCCAGTTTACATACTGTTTCCCGCCTGCGTTTGTCTTCAGCTCTCCGCTGTGCGATGCGCTTGTATCTTTATATGTCGTTCCCTCCGGGATATAGTCGCGTACCGTTACGTTCTGCGCGGCCTTGTCTCCCGTATTGGTCACATGGATCGTATAGGTGATCTCATCACCCGGCGTTACCGCCTTACCGACCACTTCATTCCTGTCGTTCTCGTTGTACATATGGTCGCTGGTCTTGTACGCTTCAATCTTCGGCGCACTGAGATCCGGCGTATATGCGTTAACGAATCCTGCAACGCTGCCGTCCGCGGAAATATTTCCGCCTGCCGTACCGCCGTTTTCAGGCTGTGTCTGCGTGTAATCCGTCTTGGGCGTTTCCGTCACCACATACGGCGTTCCTTCCAGAATGCCGTCAAAGACTGCCTTCTGGCCCGCCGTAAGCTCAAGCTTGCCCTCGCCGTCCGTGCTGAACGGAGCGCCGTCCGTTACTTCCGCGCCGTCCGCTCCATAAAGCGTGTACGGCTGGTTTGCATAAGCTGCACCGTTTACAGTCACCGTAAACCCAAACGTATCGCCGTCCGGCGCATTGGCTCCTGTTACCGTCTTGCTGATGGTCAGGCCCTGCTTCGGCTCATAATTGTTCGTAAACGTCACGTTGTTTGTGCCGTCCACTATATCGCCGCCCTGCGACGTATGATCCGCCACATAGCCGTTTTTGCCGCTCTCGACGACCTCATAGCTCTGGCCAACTGCAAAGCCTTCGAATACTGCCTTCCAGCCCGCTTCAAGCTTGAACTGGCCCTTGCCGTCGGTTGTGTAGCTGCCCGGGATCTCCACCGGGTTCGTCGGATCGGTCACATCAAACAGCTTGTATGCCTTATAGCGGTATGCCGCTCCGTCCACATTCACCGTAAAGGTAAACTGATCGCCCTCAGGTGCTGTAAAGCCTTCTGCCGCCGTCACCTTCTTTTCAATCTCGAGGTTGCGGTGGGGCGCGTAATTGTTCGTAAACGCCGCTATGGAGCCATCTGTTGAAATCTTGCCTTTGTCGCCCGTCTGTGACGTCTGGTAATCCGCATTCGGCGTCTCTGCCACTTCGTAGGATGTTCCGGCAGTGATTCCTTCGAATACTGCCTTCTGGCCTGCCGTAAGCTGGAGCTTGCCTTCGCCGTTCGTGCTGAACGGAGCGCCGTCCGTTACTTCCGTGCCGTCCGCAGCATAAAGCGTATACTCCTGGTTTGCATAGGCCGCATCCGCAACCTTCACCGTAAACTCGAATACCGCGCCGTCCGGTGCGCTTTCGCCTGTCACCGTCTTGGTGATTGTAAGCCCGCGTTTGGGCGCATAACTGTTTACAAACGATGCTGTGCTGCCAACAGAAGAAATAGTTCCTCCCTGTTCCAGGTTTTCCGTGACGTAATCCGTCTTTTGATCCTCTACGACTTTGTAGGACGTACCCTCCAGAATGCCGTCAAAACGAGCCTCCTGATTATGCTTGAGCGTCAGCTTTCCGTCGTCGCCTGTTTCGTATACGCCAATCTGTTCTGCGCCGTTTTCATACAGCTTATACGGCTGGTTTGCGTAGGGGCTGTCCCCCACAGTTACTGTAAAGGTGAACAGATCGCCGTTTGGAGCGCCTTCGCCCACAACCGTCTTTTTGACCGTCAGGCCCTGCTTCGGTTCATAGTTGTTCGTAAACGTCACACTGTTTGCGCCGTCCGCGATATTGTCGCCCTGCGTGGTATGGTCGGCAACGTAGCCGTCCTTTCCACTCTCGATAACCTCATAGCCCTGACCGACCGCAAGGCCTTCGAACACTGCCTTCTGGTCTGCTTCAAGCTCAAACTTACCGTTCTTATCCGTCGTATAGTTGCCCGGAATTTCTATCGGCTCCGAACCCTCCGGCGCGTAATACAGCTTGTACTGTTTAAACGTATACAGCGCATTGTCTACTTTTACTGTAAACGTAAACTTGTCGCCGTCCGGCGCCGTAAAGCCTTCCGCAGCCGTTACCTTCTTGCTGATTTCCAGATTACGCTTGGGCGCGTAATTGTTCGTGAACGCAGCCGTCGCACCATCTGTGCCGATGGTATCCTTGCCACCTGTCACCGAAGTCTCATAATCCGCGTTCGGCGTCTCTGTCACTTCATACTGAAGGTTTGCGGAAAGTCCTTCGAACACGGCTTTTTCGCCATTCCTCAGTTCCAGCCTGCCCTCGCCGTCCGTTGTGAAAGGAGCGCCTGTCGTGATCTCCAGCCCGTCCGCACCATACAGCCTGTATGGCTGGTTTGCATACGTCTCGTTTCCGGCCTTCACCGTAAACTCAAACGTCGCGCCGTCCGGTGCGCCCTCGCCCGTCACCGTTTTGGTGATCGTAAGGTCGCGCTTGGGCTCGTAGCTGTTGTTAAACTGTGCAACGTTGCCCACAGTGGAAATCGTTCCATCCTGCGTTGCTTCGTCCGTTACATAATCCGCCTTGGGCTCTTCCGTCACCACGTACGACGTTCCTTCCAGAATTCCGTTAAATACTGCCTTCTGGCCTGCCGTAAGTGTCAGCCTGCCTTCGCCGTCCGTACTGAACGGTGCGCCGTCCGTTACTTCCGTACCATCCGCAGCGTAAAGCGTATACTCCTGGTTTGCATAGGGCGCGCCCGCTACGGTCACCGTAAACCCGAACGTATCGCCTTCCGGCGCGTTACTTCCTGTCACCGTCTTGCTGACCGTAAGGCCCTGTCTCGGCTGGTAGTTGTTCGTAAACGTCACGTTGTTTGTGCCGTCCGCAATGTTGTCGCCCTGTACGGTCTGGTCGGCCACATAGCCGCTCTTACCGCTCTCGACGACCTCATAGCTCTGGCCAACTGCAAAGCCTTCAAATACGGCCTTCCAATTTGCTTCGAGCTCAAGCTGGCCCTTGCCGTCCGTTGTGTGGCTGCCCGGAATCTCTACCGGGTTCGCCGGATCGGTCACATCGTAGAGCTTATACTCTTTATATTTATATTCAGCTCCACCGATCTTCACCGTAAAGGTAAACCTATCGCCTTCCGGCGCTGCGAGTCCTTCTGCCGCCGTTACCTTCTTTTCAATCTCGAGGTTACGGTGCGGCGCATAATTGTTCGTAAACGCCGCCGTCGCGCCATCCGTGCCGATGGTGTCCTTGCCGCCTGTTACCGAAGTCTCATAATCTGCGTTCGGCGTCTCTGCCACTTCGTAGGATGTTCCGGCAGTGATTCCTTCGAATACCGCTTTCTGGCCCGCCGTAAGTGTCAGCCTGCCTTCGCCGTCCGTACTGAACGGAGCGCCGTCCGTCACTTCCGTGCCGTCCGCAGCGTAAAGCCTGTATTCACGGTTTCCATAGACAGCATTCGCTACCTTCACCGTAAACTCGAACGCCGCGCCGTCCGGTGCGCCTTCACCCGTCACCGTCTTAGTGATCGTAAGGTCGCGCTTGGGCTCGTAGGTATTCGTAAACGTTGCCGTAGAACCGTCAGCGGAAACCGCTCCTTTTCCATTCGAAACAGAAGTCGTATAATCAGCCTTCGTTTCCTCAGTTACCTCATACGGCGTACCCTGCAGGATGCCGCCAAATACGGCATACTGGCCTGCCGTAAGCTCAAGTTTGCCTTCGCCGTCCGTGCTGAACGGAGCGCCGTCCGTCACTTCCGTGCCGTCCGCAGCGTAAAGCCTGTACTCCTGGTTTGCATAAGCAACGTCCGCTACCTTCACGATAAACGTAAATACGTCGCCGTTTGGAGCGCCTTCGCCCACAACCGTCTTTTTGACCGTCAGGCCCTGCTTCGGTTCATAGTTGTTCGTAAACGTCACGCTGTTTGTGCCGTCCGCGATGTTGTTACTCTGCGTAGTATGGTCGGCAACGTAGCCGTCCTTAACGCTCTCTTCGATTTCATATTTCTGCCCGACCGCAAAGCCTTCAAATACTGCTTTCTGGTCTGCTTCAAGCTCGAACTTACCGTTTTTATCCGTCGTATAGTTGCCCGGAATCTCTATCGGCTCCGAACCCTCCGGCGCATAGTACAGCTTATATTGTTTGAATACATACAGCGCGTCGTCCACTTTTACTGTAAAGGTAAACTTGTCGCCGTCCGTTGCCGTAAAGCCCGGGCTGGCCGTTACCTTTTTGCTGATTTCCAGGTTGCGCTTGGGCGCGTAATTGTTCGTAAACGCCGCCGTCGCGCCATCCGTGCCGATGGTGTCCTTGCCGCCCGTCACTGTTGTCCCATAATCCGGGTTCGCCGCTTCCGTCACTTCATATTGCAGATTTGCGGAAAGCTCTTCAAACACAGCTTTCTGGCCCGCCGTAAGCTGGAGCTTGCCGTCTGCGTTTGTTGTATACGGAGCGCCCGTTGTGATCTCATTTCCATCTGCTCCATACAGCTTGTACGGCTTTGATCCATATGCTTCGCCCGCTATCTTTACAGTAAATTCAAACGGCGTATTGTCCGGTGCGCCCTCGCCCGTCACCGTTTTGGTGATCGTAAGGTCGCGCTTGGGCTCGTAGCTGTTGTTAAACTGTGCGACGCTGCCTACAGGGGACAGATTGCCGCCCTGCGTTTTGTTTTCAGTTACATAATCGTCCTTCGCCTCTTCTGTTACATGATACGAGGTTCCTTCGAGTATGCCTTCAAACACTGCCTTCTGGCCCGCCGTAAGCTGGAGCCTGCCGTTACCGTCCGTCGAGAACGGCGCGCCGTCCGTCACTTCTGCGCCGTCCGCGCCATAAAGCGTGTACGGCTGGTTTGCGTAGACCGCTCCGCCTACATTTACCGTAAACGTGAACAGGTCGCCGTCCGGTGCGCTGCTGCCCGTTACCGTTTTGCTAATGGTAAGGCCCTGTTTCGGTTCGTAGTTGTTTGTAAACACTACGTTATTTTCACCATCCGCAATATTGTCGGACTGCGTGGTATGGTCTGCCACATAGCCGTCCTTGCCGCTCTCCACGACTACATACGCCGTACCTACGTCAAGATTTTCAAATACGGCTTTCTGGTCGGCCGTCAGCTTCAGCTGTCCCTTGTTGTCCGTCATGTGGTCGCCCGGAATCTCTACCGGATTACCCGGATCCGCCACGTCGTACAGCTTATATTCTTTATATTTATATTCAGCTCCGCCGATCTTCACTGTAAATGTGAATAAGTCGCCTTCCGGAGCTGCGAGTCCTTCTGCCGCCGTCACCTTCTTGCTGATTTCCAGGTTGCGCTTCGGCTCATAATCGTTTGTAAACGCTGCTGTGGAGCCGTTTACAGATATGGTTCCCTTACCGCCTGTCTGCGAGGTTACATAATCTGCATTCGGCGTTTCCATCACCTCGTACTCAAGACCTGCGAGTATGCCTTCAAACACAGCCTTCTGTCCCGCTGTAAGCGTCAGCTTGCCTTCATCGCTTGTCTCATATGATCCGGCGATTTCGTTTCCGTCCGCGCCATAAAGCGTGTACGGCCGGTTTGCATAAGCCGCATCGCCTACCTTCACGGTAAATTCGAACGCCGTGTCATCCGGTGCGCCTTCTCCTGTTACCGTTTTGGTAACCGTCAGAGAGCGCAGCGGGGCAAAGGTATTTGTAAATGCAGCCGTAGAGCCCGCAGGATCGATATTTCCGCTCTTCGTATCGCTGTCTTGCGTATAATCCTGCTTCGCGTCCTCTGTTACAACATATGGCGTATTTACGGTAATGCCGCCAAACACAGCCTCCTGGTTATGCTCGAGCTCCAGTTTGCCGTCGCCGTCCGTTTGATATACGCCGATCTGCTCCACGCCATTTTCATACAGCTTGTATGGCTGGTTTGCATAAACGGCTCCGCCCACATTTACGGTAAACGTAAACTTATCGCCATCCGGTGCGCCCTGGCCTACAACTGTCTTTTTGACCGTGAGGCCCTGCTTGGGCTCATAATTGTTCGTAAAGTTTACCTGTTCGCCGCTCTCGGAAATAGTACCGTCCAAGGTCGTTTCATCCGCCGTATAATTGTTTTTCGCGGCTTCAGTTATTTCATAAGAGCTGTTTACGTCAATCCCTTCAAAGACCGCCTTCTGGCTGCCTTCAAGCTCGAACTGGCCGTTCTTGTCCGTCATGTGGTTGCCGGGAATCACGACCGGATTGCCCGGATCGCTCATGTCATACAGCTTGTACTCTTTATATTTGTATGTAACGTCCCCTACCTTCAATGTAAACGTAAACTTGTCGCCGTCCGGAGCCGTAAAGCCTGTGCTTGCCGTTACCGTCTTGGTGACCTCGAGGTCGCGTTTGGGCGCATAGTGGTTGTTAAACGAAGCCGTAGAGCTGTTGTCAACCGCGATATGCCCGGCAGAGCCCGCCATAGTCCGCGTATAATCTGTATGCGGCGTTTCTGTCACGTCATATTTCAGGCCTGCGGAAATCCCTTCAAAAACTGCCTTCTGGCCTGCCAGCAGGGTAAATTTACCCTCGCCGTTCGTCGCAAACGGTCCGCCTGTCGTGATTTCGTTTCCGTCCGCGCCATAAAGCTTATACTCCTTGTTTGCATAGGCTTCGTCAGACACCATAACTGTGAATTCAAATTCCGCATTTTCAGGCACAGTAAGCCCGGGTTCCGCCGTAACAGTCTTTTGTACGGTCAGGTTCCGTTTGGGCTCATAGCTGTTCGTAAACTGGGCCATGCTTCCAGCGGAAGAAATGTTGCCGTCCACGCTGGTTTTATCCTGTACGTAATCATCCTTCGTATCCTCGGTCACCTTGTAGCCCGAGTTCAGCAAAATCCCGTCAAAGACCGCGTACTGGCCACCTTTGAGGCTCAGCTTGCCTTCGCCGCTCGTTGTAAATGGCGCACCGTCCGTTACCTCCGTGCCGTTTGCGTTATACAGTTTATATTCTTCGTTCGTGTAAGGAGCGTTATTCACCTCAACCGTGAACGTAAATTCATCCCCGTCCGGCGCTCCTGTTCCCGTAACGACTTTTTTGACCGTCAGGCCCTGCCTGGGTTCGTAGGTGTTGTTTGCCAAAATCTCGACGTCGCTAAAACCTACCGTACCCGCAGATGTATCGCCCGTGGGCAGGAATCCGGACGTATAGCCGTCCTTGCCGCTCTCGATAAAATCATACGTACTGTTTACAGCGATATTTTCAAATACAGCGCGCTGGTTTTTCTTCAATTTAAACTCGCCGCGCTCGTTTGTCGCATGGTCGCCCGGAACTTCGATCCAGTCTGCCGCATCCCCAAGCTCTGCGTTTTCCGCATAATACAGCTTAAAGGTCTTAAACATATGCGTCTTGCCGTCTATCCTTGCTGTAAACGTAAATTCATCATCAAGCGGCGCAGGCAGGGATTCGGATGAAGTCACAAACTTCGTAATGCTGATATCCCTTTTCGGATCGTACTTATTCGTAAACGTCGCCTTTGAACTGTCGTCGGTTGCCACCGTTCCTTCGTCGCCCGTCTGCGTGGTGGTATAGTCCCCCATGGGCGCTTCCACTACTTTATAGGAAGCCTCGCGCAGCGCCATCAGCACCGCCTTCTGGCCGGCCGTAAGCTGGAGCTTGCCTTCGTCGTTCGTGGCATGGTTGCCGCTGATCATATTTCCATCAGCACCATAAAGGGTGTAGGCCGTATTTGCGAGCGGCTGCCCGTTTTGCGTTACCGTAAACTCAAAGACGTCGCTTGCCGGGGCGGTGAGGCCCTCTACAGATTCAACCTTCTTTTCTATGGTCAGCTTGTTGCGCGGTTCATAATGGTTGTTAAATACAGCCGTCGAACCGTTCGCGCCATTCGAAACACTTCCTTTGCCGTCCGTTGCTGAAGTAACGTAATCCGCCTTCGCATCCTCCGTTACCTCGTACGCATATCCGGCAAGGATTCCTTCAAACACCGCACGCTGGTTCGCTTTCAGTTTAAACTGCCCATTTTCGTCCGTTTCATAGGTTCCGATCACTTCCGCCGGATTTTCAGGATCCGTAATGTCGTAAACCTTATACGCCTGATTCACGTACAGCGAATTACGTACCTTCACTGTAAAAGTAAATTCATCGTTTTCCGGCGCGGTATAGCCCGGCGTCGTCGTTACCGTTTTTTCCACGTTAAGCGGACGGTATGCCTGATACCGGTTGGTAAACGAAACGCTCGTCGTAGGCATCAGGGACGTACTGGTCGTGATCGTGCCGCTGTATGTTCCCGAGCTTGGACTCGTAGGAATATAATCCGCCATTGGCGTTTCTGTGACTTCATACCGCCAGCCCTTTACGACGTCCGGGAATTCAGCATACTGTCCCCCCTTGAGGGTGAATATACCGTCTTCGTCCGTCGCAAACGGACCGCCTTCGGTGATCTCGGCGCCGTTCGACTGGTAGAGCTTATATTCCTGGTTTGCATACGGCACAATCGTGTCTGAGGTTTTTCCCATTTTAAGGGTAAATTCAAACTCGTCGTTTGGCGGCGCGTCAACGCTGCCCGAAAGCTTCGTAACACTCTTGGAAATCTTCAGCTTTGCAAGGTTTCCAATATAATCGTCCTCGAACTCCACGATCTGCGGGTTGTTCTTATCAAGCGTACCCGTCGCAACGCCGCCCTCCGGCGATACGATCGTATTACCGGTCATCGCAGCTTCCGTCACGCTGTACGCCGCTTTGTTGTCCATGCGGCTGAATACCGCCTGCTGGTTATGCTTGAGCGTAAATTTACCGTTTACATCCGTCGCCCATGTGCCCGGGACTACCGTTGGACTGCTCGGATCGCTGATATCATACAGCGTATATTCGGTCGGGCCGTAGGCGTCGCCGTTTTGTAACAGCGTAAACGTAAAGTCTACGCCGCCCAGGTCCTTACCTGCCGCCTGCTTGGAAACGCGCAGCTCCGCCGCCTCAAACAATTCCACGATAACGCTGTTGCCAAGCGTCGTCTCTGTTTTGGTTTCCCCCGTGGCTGCCGTAAACTCATTAAACCACGCAGGATTATTGTAGGCATGGATCGTCGGCTCGCTGAGCGTAGCCGGCGCTTTCATCTTAAGCGAGATATACGTACCTTCCAGAGGATCAAACACGTAAGGCGTGCCGTCCGTCTTCTTGGATAGATCCACCGCAACCGCTTTTACCGTGCTCATATCATCGGGCTTTGTCGTCGTCCACGCAGAAGCGGCGTCCGTCAGATCATACGCGGCGTCCGCCTTGGTGGAGTAATATACCACCGGATCGATGCCTTTGCGCTTTGCCTGGATGGTATCCACGCTCTGTAGCGTGCCCTGCCAGTACGTGCTGTCAAAGGCAAAATCCTCCATACCGGCGCGGTCTATCGCCGCACGCTCCAGCCTGTCGTAGATAACGACGTTTTTCATCGTACCGCCGTCCGTATTCTGCACCTGCAGGCGGTAGGTATAGGTCTCTCCCGTCGCAACGCGCGCATTCTCGTCGTACGTCGCGAATTTGTCCGCATCCTCCTTGACCGTTTTGGTGATACCGGTCGCCGTCGCCACGGTGATATCGATCGTCCGGCTGGCGGAGGAATACTGCGTATTCATCTCTTCCGTATTGCCGTTTTCATTCAGGTCGGCAAAATACGAAACTCCATTCTCCTCCTTACCAACGCCGGAAGGCGCGTTCACGCCGCTGTCCGGCCGTATATATTCATTGCTGCTGTACTGGTTGCCGATTCCCAGGAATTCACCTTCCTGCGGCTGCCATGCCGAATCGTTTTCCTTGCCGTTCGCCGTCTGGTAATCCGTGTAGCGGAAATACGCCCCCATATTCACATAAATGTTGAAATACAGGCTCTCGCTCAGGTACGGTTCGCCGTTATAAGTCGGCGTCGGGTTGAACTCGGTATGTACGTTCACCTTCACCATGGTGCGCCCGCTGCCCTTGTAATCCTCGATCACGTCGTAGGATGTAATCGTTACGTCGTCGTTAGAGAGGAAATAGGTCCTGCTGCTGGTATTATTACCAAGAGCCGTCACCGTAATGGGCACGTTCGGATCGAACGCATATCCCTCGGGCAGCAGGTCGTAAAATACCCAGTCCTTCTGCGTCCAGCCAAGGTCGCTGAGCGAAGGATCTCCCGCGTCCTTTAATTGCTGGAAGGTAACGTTGCTCCGGTAGGAGTTGCTGGAGGCATAGTAATTGTACCTCAGCGCCTGGGTGCCGGTGAGCTGGATATTTGCCTTTACCTGGCTGTTTGGTTTGTCGTTTGTCAGGCTCACGGATTTGCTGTGGCTGTTCACCGTGAACATCGGAACGAAATACTTGTAATCGTAATATTCCTGCGACCACGCCTGAGAACCGTTAAGCTCGGTACGTGCCGTCATATAGTTCTGGAAATTGATCCGGTTTCCCGTCTCGATGGAATTCGGTATCAATGATTCAAAGACAGGCGAATCATGCCGCACGGTCGTATTGATATACATATAGATCTGCGACGACCAGCCATGCGAAGAATCTGATTCATGCTCCGCCTTGACCTTATAGATGCCTTCCGCTTTAAGGGATTCCGGTACATAGGCCATCGCGTCCTGTGCGCCGGTGCCCGCATACCGTTCATGCCCGTTGAGGTCCGAGGTTTTCGCTACAAAATTCTCATAGGGAATCTCGCCCGCGGCCTGCCACGTGCCCGGCGACGCCGCCGTCTGCACGTAAAGCTTTATCGGGTTGCCCGTCGGGGAATAAAAGTTATAGTAATCCGACATTTCCTGGCTTTCGTCGATGATCCAGAGAAGATCGGATACATTAACGGCCCAGCTCGAGATATAGTAATCCTCCGGCCCAAGCTCCGTGTTATTGGCAAGCATCCTGCCATCCTCTGCGATGACGTTCAGTTTACTGTTTTCGGGCGTGGGAATACTGTTCTCATTGAGATATTTTCTTCCGTATGAATATACATAGAAGTTATATTTACTGTTCCCGTTGTTGGTCGTGGAAACGCTGCTTGCGGACATTTCAAAGTCCTTGCCCTTTTCCATCGACGTTTTGAGCAGCGGAACAATATCGTTATTACCATACTCGTCCTTATATCCTGTATAAAGACTGCCGGTAGGACGCGGAGGCGTCCATTCCACGATTGGCGTGGTGATCGCTTTTTCCTGCGTACTGGTAATCTTGTCGTCTATACCGGTCAGCTCCACCTTGACCGTATTCTCCGCGTTTGTTCCCACCATATACTGGTCCTTGGGGAAGCGTACGACGGAATAGATGTAGTAGGTGTTGCTCGGATATACGATCGCGTCATAGTAATAAGACGAATTCGACGTATAAAGCGTCTGGTTGTAATCAAAGGACAGCGTATTGTCTTCGAGGTTCCACCGCCCCGCAAGCGCGCTCGCCGAAGTGCCCGAACCAAGCCGCTGCGAATAACCGCCTACGAGCTCGCCGCCCGTGCCCGGTATTTCTGTCAGCTTGATATCATAAGGCTGCGTAAAGCTCGTATTATAGCGCACTTGGTATACCAGATACCAGTAATCGTCAAAATCAGCCGGTTTTTCCTGGTCTTTTAACTGCGGCGCGTAGTTCTGGACTGTGCTCCAGTTTGCGACCTTGCCGCCGTTTATTACTGCTTTTGTCGCAGACGTAACCGTCGCGGACGTATCGATGCTGCCCGTGATGGCGTTGCTGTCCGGCTGTGTTACGCCCTTTGTCGTGAGCTTTGCCGCAAAGCCAAAATTCGTTTCGTCCTCAACCCCCATTGCGTCTACTGCCCATGCAATCTGGATCAGGTTGTTTCCGCCCGATTTAATCGGCTTACAGTTGGTGAGGATCACGTCGCCCGTTTCCGGATCGATCGTATAGTTGAAGTCCGTCGAAGTATACATCTCCGGCGCCTTCGGTGCTCCGATATCCACAAAGTTACAGTTCGCGCCGTTCATCGGCTTACCGTCGCGGTATTGGAGCAATGTCTGGGGGATGCGTATCTGCACCTCTCCCACAGCGTAATCCGTATTATTGGAGAAAGTTACCTGCGCTTTGACGGTTTTTTTGGTTTTATTGTTCCAGCCGTCGAGGGTAAGATCCGAATCAGACTTCGTACCCGGCAGGCTGTCGTACGCAATCCATTTCAGTTCAAATTTATATTCTTCCGTTTCTTCGTCCGCAAAAGGCGCAACAATCTCATCCGAGGAAGGATTCTCCGCGGGCATATCCGGCGCGGGAGTTTCCTCAGGGATTACGCCTTCCTGCGTGTCTTCGGAAGGCCCGGCGTCAGGCGTATCGGTTTCCTCCGCATCCGCCGGAACCTGTTTCAGTTCCAGCTGCGCCGTGCTGCCCGCTTCCGTTACAGTTCCGGATGCAGTTACATTGCCTTCCGTATTCAGGGCAAGCGCCGCCGTATTTTCCAGCGTTCCATTATTTTCCGGTACCACAAAGGCGAAGCCTTCTTTTGCGTTTCCTTCCACGACATATCCGGTATCCGCCGCAATATTTTCAAACAGGGCCGCACGTCCCGTTTCCATTGCAAGCTTACCTTCTTCGCTTGTCGCAAACGTTCCAAGCTCCTCGGCAGGGGATTTTGTCACGTCAAACAGGCGGTACGCCTGATTTATATACGCCTCGCCGTTCACCTTGAGGGTATATTCAGCCGTCTCGCCTTCCGCAACAGTTTCACCTGTTATGGTATTGTAAATCCACAGGCCTCCCGTAGCAGGCACAGGCTCTTCCGCCGCCTGCGTCTGCGAAGGCGGAGACTCCTCTTGTGGCACTGATTCTTCCGGCGACTCCGCCGTTTCCTGTTCCGGCGCAGGCTCAACCGACGCCACAGGTTCAGGTGTAGCGGTTTCCGAATTTGTCTGCGCAAACACCGTAATGATGCTGCTCAGGCCAATCGCAACCGCCAATATAATCAGAAGTATCCTGTGCGTCCGTTTTCGGTTAGAAAGCTTCTGCTTTTCCTGAATATATTCCTGCTTCTTTCCCTGCCAATTGCTTTTCATATCTTTCTCCTTTAATGTCCGATCCTTATAGAAGATATTTGATCGCCAACTTTAATCCGGGGATGGTTCCCCCAGTTTTTATCGTGTAACCGATTATGCAATAAATATTGTTTTTTGTGCGTTTTACATCGTGAACAGCACTTTTTTTACGTGAACAACACCTTTTGAGGGCCTTTTTTTAATCTGTTTCGTCCCCCGTCCGGCCAGCTTATCAATGCAATCCGGGAATTTTTTTCCACGGATAAATGTCTTTGTCACTGCAAGGTTCCGATTCCCTCCAGCGGGAAAATCCTGAAATATACCTTGCCCAGCAGCGTGCATTCAGGCACCATGCCAAGTACGCTTCGCCTGCTGTCTATGGAATTATTCCGGTTGTCCCCAAGAAGGAACACGCGCCCCTGGGGTACCTGCACCGGAAACTCCACATCTCCCTCGAGATTGGTCGGTCCCAGCGTGTACGGCTCGTCGATCTGTTTGCCGTTGACGCTGACCTTCCCCGTTTCATAATTTACGTCCACCGTATCACCGGCAAGCGCAATCACGCGCTTAATGAGGTCTCCGTCTCCCAAATCCATTTCCGTCACAACGATATCGCCATAATCCGGCGTATATCCAAGCGGCGAGCAAAGAACCACATCTCCGCTATGCAGGGTTGGTTCCATAGACGCGCCGTTTACCGTCGCGATCCTTACGACATAAATATTGACCAATACAACCGCCATAGCGACAAAGAGGATGCGGCTTATAATGCCCCATACCTCTTTTTTCCGTTCCTGCCGCTGCTTTAGCCTCTCAATTTCCGCCCTTACCGCTTCAAGGCTTGGACGGCGCCTTTCCCCTTCTGCGCTTTTCTCCGGGGTGGTTTTTGCTTTGTTTCTTTTTTCCTGCATAGATTTCCCTGCTTTTCATTCCCCCGGAGTCACGTTTTATTCAGCCTGCTCCTGCGCATCCGGCTTTCCAAACCGCTTTAATACCTTCAGAAGATTTTTTGCCTGCTCTGCACTCAGAATAACCTGCTCTTCCTGTGGCTGTACGTCTTCCGGCTGGGACGGAAATTCGCGGATTTTATTTTCGCTCCGTTCCGCTTCCTGCTGCTCTATCGTAAAGGCAGCCTCATATCCCCTGCGCGCGTTGTCGATTGCCTCCTGCATATTTGCAAGCATTTCCAGATTCGTTTTCTGCAACTGTTTTGTTATGCCCACCGCCCTCATCTGTGCTGTCTCGATGATAGACTGCGCCTCTACGCGCGCACTCTCGGTTATGCGGGCAGAATCCTTACGCCTTTCGCTTTCCATTTCCCTGAGTAAGTTCACCTGCCGCCCCGTCTGCTGCGCCATCTCGTTCATCTGACGGATCGCCGCTTCGACCGCCTGCAGGTTAACAGGCCTCTCTTCCTGCTCCAGCAGCCTTTTGTTGGCAGCCTGAATCTGGCTTACCAGCGCCTCGTTTTTCTCTGTAAGGTCGCTTTTTTCCAAACGCAGGGCTTGATTCTCCTGCATTAGCTCGCTGATTTTGGTTTCTTTTTCGCGGTTATCCTTTTCAAATCCCTCAAGCTCTTCGTCCAGTTCCCCCAGCAAAATAATGAGGTCCATTTTACTCAGCTTTTGAAGTCCTTTGATTTCCTGATTGATATCAGCCACAAATATTACCTCCTTTTATCATTCGGTTTGCCTTAATCCGTTTCGCCAATGTGCTGCGTCCGATAGGCAAGGTCGCTTATTACGCTCCTGATTTCATCGCTCAGTCCGTCGGTATAATCGTCTTCCGGCTCAGCCTCCCCGGGCTTGTCGCCAGCGAGAAAATCGGTTTGTGTTTTTTCTTCCTGCAGCGTAATCTCCGCAAAAGGCCTTTCCCCCTGAATACCGGCTGGCTGCACGGCCTCTTCCTGTTGCCGGCTGTCCGCAGCCGGACACAAAATATCGTCCAGATGCGGCACTTCGCCCGTTTCAGCCTGTGTATCCTGTTCAAACGGCTTTTGCTGCAAAGCCATGTTGATATAAGCCTCAGCACCCGGAACCGGCGTATCTGCGGCAATCCGCTGCTCATATTCTCCGCGCGCGCCGGACAGCATCTTATCTATCTCAATTTGCAGGCTTTGCAGTACGTTTGTACTGGCCTCCTTCACCTGTTCCGCTCCCGCTTTGGCTTTGGAAATGATCTGCTCTGCCTGGTAACGCGCGGCGGTAATCACCGCCTCCGCTTCCTTCTGCTTGGCGATCTCCATTTCCCTCATATGCTCCAGGTATTGCTTTGCGGCATTTTGCGCGGCCTCCATTACGCCGTTTACCTGTATCATGGAATCCGCCAGCGAGCCCGGTTCCTGCTGCGTAAGCTGCGCTTTTTTCCGGTTCATCTGCATATCCGCCATTTGCCCCTGCAGTTGTGCCGCCTGTCCCTGCAACTGCACTGTTTGCCGCTCAAGCTCCTCAATAATGCTTTGTTTTTTTTCATTTTCCTCAGCAAGCCTGCGGTTCTCGTCGTCGCAGTCCTGCACAAGGCGGACCAATTCAGTTTTCCCCATTTTTTTCAGCTGCTGTATTTCCATACGATCTTTCATATTAACTCCCTTTCCTGTACCTGATTATTGCATCCGGGGCGCCATCGCCTTTCCCCGGTCGTGTTCAAACCGCCGATTTTTCCTGGATACCTTCCAGCTTTTTCCGGAAGCGCTCCGCTTCCGCCTGCATATCCCCCAGAATCGCCTGCAAAGCCCCAAGGTCGGTAAGATACTGATTCTTCAGCTCCGCCATTCTGTCGAGCGCCTGCCTGTGGAGCAACTGCTCCTCTTTTATTTTCCTGCGGCTTTCCGCGAGGATTTCGTCCGCCTGCTTTTTGGCGTCCTCGCATACCTGCCGGGCTTGCGCCGTTGTTTTCCTGATCACAAGGGTAAGCCCCTGCTGTATCTCATGGATGACCTGCGTTATTACATCCATTTGCTTGCGGGAACCTGCCGGCTGCCCGTCAATACCGTATTGCACCACAATCTCATTCTTCCTGATTTTTTTCTCCATTTGGGAGATCGTGCATTCCTTTTGCTGTATCTGGCTCTGGCTGAATTCCTGGCTTCTCTTGTTGCGCTCTTCCAGCTCCAAAATTTTATTCCGGTATAATCCGTCCAGGCAGCGCAGCGCGTCTATCACATGCTCCCTGTTATAGCCAACGAGCGCTTTTGGCAGCGTCAGCATTTTAAAAAACTGGATAATTTCCGGATAATCGTTTTGCGGTTGGATCAAGCCCAATATATTCTCCTGATTGCCCATCTCTAAAATTTCCCCGTTATCTTTTCTTTACTTCCGGACAGGAATATTTCGCTGATTCCGTCCATATCCTTCAGCTTTCTGCGGGTAACGGATTTTATGATAATACCCGCCGCGGTAATCGCCGCAAGCAATACCATTCCAATGATTTCAAGGCTGTTCATCATGCGTTTCCTTTCTGTGCCCCATTACTTTTTTCGCTTGCTGTTATACCAGCGGATCGATCCCAGGTCTTTGATAATACTCAGTGCGAATAAAACGCCCGCAATACCGGACGCACCGAATAATCCCACCGCAAGTGGCGTTACCTCATTTTCATCTGCCTGCGGCTCTTCCTCCGGTTCCGGCGTTTCTTTTGGCTCCGGCTCCTTCACTGCATAAACAGAAGGCTCCGCACTTGCGGAAGGCGCGGGCGGGGCGGGCGTTTCCTCCGGCTCAGCTTCTATGACCACAGCTTCCGTTTGACCGGGAGTTGGATTTGGCTTTGGATCAGGAGCCGGCTTGCCTGTTTGCGACGCGGGCGCCTCGGGTTCGTCCTGCTGCGGCGGTTCCGAAGGTTCCTGCGGTTTCATCGTAGGGATCGGCATGAGGCTTGGCGTCGGTTCGGGGCTTGGCTCCGGTGTAGGATCTGGAGTCGGCTCCGGCATTGGCTCTGTGATTATGACGTTGATTTCTATATAGTTGGACGACGTGTCATCCGCAAATAAATACATTGTAACCGGATATTTGCCCGGCTCCTTCAGGGCCGCCAGTCCTCCGATATCTATCTTTTCATATCCGCCTTCGTACACTTCAAAGTTTTCCCAGGTTTTGACGACCGACCTTGATCTTTTCACGATCTCATTTTCAAGCTCGCCCTTTTCATTGAACCCGTTTGCCTGCACGCCCGTCATCGTCACGTCGTATGCCTGCATACAAAAATAAGGCTCCCAATCCACATGGTGGTAGCCGTTTCCTGCGGCAAGGGCGGTAAACGGAATACTGAGCAATAGGAGGAACGTTAATAAAAACATTACTATTCTGTTATTTTTCTGTTTTTTCGTTTTAACCGCTCCTTTCCGCATAGATAGATACCGCCCAGTTTTTTTATTATCAGTTGTACCGCAAACTCCATTTTTTGTGCGCTTTACATCGTGAACAACGCTTTTTTTACGTGAACGACATCTTTTTTTGTACTTTAAATTGTTTTCCGGGATTTGAAGGCCGTCCTCACCGCCTTTAGGTAAGACCTGCCCACGGGAAGCTCCGGGCCGCCCTTCATCTGCAGCCCGTCCTTGCTTAAACGTATAATTTTACCTGCCGCGACAATGTACGAACGGTGGATTCGCACAAATCCTTTGTCCAGCAAAATGTTTTCGATTTTTCCAAAGGTAGAATAAAATTCGAAATTCTTGTTACCGTAATACACGGTGATATAATGGTCGCGCGCTTCAAAATACACGATGTCCTCCACGAACACCTTCCTGTTTTCTCCCGCACACGAAAAAACAAGCGTTTCCCGCGCCTTTTTGCGGCATTTGTCAAACGCTTTCAAAAAAATTTCTTCAAATCTCTCTATTGGAGTCTCTTCCTTAATCAGGAAATGAAACGCGTCCACGTCAAACGCACGAAGAATCATGTCTTTCATGGAGCTTGCGGTCAGGAATATGATCTCGCTCTCACAATCGCGTTCCCTCAGCCTGCGTGCGGTTTCGATGCCGTCGATTCCCGGCATATCGATATCAAGGTAGATCACGTCCGGCTGGTCCTTCATGTCATCGAGCTCAAACAGCATCTGGTTCCCGCTGGTATATGGCTCGATGTTCAATTCGATCCGGAATTTTTCACATATATTGCACAGGACGTCCGTAAACCGCAGGATATTATCCTTGCAATCATCGCAAATCGCTACAACCAATCTCTGTTCCCCCCAAGGTTACGTTTCGTTTGTATTCATCAACTGCGCTATGGTCATACTGCCAAAACGGTTTTCTATCATCTGCTGGATGTCCCGGAAAAAATTCTTTACCGGACAGTGTGCCGCATAAGGCGCGGAATCGTTCTCACCGCGCCCCCGGTACCGGTCGATCTCTATCGCGCCCTGCGTTACCGTCACGATATCCAAAACGCTTATTTCTTCCGGCTTTCGCATGAGGCTGTAGCCCCCGCGCACGCCCATATGCCCTTTAATCAGCCTTGCCGCTTTGACCTTGTGGGCTGTCGCAATCAGGTACTTTTTAGGAATCCCCATTTTTTCAGCGATTTCCGTTGCCGGAACGATCCGTCCCTTGTTCAGCGCCAAATATAAAACAAGCCGAATCGCATAATCGGTTGTGATTGTCAGCTGCATTGTTTCCTTCTCCCTGCGCCGCTTATTTTACAGCGATTTCACTTTAAGCCGGTTATGCAAAACTCGGCGTAAATCGCTTGCGTTTGCAATTTATATCAAAAGCCTGTAACCAACCTTTTGACAAATTGCTATGATTCTGGCAGGTCATAATTTAATCCTGCCGCACCGTAATTTAATCCATTCCCGTGGAACCGCGTGATATAATACCCATCAGGATATGTTTCCCGGCGGGTAATCCTTTACCCGTTTTGGAACCATTCCCGGACGGTAAGCAACCGGTTCGTTGAAAAACACGTGCCTGAGTGCGCTTACTGCATTCGTGTTTTTTCGCAATATTTCTACATTTGCGAAACGATGCGGAAATATAGGTTATTTGGTCTTATTTTAATCAACAACAGCGGCAATGTCAAGAAAAAAGCGGGAGCGCATCCGTTCTACAGGCGTTTGGCAAAAGCCGCCGCAGCCCGAAAACCCTTTCACAAAAAGGTTATCGAAAGTTGCATGGAATAAGCCGTCAAATAAACCGTCAAAAAAACAGCAGGAGGAAAAAACAATATGGCGCGAAAGGGAGAAAATATTTATTTGCGCAGGGACGGCCGTTGGGAAGGCCGTTACATCAGGGGAAGAAAGCAGGATGGAAAGCCTGTGTTCGGCTCTGTCTATGCAAGGCAATACCAGGAAGTAAAGAGGAGGCTGGTGCTGATCAAATCGCAGCTTTTACAGAATCCGTCCCCGGTTCTTATTTACCGGACAGGACAGGCGGCAGAGTGGATGGATTTTTGGCTGGAGGAGGTCGCGCGGCCCAACATACGCGAGTCCACTTATCTGGCGTACCGCCGGCAGATTGGCAAGCACCTGATTCCCGCGTTTGGCTCGATGCCGCTGCGGGAGATCGACGCGGAGAAAATCAGGCAATTTACCGGCGTACTCAAAAGCAGGGTTGCGCCCAACACGATGATCGGTATACTGCGCCTTCTAAACGCAATCCTGAAGGAAGCGCGGATCAAGCGGCTGATCGAAGCCAACCCAATGGAGGAGTGCAGGATGCCCAAATTCAAACAGCGCAAAGCGCGCGTCCTGACGCGTGCAGAGCAACAAAGGCTGGAGCGCGAGACAGTACGGCAGGGAGACCTGGAATACATGGTGATGCTTTATACGGGCATCAGGCTGGGCGAATTATGCGCGCTGCGCTGGAACGACGTTGATTTTGTAAACAACACCCTTACTGTGGACGAAACGTTGCAGCGCGTGCAGGCAACGGCGGGCGGGGCAAAGACAAAGATCGTTACGGGGCTGCCAAAATCGCTTAGCTCGGTGCGGGTAATACCGGTTCCGTATTTTGTGATCAGGATGCTCAGGGATTATATGGAGGAAACCGGCGCGGCAGCGGACGGGTACATTTTCAGGGGAAAATCCGGCGGACACACAGATCCGCGTACGCTGCAGACGCGCTTTGCAAAAATTACAAAACGCCTCGGCATCAGGGGAGCCCACATCCATACGCTCCGGCACACATTTGCCACGCGCTGGCTGGAGCATAACAAACGGGGCGGCTATGAAATACTGGGCGAGCTGCTTGGACACAGCAGTCCGAAAGTCACGCTGCAGTTTTACGCGCATTGTACGCAGGCGAGCAAACGGCAGTCGATGGACCGGATGGAACGAATTGCCTGACCAAAATAATAAGCCGTCAAGGCTGGTCAGACGGCTCGCAGGAAAGCGTATCAAAAAGCAAAAAAGCAGGGAAATGGCGCGAATGTAGAAATATTGCGAAAAAACACGAATGCAGTAAGCGCACTCAGGCACGTGTTTTTCAACGAACCGGTTGCTTACCGTCCGGGAATGGTTCCAAAACGGGTAAAGGATTACCCGCCGGGAAACATATCCTGATGGG
>NZ_LAYJ01000052.1 GCF_000981035.1 Christensenella hongkongensis
GTCTGCATATAATTGTTCTGAAACCGCCTGAGGTGCCCTCGCCTGAGATGTCTTATTTCAATTTTGGAGAGTCCGGCTACGCTGCAAAAAACAACTGGTTGCGTTGCCCGCCAAACCGATAATGTAAACCTTTTCGTTCGCATAAAAAAGTATAAAAATCAAGCCTGCTCCCTACGGCTATCCCTTGGGAAACAGGCGAACGAAATTCTTTACTTCATCTTTCTCCATAGTATTACATTTTGTCTCTATTTGCAAGTATTTCGTGTTTAAAAAAGCGCCGGCTATTTTTCCATTGCCGGCGCTCTTGTCTGGTCCTTCTGTTACCTGAAATATTTG
>NZ_LAYJ01000068.1 GCF_000981035.1 Christensenella hongkongensis
GCCGATACCACCAGGATCGCTCCGTCCATCTGCGCCGCTCCCGTGATCATGTTCTTTACATAGTCCGCGTGTCCCGGGCAGTCTACGTGCGCGTAATGGCGCGTATCTGTCTCGTACTCCACGTGCGCTGTATTGATCGTGATTCCACGCTCTTTTTCTTCCGGCGCTTTGTCGATTTCGTCATACTTGGTCGCTTCCGCTTTTCCCGACTTTGCAAGCACCGTTGTGATCGCTGCCGTCAGCGTTGTTTTTCCATGGTCTACGTGTCCGATTGTTCCAATGTTTACGTGCGGCTTGTTTCTCTCAAACTTACCCTTTGCCATTACTTTTTTCTCCTTATTACTTGTTACTTTTCGCTATACTGTTTCTTTTGCCTGCGCGTTCATTTCGCGACGCATTCAGGCTTATTTCTTTTCTCCGGTGATTTTTTCCACCATGCTCTTCGGAACCGGTTCATAATGGTCAAACTGCATTGTGAACTGTCCGCGGCCCTGCGTCCTGGAACGAAGGTCCGTTGCATAGCCAAACATTTCTGAAAGAGGCACCATCGCGCGGATGATCTGTCCGCCGCCGCGTGCTTCCGTACCTTCGATACGTCCACGACGCGAGTTTACGTTACCCATAACGTCGCCGAGGTATTCCTCAGGTACAACGACTTCAACCTTCATCATCGGCTCAAGCAGGATGCTGCCGCCCTTTGCGAACGCTTCCTTGATCGCCATGGAACCTGCGATCTTAAACGCCATTTCAGAAGAGTCAACCTCGTGGTAAGAACCGTCGACCAGCGTTACCTTAAAGTCCATAACCTCGAATCCGCCGATCAGGCCGCTCTTTGCAGCTTCCTGAATACCGTTGTCGATGGACGGGATATATTCCTTCGGAATCGATCCGCCAACGATTTTACTTTCAAAAATATAACCGCTGCCCGGCTCCAAAGGCTCCACGTGGATTTTACAATGACCATACTGGCCCTTACCACCCGACTGGCGGACATACTTGCCTTCCACGTCGACCGGCTTTGTCATGGTCTCGCGGTAGGAAACCTGAGGCTTACCAACCGAAGCTTCCACCTTAAATTCACGAAGCATACGGTCTACGATGATCTCCAGATGCAGTTCGCCCATACCTGCGATAATCGTCTGGCCCGTCTCCTCGTCCGTATAAGCACGGAACGTCGGATCTTCTTCTGCCAGCTTTTGCAGCGCTACGGACATTTTTTCCTGTCCCGCTTTGGTCTTGGGCTCGATAGCAACCTGGATAACCGGATCCGGGAACACCATGTTCTCAAGAATAATCTGCTGTTTGTCGTCGCACAGCGTATCGCCTGTTCCAACATCTTTGAAGCCGACTGCCGCTGCGATATCGCCAGCTTCGACCTCGTCTACTTCTTCCCTGTGGTTTGCGTGCATACGCAGGATACGTCCGATTCTCTCGCGCTTTCCTTTTGTGGAATTGAGCACGTAAGAACCGCTTCTCACCTTACCGGAATAGACGCGGAAGAACGCAAGCTTACCAACAAACGGATCTGCCATAATTTTGAACGCAAGCGCTGCGAACGGACCGTTTGTGTCCGCCGGACGCTCGATTTCTTCATCCGTGCCCGGCTTGATTCCCTTGATTGGGGGAACGTCGAGCGGGGATGGCATAAGCTCTACGATTTTATCGAGCAAAGGCTGAACGCCTTTGTTCCTGTAAGCGCTGCCGCAGCATACCGGAATAATCGAACCTGCGATTGTACCTTTGCGCAGCACTTTGATGATTTCATCCTTTGAGATTTCTTCGCCCGCAAAATATTTTTCCATAATGGATTCGTCGTGATCCGCTACTGCTTCAATCAGCTTTTCACGGTATTCGTCCGCCATGTCTTTCATGTCGTCCGGGATATCCACCACGTCGAATTTCGTACCTGTCGGATCATCTTCCGGATATACGACCGCCTTCATCTCAACGAGGTCAACGATACCCGAGAAAGTGTCTTCCACGCCAATCGGCAGCTGAAGCGGCACAGGATTTGCGCCAAGTCTCTCCCTGATCATGTCGACAACATTGTAGAAGTCAGCACCCATGATATCCATTTTATTGACAAACGCCATACGCGGTACGCCATAGCCCTCCGCCTGTCTCCAAACGGTTTCAGACTGTGGCTCTACGCCGCCTTTCGCGCAAAAAACCGCAACAGCACCATCAAGCACGCGCAGCGAACGTTCAACTTCTACCGTGAAGTCAACGTGTCCGGGCGTATCGATGATATTGATCTGGTGGCCCTCCCACTGCGTCGTTGTAGCAGCAGAAGTGATCGTGATACCTCTTTCCTGTTCCTGTTCCATCCAGTCCATGACCGCATTACCGTCATGTGTATCGCCGATCTTATATGTCCTGCCCGTATAAAACAGGATACGTTCGGTGGCAGTGGTTTTACCGGCGTCGATATGCGCCATAATACCAATATTTCTTACCTTTTCAAGTGGAAATTTTCCAGCCATTGTTTCTCCTTTCCATTCTGATAAAAATTTATAAAAACATTTTTATTTTACCCTAACAGTACTATTTTACCTTATTACGATGAAAAATACTGCAATTTCATAAAATGTTTACCGTCTGTTTACACCAAATTCACAGTGAAACAAACGGCAACAATACCGCGTTTTCCATGACACACGCTGCCGTGTGTTCGCTTGCCACAGCACACCAATCCTGTTCTGTCCCTTCCGGGCAAAGGCCGCGGCCCTGACCTCGTTCTTATGCCTTCATAAGGTCTCTGTTTAACGGCACTAACGGTTTTAAGAGCAAAATACGCTCCTAAAACCGCTTCCTGACCATTTCATGAAATTTTAAGATACGCTTCCTTACCAGCGATAGTGTGCAAACGCCTTGTTTGCTTCCGCCATCTTGTGCATATCTTCTTTCTTCTTAACGCTTGCGCCCGTATTGTTTGCAGCATCCATGATTTCCGCCGCGAGACGTTCCCTCATCGTGCGCTCACTGCGTTTGTTTGAGAACAGTGCCAGCCAACGGATTGCCAGTGTCTGACGGCGCTCCGGACGAACCTCCATCGGAACCTGGTAGGTCGCACCACCCACACGCCTTGCCTTAACTTCGAGTACAGGCATTATGTTTTCCATGCAGGCATTGAATACTTCAATCGCATCCTTGCCTGTTTTTTCTTTGATTATTTCAAAAGCGTCATAGCAAATTCTCTGGGATGTACCACGCTTGCCATCAACCATGATCTGGTTGATCAGCTTCGTCAGCACCGTGCTGTTGTACATCGGATCCGCTATTACCTCACGCTTTGGAACTCCACCACGTCTAGGCATTGAAAAGCCCTCCTTATATTAAAAGAATCATTTACCATTCCACACGAACGGGAAAATCCCCGCCCATTTCCAGAAAACTCCCAACTGCAAAATCAGCATTTTCGCAGCCGGTCCAGGAAAATCCCGCTATGCTCTGCGGCATACGCAGGAAAGATACGCCACTAATCAGGGCGATATCTTATTTCTTGGGCATTTTCGCACCGTAGCACGAACGCGATTGTTTTCTGTCTGCAACGCCGGCCGTATCAAGCGCCCCGCGTACTATATGATATCTTACACCAGGCAAGTCTTTTACCCTGCCGCCTCTGATGAGGACAACGCTATGTTCCTGCAGGTTGTGACCGATTCCCGGAATGTAAGCCGTACCTTCCATGCCATTTACAAGGCGAACCCTTGCAATTTTACGCAAAGCAGAGTTAGGTTTCTTAGGAGTCATCGTCCTAACCGCCAAACACACGCCTCTCTTCTGAGGACACTGTTTTAAAATAGGCGAATTCGATTTCGAAACCTGGGATTTTCTGCCTTTTTTTACCAGTTGGTTAATGGTAGGCATACACGCACCTTCCTTTCTTCCTTATCAATTCTAATTGTTATGGCTCAAATTCTCCGCAACCCATGAAGAGAATTAATTTTTGATGATAGCCGCGCAGGCCGCTGAAACTTCAATTCCGCACTGCCTTCCAAGCTCGCGCATCGATTCCACATACACCACATGGATGTCTTGCTCGCCGATGGCCTCAAGGATACGCTCCTTGATATGCTCCTCCGCGTCGTCTGCGATATACACCGCCGAAACATCGTCCGCATCAAGTCCGCGCAGCAGTTGTTTTAGCCCAACCACCTTGTTTTCAGCGTTTTTCAGTTCATCATACATGATTACACACCTCAAAAAAACGCAAAAAGCGCGCCTAAATATAATATCACTTAAATGTTCATATTGTCAAGCGTTTCCTCGTCCTCATCTTCCTCGATTTCGAGATTACGCTGCGGTTTCAAACATTCGTACGTCTTTTTCTTGGAGAAAAACACACGCGGCATTCCGTTCGTCGTCTGGAAAAAGAACCAGCCACGGTCCAGCATCTGCTTGATCAGCTTAATTTCCCGCAGGTCTATCCTGACCTTTTTCGCTATTTTCTTTTCATATGCGGCAGCCATGTTCTTTCCAAGGAAATATCCGGCAAGCCCCATCAGTATCACAAGCAGATACGGCATGAAAACAAACCAGTTTGCAAGCGGCCCGCTGATCTGCGGGATCATCAGCAAAACAAATCCCGCAATCACAAACAGGATCAGAATCCCCATTTGCATAAAATCAATCCTGCGGAATGCCTTCCTGCATTCTTTGCCAATACTCACCTGCATTGTGAGGAGCGATCCGACAGGCGTACGCACCTTTTTCCCAAGCCCAAAAATCAGGCCTTTTTCCGCGTACGGCTCCGAATGCGCAATTTCAAACGTCGCATATCCATCCATTTCCTCAGGCTCTTCGCTTTTGCAAAACTGGCATTTACCGGTGGAATGGAGCTCGTCAATGTTGTTTGGAAGGTAGGATAACGTGGTTTTCCAGTTGGAAAGCGCCTTCTCCTTTGCCTCCGGCGTTTTCAGCGTACTGATATAGCACTGATAGCAGCCGTTTCTCCCCAGCCACTCGCACAGCTCGCTGTCCGCGATCGGGCACATTTTCTTCGGGTCGCTGCCCTGACCCGTTTGGTTCATATTGCTCATTAATTCCTAAACCCCTTTTGAGACGGGCGCTGTTTGCGCCCTGATAAAATAACGGGCAGAGGTAAGTATAACCTCCGCCCACCATTTTCACAACATTTCTTTATATTTCCGTATCTGTGATATCCACATCGATCTGCGATGCGATGTCGTCGTTTACCACATTTGAGATCACATCGATATTTTTATACCGCTTCATGCCTGTTCCGGCAGGAATCAGCTTACCGATAATGATGTTCTCCTTAAGCCCCAGCAGCGGATCCACTTTTCCTTTGATCGCCGCCTCGGTGAGCACCCTTGTCGTTTCCTGGAAGGACGCTGCCGAAAGGAAGCTGTTTGTGGAAAGCGAAGCCTTCGTGATTCCAAGGAGTACGCGCGAAGCCGTTGCCGGCTCTTTGCCCTCGCGGATCATTTGCTCGTTTTCCTTATCAAACTGGAAGATATCCACCAGTTCGCCCGGAAGCATACTGGTATCTCCCGCATCCTCAATCTTACACTTCTTGAGCATCTGGCGAACGATGATCTCCAGATGCTTGTCGGAAATCTCAACGCCCTGCATCCGGTACACCATCTGTACTTCCTTGAGCAGATACTCCTGAACGCCCTTGACGCCCTTGATTTTCAGGATGTCATTCGGGTTAATCGAGCCTTCCGTCAGCTCGTCGCCCGCTTCGATCACCTGTCCATCCGTCACGGTAACGCGCGAACCATAAGGGATCAAATATGTTTTTGCTTCTCCGGCGTCATTGGCAACCGTGATCTCGCGCTTTTTACGCGTGTCGTTGATCGCAACTGTTCCGGCGATTTCAGAGATGACCGCAAGTCCGCGCGGCTTTCTTGCCTCAAACAGCTCTTCTACACGGGGAAGGCCCTGTGTGATATCGCCGCCGGCGACGCCGCCCGTATGGAACGTCCTCATGGTAAGCTGCGTACCAGGCTCGCCGATGGACTGCGCCGCGATAACGCCTACCGCTTCGCCGATATCCACTTTGTTGCCCGTCGCCATATTCGCGCCGTAGCACTTTGCGCACACACCGTGCTCGCTTTTGCACGTAAACACGGTACGGATATATACTTCTTCGATGCCTGCCTTTACAATCTGAGACGCAATCTCGCTTGTAATCAGTTCGTTCGCCTTAATGATTACGTTTCCGTCAGAATCGATCACATCCTGAGACGTATAACGTCCCCTGATCCTGTCTTCGAGCGGCTCAATAACCTCTTTGCCGTTCGTGTTGGTCAGTTTCCTGATCGGCACGCCCTGCACCTGTTCTCCAAGGTTCTCAAAGCAGTCGATTTCGCGGATGATCACATTATGCGATACATCTACGAGCCTGCGCGTAAGGTAACCCGAGTCGGCTGTACGGAGCGCCGTATCCGCAAGACCTTTTCTCGCGCCGTGCGAGGAAATAAAGTACTCCAGAACGGTAAGGCCCTCACGGAAGTTTGCCCTGATCGGAATCTCGATGATCTCACCATTCGGATCGGCCATCAGTCCGCGCATACCGGCCAGCTGCCTGATCTGGTTCGTGGAACCACGCGCACCGGAATTTGCCATCATGTAGATTGGATTGAATTTATCGAGGCTCTTCATCAGAGCGTCCGTTACCTTATTGGTGGTTTCTTCCCAAACCTTAACGGCATTGTCTTTTTTCTCTTTTTCGGTCAGCAGGCCGCGCTTGTACTGCTTTTCGATTGTCAGTACGCGGTCCTCTGCTTCCTGGATCAGCTGTTTCTTGGCCGGCGGGATCTTGATGTCAGATACGCTGACCGTAATCGCGCCGATCGTCGAATAGTGGAAGCCCTGCTTTTTGATCGCATCCAGAACATGCGATGTTTTTGTCGGCCCAAGCTTCGCAAAGCAAAGGTCTACCAGTTTGCCGAGCTGTTTCTTGTCGATCAGCTGGTCAACCTCAAATTTCAGTTCGTTTTCAGGCAGGCTGCGGTCCATATACCCAAGATCCTGCGGAATCGCCTGATTGAAAATCACACGGCCCGTGGTCGTCTCGATAATGCCCGTCTTCATTTCCCCGTTCACCTCTTTGGTGACACGGATTTTAACCATTGCCTGCAGGTCGATATTGCCTGTGTTGTACGCAAGGATCGCCTCGTCCGGCGAAGCAAAAATGCTTCCTTCGCCCTTTGCGCCTTCCCTGTGGATTGTCAGGTAATACGATCCGATGACCATATCCTGCGTCGGCGAAACAACCGGTTTTCCATCCTGCGGCTTCAAAATATTGTTTGCCGCGAGCATCAGGAACCTTGCTTCGCTTTGCGCTTCTACGGAAAGCGGTACGTGCACAGCCATTTGGTCGCCGTCAAAGTCGGCATTGTAGGCCGTACAAGCGAGCGGATGCAGCTTGATTGCGCGTCCCTCTACAAGCACCGGCTCAAACGCCTGGATGCCAAGCCTGTGCAGCGTAGGAGCACGGTTTAAGAGAACAGGATGTCCCTTGATTACCTCTTCCAGCACGTCCCAAACCTCCGGGCGCACCTTCTCTACCATACGCTTTGCAGATTTAATGTTATGGGCAAAGCCTTCTTCCACAAGCTTTTTCATGACGAAGGGCTTAAAGAGCTCAAGCGCCATTTCCTTGGGAAGCCCGCACTGGTACATCTTCAGTTCCGGCCCTACCACGATAACGCTACGTCCGGAATAGTCGACACGTTTTCCCAGAAGGTTCTGGCGGAAACGTCCCTGCTTACCACGCAGCATATCGGAAAGGGACTTTAACGGACGGTTGCCCGGGCCAGTTACCGGACGCCCGCGCCTGCCGTTATCGATGAGCGCGTCCACCGCTTCCTGCAACATACGTTTTTCGTTCCTTACGATGATATCCGGCGCACGAAGCTGCAGCAGCCTGTTCAGGCGGTTGTTGCGGTTGATCACGCGGCGGTACAGGTCGTTGAGGTCAGACGTGGCAAAACGTCCGCCGTCAAGCTGTACCATAGGCCGAAGCTCGGGCGGAATTACCGGCACGACATCCATAATAATCCATTCCGGTTTATTCCCGGACTGGCGGAATGCCTCCACCACCTCAAGGCGCTTGATTGCGCGGATGCGTTTCTGTCCCGTTGAAGTTTTCAGTTCCTCACGCAGTTCCTTTGCGGACGCGTCAAGGTCAACGTTCTTTAACAGTATCTTGACCGCTTCCGCGCCCATTCCGGCAGAGAATGCTTCCTCGCCGAACTTTGCCTGCGCTTCGCGGTATTCCTTGTCTGTCAAAAGCTGCTTATACTCAAGGGGCGTTTCGCCCGGATCCGTCACCACAAAAGCCGCAAAATAAAGCACCTTTTCCAGTGACCTCGGCGACATATCAAGGAGCAGTCCCATACGGGAAGGAATCCCCTTAAAATACCAGATATGCGAAACCGGAGCAGCCAGCTCAATGTGGCCCATACGCTCGCGGCGCACCTTAGCGCGCGTTACTTCAACGCCGCACTTTTCGCAAACGATACCCTTATAACGGATTCTTTTATATCTTCCGCAGTGACATTCCCAGTCCTTTGTCGGCCCGAAAATGCGTTCACAGAAAAGTCCGTCCTTTTCCGGTTTCAATGTGCGGTAGTTAATGGTTTCAGGCTTTTTAACCTCTCCCCTAGACCACTCGCGAATTTTCTCCGGAGACGCCAGACCTATCTGAATCGAATCAAAAGTGTTGAGTTCAAACAAAGTAAACTCCTCTCCTCTCTACTATGTCAAAAATTTTCTATTTCTACCAAGTACCCTGCGCTTACAGATCGTCGTCGTCATCGAGCACATCCGTGTCGATGTTCAGGTCTTCCGTAATCTCTATGTCGTCGTCCATATCAGAAATCACATCGTCTGCAAAGTCGTCGTCAAAATCAATCTCCTCATCTTCAAGGAGGTCGATATCCGGCAGGTCAAGCTCGTCGATGGAAAGATCGTCGATATCCTCGATGACCATATCGCCCGCATCGAATTCTTCCTCGCCCTCCGGCAGGTCTTCCGCTCCGGCAATGTTGATGTCGATCGCCATTCCATCGTCCTCGTCCGCTTCCTTGATCGCGATTTCCCCGCGGTCTTCCGAAAGGACCTTGATGTCAAGGCCAAGGCTCTGCATTTCCTTAATGAGCACCTTGAACGATTCCGGAACGCCCGGCTCCGGGATATTCTCGCCTTTCACGATTGCTTCGTACGTCTTAACACGCCCCACAACATCATCCGATTTTACCGTCAGGATTTCCTGCAATGTATTTGACGCGCCATACGCTTCAAGCGCCCAAACTTCCATTTCCCCAAAACGCTGTCCGCCAAATTGTGCTTTACCGCCCAGAGGCTGCTGCGTAACGAGAGAGTAAGGGCCTGTGGAACGTGCATGAATCTTGTCGTCAACCAGATGATGCAGTTTCAGGATATACATGTAACCGACGGTAACACGGTTTTCGAACGGCTCGCCGCTGCGGCCGTCGTAAAGCACTGTTTTTCCGTCAGGCGATAATCCGCTCTGTTCTAAAAGCTGCTCGATATCCTCCTCCGTAGCGCCGTCGAATACCGGCGTTGCCACGTTAAAGCCCAGCGCCTTCGCCGCCATGCCAAGGTGAACCTCCAGCACCTGCCCGATATTCATACGGGAAGGAACGCCCAGAGGGTTCAAAACAATATCAAGCGGCCTTCCGTCCGGCAGGAACGGCATATCCTCCATTGGAAGAATACGGGAAATAACACCCTTATTACCGTGGCGTCCGGCCATTTTGTCGCCCACGGATATTTTTCTTTTCTGCGCGATGTAAACGCGCACCAGTTTATTGACTCCCGCCGTGAGCTCGTCCTTGTTCTCACGCGTGAATATTTTTACATCGACGACCACACCGCCTTCGCCGTGCGGCACCCTCAACGAGGTATCGCGAACCTCCCGCGCCTTCTCGCCAAAAATCGCGCGCAGCAGGCGCTCTTCCGCCGTAAGCTCGGTTTCGCCCTTGGGCGTCACCTTGCCGACCAGAATATCGCCGCTTCTCACCTCCGCGCCAATGCGGATAATGCCGCGCGAGTCAAGATCCTTCAGGGCGTCCTCACCAACGTTTGGAATATCGCGGGTGATTTCCTCCGGCCCAAGCTTGGTATCGCGGGCTTCCGCCTCATATTCCGCAACGTGGATTGAGGTAAGCACATCGTCCTTCACGAGACGCTCTGAAATCAGCATAGCGTCCTCGTAGTTGTAACCTTCCCATGTCATAAAGCCAATGAGCAGGTTCTTTCCAAGGCCAAGCTCTCCGTTCGCAGTGGACGGTCCGTCCGCCAGAACCTGTCCGGCTTCAATTTTCTGTCCTTCATAAACGATTGGGAGCTGATTGATACAGGTGCCCTGGTTGGAACGTGCAAACTTGATCAGATGGAATTCCGATTCCGTTCCGTCGTCATTGCTGATTACGATATTTTTTGCGTCGACGCTCTTCACAACCCCGCTCTTCTTGGCAATCGAAAGTACGCCGGAATCGTATGCTGCCTTATATTCCATACCGGTGCCGACCACAGGAGCCTCCGGGATTAGCAGCGGCACTGCCTGCCTCTGCATGTTGGAGCCCATCAGCGCACGGTTTGCGTCGTCATTTTCCAGGAACGGAATAAGCGACGTCGCCACCGAAACAAGCTGCTTCGGGGAAACGTCCATCAGGTCTACCTCGTTCCTCGACACTTCGACAATCTGGTCGCGCACGCGGCACATAACGCGCTCATGCTCAAACACGCCGTCGTCGCCGAGCGGCTCGTTTGCCTGCGCCACGATGAGGTCTTCCTCCTGGTCCGCAGTCATATAACGGACCTTATCCGTTACAGCGCCCTTTTTCTTGTCGATCATGCGAAAAGGCGTTTCAATAAAGCCATATTCGTTTATCCTGGCATATGTGGAAAGAGAACCGATAAGGCCGATGTTCGGCCCTTCAGGCGTCTCAATCGGGCACATACGTCCATAATGCGAGTGATGCACGTCGCGCACGTCAAAGCTTGCGCGATCACGGTTCAGGCCGCCCGGCCCAAGCGCCGACAATCTTCTTTTGTGCGTAAGCTCTGCAAGCGGGTTTGTCTGGTCCATGAACTGCGAAAGCTGCGATGAACCGAAGAATTCTTTGATCGAAGCCGTTACCGGCCTGATGTTGATCAGGTTGGAAGGCGTTGCAACGTCCATATCCTGGATGGACATTCTTTCACGCACGACTCTTTCAAGCCTTGTAAGGCCAACCCTGATCTGGTTTTGCAGCAGTTCGCCCACGCTCCGCAGTCTCCTGTTTCCAAGGTGGTCGATGTCATCCGTAAGGCCAAGCCCATGCTTCAGGCCAAGGAAATAGCTCACAGAAGCGAACATATCGTCAATGATGATATGCCGCGGAATCAGCACGGAAACATTCGCGCTGAGTTCTTCTTTCAGCTTCTTGGTATCCGATCCGCACTCGTCAAGGATTTCCTTGAGTGCAGGATAATATACTTTTTCGTTGAGGCCAACTGATTTGGGATCAAAGCTCAGGTACTTCTTCGCGTCTACAAAGCGGTTGCCGTGTACGCGCGCAATCTCTTCGCCTATTGAAAGATCAACATACGAAAGTCCCGCGTTTTCGATCTCCAAGGCAATTTTTTCCGTGATCACATCACCGGCGGCAACAAGAAGCTCCCCGGTGTCTTCATTGATCACGTTGCCTGCGGCAACCTGGTTTACAATGCGCTGGGAAATCGCAAGCTTTTTATTGAATTTGTAACGTCCGACACGTGCAAGGTCGTAACGCTTGTTATCGAAAAACAGCGAACCGATTAAAATATTCGCGCTTTCCACTGTGGGCGGCTCGCCCGGACGCAGGCGCTTGTAAATTTCGACAAGCCCTTCCTCCTTGGTGGAGGTGTTGTCCTTTTTAAGCGTCGCTTCGATATTAATATCGTCCCCAAAAAAATTCCGCAGGTCCGTATCCGTCGAAAGGCCCATCGCACGCAAAAACACCGTCACGGGAAGCTTCCTCGTGCGGTCAACACGGATATACATACAATCGTTGGAATCCGTTTCATATTCAAGCCACGCGCCGCGGTTTGGAATCACGGTGGAGCTATACAAATCTTTTCCGGTTTTGTCCTTTGCGTCCCCATAGTATACGCCCGGGCTCCTCACGAGCTGGGAAACGATGACGCGCTCCGCGCCATTAATAATAAAGGTGCCCTTTTCCGTCATAAGCGGAAAATCGCCCATGAAAACTTCCTGCTCTTTTACCTCGCCCGTCTCCTTATTGAGCAAACGGACCTGAACCTTTAAAGAAGCGGCATAGTTTACATCGCGTTCCTTGCATTCTTCCACATCATATTTCGGCGTTTCAGAAATGTGATAATCGACAAACTCCAGTACGAGGTTCTCAGAATAGTCTATAATAGGGGAAATGTCTTTGAGCACTTCTCCAAGACCCTCCTTCAAAAAACGTTCGTAAGAGTTTTTTTGGATTTCGATTAAGTCCGGCATGTCTAGAACTTCTTTGATCTTCGAAAAGCTCATTCTCTTATTTGTTCCAAACTTAACTTCATGCATACTCAACAACAACTCCTATATTTAAATTGATTACGTACAACTGTTATAAATACCTGTAGACGGCTTTTTCCAAAAAACGCGCAAAAAGCGCACTCCCATGCGTTTTTTTCACCAGCCGATAGCGGCAACTTTCCACAGTACTACTATGCTAATGCAGTTTACTATATTATCATAAGAAAATCAAGATGTCAACCTCTTTTTTCATAACCTTTTACAAATATTTTCTCTGGGCTGCAAAGCAAAAGACTCGTCCATCCTCCTGATCATTCCTGTGCAACGCCGCCTCAAACAAACGCATTTTCTGAAACAAAAACCGGGGCATACCGCAGCGCCCCAGTTTTCAGCCTGTTTCTAAACTTTTATTTTCGCAAAGATCATACGTCCAGCGGCGGTCTGCAATACGCTCGTCACCACCACCTGCATCGTCTGGTCGATCTTGCCCTTGCCGCCCTCTACAACGATCATCGTTCCGTCGTCCAGATAAGCAATTCCCTGATTTGCTTCCTTACCGTCCTTAACGATTGTCACGCGCATTTCCTCACCTGCCATCAGGATCGGCTTTACGGCGTTTGCAAGCTCGTTGATATTGAATACCGGCACATCCTGCACCGCCGCCACCTTATTCAGGTTATAGTCGTTTGTCACGACCTTGCCGCCAAGTTCCTTTGCAAGCTTTAAAAGCTTGATATCCACTTCCGGTACGTCTTCAAAGTCCGCATCCGTTATTTTCACCGGGATCTTGAGCTCCTTTTGCATGCTGTTGAGGATGTCAAGGCCGCGCCTGCCACGCGTGCGCTTCATCGAATCGCCCGAATCTGCAATCCTCTGCAATTCCCCCAGTACAAATTCCGGAACAACGATTTCCCCCTCAAACATCCCCGTCTTGCAGATGTCCAGGATTCGGCCGTCGATAATTACGCTCGTATCCAGTATTTTTGGGGAAACATACTTCCCTTCTTTTTTAGACTCTGCATTTTTTCCTGTTTTACGCAGGTGCATAAAGTTTGCAAGATCCCCCCTGCGCTTTACGCCAATCGACAAACCGATCGATCCAAAGATCAGGTAGACAAATATCGTAACCGGTATCGATATCCATGCAATCGGTATCAGCCCTACGATAATCGATACCAGCGCAGCCACCACGAGCCCGAGTATCAGTCCAAGGGTTCCCGCTAGCAGCGTTGCCGAGGGAGTAGACGCAAGCCGTGATTCTATTTGCTTCGTGTTTTTGTCAAACGCTTTTGCCAGTTTGCGGGATAAAAATAAAAAAATAATTCCGGAAATGATTCCACTCGCGATATAAATTACAAACGGCACCCATGTTTGAAACGAACTCCAAAGCTCTGCCTCCGCAAAATAATTGTAGAGCGTTACGCCCAGAAGCACGAGCCCCGGCCCCACGAAGAAGCCAAGAACACTGATGAACAATCTCATCATTTTATAAAACATTCACATTCCTCCTTCCAAGCAATATGATCCATATGAACCTGCAAGCAGGTTATTTTTCTAATGTTAGCATACTCTAAAAATATGTACTTTATATGAACATGGTATTAAGATTATTAAAAGGCTTTTGCCAATACGTCAGAAAGCGTACTTACCCCCTCTATCTTTATTTTGGCATTCATTCCTTTTTCAATACTCTGCTTTGGCACGAATACGCGGCTCACGCCCATCTTTGCGCATTCGGATATACGCTTGGAAAGCTGAGCCACATGGCGTATTTCGCCTGAAAGCCCAATTTCTCCAATGAAGGCCGTGTCCCGCGGCACGCTCAGGCTCCTCAGGGACGACACAACCGAAATTGCCATGGACAGGTCCGCAGCGTGCTCGCGCACCTTGATCCCCCCTGCGACATTTACAAAGATATCCTCGTTATACAACTTTAAACCGATTTTCTTTTCCAAAACAGCGCAGATCATATAGAGCCTGTTCGCATCGATTCCAGAGCACAGCCGCCTTGGAATATTGAGCTGGGTATGCGAGCACAGGGCCTGGATTTCAAGGAGCATGGGCCTCGTTCCCTGCGTTGCCGCGAAAATCGACACCCCATCAAGATCCTGCCCAAAATCCGCCTCGAAAAGCATTGTCGGATTTTTCACCTCCATCATGCCCATATCGCGCATTTCAAATACGCCGATTTCGTCGGTGGAGCCAAAACGGTTTTTGACGGCGCGCAGAATCCGCAGGTTCGAGGTGCGCTCTCCTTCGAAATACAGCACCGTATCCACAAGGTGTTCCAGTACGCGCGGCCCTGCAAGCGCCCCCTCCTTGGTTACATGGCCGATAATAAACACCGCCATGCCCATTTTCTTCGCGGCCTGTGCAATGCGCGACGCACACCCCCGCACCTGGGCCACGCTGCCCGGTGCAGAAGAAAGGTTCGCATCGTAAAGCGTCTGGATGGAGTCAACGATCATAAATTTTGGCGCAAGTTGCTCCACACCCGCAAGAATGCTTCCCACTTCGGTCTCCGCCATCATATAAATATTGTCGGCAATGCCCAGCCGCTGAGCACGCATTTTGATCTGCGAAGGCGATTCCTCTCCTGAAACATAAAGCGCGTTGCCGTAGGCCGTCAGTTTTTTCGCCACCTGTAAAAAAAGCGTAGATTTACCGATGCCCGGCTCTCCGCCCGCAAGCGTCACCCCGCCCGGAACAACGCCGCCGCCGAGCACGCGGTCAAATTCATCGATCCCTGTCAGAAACCGTTTTTCGGATTCAGCCGGTATTTTGTCAAAGGTCACAATGCGCGCCGGTGCGGCCGCAGACCTTTGCCTGCCGGCGGGCGCGGTTTCCACGACTTCCTCTATCAGCGTATTCCAGTTGCCGCAGCCCTGGCATTGCCCCGCCCATTTGGCGCTCATATAGCCGCACTCGCTGCACACATACTGTGTTTTCATTTTTGCCACAGGTTCTCTCCTCTACCGCGTGTTTGCTATTCGATGTACGTATATTTTACGACCTCGTCAAGCACATCCGCATTATCCGTCGTATCATAAAAGCAGATTCCGGTTCCATTTGCACTGGCAAGCAGGTTCCTTGAGATATCGCTCGTAATCTGCTCCGTTCCCTGCATGTCGGTATAGGTGATATATATCCCATCCGCCTTGGTATATACCACAAAGTTATCGCCAATATCGTAATTAAGCGCATTATCCGTTATTTTCACAGGCTCGCCGCCCGCAACGGAAAGCATCAAACTGCCGCTCAGCACGTCCTCTGTCGTTGCAAACACAATATCTTTTCCGTTCGTCTTTGGCCCATACACCGTTTTTCCCAAATCGTAATTATCGTATTTTCCCACACCGTTTTCGAACACAATGCGTTTCAAAACGCTTTCTACCGGATCCTTCTTGGCGTCCCGCTCCGCCCAAACCATATCGCTTGCGGAAATATCCACATCACTGTTTCCGTTCCCAACTACGTTTTCATACAGCTTAACCGTCGCCGCCTCGCGCGTATTTACATTGTATACATAAAGGCGCTGCGTCTTATCTCCCGCCCACTGCATAAATGCAAGCGTATCGCCGTTGATCGCAAGCCGCGGCGCGGCGTATGCGTAATCCTTGATTGTAAACTGCTCGTTCGTCTCCAGATTATATCCGACAATGCGTCCTCCGCCTGCCGATGCGCTATCCACCCATACGGCGATATTTCCTGAAATAACCGGCGTCCTGAGATCGTCAAACGCTTTTTGTACGTTTGGCAGAATCGTCGCCTCTTCCGTCTGCGTATCGTAAATCACAACGCCGTCAAGGGAACGGGCCGCGCCGGTTGCGATCTGCGTCGTGAAAATGATGCGGTTGCCGTCAATGTACGGCTCGTTTTTCATCATGATATTCTGACCGTTTTCGCTGCGGTCGCTTAAATAAATCTCATTTATTTTCAGTTCTTCTTTGGTAGGCTCGGCGTCCGGCTGCGTAAAATTCGCCTCTACCTTAGGTTGATAACGCAGCGTGGGATCCACGCCCCGCGCAAGGTCCTCGATCAGCGGAAAAACGAACAGGATAATGGCGAGCACCCCCGCCGCAACCGCCGCGATGAGAAGCGCAATCCGCACTTTGCGCAGCCGTTCGTTTTTTTTGACCTGCGAAAGCCTCATCGGCCTCCTTACCGTTGTCATCCCTTTATGTTTGTTCATACTACCTTTCCTTTGTTATACATCCTGTTTCTGGAGGATGCACGCCGCCTGCGCGGCGGCTCCCTCTCCGCGCCCCACAGCGCCGAGAAACTCCGTCGTGCTTGCCTTGACATTGACATAGGTGCGCGAGATCGAAAGCGCTTTCGCAATGTTTTCGATCATCTGCTCACGATAAGTCATTATCTTCGGTTTCTGCATGATGAGCGTGCTGTCCACATTCACAACACGGTAACCATATTTTCTGAGCATTGCGCCTACCTCGCCAAGCAGCTCAATGGAATAGATATCTTTATATCTGGGATCAGTATCGGGAAAAAGCCCGCCGATATCGCCCATACGCGCCGCGCCCAAAAGCGCGTCCATAATCGCGTGAACAAGAACGTCTGCGTCGGAATGCCCCACAAGCCCGTACTCATACGGTATCTCCACCCCGCCCAGAACAAGCCTGCGGCCTTCGCCAAACGCGTGCATATCAAAACCGTTTCCGATACGGATATCCGAGTTTTGCTGGCGGGCAGCGATGTCCTGCCCTTTTTCAAGGTCCGTACGCGTCGTAAGCTTGATGTTGTCCGGAGAGCCTTTAACGATATGAACACTTTTGGTGATGCGCTCCACGAGCGAGGCGTCATCCGTGCCAAGAAACCCGTCTTCCTCCGCTTTCCTGTAGGCGCGGACAATCAACTCCCTCGCAAACGCCTGCGGCGTCTGGATAATAGCCAGCTCCCCGCGAGGGATCGTCTCTATGATCACGCCGTCCTTTGCACGTTTGATCGTATCCGTCGCCCCAATACCCGCAACGCCCGATCCGCAACGGATCGCGCTTGCGGCGCAATCCCTGATGATGCGCTCCGTAACAAAGCAACGCGCCGCGTCGTGCACCATAACGATATCCGTATCCTCCGGCACATGCTTAAGCGCATTACTCACCGAATACTGGCGCTCGCTTCCGCCCACGCAGAAAATATATTTGCTGTCCTTTAAATATTTGGCTGCTTTGCGCTCCATCACAGCGCGCTCTTCTGCGCGGCAAACCACTATAATATCTGAAAACAGTCCCGTCGCTTCAAATGTCTTGAGGCACCGTACAACCGCGCTTTGTTCCTCAAATTTAATGAACACCTTGTTGGTGTCCATCTTCATACGGCTTCCGCTTCCCGCCGCAAGTATGATCGCACATAGTTTCATCCTTAACCGATCACCTCGTACATTCCCTCGGCTTCCTGTTTTTTGGTCGTTTCCGTAAGCGCAAGCACGCGCACCTGAAGCGGCTTCGAACCAAATTCGATCGTGATCTCATCACCGATTTTTACCGCATAACTGCTTTTTTGAGCTTTCCCGTTTACCAGCACGCGCGCACCCTCACAGGCCGACTGTGCCACCGTGCGGCGCTTGATAAGCCGCGATACTTTTAAATATTTATCCAGTCTCAATCTTAGTTACCTCATCATTACATAGATGAATATATTATACATTTTTTCATACAAAGATTCAATCTCGTTCTTAAACCTGACTCGTTTGTAATGATTTCCATGCACAAAAAAGCACTCGCATCCTATGGCACTCGCCCTGCTCAATGTTGTTTTGCTGCGCGCGGATACGCGCATACGAAACCAATCTGTTTCTGGCGATATCAATTTGCCTGCATTCCCGTACAACAAAAAAAGCATCCGTAAAGTACGGATGCTGTCTTTGCTTTTTTAGTAAAACCGCTTATTTCACAGCGTCTTTGAACGCCTTGCCAGCCTTGAAAGCCGGAACTGTGGAAGCAGCGATCTTGATCTGCTGTTTCGTCTGCGGGTTGATACCCGTTCTTGCAGCACGCTTTCTTGCTTCGAATGTACCAAAGCCAACGATCTGCACTTTTCCACCCTTTTTAATTTCGTCAATAATGCTATCTGCAAATGCGCTCAATGCAGCATCTGCATCTTTCTTCGAGATACCAGCTTTTGCCGCGATTGCAGCTACGAGTTCAGTCTTATTCAAAACTTTACCCTCCTTAAAAATTATTAATAATTTCCGCAGGGAGCCTTGCCCGGCGGTTTGACACTGAAATGATTATAATACAATCCAACCCATAAATCAACCTATTTTTTCATTGTTTTAAGCCTTTTTTACGCTTTTTTCTTGGCTTTTTCCCATAGCTCGTTCAACTGGTCCAGGGTAAGTCCGGAAAACCCTGTCCCGGAATTCTTTTCCATCAGTGAAAGCCGCTCAATAAACTTTTCGCAGGTTTTGGAAAGGCATATCTCCGGATTCGCTTTTTTGAGGCGCAGGACATTCACGATTGAAAACAATAAATCTCCCGCTTCCTCCTCAATGCGCTTCTGGTCGCCGCCGCAAAGCTCTGCCTTCCACTCTGCAAGCTCTTCCTCCACCTTCAAGAAAGCCTTCATGGGATCGTCCCAGTCAAAGCCGATTGCGGAAGCCTTTTTCTGGAGCTTGTATGCGCGCATCATCGCACCCATAGAGCGCGGGACATCCCGCAGAACTTCCGCAAAATCCTTCGCCTGCTTTTCTTCCTTTTTAATCGCTTCCCAGTTTACGAGCACTTCCTTTGCCGTATCCGCCTGCACGTCTCCAAAAATATGCGGGTGGCGGCGTATCATTTTTGCGCATACAGCGCTTGCCACGTCGTCGATGTCAAATTCCCCGCACTGGCGCGCCACCTCTGCATGGAACACCACCTGAAGGAACACATCCCCCAGTTCGTCGTAAAGCGCGTTGATATCCTCCGCATCAATCGCGTCCACCGTTTCGTATGCTTCCTCAAGCAGATACTGCCGCAGGCTTTCATGCGTTTGTTCCCGGTCCCACGGGCATCCGTTTTCACCGCGAAGCACCTTCATGATGCGTACAAGGTCGTAAAGCCCGTAGCGTTCTTTCTTATATAACACAGTTGGAGGCAAGATAAACACCCCGCCGCTGCCAATTTCAAGCGGCCTGTCAAGATCGTATAATTTCACGGCCTGCGAGCTGCCGTTTGCATACAAAAGCCCCTGCGTATCCTCCGCGTAATAGTCGGCGAACGCAAGCTTTACCGCCTCTGCGGTATTCCTGTTGTCGATGCCTGTTATCACCAGCGCCTTGCAGGTGTCAAATATGGCTCCCTCAAGGTTCCTGGCCTCCAGCACCTCATATTCGCCGATCTCAAACAAATTACGCGCCGCGCACAGCGCAGCCGCTACGGCGCACCCTTCCGCAACAAACTCCAGCTCAGCGCCCATTTTCCTTAATCTTTCCAGAAAACCGTTTGTACCCGCGTCGCCCAAAATACCAAATACAATATTCTTCCCCTGCGCCGCCTGCTCAATCCTTTGCGCGCCTTCCTCGTACAGCGAATCAAAATCCTCCGCGTTTTCATACAGGTCGTCAAGCGTACTGACGTTACCGCAGTGTGTCCCCAGCTCCTGCGCGCACTCCGCCTGCCCGCTTTGCAGGATCACCTGGTCCGCCTGTTCAATTTTCCGCACCGCACGAAGCGGCAGCATATCAAATTCTCCAACCAACTCAATTATCGTAATCATATTATTTCCACGCCTTTATCCTGATCATAATTTTTTCTATTTTTCCACCGCCCGGAACGAGCTTCAGTTCTTCTCTTGTAAGCCCTTTTGTAAAGAGCAGCGTCAATATGTAAACAACAAGGCCCGCAAAAACGCTCAAAAGTACGCCTGCCGTATTGGATGTTGCGCCTATGAGAAAATAAACCAGACAGGCGCATGCGCCCATCACCGCCGTTGCAAACACCGGCTTTCCAATATGCCCCATAAAATCCAGGCGGAAACCGGTTCCCCGTACAACAAAAACAATATTCATCACTGCTGCAACGGCGTAACATGCAATCGTGCCGACCGCCGCACCATAGATGCCTACCTGCGGAATACGCATCAGCGTGATCGTCACGACCACCTTGACTACAGCCCCCACAATCAGGCTGTAAACGGGAAGCATCGGTTTCCCAAGCCCCTGCAGCACGCCAGTCATCGTCTGAAGCAGCGTCAGGAACAACACCCCTGTCGCAAGCAGTTGCAGCAGGCCTGTCGCCATCACAAGCTCGCTTCCCTGTACGTTATGATACAGCATTTGAATAATCGGCTGTCCCAGAATAAGAAAGCCTGTCGTCGCGGGAAGTCCTACCAAAACCGCAAGCTTCAAGCCAAAGGAGGATTTTCCCTTCACTTCCCTGCCGTCGCCCTCGGACTGCGACTGGGAGATCGCCGGTACAAGGCTCATTGCAAGCGCAAGCGACAGTACCGCCGGTAGATTAATAAGCGGGTTTACCACTCCGGTAAGCACGCCATACATTGCGGTTGCAGTTTTTTGCGCATAGCCGATATCCTGCAAAACACGTGAAACGATTACCGAATCGAGCGCCATGACGATCGGCATGACGCATGCGCCGAGCGTCACTGGTATCGCAAACTTCAGCACCCGTTTCAGGATGGGTTTCCATTCCCTGGAGGCCCCCCTGGGATCAAGCCCTGCGGCCTTTGACAAAATCTCCCCTTTTTTCTTCCGGTAAACGGCCATGATATATACGAGCGCCGCAGCTTCTTCGATCGCCACACCGATAAGGGCGCCCATCGCGCCCAGCTCCGGCCTGCCTGTTATGCTCACCAAAGCATATGCCAAAATCAGCCCAACGGTGAGCTTTCCAAACTGTTCTACCAACTGTGATACAGCAGTTGGCACCATATATTGAAGGCCCTGGAAGTAGCCTCTGTAAGCCGATAATACCGAAATAAAGAACAACGCCGGAGAAATCGCCATAAGCGAATAAACAGCAGGCGCGGTTTTCTGGAGTTCGGCAATCATGGGCGAAAGGATAAACATGAGCACCGCCATTATTATTCCCAGCGCAACAAACAAACGCCGCGCAACCTGAAAAGTATAATGCGCCCCGGCGTAGTCTCCCTTCGCCACCCGCTCGGAAATCAGCTTGGATATTGCAGCCGGCAGGCCAGCCGTTGAAATTGTCACAAACAGCGTATAAATCGGATACGCAAGCTGGTAGTAGCCAAGCCCCTCCGTACCGATGATATTGGTAAGCGGTATCCTGAAAAAAACACCGATAATCTTTACGATCAATCCGGCCGCTCCAAGGATCGCCGCCCCTTTTACAAAATTTTTTTGCGTTTGTGTCATGTGCCGCCCGCTCTCCAGTGAGTTTTTCATTGTCCTGTACTTTTTACAGCATATTAACTTATAGAGCCGCATGGCTGCGCCGCCGTAAAGGTTCGCTGCATAGCAGTTTCCAATAAATGCCTGCTACGCAACCATTTTGGCAAACTGCAATAAGATTATAGCTGTTTCCCGTTCCATTTGCAAGCGCGCCATATGCTGCCACGATGCTGTCAATTCCGCTTTTTCGCAACAAAAAAAGGGATGCGCCGGCATCCCTTTTACGCCGCAGCGGGCGGCAATGTCAAGCTTTTTTCTTACATCCTTACGGCTGCCATCTTTTAAGCGTGGGCAAAAACTGCCTGAGCTGTTCACGCGCCTGCTCAACCGTCACTTTTTGCTCCGCGCCTTTATTCCATTCGTCAAGATAGTTTAGATTGATTTCTATCATCTCATCCATTGTTATGTCCTGCGTAAAACCGCCGTTCTGGTAACAATAACTACAATAGCACTCCGATTTACTTCCATCTTTTTCCGTTCCCTTTACATCGTCGCTTTCGAGCGGCATACCGCAGCTTTGGCAAAAAACAACCTGATCCATCGTCCGTTCTCCTTTTATTACAATTTGATACAATCATACGATATTTCAAAGATACCCGCAATCATTTTTCGTCAAACATGTAATACCTGGTCAGGTTCCATTCCTGACGGCGCAACAATGCCAAGCCATATTGAAAACAATCTTTGTCATATTCATATGCGGGCCGGTCAGGCAACCGCCTTTATCCTGTAATCGCGTACTATTTCCCCATTGCGGAAGATACTGCACATAAGCCCAAGCACAATGCAGGCATAAAGGCTGGTATCCGTGCTGAAAAACGGTATCACGTCAAAGGCGTTCGGCATCAGGCCGACCGCGTTCAACACCCCAAGCGCCGTTGGGATTAATAGCGCCGCCCATCCCATCAGGGAAAGAGAGCGTCCCAGCATACTTCTCTGGCGGATACACTGCTTCAATAAATAAGCGTAAAAACCGGCCACCGCAGCCAGCATCGCGAAAAACGGCAGCCAGCCAACTCGGTAAATCAGCCGTGTCACGTCATTTTCAGTAAAAGAATCGGTCACCTCGTTCCCTTGGCCAAGCCATACGGTATTTCGCAGCATTTCCCGCGCAGAATCCATGGGGCTATATCCCTGGGTACTGTCATACTGCTGTACCAGATTAGAATAAACCAGAAACAACGCCACAAATACCGCCGTAGGGATAATAAGCGTAAGCAGTGCTTTTCTCCTGTTCACGCCAAAGAACCCGCAGCATACGCAAATCGTCATCATCGCAATGCTGCTCAAAACGAACACGATAAAATTTTCGGTCACCGCCCATATCCTCCATGAGTCGTACGCATATCCATAATACCTGAAATAGAGGAAAAGAAAGCAGCCGACGCAGGGCAGCACCACAAACAACAGGCAGCAGCGCAAAAATTTGCGGTAACCGCCGCCGCGCATGTGGAACAGCATCAACAGGCTTGCAAACGGCAAAAAAGCCATTGCAAGCGCTTCTGTCCGCCAAAATATCATTACTCCCGCACCGCTCAAAGCAAGGCAGGCTGCCAAAGCGAAAAACAGTATCCGGGGTATTTTCGCATAGCAGGTAAAGTCTATCAGGCAAAAGGGCAACGCCAGCGCCACATAAAATCCCACCATACCAAAATACGGCGCGATCATATCCGTATAGTAGTATCCCGATCGCCAAAGCAACGCCGACAGCAGGCAGCTGCAAAGCACGATTGCCAGCATACATCCAAGGATTTTCCAGTCCAGATGCGGGCGGTAGGATCGGTCGAGCATCGTTCCAACAGTCACTGCGTCGCCCATTTCGGCAATCGCGTCGGTTGTCGCCGTATCCACGTCTTTCCCGCCGCGAATAAATGCGTCCCGTTGATCCAGGATATGCGTCTCAAGCTCGTCCCCAACCACCGGACGGGCCTTTTTCCAGCGGATTTGCCCGCAAACGGTATCTACGTAATTTGTAATGCGATCAGGTTTGTTCACAATGCGCACCGCCCTTCAACACGCCCGTTACTGCGGAAGAAAACTCATGCCACTCTTTTTTTTTGTTTTCCAGCAGCCTGCGCCCGTCGTTTGTGAGTTTATAGTACTTGCGAACCCGTCCATGACCATCGCAGTCATAAGATTCCACCATACCCTTTACTTCAAGGTCGTGCAGCAACGGATACAAGGTTCCTGCCTTGAGGGAAAATACATTTTGCGACCTCTCTCCCAGCTGCTCGATCATTTCATACCCGTACATATCCTTACTTTCCAGTAATTTCAAAACAAGCATCGCGGTGCTTCCTGTCAGTAAACTTCTGTCTACAGGCATCTTTCAATCCTCCTTTTATATCGGTCATCGATATATTGATTATATATCGACAGTCGATACTATGTCAAGCTGTAATGATCATCGCTGCCAACCAGACCTCTCAAAATAAAAAGAGGCTGTCCCGGGTTTTCTTTCCGGGACAGCCTCTTCATTGGTTTTCCTGTTATTGCTTATCCTTCAAATGTGGAAAGCCTGTCTGTATATTTCTTGATGTCGGACGCTTCCTCCCACTCGAGGAACTTATCTTCCTGATGCTTATTTTGCACTTCGGTCAGCTTCTTTTCCATGATGGTGTCTTTGATTTCATCAAACGGAACCGCGCCGCCCGCATCTCCTACGTACTGCAGGATGTGATAACCGTAATCCGTCGGTACAAGCTCTGATATTGCCCCTGCAGCCGGCAGTGCCATTGCCGCTTTCTCAAACGCTTCCACGTAATTGGAGCCTTCATATACCACATAACCCTGCGTTTTTGCGGGTTCCTGCTTCATACCGGAATCTGTGCCAAGCTCTTCGATCAGCGCATCAAAATCCTCGCCTGCCTTCGCCCGTGCAAGCGCACCGTCCGCCTGTGATTTGATCTTCGCCAGTTCTTCATTCAGGAGCTTATCCGCGCCTTCGTCATCCCCGCTCTTCCTGAGGTTGGAAATTTGCGACTGCGCGTCCTCCGGCAAACCGATCAGCAGGTTCTTGATAAAACGCGATCCCTGCGGACGGTAGACCGATATTCCTGAAGAGTAGGACGCATAATTTGACGCATCCTCGTCGATCTTCGCCTGCTGCTCTGTCAGCTGCTCGTCGTAATAGGCTTTCGCCTCGTCCTCCGTATAGCTCACTTCAGCTTTGATCTTATCGTTCTCAGCGTTCACCGCATCGGTTTTGATCGTATCGATCACAGCCTGATCAATATCGTCATAACCGTACCCTTTCAGGTATTGCTCCATCTGCTCGTTTACATAGGCTTCCTTATCGGTGACCGTATCGTCTTTGTCGGCCTGCTCCTGCACCTGCTGCCTGCGTTCTTCGATCTTCTGTTCGATATCCGCCTTCACCTTGGCCTTGTTTTCGTCGGAATCATCATAAAAGCCGTCCTTTTGCGCCTGCTGGATGGTAAGCTCCGTGCGGATAACCATATCGAGCGTTGATTCCTTGAACTTCTTCCATTGCTCCTCGCCATACTGGGAAATAAACTGTTCCTTGGTCATCCCATAGATCATGCTGAGCTGCATATCCACAAGATCCATCACCTGTGCTTTCGTCACATCCGTACCGTTGACGTTCGCCACAACCTGCGCACGGTCTTTATCTGTGTTGACCGATACCATAGAGCATGATACGAAAAGTGCGGCGCATAAAACAACGCTCACTCCCGTAACCATGATTTTCTTCAATATACTCATATTTGTATTGTTCCTCTCCTCCCGGCCTTCCGGCCAAAATCCACAATGGATATATTATACAAGAACACCGCACGTTTTGCAATCCACAAATCTGTTACATGAGCGCCTTGTATCAGCGTTTTTTGTGCAGCCTCAACCCACTCAAAAATTCCATAAACGCTTTGGCGTCGAACCCGTTTGGCGTCTGGTACACAATTACCGGCGGCGTCGACGGTCTCAGTATAACATTTTTTCCATATCCGCCTACAAGTTTTAACACTTTTTTTACATTCGGCTGCACCGTCTCAGAATATTTGAGCTCGATGCCGCCGGGCTTTTTGATCACGCTGCCCATTCCCGCAGCGGCTGCGTAGCTCCTGATTGCTGCAGTGATGATCAGGTTATTTACCTCTTTTGGTATCTTGCCATAGCGGTCCGTAATTTCCTTGGCGATCGCTTTTGCATCCGCAAGCGTTTTGATTTTTGAAATCAGCTTGTAAAGATCCATTTTGTCGGTTTGGTTGCTGATATAACTGTCCGGTATGTAAGCCGGCACATTGAGCTCTACAGCCGTCTCAAATTCCGCAGCCACAGGCTTGCCCTTTGCCGTAGCCACGGCCTCCCGCATAATTTTACAATACATCGCATATCCGACAGTGGCCATATGCCCGCTTTGTTCCGGTCCCAGAAGGTTTCCCGCACCGCGTATCTGCAAATCGCGCATTGCGATCTTGAACCCGCTGCCAAGCTGCGTAAACTCACGAATCGCCGCCATCCGTTTTGCGGCATCTTCCTTCATCGTTCCATCGCCAAGATAGGTAAAATAGGCGTAGGCGTTCTGGTCCGAGCGCCCTACCCGCCCTTTTAACTGGTAAAGCTGCGAAAGCCCGAACTTATCCGCCTCATAAACGATGATCGTATTCACAGAAGGAATATCGATTCCGTTTTCGATGATCGTGGTGCATACGAGCACATCAAATTCACCGTCGATAAACCCGCCGATCACGCGCTCCATTTCTTTTTCGCCCATCTGCCCGTGCGCTGCGGCAACCCTTGCCTCCGGTACGTTTCGTTTGACGTCCGCGATCAGCTGATCCATTTCGCGTATCTGCCTGCACACAAAGTAAACCTGCCCTCCGCGGTTTATCTCCCGCATGACCGCATCGCGCAGCAGGCCGTCCGAATAGCGCATTACGTAAGAATACGGCTGCTTGCGCATGGAGGGCGGCGTATCGAGCGTGCTCATGTCCCTGATTCCCACCAGCGACATTTCCAGCGTGCGCGGAATGGGCGTGGCGGAAAGCGTGAGTACGTCCACACTCTGCTTCAAAAGCTTGATTTTTTCTTTATGGGACACGCCAAAGCGCTGTTCCTCATCCACGATCAGCAATCCAAGGTTATTGAAAACCACATCGTTTGAAAGCAACCGGTGCGTACCGATGATGATATCGATTTTTCCCCGCCGCAAATCTTCAAGCACCTGCTTATGGTGGGATTTTGAAAAACGCGATATCCCCGCGACCGTAACCGGAAAATCCCGGAATCGTTCCCGGAACGTTTTGAGGTGCTGGCGCGCAAGCAGCGTAGTCGGTACAAGTACGGCGACCTGCTTGCCGTCCATTACGGCTTTCATGGCCGCGCGCATCGCGACCTCCGTCTTGCCGTAGCCAACGTCTCCCAAAAGCAGCCTGTCCATCACCTTGGGAGATTCCATATCCTTTTTGATCTGCTCTACGCTTTCAAGCTGTCCTTCTGTTTCTTCATATTCAAAAGCGTCTTCAAACTGTTTCTGCCAGACCGTATCCTCTGAAAACGCGTGCCCTTTGGTTTCGAAACGCTGCGCATAAAGATCCACAAGATCAAACGCCAGCTTAAGGGCGGATTCGCGCGCTTTCGTTTTCGCAGTCTCCCACTCCTTGCCGCCAAGCTTCGAAAGCTGCGGCGGCGCATCCTCGCTGCCGATATACTTCTGCACGCGGTCAATCTGCGCCGTAGGGATGTAAAGCTTATCGCCCCCGCGGTACTCGAGCTCCATGTATTCCGCGACGTTACCGCCTGCCTCGAGGGTTTTCAGGCCAAGGTACTTTCCTTTTCCATGGATATCGTGCACCACATAATCGCCGGGCGAAAGATCGCTGAAAATATCATCCTCCGCTTTACGCGCGTGTTTTTTGGAGACCGTTTTTTTCAGCCTGCCATATACGTCGTTTGCCCCGAATACAATCGTCTTTGCGGAGGGTATCTCGAATCCATAGGAAACATATTCTTCGCTGATGCTGACAGGAGCCTGCGGTGTTTTCTCCACCGGCGCAATCACGTCAAATTCGCCGAGCGCCCCAGAAAGCGCCTGCGCCTTGCCTCCCGCAAAAATACGCACCGTATAGCCATGTTCCCTGCGTTCTTTGATGCTGCGCGAAAAATTCTCCATATGCCCGCGGTATTCCACTGCCGCGTGCATATCCATATCCGCCTCGCAGACGGTTTTGAGCCGCGCATTTTTTCCCGCCGCCATATCGATGATATCCGCTTCGCGCTTTTTGATGAGCGTTCTGATATCCCCCATGCTTTCGCCCTGCGCGCCAAAGGCCTCGTTTTCTTTCATCAGGTTTGCGTGCATATCCGCAAACTCCACGAGGATACGTTTTGCCTCGCTGTAAATACGGTCAAAATCGTCAAAAAGCAAAATGCAGCCGGGGAAATAGTCAGAAATAAACGCAGGCTCGAACATCACCGGCAAAAAGGTATCCGCATTGTCAAAATTGCCGTACGCCTCCACTTCCGTCATGATCTTTTCCGCGAGCGCCTGGTTATCCTGTTTTTTCAGATACGTAAACAGTTTATCCTTTGCGTCCTCTGAGAGCACGACCTCGCGCGCAGGCGGAAACAGATATTCCTTCATCGGTTTTCCCACCGATTTCTGCGTTTCGCTGTCAAAAGTCCTGATCGTTTCAATTTCGTCGTCAAAAAAAGTGATACGGATCGGCAGCCTGCTGTCGGACGGATAAATATCCAGTATCTCCCCGCGCCGCGCAAACTCGCCGCGCGAATATACCGTTCCCACCCGCTCATAGCCATTTTGTGCAAGCGTGCTTAAGAGAGTTTCCCCGTCATAGCTTTTCCCTGACGAAAGCATCAGGCAAGCATCTTTAAAATGCTGCCGGGGCACTACCCGTCCTAAAAACGCATTGATCGACAAAAACACCGGCTCTTTGGTGTGGGCCGCATTTTTCATTACGCCCACGCGCACAAGTTCCTCCTCGCGCCCCTTTGCTTCTGCATTGCGCAGCGTCAGCTCATTGTCAGGAAAAAGCACGCCCGCTGCCGCAGCGTTTTCCCGCGCCGCCTGCTCTGTGGACGTAATACACAGCACCTGTTTTTGCGCTGCGTGTGCTACCGCATCTGCAAAATATGCCTTTGCGTGGGGCGTAACGCCAAAAACCGAGCAAGGCAGCTGCCCTCCCCGGATACAATTCAAAACATCCTGAAACGCGCCGCTTTTTTCGATCAGCGGACTTACCGTATGGTTCAATTTATCTCCCCTTTCCGAATCTTAATCTATACTCCCTATTTATTAAACCTCGCCTGCGCCGCGCTAACGCCTTCCAGCACAATACATTCGCATGCGTCGGCGGCCCGTTCAAACATCTGCTGCGCGTCCTCACGTTTTTCTTTTTCAAATTTCCCCAATACATGCCCGATCAGATTATTCTCCGGCTTTCCAATGCCGATACGTATCCGCGGAAAATCACCGCTGCCGGTATACCCTATAATCGAACGCATTCCGTTATGCGTGCCCGCGCTGCCTTTTTCGCGGATACGAAGCGCCCCAAACGGGATGTCTATATCGTCATAAAGCACAATCAGCCTGCTCAGCTCCGCATTATAATATTGCAGGATTCCATCCACCGCATAACCGCTGTTGTTCATAAACGTGGTTGGTTTGATGAGCATGACCTTTTCATTGCCGATCATCCCCTGCCCTGCAAGCGCGTCAAATTTTGTCGCCTTCAGCTTGATGTGATGACGCTTCTCTAAAATTTCGATTGTCTGAAACCCCGCGTTGTGCCTTGTCCTTTTATATTTCAGCCCGGGATTTCCAAGTCCGGCAATATAGTACATCTTATTTTCTCTTGTCCTTCCAGCCATTTTTAACCGTCTGGCGCGACCGCGCGATTGCAAACGCACCCTCCGGTATATCGTCCGTAATGGTCGATCCAGCCGCAATATATACGTCGTTTCCGACACGAACCGGAGAAATGAGATTTGTATTGCAGCCAATAAAGGCATTGTCTCCAACCGATGTGCGAAACTTATTCTTACCGTCGTAATTGACCACCACAACGCCGCATCCAACGTTGATTCCTTCGCCAAAATCAGCGTCCCCGATATAGGTCAGGTGCGAAACCTTCGTACCGTTTCCAATGTTCGCGTTCTTGATCTCCACAAAGTCGCCGATCCTGCAATGGTCGCCAATCATGGAGTTTGGACGCACATAGGCGTTTGGCCCTACCGTCGTTTCCCGTCCGATCTGCGCGTCCAGAACGACGGAGTTCTGCACTGTCGTACCGTCTGCAATGCTGCTGTTTTCAATGCGCGAGCCCGGATACAGCGTAACGTTTTCGCCAATCACAGTTCCTTTTTCCAGTGTTACGTTGGGGTAGATCACCGTATCCTGCCCAATCGTGCAATCCGCATCGATGTAGGTGTTTTTTGGATCGATAATCGTCACTCCGTTTTTCATGTGCCGCTCCAATATTCGCGCGCGCAGTATCTCCGACACCTGCGCAAGCTGCACCCTGTCGTTTACCCCCATACATTCGCGTGCGTCGTCCGCGATATACGCTCCCACCTTTTCTCCTTTTCCATTCAGAATGGAAACAATATCCGTCAGATAGTATTCGCCCTGCGCGTTTGCAGGTTTGATCTCTTTCAGGCATTCCAGCAGCAACGGCGTGCACACGCAATAGCAGGACGCATTCACTTCGGTAACCATCCGCTGCTCTTCCGTCGCATCCTTTTCCTCCACGATTGCCGTTACGTCGCCAAGCTCGTTTCGCAGTATCCTGCCGTAACCAAAGGGATTATCAAGCTTTGCCGTAAGCATTGTGCAGGCATAATTTCCTTCCTTTGCCGCATTCACAAGTGCCGCGATTGTCTCTTCCCGCAAAAGCGGCATATCCCCCGCGATGATCAGCGTATACCCGTCAAACCCCACGAGCTCTTTTTCCGCGCACATCACCGCGTGCCCGCTGCCCTTGCGCTCCGCCTGTTCAACATAGCTGACCGTATCGCCAAACTGGTTTTCAATTTCATTCCTGCCGCGTCCACATACCACGACGCATTTTCCAGTATCCGCGCCGCGCGCCGCGCGCACAACCCATTCCAGCATAGATAATCCCGCGGCGCGATGCAGTACCTTCGGCGTTTTCGATTTCATCCGTGTTCCTTCGCCCGCAGCAAGAATCACAGCAATACACTTGTCCATAATCTATCTCCCGTCGTTTTTATCAAAATCATACCCAAACATTATACACAATCCCGGCTGTTTATGCAAAAAAATCCAGCACGAAAAAAGGCCCCTCCAATATGGGAAGGGCCTTGCTTTCACCAGCCTAAAATTCGCTTGCAGACAGATGCGAACCCATTTCCTCTTCCTCAGGCATATTTTCATATTCCTTCAAAATAATTTGCTGGATCATCTCACGGGTATCCGAGTTAATTGGATGAGCAATATCCTTATACTCACCGCTCGGCGTTTTCCTGCTTGGCATAGCAATAAAAAGGCCGCTCGCGCCTTCGATGATCTTCATGTCGTGAATCACGAACATATCATCAAACGTCACCGAGACAATCGCTTTCATCTTACCAGTACCGTCAATCTTCCTGATGCGAATATCTGTGATCTCCATTTTTCAATCCTCCACCTTTTGTCGATAGCTTAGTTTGCCTTTGCGTAGCACGCAAAACTTTTCATCCAAAACCCCTTATATTAACTTTTAATTTAGCACATTTTTTTTAGAATTGCAATATGTTCAAAAAACCTCTTCAATATGCGGAAATTTCAATCTTTGTCTCGCTCAGTTCCTCCAGCTCGAAAATTGCCTTATAGCCTGTAATCCGTTTCTTTTGCGGGTATTTGTTTACAATGGCCGCGCCGGTGCCCACCACCTCGATATCAAACTCGGAAAGCATATCGCAAATGGCTTTGATCGTGCCGCCCCCTGCAATAAAATCATCGATCACAAGCGCTTTCGCACCCTCTTTGATCATTCGTTTTGAAAGTGACATTGTTTGCAGCCTGCGCGACGATCCGGACAGGTAATTGATCGAAAATACCGATCCGTCCGTCAGCTTGCTTTCCCTGCGCGCAATCGCGAGCGGCAGGTTCAAAATACGCGCAACGCTCATTGCAAGCGGTATCCCCTTTGTTTCCACCGTGACGATAAAGTCCGCTTTTTTATCCATGAACCATTCCGCCATAACCTGCGCCATTCCATCCACGTAGTAAGGCGTGCAGAAAAGATCGGCAATATACATATAGCCGCCCGGCAGGATGCGCGACGTATCCGCCATCTTTTCGGTCAGCTCCTTCAAAAGCAGCACACGCGCGTTTTCCGGTATCTGCGGGACGTAGCGGATTCCCCCATGCACTCCCGCCACAGTTTCCACGCGCCCGATGCCCGCTTCTACAAAAACCTGTTTGATCACTGCGGCGTCCTCTGAAAGGCTCGATTTTGCCGCGCCAAGCATTTCCTGGAAATAATTCAGGGAATACAGCTTATTTGGATTCTTTGCAAGGAGTGCGCACATCACGGCTATCCTCTGTTTTTTGTTTGCCATAGCGCTATCCCTCCAGCGTTTTTTCCATAATATAGTCGTCCATCACAAAGCCCCCGCCAATCTCCTTGCAGATCGTATCCGCCTCATGAAAACCAAGGTGCTCATACGCCGCAATAGAAGACAGGTTGTTTTTGGCGACGGTAAGCCATATGCTTTTCAGGCGCAGCGAGCGCGCCATGTCCGCAACCTCGCTAAGGATATCCCTGGAGTACCCCTTCCCGCGGTATTCCCGTAACAGGTATAGCTTGCTGATAAACATTTTGCCCGGCGGATAGCATGGCTGCAATGCCAAATATCCAATATTTACGCCAAGCTTACGCACAAGATAATACTCGCACCCTTCCGCCTCCGCAGCTTTGATTGCAGGAACCGTCTGGAATTTTTCCAGCATATATTCGATTTGCTCCCCGCTGATCACACCTGCATAATGCTCGCGCCAGATACGATGGGCGAGGTCTGCCACCGCGAGGAATTCATATTCCTTTCTGATACGCTTAAGCTTTGCTTTTGCCATTACCTTGCATTCCAATCCGCAATAAACGCTTCAATGCTGCGGTCCCCCGTTGCCTCTCCCTCTTTCGAGAAAAAACAACCGGGTATCTGTCCTTTGTCCCTGTGATGCTTCACGCAATCGCAGCATACCCCCATACGTGAACAGTTGAATGAACACGTACACATCCCTTTATTGCTTTCCTTTTTACATTCCATACCTTAAACACTCCCTTATTTTCTTTTTCGCTTAAAATATCCGCTCAGTAAAGCGGCGCATTCCGCTTCCAGCACCCCGCCGGCAACCTGCGGTTTGTGATTCAGCTTTCCCTCAGCCAGATCGTACAGCGTCCCAAACGCCCCCGCTTTTTTATCGTAAGCCCCAAATACAACCCGGGGAATACGCGCATTGATGACCGCCCCTGCGCACATTGGACATGGCTCAAGGGTGACATAAAGCGTACAGTCAAGTAGCCGCCAGCCGCCCAGAAAACGTGCCGCTTCCCCAATCGCCTTTATTTCAGCGTGCGCCATCGGATCCTTGTGCGTCTCCCTCATGTTATGCGCGCGGGCGATGATTTCATCATCTTTCACAATCACAGCGCCAATGGGAACCTCGTCTATTTCCCCCGCAAGCCTTGCCTCGGCAATGGCATATTCCATCCAGTATTCATCGTCCACCGGAAGCACCTCCATCCTCGCCAAGCTCCGTATACTTCAAAAAGCCGGCGTCAAACTGTTCTTTTGCTTCTTGATACGCCGCCTGTGCCTTTTCCGCATCGTTTGCATCCTCATAAACCGTCCAATCACGCAGCGCCTGGACAGCGTTTAAAAAATGCGCATGTATTTCGAGTACATTGCTGTCGTTTGCCTGAAGCGTTTGCAAATCTTTTTGCAGCGTATTCATATCTGTTTTCACATAAAGCGACATGCCGCCTTCCTCAATTTGTCCAATCGCGGTCTGCATACGCGTGAATAAATCAAGGTCGTCGATAAAATTTGCATACTGGTCCACCGGGCTTGACGCGCATGCAACGCAAACAACGATTAGTAGTATGATAAAAAATACCAGCCAAAATTTTTTCAAGTCAAATCTCCAAAAAATCCTTTTTCACTATTATACGAATTTCATTATTATATTGCAATTAGATGTGCTTTTTGGTAAAATAAATCACGTCGCACGGGAAGCTTGCTTTTGAAAGCAGTATCTCCTGCATACAATAACAACCTATGGAGAGGTATCGAAGTGGTCATAACGGGGCGCACTCGAAATAATGTCCGTTATGCACGATAACTGAATAGTGATGTATGGAGCGGTAGCGAAGTCTGGCCGTAACGCGCGTGACTCGAAATCACGTTATCCGCAAGGGTACGTGGGTTCAAATCCCACCCGCTCCGCCAAAATCCCGCATAAACAAAAGGTTTGTGCGGGATTATTATTTTTTGCACTTCTACAAGAACTAGGTTTCCTTACGCATATTCGTCCCCCTATCTCATCTTTTAGCACAAATACAATATACATATTATACAAGGCGATTGCATTTTTGTTGCCTAATTGTTGCCCAAATCTCACGGTAACATATAAAAAGTTATATCATGATATGTAATCCTATTCCTTAAAGCTCCATATTTTTGCTTGCTTTTGTGTTAGGCTTTTCTTCTTTTTGCTCGTTTTTTTCACTGTGTAACGCATCATGATAAGTGTCTAATACTACTTGTTTTCTTTCAAGTCGCACATCAACATATTGCGCCGTTACAGCTTCCATGTTTGACGATATTCCTAATGACATACCAATACCTTTTAACGTATGGCCTAAAATTTCACCTACCGAATAAAAATCACCCGTAAGTTGATACATATTAGTTGCTGCCGTATGTCTAAGATCATGAAATCGAATATGTGGCATATCGTACTTTTCCAACATATGAGCAAAATTTTCTGATATTCTACCTGCTCGCATCGGCGCACCGTCTGGTCTGCTTACGACTAAATCATTATCGTAATATTCCTTTCCAGCACTTTGTAACAACTTTTTTTGTTTCTGTTGATTCTCAAACTGTCGTAAAAAGTATGGCATTGTCGCTTCCGTAATTGGTAAAATCCTACCATGCGATTTTGGGGGTGCAAAATCCTTAATAATTTTGGTTTTTGGCGGGACTTTAAAGGGTAGTTGTTCAATCACACTAAACGTCTTATTTTCAAGGTCAACATTGCACCAGCGCAACCCTAATATCTCGCTACGCCTAAGCCCATACATACCACCAAGCATTACGGACATTTCCCATTCAGTACCATATGTATTTGCCATAAGGTGTTGCATTTGTTCAATAGTATATGGGTCTGGCGTTTTCCCTTGCTTGCCAAATTTAGTAATAATATCGCGTGCAGGGTTGAACTCAATATATCGGTATTTCCTCGCGTGTTCCATTGCGACACTTAAAATGCGTTGTGTATAACGGACAGAACTATGTGAAAGGCCCTTTGCATAAAGTTTACTAAAGAGATCATCCAGCATGGCTCCCGTTACTTGATTAAGCGGAACATTTCCAATATACGGTACTATATGATTCTTTATATATCCACGATAACCGTATAATGTGCTGGGGCGCAAATTGGCTTTTCCGTGTTTTTCAACCCAATCTTCCATATACTCTTTAACTGTTTGTTTTCCGTTCGATGTTAATAATGGTGTATAGGATGGCTTGCTAAGCTTTACTTTCATTTCGGCTTCATGTTTTTCGGCCTGTGTCTTTGTCGCAAATCCTCGTTTTCCATATGTTTTACGTTCACCATTGCTTACATACTTAATATAAACGTCATATACCGTCCCCGGTTTTCCTGTTAAAATTCCGTCAGCATTTTTTCGATTTTTGACTTTTCGTGCTGATACTGCCATGCTTAACCGTCCTTTCTTTGCCGTTGCTTAACCGAAACTTTGTTTCGCTCGTAGTAATCCCAAATGGCCCGGTCAGTCAGCAATCGACGGTTTCCGTTTTGCAAGTATTCCAACTCGCCATTATCCATAAGATCACGCAATTTATTTTCTCCAATGCCGCTAACACGGCTCATAAGTTCCGGGGTCTTTAGCATGGGAAGCATTGCAGGCTTTGTAGTATCTTCTTTTTTTGCCAAATAGCAACATCTCCTTTTGATAGATTAAAAAATCTAAGCAAATCGGACGGCTGCGGGCCGGGCAGCTCCACGGGGTTATGTCGCCCCCCTGCATGGTTCTCATGCAGCCGCCCAATGCTGTAAAGCGTTCAAGGCGGGAGTATCATTATTACGGTCTGCTGATCGTCGCACAAGCTGGCAGGGCTTGTTCCCGGCAAGGTGTGACCGCTCATATCGTCGCGCACCTTTTCGGCTGGCTCCCAGCATACCGAATGTATCTTATTGCTTTATGAAATTTTCAATGTACTGCTGAATGTCAGCCTATAAGATTGCACTTTATATAAATGCGATCTTGCAGAGTGGCAAACAAAAGCCCGCGACCGGGAAGCGTGGAAAGGGGAGACACGCGCCCGGTCACGAGCATAGAGTTAAGCGGCCTTAAATTTGAGAATCTGGGTTATCAGTTTTGTTTCAAGCCTGCGTTTGACTTCTTCATTTACGCAAAAATAAGGTAGTCCGTTTTCGTCATATACCTGTTGAAAAGCAAGAGAAGAAACATACCCCTTATAGTGCGTTAATACGGCGTTAATCGCGTCAACATCACCCGCCGTCGCCGCCTCAATAATAGAATATGGAATCAGGCTGCAATCAACTTTTCCCATTACATTTTCACTTCCTTTCCATAATCTTTTTGAGTTTTTCCAGTGTGCTTGCCCTGCGCTTCGTGACCGTGCGGCGCATAAGGCTTAACAGCTTCCCGATTTCCCGGTCGGTCAGATCGAGGAAATAGAACAACAAAATAATGTTGCGCTTGTCCTCTGGCAAGGCGTTCAGTGCGGCGGCTATCTCTTCATCGGTTATCTTGATTTCATTTCCCAAAACGGAAAACACATATTCATCAAGCGCATATTCATCATAAGCCGTTAAAGCCGCAAGCTGTTCAAGTTCCTGTTCGGATAGCATTTCTAAAGATGTTTCGTGGTCGCGCTTTCTTTTCTTTTCAAGATAATAGTTACGCGCTTCGTTCCGAATCACTTTTTTACAATAACTATCAAACTGGCCTTGAATCCGCGCCTTGTCGCTGGATTGAGGGTTCAGAAGATCACCCCCTTTCTCGCGTCCGCAAGGGCGGTGAAATATCCCCTTTCACTTACTAGCACAATCTGAAAACGCAAAAAGGAACCATTTTTGAAAAAAAGTTGAAAAAATTTTTTGAAAACACAAAAAAAAGACGATTGTATCATATACAAACGCCTTTTTACTGCTTTGTCAGGTTGAAAATTATTGACTTTCTTCTTGTGGAGTGCTACCCCAATAAATCAAAACAAACCACATTGGACACATAAACGCGATACCATTTTAATACGTTCCCCGCTTTCCGTGTGAGTTCTGAAAATGGCTTTGCCGCATTGTTTTTCTGACTATATTATATCATTTTTTAAATTTTAATGAAATTTGTATTTTTGGTTCCTTTTTAGAGATTTGAATTGTGATAGTTATAGGAAAGGTTTCTTAGCAAGCATAGGAAGTGTATTAACACTTCCGAATTTTGCACCTGTCCCGCAAAGCTGGTACAGGTGCAAAATGCTTGTTGGGGAGAATCCCCAAACCCCCGAAAAGAAAGGAGCGAAAAGGTGGCAGATCGTAAAAGGAAAATCCCGCTGATCGTCTATGTGACGGAGAAAGAGCGGGAAACGATACAAAAGAAAATGGAGCTTGCCGGGAGCGCAAACAATTACAGCGCATACGCCCGCAAAATGCTGATTGACGGCTATGTGATACAAATAGATCACGCGCCGATCAAAGAGCTTGCGCGGGAGATTGGCGGTATAGGCCGCAATATCAATCAGATCACAGCCCGCGCTAACGCTATGGGTAATTTGTACGCCCATGACATACAGGATATAAAGGAGTTGATGAAAGAGGTTTGGCATACTGTGAGATACACCCTATTAAGTCAACGTTAAGGAAAGCACTTGACTATATCACAAAACCTGAAAAGACGGACTGTGGACGGCTTGTGTCCTCTTACGGTTGTACCCCGGAAACGGCAGACGTGGAATTTCTCTACACCATTTCGCAAGGCATGAACAAAGGGGATAACCTCGCCCATCACATGATACAGAGCTTCGCCCCCGGTGAAGTGACCCCGGAGGAAGCGCATAAACTCGGTCAGGAGTGGGCCGAAAAGGTGCTAAAGGGTAAATATGAATATGTGATCGCAACGCATACGGATAGCCGTTGCGTCAACAATCATATCATGTTTTGTGCGACCAATTTTGCCGATCATCACAAATATGTTTCCAACAAACGCACCCTTGCTCAAATTCGACGGTTAAGCGACGATCTTTGTCGTGAGCATGGCCTGTCTGTTATCAAAACAGAGGGGCGCAATCCCAAGAGTAAAAGCGGCAAGGAGTACCACGCCGCCCGTGAGGGGCGGGGCTGGAAAGCAAAATTATATAAATTGATTGATGATACGATTCCACGGGTAAAAACGTTTGAGGAATTTTTGCAGGAAATCAAAGCGGCGGGTTATGAAATATCCTGCACGGCACGGGTGCTTAAATTCCGTGCGCCGGGACAAGACAAATTCACACGGGGTCACGACGATTACACTGAAATGCGTATAAGGGAACGTATCGCGGGCGGCGCATCACGCAAGCCCCAGCGCGACGACAAGGGTGTAAACCTTGTCATTGATATACAGAATAGCATAAAGGCCCAGCAAAATGAGGGCTATAAACGTTGGGCGAAAGTCTTTAACCTCAAAAAGACAGCAAAGGCCGTGAATTACTTATCAGCGCATAACATAACCAACCGGGAGCAGCTTAACCAAATTGTCACGGACACGACCGCGAAACTTGAAAAGACTACCGCCGATCTGAAAGCTGTTGAGCGGAGAGCGTCGGACGTTCTGCTTACCATGAAACATTTAGAGAATTACCGCCGCATGAAACCGATCTATGACAAGTACCGGGCCACTAAAAATAAAGATCGCTTCTATGCGGAGCATGAAAGCAGCTTGATTTTATTTAATGCGGCAAAAAAGGGCCTTGCCGATCTCGGCGTGACAGGTCGGGTTTCCGCTGCCGATCTGAACCGGGAGTATGAGAAGTTGCAGAATAGGAAAGACAGCCTGTACCGATCTTACAGGACACAAAAAAAGAAAGTCCGTGAGCTTGAAACCATACAGGCCAATGTGAATAGTCTTTTGGAGCCGCACGGCCCCGAACGGCACATAGAAAAAGAGAGGTAAAATAAAAGCGCGGGGAACCGCGCTTTACTATACTATTTTTGTTTTTTTACTTTCCTTTTCAATTCGCACAGCATGATAAGTTGAATATGTCTCCAAAAGTGCCCTTAATGATTTTTTATCCAGCGTATCAACAAAATTAAACAACAATGTCAAATCATCTACATTTAGTTTTTCCGTCAATAAATGATTTAATTGTCGAATGATTTTATCTTTACTATCATCTTCATGGAAAAAATCTTCAAGTGTCATTCCAAAATAATCACAAAAATCATATACACTTGCAAGCATTGGATTATGCTTTTTATTTGTTAAGGTTGAAACAAAATTTTCACCATGTCCAATTAGATGACTCAATGTTTTCTTATTCTTTATTTTGTTTTCAGCGAGAAGTTCATTAACTCGATTAGCCACAAACTCCCTAATATATTTTTCGTTTTCATCACTCATAAGAATATTATAGATTTTAATAAATACTATCAACGCTATACATGATTCTGTTATTAATGTATTTAGTAAAAAATAGAACTGTATATTGCCTTTTCTAGCTGATATTGTTATACTAAATAAAAGTCTCTTTTATGCTACCACGCAATCGGTGTAGGCTATTGTGTACCCATACACAACCATAATCCAAATCCCCAGCCCTATATTTTCAGTCTACACCCGATTGCGCGATCATGGGATTAAATTGCGGGGTTATCAACAAAATTTAATGCAGTTTTGTTGATAAATTTAGTGGTACATGTAGGGGATGTACCGGGCGCACGGGGAACGGGATATAAGAGAGCCTATATCCGTTCCCCCGGGTGCGCCACGTACATTGAAAAAAGAAATAAGCTTAGGTGTGTTGGTAGGGCGCGTCAGTCAGTTCTATAAATCAAAGAGCGAAATCTTGAACGAGATTTTTCTTTCAAGCCCCCGTTGCAAAGTCGTTTTATCTGCTGAAACTTGGTGCCCTACGAAACACGCCGCACATTGAAAAAAGCATACAAAAAAGCGGACTGAAAATCCGCAAAAATTCATGCTCTGTTATTTTTTTGATTTTCGTGCATTAAGCTGCTTGGCAAGACTAAGCAAGGTCAAGATATTTTGTTCATCCAAGTCTTTTTCTTCTTCAATCAGTTCATTTAGCAAAACGGGATATTCAATCCCGTCATCGAAAAAATCTTTTAGCGTGATACCAAAATATTCACAAATATAATGTAGCATAGGAATAGACGGCAGAGCCTTTTTGTTTTCAATGCGGTTAATGTAACCAATGCTTTGACCCAGATCCAAACTCATTTCCCTTTGCGATACATCTTTATTAATTCTTAAACGCGCGATACGTTCATTGATATAATCGAAATTCATATCTAACCACCTTTATTCTATTATAGGTGATTGCACAGCTCGTATATTCGATTTTAATTGATCTATTATGAAAATTCGCAAATTTAAAATTGATTTTTGCAACGTTTTGAATATTTATAATTTACGTTCTTTAAAATATGAAAAATATTATGCTTAAAGGAGGTTGTAACATGACATTGGAAAGGACAGGCTGTTCCTTTATTGATAATTTAATTGACGGGGACTATCAGCACAATCATTCTTTTTTCAGGAATACGGTAAACGCCTTTCGTCTGGAAGCTCTATACCTATATGACATTGGCGTAAGAAGCTACACCCTTATGGATAACGCCGAAACAAATCTATATTTCCCGCAGGTTGTGGCCAATACTTTAGATGACGTACCCAAGTTATACCTGTTTTCACCCTGCAAGGACTATGTGGGGAAAAATTACCATGAGTCAAAAGCCGTCAAGCTCCTTGTCGACGAAGTGGTCTATATCAGGCAAAAAGCGACAAACGATCCCGCTATTTCTGAAATGCTGTATAAATCGGTCATAGACAACTCCGATATTCTCCTGCTCATGGACAAAGACCGGGAATCTGAATATTACAAATATGCGGAAAAGGCAGGTAAAGAGATACATTTTCTGAACCCCGTTGCTATGGAATTTACGATTGAACATGCGCGGGAACCGCGCGCAGCACGTAATTTACGAAAGGCAATCTTTGCAAAAAGCGATATTGGGCGTGAATATCTGGAACAGAAAAAGAGAATCGAATATTTGGAGGAACAGGCGTATCTAAAGACAATGCAAACCCTTTTACGCCCCCATACAAAAGAAGCGTGTGATAAATTGCTAAAACAATATGCTTTGGAGACCAACAAACTATATGAAGAATATGATTTGCTTGAAAGCATCCTCAAGCTAAATGACAACGCGATCAATCAGCATTATTGGAATTGGAAAAGGAAGGACGATCTTTTGAACGACCGCATTTTATCGGATAACGGCGGGCGGGAAAAGGTAAAAGCCGCGAAAATTGAAGCAGATCAATATTGGAAGATTTTGAAACAGGCTATTTTTGCGGCTCAAATAGAAATCAGCAGAAAGTGAGAAAAAAGATGTATGAATATGAAAAAGCCGTGTTGAGCAAAAGCAAGCATAAAATATGTGGATTATGGTTTTGCGAGATCGCGGACAACAAAAAGGAGATCATCCGAGAGCAAGCCGTTGATAAAATCGAAAATGAGATTTTGAATGGCCGCCAAACATTCGCCTTGCCGTTTTTAGGCTTTGGAAATACTTTAGCCTTTGAGATCGCAATGGAGCTTCGCAATAAACATTACCTGAGTTTAATCGGCGTTCTTCCTTATCCAAGCTTTATCAGTTCGTTACCCTGTCCGGAAAAAGAATTTTGGCAAAAGGCGTATGCTGCTACAGATTGGTGCATTACAGCCGATCAAGAGCCGTGCCAAACCCGCGATGAAATATACAGGAAATGTGCAAAGGGGCTTGTCAGTGCGTGTAAGCAATTCATTATCGGCTATACGGGTATGCCAAACATGCCAACTTTTGAGTTTATACAGGCGGCGCAGAAAGAACCTTTAGCTTTCTCAGGATATATAACCGATCTGGGTAAATAGTCATTTAGATTTGCTCATTTCCAGCGATATAATTACTCCCTGCGGAAACCTGTAGCCCGTTAGACTGGAACCCAGTGGTCAGGCAATCTTAACTACCAATACAGTTTTAACGCCTGCTAAAGCGCCGTCCCTTTTTGGGGGACAAAGAGACGTGACGTATCCACCCCTTCATGTTCAAGCAATTTAATTTTGGTTTCCACTCCACCGGCGTACCCCGTCAGGCTGCCATTTGATCCTACAACACGATGACAGGGAATGATAATAGATATGGGATTATGCCCCACCGCGCCTCCAACTGCCTGGCTGGACATACTCTTTTTACTTGTCCTGACGGCTATTTTGTTGGCAATCGCGCCATAAGTGGTGACTTCGCCATAGGGAATATCACATAAGATGCTCCAAACCTCCTGCCGGAACCCGCCGCCGATTGGTTTCAACGGCAACTCATAGATAGCCGGCTTTTCACCTGCGAAGTATCTGTCCAGCCACTTTTTCGTTTCAATAAACACCGGGAGATCATCTTTTTCTGTCATTTTTTCAGGAACCGTATTCCCAAAATATTTTTGTCCTTCCATCCACAGTCCAACAAGATTCTTTCCGTCACACGCAAGCGTAATTTTGCATATTGGCGAAGAGTAAGTGGTTGAATAATACATTTTTTCCTCCTCAAAGCGTATTCCAAAGGTTGACCGTTGCATAGCTGCGCCAAGGCCGCCACGCTTCCGCCATCTGTAATAATTCTTTCGGCGTATATGGCGCGAACGCTTTTTTTACGCCCGCGTCTGTTTCCAGAAAAGCGTCGGGCCATCCCAAAGCGCGCATGGCAATATACTGCGCTGTCCAGTTCCCGATTCCTTTTATTGCCATCAGTTTTTTTATTTCCTCTTCCGGGTTTGCACACAGGTCAAGGTCAATGTCTTTCTTTTGAAGTGCGCGTGCAAGATCAAAAATCGTTCTTGACCGTGCGGATGTAACGCCCAATTCGCCCAAACGGCTTTCAATGTCGTCTCCAGGCGCAAGGATGTCTTCCGCCGACGGGAAAATATGCGTCAAACCATCTATCCCCGTCTCTACATGCGTGCCAAACGCCTGCACCAGCCGGGCAGCTAAGGTGCCAGCCGCTTTGACAGTGATCTGCTGCCCTAAAACAGCTCTCACAGCCATTTCAAAAGAATCAAAGCAGCCGGGCAGCCTTGTTCCCAAAGTGCAAAGGCCGGGCCGGAGTTCGTTCATAGAGGAAAGCGTTCCATAGACCGCATCCGGATCGCAATACAGGTCAAAAAGCCTGCGTACCCGTGCCAGAACCTGAGGCAACGCCCGCAGCAGCGTTTCGCTTACAGTGACGGTCAATACATTCTTTTTGGGTTTATGGCCTACCTTTATCCAGCCGTAAACATGCTTTCCCTTTGCGCCGGTCAGGCACACTGTACGCATATATTCATTATTGCTTACCGTTTCTACACCTGTAATTGCGCGGTCTGCCAGAAAACCCAGAATTTGTTCCCAACGGTAAGGGGGGCGGTAGCCCAAAGCCAGCGTAATATTGTCATTTCTTTGTTTTTCTTTCGCCCTTTGCTTTCGCAGGGCGCCGGGCGAAAGATGATAACGTTTTTTGAATAGGTCGTTAAAGCGCCGCAAGCTTCCAAATCCGGCAGCCATTGCCACATCGAGAACCGATAAATCCGTATCTGTCAGCAGATTTTTTGCCAATAGCAGCCTGCACGTTTGGAGATATTGCACAGGAGATACGTGATATTCTTCTGTAAACACCCTTCGCAGGTGACGATCCGTACACCCAAGCTTCGCCGCAAGCTCCCCCACGCTTTGTCTGCTCCCACAGTTTTCTTCCAATAACCGCGCAGCTTTATGGACGAGCACAGCGGACGCATCCGTTACGGAAGTACCCGGCGCGAGCTCCGGCCTGCATAAAAGGCAGGGACGGTAACCGGCCTGCTCCGCTTCTGCCGCGGTGGAATAAAACGTACAGTTTTCTATTTTAGGCCGTTTCGCTCGGCAAACCGGGCGGCAGTAAATACCTGTTGACGATATTCCCACAAAGAAACGTCCGTCAAACCGCGTATCTTTTGCCATAAACGCATTGTATAAGCCGTTTTTGTTCCCAAGCATTTGCCTGCCTCCTCTGCTTTATAGTTTCATTATATCATAGCCGTTTTAAAAATCCGGCCATTTTCGGACATGGTTTTATGTTTTTTCTATATAGTTTAAATTTAATAGCCCCGGCGCAAAAAAACGTCCTTAAGGACGTTTCTTTGCATACAATAAATGTGCGCGAACACATACGGGTTCGCCAGGGCAAACCCGCAGGTATAAAGCGCTGTCGTATTCTTCCGCCCGAACCAGCGGCTAAACTACTCGAATATAGTCCTTTTTACGCTCAGCGGCCTCTGGCTGCTCACAGTCCGCATATCCCAAAGCGATTGAAGCGACGCCCATCATATTTGCAGGAAGCTTCCACTTTTTAAGCAACGCTTGTCCTTCCGGCGTTTCAAGCATTTCTTTTGTCCTATGAATCCAGCAACCGCCCAGGCCCGCCGAATAGGCGGCATTCAATAAATTGCCCGCAACCAAACTTCCATCTTCCACCGGAGCGATCCCATCGGTGGGAGCCAAAACGAGTATTATGGTTGGCGCGCCATAATAGGGATGCGTTTCTTCATTCCCATTCATAATTTTCCCATTTATTTTATCCAGTTCTTCCACGTATTCCTTATTTTGAACGGCAACGATGATAGGTTGCTGTTGACCACCAGCCGTAGGCGCATAAGTCCCCGCCTCCAAAACTACACCGAGCTCCTCTGCCGTTATCTGCTCCGGCTTGAATTTACGAATACTCCTTCTGTTTTTTAAAACTTCCAACGCTTCTTTTTTCATGATTTTTTCCTTCCTTTGCGACTATTTGTTTATTTGTAGTGTTAATAACTACAAATAATTATATTGTATTTTAATTGTAGTGTCAATGGCTACAGTTGATTTGTAACCAAAAGTCTATTAGAATAACAATAGAGGTATCGAATATGAGAATGAGCAGCAACTTTACGGTTTCAATTCAAATGTTGTTATTGATGTTGATTTCCGGCAATCAAAAAATTACAAGCGATATTATTTCACAGAGCACGGGCGCTAATCCCGTGCTAATCAGGCAGCTATATAAGAAACTGAAAGACGCCGGTATCATTAAAGTGTCAACCGGTCAGGGCGTTACGACATTATCGAAGGATCCAAAGGAGATATCGCTATGGGATATTTATACGGCGGTAGAAAAGCACAATGTTGACGATTTATTTAAATTTCATCCTAAAATCTCCGACGGATGCCAAATTGGCCGTTTTTTCAAAGAAATCCTGAGCCCGCATTTAGAGGATGCAGTCGAAGCCTTGTCAAAAGAAATGTCCGGCGTTTCATTGTTCCAATTAGCAACGGAATGGGCTGAATTAAACAAGGAGACTGCGGGGACATAATTGCGGCGTCTGGTTTTTCGAGACAATTTCAACGTGTACTCAGTTTAAGGCGGACGGTATTTATATGCGGATATCAATGAAAAAGCTCATCGTAACCATAACGGCATTTCTTCTGGTATTTGCCTGTTATCCACAACATTGAACCTGTAACAAATATTAAGGGCCCATTGGATGGTAACTTTATACAGACATATAAAGCAATTTTGTCAGGTTGAATTTTATTCATGCAACTTCTGGCTTTTCCATAGCTCTCCATGCTAAAATATATTATTAAGGTATCAAAGGAGCTTGGGGAATGGTTGTACTGCTGGTTATCATCTATTTGGCTTTTATCAGCCTTGGCCTTCCGGATTCGCTGCTTGGCAGCGCGTGGCCCGCAATGTACGGCGGCTTTGGCGTAGATATCGCAAGCGCCGGGATCATTTCGATGATCATTGCGGGAGGCACTATCGTTTCCAGCCTGTTGAGCGACCGCCTGATCCGCAAGCTTGGCACATCTTATATTACGCTGATTTGCGTAGCGATGACGGCTGTCGCCCTTTTGGGGATTTCATTTTCAGGCAGCTTTATCGCCGTTTGCTTATGGGCTGTACCGTTAGGCCTTGGCGCGGGCTCCATCGACGCGGCATTAAACAATTTTGTTGCCCTGCACTACAAGGCCGCCCATATGAATTGGCTCCATGCTTTCTGGGGCATAGGCACCATCATCGGCCCCCTCATCATTTCATCGGTCTTAATACAGTCCGGCACATGGAATACGGCCTATCGCGTCATCAGTTTTCTTCAGTTCGGCCTTGTCGCTATCCTTATTTTTTCCCTGCCGCTCTGGAAAAAAGCCAGGTCTCCTTCAAAACCGGAAGAGGCGGATCAAAAAACATCGATCGCCTTGCCCACGGCAATACGCCTGCCCAAAGCAAAACCCACGCTGCTCGCCTTTTTCTGCTATTGCTCTGTCGAGGCAACCGTAACGCTTTGGGGCAGCAGCTATCTGGTTACGGTCAGGGGGATTGCTGAGGACGTTGCAGCGGGATGGATATCCCTGTATTTTATCGGTATTACGCTCGGCCGCATCCTGTCTGGTTTTTTATCCATGAAGCTGTCGCAAAAGCAGTTGATCCGCCTGGGCCAGCTTTTAATCGGCATAGGAATTATCGTATTGCTCCTTCCCTTACCCGCTCTCGCGGCGGTAGTCGGGCTTCTGTTTATCGGCCTTGGCTGCGCGCCCATTTTCCCCAGCCTTCTTCATGAAACGCCAAACACCTTCGGTAAAATCAATTCACAGGCGCTTATGGGTATACAAATGGCTTCAGCTTATGTCGGTACAACCTTCATGCCCCCGCTGTTCGGCTTGCTTGCCGAACGGACTGGCTACGGTGCGCTTCCCTTTTACCTGGGAGCGTTACTTGTGCTGATGGTATTTATGGTAAACAGGATTTATCCAAAGGCAAAAACAGCCCCCGGCAAAGCGTGAATCAATGTGCGGCAGCTTTTTCACTTGATTCCGTCAAAACGCCTTAACCGTCTTGTTTTTCCAGTATGATAGTGCTAGGATAAAGAAGCCGGCGGTTTGAAAAACCGCCTTATGCTTAATGCTGTGGCAATCGAATGAAAGCGGTGAATCATATGGGAACGATTGGAATTGTTGCAAATCCAAACTCCGGAAAAGATATCAGGCGCATCGTGTCGTATGCGACCACCTTCAACAATCAGGAAAAAATCAGCATCGTGAAGCGGATACTGTCCGGAATTTACGAGCTTGGAGACCATCATATTTACATTATGCCGGATGATAACCATTTGGGATATCACGCGCTGGACGGCATGAACCAGAAAGAGATTCAGGACAGGGTTACCATCCCTGACCTCTATGTATCGGGCGACGCACAGGACACCTCCGATTTTGTGGATTATATGGCGCATGAATTGAAGGCGGACGTTATTATTGTGCTTGGCGGGGACGGCACAAGCCGCGCCGCAGCAAAAACGATAGGAGACATACCGCTGATTCCTGTATCTACGGGTACAAATAATGTTTATCCCCAGTTCATCGAAGGTACCGTCGTGGCAATCGCAGCCGCAGCATTGGCCGACAACGTACTGAAAAAAGATGATATTCCCCGCGGAAAACTGATCGAGGTAAGCGTTTCCGACGGTCAAACCGACATTGGGCTGATTGACGCGGTTGTTTCAAGAAAAAACTGTATCGGCGCGCGCGCTATTACCGACGAGGGAGATATCGACGCAATCCTCGTAACGCAGTCGCATCCGGCCAATATCGGCTTCTCCGCCCTGATCGGCTCTTCTAACATCGTATTGCCGGAAGACGATTACGGCGTATATGCGGCGCTTGACTGGCAGCGCAGGGATTATGTCGCCGCCATCTCTGTCGGCGTACTCGTACGGTTTGGCTTGCAGCAAGTCCGCACGCTGAAGCCAGACGAAGAGCTTCGGCTAAAGCCCGGCTATTTTGGCACGGTTGCGCTTGACGGCGAACGTGAAATAACTTTTTGTCCGGAAGACACCATTACAATGAAGATAACGCGCAATGGGCCTCGCAAGGTAGACGTAGCGCAAGCGCTTCAAAGGGTGGTGGATCTTGGTTATTTGCGCGCTTCGAAATAAACGGCCCTGTGGGCAAATCCAATACAGCCAATATTATTGAAACGGAAACAAAAAAGCAATATACTGTTGTTACTATCACAATAAAAGGGAGGAAAGACCATGGATAAATCAGAGCAGGTTTTAGCCGGCCTTTGGGACTTGTTCAGCAAACGAATGTGGCTGGATGAATTCAGGATGAAGGCTGCGCTGAAGGAATATACGCCTTCCGAAGTGCATTGCATCGAATATATTGGCAAAAATGAGGATCCCAACGTAACAAAGCTTGCGGAGGCCTTTTATATGACAAGAAGCGCCATCAGCAAATTAACAAAGAAACTCATAAAAAAGGGATTGATTGAAAGCTATCAAAGGCCTGATAACAGGAAAGAAATCTATTTCAAGCTTACCAGCCATGGAAAAACGGTAAATGAAATTCATAACCAGCTGCACAAAGAATCCCGGGAAAGGGATAAAAAAGTATTTGAACAGATGACCACACAGCAATTTGACAGTATACTTCGCTTTGCAGAAAACTACAACAGGCATTTGGATGAACAAATCAAGAAATTGGGCGTTGATATTACATCAGGCTACTGCGACAGGCTGTAACCATAGCGCTCCTTTTGGCCTGCACGTAAAACACAGGCGGTTTTAGCCTCAATAAACCCAGTGTTTTCGATGTAAAAATGTTAAGCGGCCCGCTTCCAAAAGCAGGCTGTTTTTTTATTGCCTTCATTTTTTGTTGACAAGGACACAAAAATATGTTACCGTAGCTTTTGAGTCCCAAGACTCAATATACTTTCGGAGGATACCATCTATGAAACAGGAAAAAGCGATTTTTTCAAGGGATTTTACGCTTGTTACAATGGGCCAGATCATTTCCATATTTGGCAATCAAATTTTGAGGTACGCCCTTCCGCTCTATTTATTGAACCTTACCGGCTCGTCCGCCCTGTTTGGAACCATTTCAGCATCCGCTTTCATCCCTATGCTCGTTTTATTTCCAATCGGCGGGATCATCGCCGACCGCTTTCATAAGAAAAATATTATGGTGCTACTGGATTTTGGAACGTCAATTCTGATTTTCCTGTTTTGCCTGTTGGAGGGCAAAATGGATATTGTACCGCTTGTGGCAATCACAATCGTCGCATTGTATGGCATACAGGGTGCTTACCAGCCCGCAGTACAGGCAAGCATACCTGTTTTGGTCAGTCCAGAACATTTGATGCAGGGCAATTCGATCATCAATCTGATCAACTCTCTCGCCAGTATGCTGGGGCCGGTTTTTGGCGGCATCCTGTTTTCTGTTTTTGGCCTGTCTCCTATTCTGTATGTAAGCATCGGCTGCTTTTTTGTATCCGCAATCATGGAAATCTTTATCCATATGCCATTTGAGAAAAAGCAGGAAAAAGGCAATATATTCGCAATAGCCATTGGCGATCTGAAAAAAAGCTTTCACTTTATGCTCCGGGAACAACCTGTACTGTGGAAAATATCGTTGGTTTATGCTTCTTTGAATCTTTTCCTGACCGCATTAATCCTGATTGCAGTTCCCGTCCTGGTTACGCAGCGCCTGGGATTTGCCGGGGATACCGCCAACCGGCTGTATGGATACGCACAGGGAGTCATCGCCGCCAGCGCGGTATTGGGCGGACTGCTTGCGGGAGTATGTTCTAAAAAATTGAAAGCAAAGGCAGGCCCGTTCCTGCTGATTGGCTGCGCGTTGTCTGTCCTTTTGGCCGGGATTGGGCTGCAAACGTTAAAAAATCCAATGGCTGTCTATGTTGTATTGCTGGTCGGCAGCGGCCTGTTGGTGGCGTTATCAACTGTATTCCAGATTCAGGTACTGTCATATTTGCAGATTTTAACCCCTGCGGATTTGATCGGAAAAGTAACGTCGTGCTTTATTTGCATCTGTATGTGCATGAATCCCCTCGGTCAGCTAATCTACGGTAATGTTTTTGAGAATATCGGAAATAATATATATCTTCCATTTTATATTGCCGCGGTAATCGTGATTGGAATCAGCGTTGTTACCCGCCGTATTTTCAATGGAATCGATCCTTTGCTTGAAAACAGAAAGACCAAGGACTGCTAACCGCCGCCCTCTGGTCTTTTCCCGTCCTTATGAAGCAACCGAGCTTTTTTGCATAGGAGCAGGCCGATTATCCTCAGGCCTCCGCTCCTTCAAAAAACACTTTTTTAATACCGATTTTGTCATCCATAATCACAAGGTTCGCTTTCTTGCCCGTGTCGATGCTTCCAACCGTATCAAACATACCCAGCATCTTAGCGGGATTTGCGGTTGCAAATTTGATCACATGGCAAATGCCGTAGCCTGTGTGCATCATCATATTCCTGCACGCCACGTCCATCGTCATCCTGCTTCCGCATACCCATCCCTGCTTATCGTAACCAAGGTCCGGCGCTTTTGTACCGCCCATTATCGGCCCCTCCGGATCCGCACAGTCCAACGGATAATGATCGGTTACAAGAATAATTTTCTCCAGCCCTTTGATCTTGACCACCATACGCAGCATATGCGGCTTTACATGGATTCCGCGCGAGTCGCAGATCAGCTCCGCATACATATCGTCGTCATACAGGCATGCCTCATCCGGCCCGACGTCCCTGATGCCAACATTGCTTGGAATGATCGGATTAACCACGGCGGTTGCATTGCAGTGATGCGTCTGATTTTTCAGTCCATACTTTTTGAGCCGGTACGCCATATATGGCTTACATTCCGAGTGCCCCATAGAAAACACAACCCCAGGATTTACACGCAGCGCATACCTGACAAACGTTTCGATGTCATCACGTTCCGGCGCAACGCACCATACGCGCACATCCTTACCCGCATAATCCACCAGCTCCTGCATGACCGCAGTGTCAATCGCACCATGCCATTTGACATCGTTTGCTTCGGAACCGTATTTGGGATTCATGAACGGCCCCTCCATATACAGCCCGTCGATGATTTTTCCTGCGCCGCCCGATTTTTGTGCGTCGCGTATCAGGTCTATCGCATGCTTGAATTGCTCAAGGTCAAGGCTTTGGTACAATGCCGGCAAAACGCTCGTGGTGCCATGTGCCAGAAATTCCCTGCACGCCGTTTGCGGATCTTCATAGAAAAACTTGTTGTTCCCGCCATGGCAGTGTACGTCGATAAAGCCCGGCGCAGTATAATTCCCACCTGCGTCAAACACCTGCGCGTCCTCCGGAATACAGACGTCTTTCCCCGTTCCGGCTTCCAGTATCCCGTTTTCGTCAAACAGGACGGCGCCGTCATAAATAAGCCCATCCTCCAAAACGACCGTCGTATTTACAATCGCTTTCATGATATTCCTCCGTTATTTTTCCTTTGCGTACCATGTGCAGTTTCCCGCGCACGTCCCATCCTCATTGTACTCCGGCAGAAAATGCAGCTCGATTCCATATTTTTCAGCTACATGCCCATAGAGTGCATCGCAGTGGTCGCAATAGGTAAGCGCGCCGACATGAGGCTCCTGTCCCCTGCTGCGCACGTCTGCTACCGATGTACAGTTGCGAATCTGCCCGTGGAATACGCCGTCCTCCATCCATGTTTTGAAATCGATCTTTTCTCGGGACAGCGTGCCTGTATCCCCTCCCCAGTATTTCATGCAGCCTTCCACGCCATAGTCGCGGATACATTCGTCAAGATGCGCGCAGTACTCGTCGGATATCTCACGAAATAAATCCGCAAGCGCTTCCGTTCCGAATTTTTCTTCCACATATCCAAAGGTCATGTTGTATGCCGCAATATAATCCCTGATCGTCATGCCGCATCCTCCTTTGTAAATTGAAATTTCAGCCTGCCGTCCGCGTCATATTTCAGCAATTCAAAACCAAGCTCCGCCATCGCCGCGACGTCCCCGTAAATCACTTCGTAGGAGCGGTAGTAGTTTTCACGCGGCATACCGCCAATTTCCAGATATTCCTTCTGCCAGATGTGATCCGGCATTTCGAGCACCTCGACGGTCAACTTGTTCCCGTCCTCTTCAAAACGCACCTTTCCTTCGTCTTCCTCGATAATCTCTCTGAAATAATCGCGGATATAGGGCAACCCACCCTCGCGGAATTGCTTTGCGAGCCCCGTATACACCGCCTTTGCGATATAGTGCCAATATTCCTCCAGAGCCTGCTTTCCATAGTTATCCTCAAACCAGTTGTAAATGATGCTGTATCCGCTATACCATTCCCTGATTGCAGCCATTTTTTATCCCCCTTGTTTCAGCGGTATTGCCGCTCTGTGTCATAATCGATCTTCTCTGCGAACAAATTTGAAATATAAACGTTCGCCCTGCATACCTGAATCAGCGAATCAGGCACAAGCGGCGTAACCGGTCCAAAGCAAACCAGGCGCGACATCATTTTTTCCCAGCTGATATCCGTATTGCCAATCAGGAAGTTATGGAATTCAAAAACCTCCCTGCAATTCACAAAATCGCGCGGGCCGATGGTCGCCGCGCGCGGCGGTACAAATGCGAGGTCCCCCGCAAGCCCAAAGCTTGCGTGCAGCGAATTTTGCGCCTGCGTTAAAATATGCAGGTCGGCTATCCGCGCGCCAAGTTTCAACCATTCGTCCGTGGGTATCACCTGGTCGCCATCCACGCCAAACTGCTTTACCGCATCGATAAACGCACTGTGCCCCGACCATCCGCATGCAGAATAGGCGATATCCGCTTCTCCCTCGTCCTCGATCATTTTAGAATACACTTCGATGTTTTCGTTTGTCGGATAATGGATATTTTTGATATCAGGACGCAATTCTTCCCTCAGCTCATTCATAAAAAAACGGAAAAACGCATTTGTGAATCCCGCAGGATAGCTTTCCGGCGCAATCCGTCCATCCTGATCCGCCCATTCGTCCATCGTAAACACCACCAGATTGCGGCAGCTGATATTGCATTCGTTGAGCATATACGCAACCCGCTTATAAATAGCCGCAGGGTTTGGAAGAATCATCACGCATTTCTCATCCTTTTCGTCGCTGTCCCTGATCCGTTTGAACATATCTGTGAGCCACGCATACGAGATAAAGTCGTCATCCACGATCTCCAGCTTCCAGTTTGGGCGCGTCTGGTTGAGCGCCAGATAATCCTCCCTTCCCTTTTTCCTGCATTCGTCCAAAACCGCCACATCACGAAACGGAATCCCGGGATGCGGCTCGAATGTAAATTCCCTGCAAAAATTGCTCATTCTTCTTCCCTCCAATTTGTATTGCTTTATTTTTTGCACCGTCGTCAGGCATTTACCGGCGCATGATCCATCCATTCCATACTCTATTTCTACGTCAAACGTCAGGCCATACCGGTTCAAAACCGGCGCATAAAGCGCGCGGCAATGGTCGCAATAGGTTATGTTCCCTGCGTACGGCTCGCATCCGCGCGCCCGAAGCTCTGCGACGGACGGGCATTCGTTCATCTCAATCATAAAAACGCCGTTTTCCATCCATATCCTGCACGAGGCTTTTTCACGTTCAAGCGTTCCTCCTCCGTCTTCTCCGCCCCAATATTCCATACATCCCTCGATCCCGCTGCGCTCCACGCATTCATTCAGGTGCACGCACCATTGATCGGAAATCCGGGAAAACAAATTTTCCAGAGCGCCGCTTCCAAAACGTTCCTCCACATAGCGGAACGTTTCGTTGTACGATACGATATAATCACGGATCGTCATATATTCACTCCTTATATCGCGCTTACCTTGCGATAGTTTGCAAAGCTTGTCGCGCCGATGATCGCAACCGTCATCGCCCCCTGTATTACCTGCTGGTAATATCCGGAAAGGCCGATAAGGCTTAACAGGTTTGTGAGCACGCCGATGATCATAAGGCCGATAAAGCTTTTTGGTATGCTCCCCACTCCGCCCGCAGGGCTGGTACCGCCGATGATAATGCTGGAAATTACGATCAGGTTCAGGCTGTCTCCCGCAATCGGCGTTGCGGACTGCAGCCTCATTGTAAGCAGGATACCCGCAAGCCCTGCGGTTACGCCCACAATCACAAAGGACATCGTTTTATAAAACACCACGCTGATTCCTGAATTGTTCGCAACCTCGGCGTTCCCGCCAACCGCGTAGATGTTTCGCCCAAACTGCGTGCGCGTCAGCACATATGCGCTGATTAACCCCACGATAATGAAGATCACAGGAAAAATCGAGAACCCGCCGATCTGCATATTGCTGACCTGCAACACCTCCTCGGTGCGCGCGGGAACCGGCTGCCCCTGGCTGAGCATCAGTGCAAGCCCTTTATAGGCATACATCGTGCCCAGTGTGCCGATGAACGAACATACGCCCAGCTTCGCGACCAGAATGCCGTTTATAAGCCCCAGCACTGCCGCAAACAGTAAGACCACGATAATCGCCAAACCAAAGCTCATGTACGAGAGCAGCTGTGCAAACAATATTCCGCACAGCGTCAGGTTTGAACCAACCGACATATCAAACTCGCCCGCGATGAGCGTAAACGTCATGCCAAAGCTGATGATCCCCTGGATCGATATTTGCAGAAACAGGTTTTGCAGATTGTCGATCGTGAAAAACATAGAAGAGGCGCATGCGGCAAATATGATAACGATCACCAGAATGACAAACGATTTTTGTTCTTTTACAAATCCCAATGCTTTGCTGCTGTTCATCTCGATTTACCTCCTGCCCTTTTTACGCGAATATATACGTCGAGCCACACTGCAAGGACAAGGATCACACCCTGCGCCAGTATTTGTTCGTAAGCGCCCGCGCCCACAAGGTTCAGTACGTTGTTGATGATCGTATATACATATACGCCGAGTACTGCCCTCCACACGCTGCCATAACCGCCGAATACCGCGAAACCGCCGATTACGAGCCCGCTCATTGCCATCATTTCATAGTCGTCGCCCGAAAGCGCCTGTATCGCCATCGTGCGCGACGCAAGGAGAATACCTGCGATGCCCGCGCACAGGCCGGAAATCATAAAGCACTTGAGGCGGGTTTTTGTGATACTGATTCCCGCAAGCCTGCTTGCTTCCGGATTGATACCAACGCTCGTGACCTGCCTGCCAAATTTCGTCTTTCCCAGTACGACGCCCAGAATAACCGCCACAACCGCCATAATAATAACGATGTTGGGTATGACGTCAAAGGTCATTCCCTTTCCCAGGCTGCGGAAAAAATCGGTCGTGTTTTCCCGGAAGGTAGCGTTTCCTGTTACTGCCTGTGCAAGCCCCCGGTATGCCATTTTAAGTCCAAACGTGATCATCATGATCTCGATTGCCCGCGCTTTTGTGATATAAATGATCAGCATATTAAAGGAGCTGATCCCTATTCCCACAAGCAACGCCAGTATAATCGCGCCCGCATCGCCCACATATTGCTGCATCACAACGGAAACCAGCGCGCATACCGCCATATTGATTCCCACGCTCAGGTCAATGCAGCCTGAAATCAATACGTATCCCATTCCAATGGAAAGCACGGCAAGTACCGCGCCCTGCTTCAGTACGTTTTGGATGTTCGTATCCGTAAAAAACACCGGCGAAACGCATCCCGCGACGATCAGTACGATGACGAGCACCACAACGCAGGCATATTCAGGAACCTCTGAAAGGAGATTCTTAAACGATAATTTTCGATTTTCAAGACTTTTCATCTGATTCATAGTGCCACCCCCTTCAGTTTTTTAGAATAAGCTGCATAACGTTTTCGGCAGTGATATCTTCCTTGCGCTCAAGGCTTCCCTTGATCCTGCCCTCGTTTACAACAATAATCCTGTCGCTCATCGCCAGAAGCTCCGGCAGCTCTGAGGAAATGAATATGATCGATTTCCCTTCCTGCACAAGCCGGTTGATCAGCAAGTATATTTCATGCTTGGCGCCAATATCGATGCCCCGCGTCGGTTCGTCCAGTATGATGATATCGCTGTCCGCAAACAGCCACTTTGCAATGACTACCTTCTGCTGGTTCCCGCCTGACAGGTTGATCGCCCTTTGCTCGGTTGAAGGAGTTTTGATGGAAAGCAGTTCCACATATTCCTCCGCCACATCCTTCTCCTGCTTGCGGCTGACCATACCGCGGTGCGTCACCTTACCAAGGTTTGCGAGCGATATATTTTTGGAAATTGGAAACTGCAATAACAGCCCCTGTGATTTCCGGTCCTCCGTCAGGAGCGCGATCCGGTTTTTGATACTGTCCTCCGGCCTTGTAATGTTGACTTTTTTGCCGCCGAGAAAAATCTCTCCCCCGTCAAGCTTATCCGCGCCGAAGATTGCCCGCACAATTTCCGTTCGCCCCGCGCCTACAAGCCCCGCAAGTCCAAGCACCTGACCTTTTTGCAGCGTAAAGCTGATATCCTCAAAAACGCCGTCACGCCGCAGGTCTTTCACTTCCAGAATGTTTTCCGAAGCCAGCACCGGCTGCTCGCGGACGGGGAATTCCTGTCCGATCGTCCTTCCGACCATATCCACAATGATTCCCTCGCGGGTTACGTTTTCAACGTTCTTTGTACTGATCAGCTTTCCGTCGCGCATCACCGATACGCGGTCGCTGATTTCAAGCACTTCCTCGAGCTTATGTGAAATGTAAATTACGGTCACGCCCTTCTCGCGCAATCCGTTCACGATCCTGATCAGGCTTTCGACCTCCCTCGACGTGAGCGTCGCCGACGGCTCGTCCATAATGATGATTTTGGAACCATAGGAGATCGCCTTAGCAATTTCCACCATTTGTTTTTCCGCCACGCTCAGGTCTTTTATGAGGGTGGTTGTATCAATGTCATAACCAACCTCTTTCATAAATTCGGCAGCTTTTCGGTTGGCCTCCTTCCAGTCGATCCACATCCCCTTCGATTTTGAGAGCCTGTCTATAAAAATATTTTCCGTGATGCTCAGCGCGTCTATGAGGTTGAATTCCTGAAAAATAATGCTTAGCCCTTTTTTGATGGCGTCCAGCGGGTTCCGAATTTTTTCTTTGATCCCATTAAGCCATATTTCACCCTGCTCGAGCGAATAAACGCCTGTCAATATTTTCATGAGCGTGGATTTTCCCGCTCCGTTTTCGCCCGCAATGGAATGTACTTCGCCTTTGAAAAAATCAACAGAGATATCATCCAACGCTTTTACACCGGGGAAAGTCTTGGTTATATTACGCAACGATAATATAACTTCCTGTTCCATGACGCTTCCTCCCTTATCCCTAAATTAAGTTTTACTGATTAAAGTGTAGTTCCCCGGCGGCAGAAAAGAACGGCCTGCCGCTCTTTTCTGCTTTGCACGGGAAGAAAAGATATGTTTTGTTTTTCGTGGTTTGAGTCTGAGTCAGAGTTTAAACGCCTTATTTTGCCGCTACGAAATCAAATTCAATCGAATCTGCCTGGTCAACATTTTGCGCGGTCACAACAACCGGCGCTGCGTAATACTTTGGAGCAAACTCAGCCCCTGGATCGTTAAAGTAATCGGAAAGCTGCCTCATTGCAAATCCGCCGCACTGATACAGAAGTACGTACCCAAAGCAGGTGACGGAACCATCCTTGACATATTGCAGGTAATCCGGTATGCCGCACGCGCCGACAATCGCGATTTGCTCCGCTTTGCCCGCATCCTGCACTGCCGAAGCAGCGCCCAGCGCCATGACGTGATCCTGGCAGTAAATAACGGACAGTTCAGGATATTTCGTCATAAGGTCTTCTGTGATGGACATTGCCTTCGCGCTGTCAAAATCACCTGCAAAATCTCCTGCGTAATTGATATCCGTATCCTTTGTCGCATCCTGGAACGCCTGAATGGTTTTATTGGTCGGATCTGTTCCTGCCGCGCCTGTAATGAGCGCTACCTGCGCGCCTTTGTCCTTATAATTTTCTGCAATCCATTCGCAGCCGGTGAACGCAAGGCTGTAATCGTCAACACCCGCAAAGAACAGGAGCTGGTCCATACATTCCTTGTCCATTTCCATTCCAACGCCCACAACGGGAATCCCCGCTTCCTTTGCCGCCTGAATTGAGGGGAGCAGTGACGTGGTATCCGTGGGATTCAGGATAATCGCGTCTACCTTCTGTGAAATCAGGTTCGCCATCTGGTCCGCCTGCGTGGACGGATCGCCCTGAGCGTCCAGCAGCGTTACCTTCCAGCCGAGCTCGTCGGCGACTGCCTGAGCCTCTTTTACGAGCGCTACGCAGGAATCTGCGTCCATCGAGTAAATTGCGATACCGACCGTCTTAGCCGATCCGCCGGTTTCCCCGCCGCCATTATCCGCGGGAGCCGCTGTTGACGCTGCTGCCGAAGCCGCCTCTGTCGAAGCCGCCTCAGACGGCGTTGCCGGAGCGGCGCACGCGCTGAGTAATACCATAGCAGCCATAATAATCGCTGTTGCCAAAGCCAATCCCTTTGTCTTTTTCATTTTGCACCTCCAATATTTTCTGTTTCGGTTCTTCCGAAAATTGATTTTAAGTTCATTCCCATTACCGGATTTTATTCCGGCAGAATAGTTTCATGAAAATAGTATTCCTTCAAAAAGCGTTTGAAATTTTTCCTGATTGCATCCACAATAACCTGCCCGGTCTGCGCGCTCGCCTGTGTGGGATCTCCGCAGGCTCCATATTTGGGCTGCTGTATCCCAAAGGTTGACCATACTACCTTTTGTCCGCCAAAGCAGGCGTCTCCCGCTACAAAATCCGAATGATGCTTCAGCAGATCGTCGTTGCAGAACTTTTCTTCCTTTACAAGCTCCGGGCTGATCAGCATTATAAGCGACGCTTCCCATTCCCCGGAATGGCTGCAGCCGCCGCGCGGGGATTTCCTGATCCGGTTAAACTCTGCCGCGGAAAACGCCACCGGCGAAGCCACTGTATAATAATATCCATACTCGTCGGCAATCAGCTTTGTGGCCATATTGAGCATGGGCCCATGCTGCCCGTGGCAATCGAGCATCAACAGCCTGGAAAAACCCATTTCCGCTATCGATGCACATATATCGTGGATCATATCCGCAAACACCTGCGGACGCAGGCGCATTGCACCCGGCCATTTTGCCACCGCCTTTGGCGTGTAGCCCGACCAAACAGCAGGCATCACCAATACGGGAATTTCGTCCTGTATTTCGTCGGCAATCTGCGCGCACAGGTATTCGGCGATCCTCGCGTCGCAATCCACCGGTAAATAAAGCGAATGCTCTTCCACTTCCCCCACCGGAAGGATAATGAGCGCATCCCGGTCGACATATTCCTTTAGCTCCGGCCACGTCTTTTCCTGAAAATAAAACGACATTTTATTCACTCCGTTTCTCTCATGTCAAAACAGCGTTTTCTCGTTGTTTCGTAATCAATGTATCGTTCCTTGTACTTTTCCACTTCACACGGCTGCGGCAGGAACTCCCGTTCCGGCGCAAGCGGCTTCGTTTCCATCCCAAGGCTTTTGAAAGCAAGCCTTGCCGCCCCGGCAAGGGCTGTTTCGCACGATTCCAGCCGCACCACGCATTTACCTGTAATATCCGCGATCAGCCTGCACCACAGGTCGCTCTTTGATCCGCCGCCAAATACGCGCAGCGTATCGGCGGCCTGCCCCGCCTTGTCCATAACATCCGTATTTGCTTTGATGTGGTATGCAATTCCCTCCAGAAGCGCACGTACGCATTCCGGTATCCCGCTCTGGAGCGTCAGTCCTGTAAATACGCCCGCGCCTTCTCCCCAGTGCGGGGAGGCTCCCCCGGATAAATAAGGATAGAAATTCAATCCGCCTGTTTCCGCATGGGCCGCCATGCCGCTTAGCTCTTCATAATCCATGTTGGGCGCAAACTTTTTCCGGAACCATTCAAGCGCGGAGCCCGCGGTATTTACAACCCCCTCCATGTCCCAGCAACCTTGATACAGGTAAGAAAATACGGGAATCCGCATTTCATCATCCAATACAGGCACTTCTGAAAGCTTTGTGATGCAGCTGCCCGTTCCCAGCGATACCGTTACAACCCGTTCGGATGCTCCTCCGCCGTAGGCCGCGCACTTCTGGTCCTGCGCCCCAACCGCTACGATGACGTCCGTTCCAAGTCCCAGCTCTTTGGCTGTTTCGGGCAGGAGCGTTCCGGCAACGCTGCCCGCCCACGCAATATCCGGAAGCAATCCTGCACCGATACCGTTTTCACCCAGCAGGTCTTCCATCCACGCTTGACCGTGAATATCGTACATCATGGTTCCGGCTGCCATCGTATGGTCTGTGACGCAGTTTCCGCAAAGACGGTATTGGATAAAGTCCACGGGCATTAAGAAGCGCTCTGTTTTTTCAAAAACCCGCGGTTCGTTCTTTTTGATCCACATCAGCTTTGGCAGGGTGTAGATCGGGGAAATCCGTTTCCCTGTCCTTTGAAAGATATCCCGCGCGCCATAGCGCTTGATGATCTCGTCGGTTTCACACGCCGCCCTGCCGTCAAGCCAGCTGATTGCCCCGCACAGCACCTTTCCGTCTTTCCCAACGGGTACGATGGATATGCCCTGAGAGCTCACGCCAATACTTCTGATAGCTGCGCTCTTTTTCCCAAGAAGCGCCGTAGCCTCCCTCACTGTCTGCCGGACCGAATCCCACCACACGCCTGCATCCTGCTCAATCCGGCTGCCGCCAAGGATTGACAACGGATACTCTGTACGGGCCGAACAGAGCATATTGAGCCTGTCGTCAAATACTGCGCTGCGGCATCCGCTTGTCCCAAGGTCAATACCCAGTACAAGACTCATTTTTTACTCCCCCATCACTTGTACGATCACCGTGCGTTTTCTTGCCCGCACCTGATCCCAATCGCCAAAATAGATACATCCAAATTCGCCAAGCTGCAACTCGCCGTCTATCACAGGCATCGTAACCGAACGCCCCATGACCACAGACCGCAGATGCGCATCCGTGTTAAGCGACCACGCGGGCTGTTCGTTCCTGTCTTTTCCCGCAAGCTCAATGTGCCTGGGGCAAGGGTGCATATACTGGCCCTCAGCAGTACAGGTAGGAATGATTTTTGCCAGTACGTTGGCAAGATCCTGCATAATAAGCTCAGTACCCCAGTAGGTTTGCCCGTCCGAAAATTCCTGTATCTGCACGCTGCAAGTGGTATGCCCCGTATAAACGAGTACCGTTCCGTTTTGAATTTCCGAGCGCCTGAGAATCTCGCGCACCGTCGTTGTAACATCGTCAAACGTTGGTCTCCTGTCCGACTGCACTTCAAATTTTTCGTTGTAAACCTTCATTTTGTATCCTCCGTCCTGAATGTATATTTAATGGCTGCGAAGCATCTCGCCGACCTTTCCGCCGGGATGCGTAAGCAATAAATCTTTCTTCGTATAACCGCTGACATCCATGATGGTAAACGCAACCGCATCCCATGCCGCTATGGTCGCCGTGCAGCTTGCCGACGCGCACATATTGAATTTATCCGATTCCTCCCCGACCTCGATCTTAAAATAAATATCTGATTCCTTTGCCAGCACGGAATCGTCGTTTTGCGATACGCCGATGATCTTTGCGCCTTTTTCTTTGCAGCAGGGAATGTAGTTTAATATTTCCGGCGTATTTCCTCCCTTGGAGAACAGCACCACTACGTCGCCCTTTTGAATCGCTCCCATGCCGCCGTGGATCGAATTTGCCGGCGAGCAATAGAATGCGGGCACTTCCACAACGCTGAGCGTATGCGCTACCCTGCGCGCAACGGTTCCCGAGGTTCCGCAGCCCGCCGTTATCACCTTATGCCCTTCCGGCTTTACACGGAGCAAAAGATCGATCACCCTGTCTGTTATTTCGCGGTCAAGCGACGTTATGAGCCCACTGACCGCCCTGCATTCGATTTTTAGTATCTTCTCAACGGACACATCGTATTTTGCCATATCGTTATCCCTCCATCATGACGCCGCCGCATCTTTCATTCCACGCGTCCCGCGCCGCGCTCAGCATCTCTTCGATCATTGCCCGCGGATTGCGCGCCGTTGCAATCGCACTGGATGAACCCGTTGCGTCCGCGCCTGCGGCGATCACATTGTAAACATCCTGGCCGCTGTTGATGCCGCCGCCCACCAATATTCCAATATTGGGATCAATGTTCATAATCGTATCCACCGATGTGCGGACATAAGATACGTCCGCCGCGCACGCAGTGGCAATAAGCTCCGCAGGCTCTGTCACCATCATGTCCGGCTCAAGCAATGCAACTGCTTTTGTTTCCGGAATCGAGTCCGCACAGACAATGCTCATCATTCCAAGTTCCCGCGCGCGCCGAATCGTCCCGTACAATTCTGCTATCCTCATCGGTTTTTCAACGTGGTTGAGCATAACCCCCTGCGCTCCCGCAGCCCGCAAAGATTCCGGCAGCACTGCCGCCAGTCCGCGGCCTACCTCGATATTATCCATATGTGGAGCAAATACGATCAGCTGCTTCGTACATTCTGATACCCGCGCAATATTTGCATAGGGCGTGGTAAAAATAACCCTTACATCGTATTTTTGCGATGCTTCGTCTGCAAGCCGTGCCAGATCAATGATCTGATCTCCATAAAGATAATTTTTCGGACCAATTTCAAAAAATGGGGGGCGAATGCGTAAGTTTCGTTTCATGGCATCCTCCAAAAGATTTTATTAAAATTTGTTTCTAATTTCTTTTTTTCTAGAGAATAGCACATATTATTTACGTTTGTCAATATTATATTTACGTTTTTTCTGATTTTTCCATTAAATATTTTCTTTTTGCTTATTTTATTTGCTATTTTAATTTCTTTTTATCGCTTTTTCTTTCTTTTTCAGGGAAAATAACATTGTTTTTAATATGAAGCAATCTTGTAATTTTTCGAAATGATCATTTTTGGTAAAAAAAAGAAGTCAAAGGGATTCCATTTCTCTTTACAAAAAGTACAGAGTCATCAATTTTTTTGTTTTATTACTTTATTTGGAAACTGTTATTTGAAGGTTATTCGACACGCTGTGAAGCTCGATAGGAACAAGCTGTTTTCAAAATCTGTGATTTGTTTTCTATGAAATGGCAGCCCGGCAACAGGCTCCTCCTCCCAGGAACCGGGAGCATGCAATACCGCATGCCCCGGCCTGAAGCCTAAAAAATTATACTGCGATAACCTGCAGTCCCGACCTGCGGATTTTTTCGAGTTCTTCCGCCTTCGATTCATTGTAATTGGTTACCAGTATATCAAAATCATTTAACGCGGCTATATGGGCAAACGTTACCTTTCCAATCTTTGAATCGTCCACCACAAGAATTTTTTCTTTGGCCTGGGCGATCATTTGCCTCATGATCGCGTCTTCCACATGATTATAGGAGGTAAGGCCCGCCTGAATGTCAACGCCGTCCATTCCCATAATCAGTTTATCCGCTTTATACTTGGATAATTGGTCGCTCACATCGTCGCCGACTGTAATCTGCATATCCGTGTCAAATCTGCCGCCCAGAAAAAATGTTGTAATATGTTCACAGCAGGCAAGCTCGTTTACGATATGCAGGGCGTTTGTGATCACAATCAGGTTGTTCTTATTCTTCAGCTCCTCACAAATATAAGCACACGTGGAGCCTACGTTGATAATGAGCGATTCGCCGTCCCTGACAAGCTCCGCTGCCGCCTTTGCAATCAGTCTCTTCTCTTCCGCCTTGCGGCTTTTACGCTCCGCAAAGTTTTCACTGTATTGGGATTTCCTGTTGATAACCGCTCCTCCGTGTATCCGTTTGAGCAGCCCTTCATTTTCAAGCTCGCTCAGGTCCTTGCGAACCGTCACAACCGAAACGTTGAGCGCGTCGCTCAGGTCTGTTACACGCAGCCTTGAATCCTTTTCCAGCAGATCCATAATTGCGTTCCGCCTTACTGTCTGGTTTTTGTCTCCACTGACCGAAATCATAGGTTCCCCCGCTCCTTTGCATTATCCCTCATTGGCGCGCAAACAGCACGCTCCTTTATGATTTGATTTTACTTGAAAAGGCACGGATAAGTCAATACATTTTTTCTTTTTAATGCAAAACGAAACGGAAACGAAATTTAATGTTGCCTGTACATCCACAGTCTCCTGCTGCTGCAAAAAGCTTTCCTGTATCGTTTAAACAAATACGGCCTGTACCAAAATCATATACAAAATGGTTCCCGCCGCAATGGATAGCAGCATTTGCCGTTTCCACACATGAAGCCCGACCACCACTGCAATGCAAATTGCTTCAGGAATGCCGTGGTTCCCCGCGAATATACTGACGTCCTTCAGGCAGTATACGACCAATAACCCAAGCACGGCCGCGGGCAATACTTTTCCAAGATACCGGATAAACTTCGGCGTTGGTTTACTCGCGGGAAATACAAGGAAGGGCAGGAACCGGGTAATCAGCGTGCCCAGCACCACCATTCCGATGGTAATGATTTGCTGCGTTACGCTCATGCGCCCTCACCCGCTTTCCCAAGTGGATTTTTAAACACAGTGATTACGGCAAATATTGCGATCATGGAAGGTATGATAAAACTGCTCCCGCCGAATATGAGAAGGCACGCAAGCGACAGCCCCAGCCCGATCAGCGAGCTGTAGTGCTTCTTTTCCTTCAGCCATTGTTCGAGGAAAATAACGACAAAAAGGGCTGTCATTACAAATTCAAGCCCCTTCGTATCAAACGTAATAAACGATCCGAACACGCCGCCAAGCGTTGCGCCCATTACCCAGTATATCTGGTTTAGCAGCGTCACAAAAAACATAAACCATCCTTTGTCAACGCCTACCGGAATATCGGCGGTATAGTTGATCGAAAACGACTCGTCGCACATTCCAAAAATCAGATAGATTTTCTTGCGTCCCGTCCCTTTATACCGATCCAGCATGGAAATACCGTAAAACAGGTGCCGTGCATTGATCACCAGCGTCAATAGCAGCGCCCGCAATGGATCAAACGCCGCCAATAAAAGCCCTACTGCCACAAATTCAACAGAACCCGCAAAAATTGTCGCGCTCATGATAATTGGATAGATTGGGCTGAAGCCGGATATATTCATATAAATTCCGTATGCAATCCCCAAAAATAAAAATCCCGCAAGAATGGGGATCGTATGAGGGAATGCGGCATAGAATGCTTTTTTAAGGGTACTGTTTCCTGCCATGACCGCCTTTTTCCATAACCGGTTTTATTATATTATATTATATCAAACGGAGCGCTTCTTTCAAAGCAGTACATGCTTCACGCATCCCTCTTTTGCCACATTTATCTGCCGCGAGGATTTCGATTTGCATTCCGAAACAAAAAAACGAATGATAAAATTCATCCGCTTTTATGTGTTTATATTACCACAAATCAGCAAAAATTTCAAGTCTGTCAATTCCTGCCGGGACGTGGTATTAAGTATAGGGAGGGTTTTTATGATGAATCATTTGATAAACCTGTCTGATTCTGGCATTGCTCAAAGACTAGCGGTTGAGCAAACGATGAAGTGCAACGATTTCACACAAAAATTCGGTCTTACGCTCACCAAAACCCAGGTGTTTGAGCTTGTGTCGGCTCGTGCGCACTCGCTGGATTCCTGTGGACGGATTGAGTTTGGCGGAGGCGTTGTTGAAAAGCTGATTTTCGCATTTTGCGATTCGCCATATATTTGTCAGTACAATTACGCGCAAACCATGCACGAGCTGATCGAGTGCTTCTATTTTTATAAAAACGAGACGCTTGACCTGTGCAGCGACGATGAGCTGATTGATTTTATGAAAAAATCCTTTGACAGTGTTTGCCACGGTTCGGTCGAGCTGCTGCGGGACCGCGAGCTTGAAAAAATGGCCGTCGCCCTGCGGTACGGCCTTCCCATGCAAAACGAGGAATCCAAATGAAAGAGATGGCAAGCTCACCGTCCCTCAATCCCTGCAATCTTGACGGCGAATTTTACGTCCAATCCCTTCTTGCAGAAGGCTGCAGAACCCGTATGCTCACAGAGGCGGATGTATCCATATTCCAAAACAGGTGCGTCGAATTCCTCGCGCAAAAAAGCAAGCTGTATACCAGTGGCGACAGCAGCAGTATCAAAATAGAATTGGCACAGAATATTTTAGAATCTATCCTGTACACGATTGGCGTATCTTTAAAAGCAAAAGAGCCTTCTCCTGCAATCGCACTGCTGAAATCCAGCAGTATTCATGAGCTATACAGTGCAGGACGCAAAAAAATCGAAATAAAGCGCAGAACGGCAAAGCACCTTCATACGCTCGTTCTCAAAACCCTTGTCAGAACGGCAAACGAAACTTATACCTCCACCCTGGTAGACGGCATCAAGGGATTCTTTCAGCTTTACGACGTCAGCTACAGCGCTCATGAAATCCACATTACCGCCGATTATCCACTCAGCAATCCCGTCACTCATCTTGCCGGCATTGAATTTATTGTCGAATACCTGAGGCGCGCACTTTACGAAAATGAATTTTGCAGCCGCTTTGATCCTCAGCGTATCCACCGCGCCATGACCGCCTTCCACGCAGGCTATCAGCACCTCGTGATCAATCTCTTTGACCAGGTGCTTGCTTCTTCCCTTGGTTGTATTCTTACAGATACAGACCTTTACGGACTTCTTGTTCCGAGGAGCAAGGTAATAAAATTACAGTCCGGATGGCTGCTCAAAAGCAGGGAAGAAATCGATACGCTCCTGCTTGACGCATGTGGAGTATTATTTACGGAGTTTGGACTGTCTGATGAATCTCTGGCCGGCTATATCAAAAAAAGCCTGTTACATGTCAGCTCATCTGTGTTTTTCGCAATAGAAACGCTCACCCTGGATAAGATTTTTGTTTGTTCCGGGTGAGCGCTGTTGCTTTTATAAACGCGAACCAAATGTTCCTGGTTATTTTTTTACCACCGGAACCCACATTTCGTATTTTGCGTTTTGCGGATCAGCATTCAAATAGACCTCGATATCCGGCGCGTCTGCGTATTCATAACCTGAACCCGGCAGCCACTCTGTCACAATACGCTGCTCAAGCTCCTGTATGGAAAGGTTTGTTCCACTGCCGGTAAATATTGCCCATGTGGAGGCAGGAACCGTGTATTCCTCTAACGTATCGTCAATTTCTTTTGTACTGGAAACCGCAATAAAGTATTTCCATTCCTCTTCTGCGTTGCATGCGCTCACTCCCAGCAATCCCATCGGCTCCGAATCCATCATTGCCGCAAGTTTGCCGATTGTCCCGTCTTCTGAGGCTTTTTTCCACATCTGCGGCACAATGGCAAAATTTTTCTCAATCTCCTTTTCGAGCGGATGGGAAATCCCTATGATGCGAAACGCTCCCTTGTTCTCAATCCTGTAACTCATTTCCGCAGCTCCCTTGACTGTAATTTTAAAGCTGATTGGAGGAAACGCACGCAGGGAAACCCCCTCTTCCCTCACGCGTGAGGGCGCGACTCCATGAACGCTTTGGAATGCACGGTTAAACGCCGTTGGCGAGGCATAGCCATATTTGTATGCCACATCGATGATCTTTTTTGCACCGCCCTGCAAATCTTCCGCCGCAAGAGACATCCGTCTGCGGCGGATATATTCGGAAAGCGATACATCAGCCATATATGCAAACATCCGCTGGAAATGATAGGTCGAGCAGCAGGCCACCTGTGCCAGCCGTTCGTAATCAATTTCCTCTGTAATGTGCTTTTCGATATAATCCATCGCCTGGTTTAACCGCTCAATCCATTCCATCATATCAGCTCCTTCATTTCCCAGTATATCCATATTTTCAAACGTTCTCCTCTCTTTTCCTGCACAAATCAGAGAGGATACCCGGCTGCTCAGTCAAGTATAACATCAGCCGGCATACGGCGCCAACCACAAAAGTCCGCAATGATGAAATGCAGGGCGTATTTTACGCAAAAAAATAACGGCCTTACGCCGCAATATATTTGCCTGAACATCCGTGTGCAGAGCCATCGCTATTTTTGCTCCTCCCCATAATAAAAAACTATTTCCATTAAGGCCAGACAAACCAGTAGGGGGTGTCGCCCGGCCTTATAGGAAATAGAAACTGAATTACTTTTTAAGCTTTTGCGGCATTTTGGGTTCATACCAAGGTCCTTGACATGCAAGCGCCGAGAACGCATCCGCAACCTTCAAAAGAGACTTTTCGGTGATTTTGGTAATGGCTTTTTTTACGTTTGATTCATTCATCTTTTTCATTTTGTTCTCCTTTTTTAGCAGGATATCGCCTCTTCGTTAAATTGAAACAGGGGATATTATCCGGCCCTGCTAAAAATAGAAACTATATTATTTTTTGAGCTTTTGCGGCACTTTGGGTTCATACCAAGGTCCACAGCAAGCAAGCGCTGAGAAAGCATCCGCAACCTTTAAAAGAGATTTTTCCGTCATTTTTGTAATAGCTTTTTTTACGTTTGACTCGTTCATCTTTTTCATTTCTGTTCTCCTTTACTAAGGGAATATGCTCCCCAATTTAAATATAAAATATCATATATTTTCATCTTTGTGTGAAAATATGAATGAAACCATCATTTTAATGAATGAAAAGTTTTCTGTTTCAATGGTTTCAGTATATAATAGAAAAGGATCGCAATGAATTTATGGGGGTAAAGCATGGTTATTCTTTGGGGAATATGGGAAATATTTGTCAATGTCATCGAATATTATTTTCTTTTCTTTTTGTTGTCCAAGCGACTCTCCTATTCCAGTTCCAGAAAATATCAAATTTATATTGTATTGTTTTGCCTGGTTGCCTTACAAAGTATCATGAATTTATTCGAAGTTGATTACCAAATCACGATGATAGTAATGTCCTCGCTGAAAGTTTTTTATGCTCTGTTATTCAAAGGGAACATAGGCGCCCGTCTCTTTTGGGGTGTTATTGGTTCCTTTGTAGCAATTGCTGCTAATTTGCTGATCTCTTTGATTCTTACATGGATGTCAGGTATCAATATCAGCGATACCCTGTTACCCTCAGAGTCTCGCTTTGGAACTACTATTCTATATTGCATGATTATTATTACAATCAATTGGATACTATCCCGGATACGGGTTAGCCAACACATCAGTTTGCCTTTTTATTTCCAGATATTTATTGTAGCCATCATGATTTTAGGTATTTTTGCATCCGGCGAAGCAATCGCATTTTCCATCGGCTCTAACCGTTCCTCGCAGGAGCGGATTGTTCTGACGGTAATCAGCGCCGCCATCCTTGCCATGATTGTTTCCATTATTTTCCTGTTTGAAAAAATCGGCGAAACATTATGGGAAAAATCCCGGCTGGAGCGGGCCCATTTAGAGGATGAAAACAACAAACGAACCGAAGCAATGGTGCGGGCGTGGCGGCACGATTTCCATAATTACCTTGAGGTAATGCAGATTTATATCGAAAATAAGGATTTTGACCAGCTAAAGAAATATGTCGGTGAAGTGAAGAAGGATTTTCAATCGATTCTATCGCTTGTGGCCACTGGAAATCCTGCAGTCGACGCAATTATTTCCAGTAAAATGCTTATTGCAAGCGAGAAAAACGTTCAGGTCCGTTTGAATGCCCAAAAAATACTGCGCCTTCCCATCAGCGAAACCAAGCTGTGCGTAGTGCTTGGAAATCTTTTGGACAATGCAATCGAGGCCTGCAGCAAAATCCCTGATCCGGAAAAACGGCATATCAAAATTGATATTTATCCCCAACGTGGTATGCTCATGATCCATATTGTCAATCAGTCGTCCGGCGGCTACAAAATGAAGGACAGCCAGCTTATTTCCACCAAACCGGAGGGCAGTCATGGCTACGGCCTTAAGCGCGTCAGGCAAATTGTAAATGATGCGGATGGAATCTACAATATTTCATATACTGACGACCAATTCGAGGTTACATTATTTTTTTCCATAAAGGGGGCCGCCGATAGCAATGAAAATTAAAATTGCGATTATAGAGGACGAACAGGCTTTTGTCGATAGTCTTGGCAGGCTCCTGCGGCAATGGTCGGAAACATATAAATATCTGATCGATATCAAAAGCTATGCTACAGGCGAAGCCTTTTTACTCGCATGGGAAGCTTCTGAAATTTTCGATGTTATTTTTGTTGACATCATGCTTCCCAACTCTGTAAACGGAATAGACCTTGCAAAATATATCCGCGAAAAAAATCCGCAGGTGCCTATTATTTTTGCAACCAGCGTAAGGGAAAATATAGGGGATGGCTATCGCGTCAGCGCTATGCAATATTTGGTCAAACCCGCTATGTATTCGGATATCGAAGAGTGTATGAATAAAATATCAGTTGATTTATCACGCAAGAAAAGCTCGATCTATTGTTTCCGCAAGAGTAAAAACAGTATCTCCCGAATCCAGTATCATGATATCCTTTATTTTTCAAGCTCCTTGCAATATACTGAGATCCATACCATTTATGGAGTTGAGAAACAACTGGAGCGCTTAAAAAATATCGAAACTTCTTTGCCTGATGAATTTATACGCTGCCACAGGTCGATTATCGTAAATATCGAAGCCGTTCATTCTATTTCCCCGGTCTCGATTACTCTGCCTGATTTTACAACGATTCCCATAAGCAAAACATATTTTAACGCAGTCAAAAACAAATATCTGGCATATTTTGGATAGGAAGGTTACCATGGAAAAATTTGCAAACAAATTCGCCGAATGGCTGGTTTCCAAAGGCGCGGATGAAGAAAACAAAGAAATATTTGCGTATAGTATGGAGTGCCTGCTCAATACTGTTCTCACGTTTGGTATCATTTTGATCGTCGGAGCTATATTGGGGCGGCTGCCGATTACGCTGGTCTGGATCGTTTTCTTTTTGCCGCTTCGCCACGCTTCCGGCGGACTTCACGCGCCAAACCACATTGGCTGTTTAATCCTTTCCCTTTCCGTTGGAATCGGCTGTATGTTACTGAACCCTTTCCTTGTGGGGTTTGACTGGTTCATCGCAGCAGGTGTCGCAGGAAGTATTATCATCATTTTCCTGTTTGCCCCTGTCATCCACGTCAACCATCCCTTATCAGAACAGCGCATCCTGCACATGAAAAAAACGGCCCGGACGATCATTCTGGTTGAAAGCTGCCTGGTGGCCTTTCTGTTCTTTTTTACACCCGCGCAGTTTGCCACAGCTGCGGTACTCGGTATCCTTTCAGCAACGATATCGACTTTGATTGGCCATATTACGAATTAGTATCCGGGCCGTTCCTTCACGACCTGCTCCTTCAGGCGCAAAAACGTCTGAACCGCTGCGCTCAGCTTCGTATTTTTTTCACGCTTGCGGCTTTTGTTCAGATACCCGGCAGAAACATACGGTAAATTTTCCAATCAAATTTTAGGGCAGATAAAATCCCATGGGTTTTATTAAGCAGCCTGCCGCGCATCAAAATTCATTTTCCGCAAAAATATCCTTTTCACCCGCTCTTGAAATGTGTATAATAAAAACAAGCAGGCGTTGGCGTATCATTCTGATATGACACGCGTCCAGACCTTCCCTTCCCGCCGTAATGTAATCATTTTTTGTTTCAGTTGCGGCTATTCTATCAAGGAGTATCAAAATGAATTATATTTATATTAACTGCGGTACAACTACCTCAAGGGGCTATCTGGTAAGGGACGGCAAACCGTCCGGTTACGTTTCAAAGGTCGTGGGCACCAAGGATTCCTCCCTTTCGGGCGGTAACGATATCCTGCTTGCCGGCCTGCGCGAAATTTACGACGTCCTCATCGACCGCAACGGCCTTTTTGAACGCGATATTGAAAGCGTATGGATTTCCGGCATGGCCACAAGCCCGTTTGGAATCACGGAGATCCCCCATATGACGATGCCGGTAAACGCACAAAAGATGTACGACGAATCCGTCACGTTTTATGAGGAAAGCTATTTTGACCGCGAGCTCAGGCTGCTGCGCGGCGTAAAAAACGTTCCTGACGGCACGGTGGTCGATCTGGAAAATATCGAATACATCAGCAGCATTCGCGGTGAAGAAATCGATATTGTCGGGCTTCTTTCCAGCAATTATACGCCTGAAGGGCCGTTTGTCGTAGTCGCGCCAAGCTCCCACACCCAGTTTTGTTATGTGAAAGACGGAGCGCTTACCGACATCCTTTCCTCTTTTACCGGCGAGCTGCGCTATGCGCTCTCACGCGATACCATGCTGTATGGCGAGCAGGAGCACGGCGACGTTGCAATGACGGAGCAATTTGTGCGTAAGGGCTGTGAATACCTGCGTAAATACGGTTTTTGCCGCGCGGTTCAAATCGTGCACGGCGCAAATACCTTCGGCATCCTTTCCAAGGCTGAACGCACGCAGATCTTAAACGGAATTATCACCGGTTCCGTAACAGACCTTCTTGCCCAGCATATCAGTAAAAAATGGACTGATGTGGAGGAAATCGTGATATTCGGCGGCAAGCCGTATATTGAGGCTTATCAAATCCTGTTAAAGGATACGCTTCCTTCCATGCCCGTAAGGCTCATTACAGATATCAACGGAAACAGCTTTGCGCTGAGCGGCTTTTTGGAACTTCTCAAAATTGAAGAAAACGCCGCCCACTAATCAAATGTCAAAAAACATCCCTGCTGGCAGGGATGTTTTTTTGTGTTCCAGGCTTATCCCGGTTATTTCATGTAGGCAATATATTCCTCATTCGCAGCCATAAGCTCATCCACCATTGCATGAATCTGGTCGAGTGTCAGCTTTGCCGCCGTAAATGGATCAAGCTTCACAGCCTCATAGATATATTTCATGTCTTTTGTGACGACCGCGTCCGCCATCAGCTTATGAACGTTTACATTTGTCAGGTTAAGGGCTGCAAGCGCGTCCGGCAACGCTCCCGCATAGCAGGTATGGATGCCTTCGGTGTCCGTATAGCACGGCACCTCTACAACGCAATCATTTGGCAGGTTTGTGATAAGCCCGGTATTTTTCACATTCAGGTTCGCGCGGAACGGCTTTCCTGTATAATACGCGTGAATGATCTCAGGTGCATATTCAAAGGTTTTCTCCATCGGTATCTCCTCACCTTTGTCAAGCAGGCCTTTCAGTTCCTCGAAATAGTCGTCCGCCGCTTCCTCATGGGCAAGCCACCAGCGGTCGTCAATGCGCAAACGCTTAATCTCCTCTTCGTTTTTCCTGAAATAAGGAAGATATTCCGACAGGTGCAGCGGAGACTCCGACACAAAATACCCAAAATGCCTCATAACGTCAAACCGCACGAAATCGTAAAGCGTTACTCCATAAGATTTATAATCCTGTTCGTATTGCGCAAGGCATTCAATTTGCTCATATGTTTTTGAAATTTCTCGCAGTGCGGGGTAAGCGTCCTTGCCGTCCACCTTGAATTCCAAAAACCAGTCCATATGGTTAATACCCGCCGCCCAGTAGGATATGCGCGACATATCCTTAATGCGCAGATAATCCGCAAGCTGTGTCGCCGTGCTTTGCACGTTATGGCAGAATCCGAAAATTTTAATGCTTGTGGTACGGCTGAGCGCGAGACACAACGGCGCCATAGGATTTGTATAATTGAAGAAATACGCATCCGGGCACAGCTCCTCCATGTCCTTGCAAATTGCGTAAATCTGCGGATACGCTCGCAAAAAGCGGAACATACCTCCCGGCCCGATGGTATCGCCGATCACCTGGTCAAGCCCGTATCGATCCGGAATTTCAAGGTCTTTACGATACTGCCCGGGGCCTCCGACGTTGATCGTGTTGATTACAAAATCAGCGTCCGCAAGCACTTCCCGGCGTTCGCTCGCCGCCTCAACCGTCACTTCTTTCCCGGCCTGGCGGCAAAGCTGAATTGCAACCTGCTTCATCACCTCAAGCTTTTCCGTATTGAGGTCAACCAGTGATATATTGTCGATTTGCATATCGTCAAACAGCATCAAATCCCCAATGAGCTTTTTTGCAAACATCGCGCTGCCCGCGCCGATCACAACGATTTTCTTCATATTTCCCTCCCATATTCTTTTGTTAAAACAGATGATTGTTTCCAATAGAAATTCTTTCCTCTATCATAACACCCCTGTTTTTTATTTGAAAGGCTTTTACCCAAAAATGCCCCGAAAGAGTCCGCTGCTCTTGCCGGGGCTTTTTGGTATCATCCTTTAGAGTCCTTGTGAAGAAAACAATTATGGCTGTAAAACAACCTTGATTGCATTCGGATCTTTTTCCGCCGTTTCAAACGCTTCCTTCCAGTCGTCAAGCTTGTAGATATGCGTCACGACTCCGTCCGTGCGTATTGTGCCGTCGGCAATGCCCTTGATCACCGCGTCATAGCAATGGCCGCTCAAATGCGATCCTCTGACGTCTATTTCCTTGGTATCCCCAATGATATTCCAGTCTATTGTGATATCTGTGGGGAAAACGCCAAACTGCACATACCGTCCCAGATTCCGTATCATTTCAAGCCCCTGCCGCACGCTCGGCTCGCTGCCAGACGCTTCGATATACACGTCGCAGCCATAGCCGTCCGTCAGCTTTCGGATTTCTTTTATCACATCCGTCTCAAGCGGGTTGAATACATAATCCGCGCCAAATTCCTTTGCCTTTTCAAGCCTGCTCTTTTTTAGATCAAGCCCTATAATCAGCTTTGGCGCGAGCTTTTTTGCCGCGTTTATCATGCCAAGGCCAATCGCCCCGAGCCCGCTGATAACAAGCACGTCCTCATGCGTGATTCCGCCCCGTTCCACGGCGTGCATCGCACATGCAAACGGCTCGACAAGCGCGGCCTGCTGAATTGTAAAATCATCCGGCAGCGGATGCAGCACGCTTTTTTCCGCATATTTCATATATTCCGCAAATCCCCCCTGCGCGTCATCCTTAAAGCCGTAAATATGGTGGGGCTGGCACATCCAATAGTTTCCCTCGCGGCAAAATTTACACTCACCGCACGGCAGTATCTGCTCCGCAAGAAGAAGCTGCCCTTTTTTGATTCCCTGAACATTTTTCCCAAAATCCACAACCTCGCCATAAAATTCATGCCCGCCGGTTGCAGGGGCTTCGATATAAGCTGTTTCAGGGGATGTGCCCCATACGCGCTGCCCTCCATGCAAGGTTTTTACATCCCCGGCGCAGATACCGCATCCACGGATTTCTACCAGAATTTCGTTGTCGCCGATTTGTGGAACGTCTATTTCCTCCACCCTGTAATCATACGGCGCATACACACGCAGCGCCTTCATCTTTTTGTCCATCATAAAACCTCCCTTTTTTAAACGCCCTGGTTTTTCCTGTTTGACGTTGCGACCTGTAGCAGCACGGATGCAATGATTATAAAGCCCTTGATCACATCCTGCGGATAGGACGGCACTGCCAGCAGGTTCATAATATTTCCGATCAATGCCAGAATCAGTACGCCGACCAGCGTTTTTACCGCCGAGCCCTCGCCGCCGGACAGGCTCGCCCCGCCAATGACGCACGCAGCGATTGCGTCAAGCTCAAAGCCATCCCCCACGACAGGAGACCCCATCGCAGTCCTTGAAGCCGTCAGTATGCCCGCAACGGCAGCGCAAATCCCTGAAATAATATACACGGACGCTTTATACGATTTCACGCGGATGCCCGCCAGCGTCACAGCTGTTTCATTGCTGCCGATTGCCACCACAAGGCGTCCGAACGACGTATATTTGAGCAGGAACCAGAACAATACGACTGCTATGATCCCAATCAGCACCAGTGTGGGCAGTCCGCCGAACACCATGCCGGTTCCCAGCGCTTCGATGGTTCCCGCCGGTATTTTAATCGGCGTTCCGTTTGACACCATAAACGCCACGCCCCTTGCAATGGTCATCACCGCCAGCGTCACAATAAACGGCGCCATCTTGACCTTTGCCACCAGAAACCCCGCAAAAGCTCCAAGCCCTGCGCCCACAAGTATGGTGATTGCCACCGCGCCCGGCGTACTGACATTAAACTTGTTCAGGAAAAGCGCCACGATCACGCCGCCAAGAGCCATCACCGAGCCGACCGAAAGATCGATGCCTCCTGTCAGTATCACAAGCAGCATTCCCATCGAGATTACAGTGAGCGCCGCGTATTGCCTGCCGATGTTGATAATATTGTTTACCGTAAAAAAGTCCGGCGATATGCTGATACAGATGATAATAAGCCCCGCCAGCATAATATAAGTGTTGTATTTTACAATAAATCTGGAAAATCCCTTTTTGAAACCCGTATTCAGTTCTTTTTCCATCTCATCTGACCCCCATTGATAGTTTGATCAAATTATTTTCTGTCATCTCATTTTTTTCAAGCTCCCCGACGATTTTTCCCTGCCGCATGATCATAACGCGGTCGCACATATTGATGATCTCTTCCATTTCGGAAGAAATCATAATGATCGCCATTCCCGACTCGGCAAGCTTATTGATGTTCTTATAAATTTCCGCTTTTGCGCCTACATCCACCCCACGCGTCGGTTCGTCGAGTATCATACACTGGCAGTCCGCGGCCAGCCATTTTGCAAGCGCGATCTTCTGCTGGTTTCCTCCGGAAAGGCTGGAGACGTTATCCTCCACGGAGGCATATTTCGTGGCAAGCTCCGCCAATATTTTTTTGGAGAATTCCTTATCCTTTTTATGCTTTATAATTCCCATCTTGCTCACCCGCCCAAGCGAGGTAAGCGTTGTATTCACACGGATGGACTGCTCGATCAGCACTCCCTGGTTTTTCCGGTCCTCCGGCACAAGCCCGATCTTCCTGCCGACTGCGTCTACGGGCGATTTCAGCAGCACCTCTTTTCCCTGGTATACGACCTGCCCGCTTTCCATTTTGTCCGCTCCAAAAATCGCACGCATCGTCTCTGTCCTGCCCGCGCCCACAAGTCCGCTGAAGCCAAGAACCTCCCCGCGCCGCACAGAAAACGATACGTCGTCCACCATCCTGCCCGCGCAGATGTGCTTTGCCTCAAGCAGCGTTTCACCGATTGTTGCGTTTCGTTCCGGGAACAATGTCGAAAGCTCCCTTCCGACCATCAGGTTGATCAGTGACTTTTTATCGGTGTCCTTTATATTCAATTCCTTTACCAGCATTCCGTCCTTTAATACGGTCACTGCGTCGCACAGTTCAAAAATTTCATCGAGCCGGTGGGAAATATATACGATTCCAATCCCCTGGGCCCGCAACGAACGCAGGAGCCCAAACAGTTTTTCAATTTCGCTGAAGGTGAGTACTGCCGTCGGTTCGTCCAGCACCAGTATTTTTTCGTTTTTTGCCAGTGATTTGCAGATTTCCACAATTTGCTGGTAAGCCACCGGCAGGTCTGCAACGGGCATACCCGCGTCGATATCGCCAAATCCCAGCTTATCCAGAAGCTCTCCCGCCTGTTTTTTCAAATTTCGCCAGTCGATCACCGGTTTTTTCCCTGAAAGCCTGTCAATAAAAATGTTTTCCGCCACCGTAAGATGCGGCGCAAGCATAAACTCCTGATAAATAACGGCTACGCCAAGATCCTTGCTCACTTTGGGAGATGTTATGTTGCACGCCTGCCCGTCGATGCGGATCGTCCCGCTGTCCATCTGTACCGCTCCGGATAATATTTTCATCAGTGTCGATTTTCCTGCCCCGTTTTCCCCTACAAGCGCGTGTATTTCGCCCGGCTTCACACGGAACGAAGCGTTTTTCAAGGCGTATACGCCGCCAAACGTCTTTGTGATCCCTTCCATCTCGACCTTATAAACGCTTTGCAAGATTTTGCCCTCCTCTGTTTGTTTTTTGCAGGCGGCCCCAAAGGACCGCCTGCGGTTTTGCTTCTTAGAATAAGGAATCCGGATCGTAGAACTGGTCGACATTTTCCGGGTTGACACAATTTGCATCTGTAAAGATCTCCGCTTCGAAAGAATAGGGATCTTTTCCATCGTCAATGATCTGCGAAGCGATATTCATTGCCTGCTCCGCAACCTTCACCGGGTTGTTTTCGCCTGTGGCTTTGTAGGCCGTCCCTTCCTTGATCATTTCATACGCTTCCTTTTGACCGTCTGCGGATGCAAAAATCGCAACGGAATCAAGCTTATTGGCATTCTCAAGCGCCGTCATCGCGCCAATCAGCATATTGTCGTTTTCTCCAAATACTGCGTTGATGTTGGGGTTTGCAACCAACAGGTCTTCCATCGCCGGAAGTCCTCCGTCTGCCGTCCAGTTTCCCCAGCCCTGTCCGACAATTTCAAGCTTTGCCTCTTCGTCGCTCGCTTTGCCGTTATCCGTAAGCTGCTGCTCAAATTCAAGCGCCCTGTTCCACGCGTCCTCCGGACTCAGGCCCAGCCTTGCTTCAAAAATGCCCGCATAAATGCCCGCGCGCCTGATCAATCCGGTCGGATGGCCTTTCGTACCGCTGATCTGTGCTGCCGTAATCTGCTTGTCTCCAAAATATTTTGCGGCGTATTTTCCTACCTCGATACCGTTGTTTTGATTGTCGGAGCTAATTGATGTTGCGGCTCCCGCACTCGGATCAATGCCGCTGTCCACGACAATCGTAGGGATTCCCGCTTCTTTCCCCGCCATTACTGCCGGAGCGCAGGAAAGCGTATCGATTGCATCCAAAAATACGATATCCATGTTCTGCGAGTTAAATGTCTCGATATTCTTTGTCTCTTCCGTGATATCGTTTTTTGCATCGAGTACAGTTACTTCCCAGCCTTTTTCTTTGCACAGGTTTTCGAGGGTTTCTGCCAATGCAATAAAGTACGGGTTATCGAGCGTCTTCATTGCAACGCCCACCTTAACCGTCTTTCCGGTCTCTTCGCCGGTGGTCGAGGCTTCCGGCTCAACGGACGCAGCCTCAGACGCCTGCGCGGACGTTTGTGCGCCGGATGGGGCGGACTCTGCCGCCGGCGCGCCGCAGCCTGCGAGCGTTACGCTCATCAGCGCGAACAAAACCACCAATACAATCGCAATCTTCTTCATTTTGTTTCCTCCTGAAATATGTTTATTTTATTCTGTATCATACAGAAATCGATATCCAAAATAGCAATCCGTTTTTGATTTCAAACTTTTAATCTGTAAAACGCATTTGTTTTGCTGCCGGAGTGAAGAAATGATGATAGTATTATGGTATTCGATAAAATTCCTGAAAAAAAGGCGCCTGAAGTCAGAATTCAGGGTAATAGTTCCATATCTTTTGCCGCCTGCCTCCTTATTTTGATTCAAAGGCGGACAAAATTCCGCAAAATATTTATAAAATCAGGATTTATTCCCCCCTATATGGAATTTGTCTCCCTACTGCTCCAATGTCTGGTCAAGGTATAATTTTCTTAACAGATTTGATACGCTGTTTATTTTCAAACGCCCTGCTTTTTAAGGGGTGCGCGCCTTATTGACGCAATGTTTCAGTTACCGGAAAGGAAAACCTGTTGAGAAAAGAACTTTTGCGTGCCGACGCAATTTGTAAAAGCATCCACCAAAAATCTATCCTGAGCCATGTGACCTTCCACATTTTCGAAGGGGAAACCTTTGTCGTTCTGGGTGCGAGCGGCGCAGGAAAAAGCTGCCTTGCACAAATACTTGGAGGCATATGGCATATGGATTCCGGACAAATTTTTTTTCAGGGCAGGCCCGTCTGTTTCCACTCGCCGGAGGATGCGCAGGCCCTTGGCGTCCACATTGTGCAGAAACACGGCAAAATCGTGGATGCGTTATCGATTTCCGAAAATATTTTTTTGCTCAGGCAGCAGCAATTTATGATTCCACGCCAGCAAAATTCTGAACAGACAAAGCGGCTCGAACATATGGTCGGCCTTTACCGTTCTCCCGATACGCCCGCCGCAGACCTGAGCGGCCCTGAAAAATCGCTCGTTGAGCTTGCAGGCGCCCTCAGCGCCGATCCATGCCTGCTGATCCTGGATGAGGCAACTCTTGGCTATTCCGACATAACCAGGCAAAAAATGAATTATGTGATTTCCCTGCTCAAACAAAAAAAATCATCTGTCCTCTATGCTACGGACAGCATCAGGGACGCACTCAGCATTGCGGACCGTATCCTCGTCCTGAGGGACGGAGTCGCCGCAGGAATTTTTGACACAAACGAAAAAAAGCCGGACGAGCATACGCTCATTGCTGCCATGGCAGGCAAAGACAGCATCCGTCTTCCACAGGAGCATAAGATTAAAAAGCATCCTGTCTTCGAGGTGCAAAACCTTTGCAGCAGTCTTATTGCAAATGTCAATTTTGTGGTCAACGAAGGCGAAACACTTGGAATTATCGGTCCCGCAGGCGGCAACAAAACAGTTTTGCTCGAGCTGTTGTATGGTTTTCTCAGGAAAAAAAGCGGCAGTATGCTGCTCGATGGGGTTCCAATACAAATCCGTCACCCTGCGGATGCTAAAAAATACGGCATTGGATATTTCACATCAGACCGCTCTCATTCAAGCCTCGTCTCCGAGCTTACCGTGCTTGAAAACATTTCGCTGTGCGCTGCAAAAAAGCTTGGGCAATTCGGTTTTTTGAAGCCCCACATCGAGAAGCATTACGCCAAAGAGCTTTTGGAAAAAATGAGTATTCCGCTTAGCTGCCTTCAAAAGCCCGTTGGGCAGCTAAGCAGCAGTATCCAGCAAAAGGTACAGCTCATACAGTGTATGGTCCACCATCCTCGTATTCTTCTGATGTATGAGCCAATCAACGATATCGACCTGCAAACAAAGCAATTCTTTCGGCGCTTCATCAAAAAGCTTGCCGCCGACGGCGTAAGCATTGTGATCGCCACCTACAACATGGAGGAAGCGCAGGATTTGTGCGACCGTTTCATCATTATTTACGACGGGCAGATCAAAGGCGAGCTTTCCAAAAAAGAAGCACTGCAAAGCAGTATGATTGCCCTCATGCAAAAATAGGAGGAAGAACATGATTAGGACTATGATCGTAGACGACGAAGTATGGGTATGCAAGCTTATCTGCAATATTATTAAATGGGAGGATTTTGGATATACGGTCGTAAAACAGGCCTATAACGGAAACGACGCGCTCCAGGCAATTAAGGATCTGAAACCGGACCTCGTTTTTACAGACATCCGTATGCCGGGGCTTGACGGCCTCGAGTTGATCAAGGAAACCAAAGCCTGTGGACTTACGACAAAATTTGTGATCATCAGCGGCTACAGCGATTTTGGCTACGCCAAAACCGCGATTGATTCCGGCGTGCTCGGTTATCTGCTCAAGCCTGTGGAGCCGGAGGACCTTTCCGTGCTTCTGGAAAAACTGAAAACAGAGCTGGCGGCAGACCATCCCTCCAACCAAAAGCAGATGCTGGATGAACAACTGAAAAAGAGCCGGCGGCAATACCGCGAGCAATTTATGTATAATTACCTGATTACCAGCCCCAAGCTTGCGCCGGGGTTCTCTCTCGGTCAATTCAACGAAGAATTTGGAAGTGCCTTTGAAAGCGGTAATTTTCAGGTTTTCCAGATTATTCTGGATCAGAAGGGAACTTCGTCCTCTGATCTCAACCACATTGTGCTGCAAAGCATTACAGAGCAATGGTACGAGCACATGAAGCCCATATGCTTTGACGCATGCGTCATACGAACCAATATGTCCGTTATTTGCATTACAAATTACGCGTCCGCCATGGAAAAACAGATTCGCATGCTTGCCGAAGAGGTTTTTCACTTTTGCTGCGAACGCGTTCCCCACATTGCCCGTTACCAAGTAACCCTTGGCATAGGAGATATCGTTTGTTCCTTCCGGGAGCTTCCGCACTCCTTTTTATCCGCACAAAACGCGGTAAGGGCAAGGATATCCCTTGGAACCGGGCAAATCATAGACCTGTCGGAATCAAACAGCGAGCCGCTTTGCGCGTCGGAGATATTTACAGAGCGAAGCCGGAGCCTGCTGACGCGCTTTTTAAACCACGCCCAGTCCCACAGCGCCCAGGAAACCGTAGAGGAAATCTTTGCGGAGTTAAGCCGCAATAATGTTCATAATCATCCTGGCACCGTCTTCCAGCTTGCGCAGCTTTTTCTTGACGCGCTGTACTCCTGCCTTGCAAATATCAATATCGATTACGGCAGGAATCATCCGAAAAAGATTGCCGAACAGGAAATCGAATCCATGCACTCCATTGCACAGCTCAAGCAATATCTCGCAGACCTTCTGGGCAGCGCAGCCATGCAAAACAGCCCGGGCCGCGGAAAAAACACGTCTGTCGTTGAAATTATGAAAGCCTATATTGACGAGCATTATAAGGAAGATATCAGCCTCAAAGATCTTGCCGCGCGTGTGTACCTCAATCCCAAATATGTGTGCGAGCTTTTCAAAAAAGAAACCGGAGTCAACTTCACAGATTACCTTTCCTTCAAGCGAATGGAAAAAGCAAAGCTGTTCCTGCTCGATCCGCGTTATCGCGTTGCGGATATTTGCGGGCTGGTAGGATATAACGACACAAAATATTTCAGCAAGCTGTTTAAAAGGATGATCGGCGTCACTCCATCACAATTCAGAAAACTGCACTGTTAGAAAGGCATCTTATGGTTTCCATGTTTTCCCGTTTCAAAAAAATGCTCTTCAAAAATTCACGTACTTTTCGCGTCCACAAAATAGGCGCGAGCCTGATTGCCCTTTTTTCAATCTGTATTGCCGCGCTTATCATTTTCCCGGTGATCTATACCACGGTTTTTTTTAAACTGCAAACCCGCCAGGAAGAGGCAATGCGTGATTATGAGGCCAATCTTGCCTTTGGTACGATGGAATTGTTTTTATTGCATCCGGATACCTATGAGCTCGCGCCCCTGCAGGATTCCTCAGCCGTGTTTGCCATCCGCGACGAGCAGGGAAAGCTTGTCTATTCCACTGGCCCCACACCGGAGTCCGTCTTAACCTCCTCTTCCTTCAGCCTTAGCGGAGTATCAGATACGGACGGTTACACCGCCTATTATCAAAGGCTTTCAAACGGCTATACCGTTTATTGTGTTTATCCTCCAAAAAGCGAAGAAAGTCCCCTTCTGTTATGGGCGAGCTTCCTTTACCTCGTTCTTTTTGCCATCATTATTTTTGTCATCAAAAAGAAAATATATGATCCGATTACCAAAGTCGAAAACGTATTGCACGGCGTTGTAAAAGGTGAAACCGACCTGCAGTTTGACCATCTGAAAAAGTCCGATCCCTTCTCCCCCATGTTTTCCGACCTCAATATGCTTTTTGACAATATGAAAACGCTTATGCTGCGCGAATCAAACGCACAGCTTGTAAAAAAGCAGGCCGAACTGGACGCCCTGCAAAGCCAGATCAATCCGCATTTTTTATATAATACGCTCGAATCGATCCGCGGGCAGGCGATTGAATACGGAATGAAGGATATCGAGATCATGACACGTTCCCTCTCCAAGCTGTTCCGTTACAGCATCAGCAATCACAACACCCTCGTTTCTTTGAGAGAAGAGCTCGATAATGTGGATAATTACCTTTACATCCAACACCTGCGCTTCAACAACAAATTTGAAAAAGCGGATCACGTTGATGAAGATGCCCTTTTATGCCAGGTTCCAAAGCTTATTATCCAGCCAATCGTTGAAAACGCGATTTACCACGGCCTTGAAATGAAAATCGGACGGGGCCTCATTACAATCAGCGCCTACATCACCGAATCCCTTCTTATTATCAATATACAGGACGACGGGCTGGGCATTCAGGAGGGTAAACTCAAAGAGCTGAACGCCGTACTCGCCGAAGGGCATACGCAGATTACTTCTTCAAAAAAAGGCGCTTCTGTGGGCCTTTGTAATGTAAACGCCAGAATCAAACTGATGTTTGGCAAAAACTATGGAATCAATCTTTACAGCACGGAAGGCGTGGGTACGGACGTACAGCTCACCCTTCCGCGTATCGACGCTTCCAAACCATAATAACGAAAACTCCGTAAAATAATCCACATAATGTTTTATTTGATATTTTTTTAACTATTCACATTTAAAAATCCACATACTTTTTTCGTAATACGTAAATCTATCTCATTGTTGCGGGATTTTACGCTTGCTACAATGTAGCTGCATTCAAAATTTCTTATTGTACCCCAAAATTACACGAATGGCTTGTTTCCTTTCCGACACGAAAGCATAAATCCTGCCGGATCGCCGTATCCGGCAGGCGAAGCAAAAGAAACCGGATAGAAACGGAGGGTTTTATGGCAGACAAAAAACTGGTAAAAAAGCTGGATAAGGACGCGCTGGAAATCCGGCTGAAGCTCTTAAAATTGTGTGAACAGACTCTGATCCATGTGGGAGGGGATCTGTCAGTCGCGGATCTGATGACTGTAATCTGGCAATATGCCATCCGCTATGACATTAAAAACCCCCATTGGGAGGAACGGGACCGTTTTATCCTTTCCAAGGGGCATGCTTCTGCGGTAACGTCCTTTTGCCAGGCAATGAAGGGATGTTATACCTACGACGAAATCTACAGGGAGTATTGCACAGACAACGGACGTTTTGCCATGCACTCATGCAATCTGCTCAATCCTTACGTGGATGTTTCCACAGGTTCGCTTGGCCATGGGCTTCCGGTGGCAACCGGTATCGCGCAGGGCCTGCGCCTCAAGGGGAATTTGCAAAGCAGGGTTTATGTTGTGATGGGCGACGGCGAGTTGAACGAAGGAACCATGTGGGAGGCCGTTGCGGTCGCGCGCCAATATAAGCTTGGAAATATTGTCGGGTTTGTTGACTGCAACCATATGTCGTTTGACGGCAGATCCAAAGACGTTCTTGATATGGGGAATCTTGCTGATAAATTCCGCTTATATGGCTGGCATGCCATCGAAGCAGACGGTCACGATATCGGTGCGCTTATAGACGTGCTCGACGAGCTTCCCGGTCCGGAAAGCAAAGTCCCGGTTGTGATCGTAGCGGACACCATCAAGGGGCGGGGCGTAGGTTTTATGGAAAATTCCGCAGCGTGGCACGCCGGAAAAATCGATTGTGAAAGCAGAAAAAAAGCGGAACAGGAGCTTATTGCGGCTTTTGAACAGAAATGGGGTGGGCAATAATGTCAGAAAAAGCATATACCTATTACGACCTGATGGCGGCAAGAGATATTGCAGGCGATACCATGACAAGGCTTGGAGCTGAAAATGATAAAATCGTAGCAATCAATGCTGATTTGATGCGTTCGTCCAGAATGCAGGGCTTTGCAGCCGCATATCCGGAAAGGACATTTAACGTGGGTATCGCTGAACAGGAAATGGTCAGCTTTTCAGCAGGCATGGCAAAGGAGGGCTTTCTGCCTTACTGCTTCACGTTTGGAGCTTTTATGTCTATGAGGGCGTGCGAACAAATCAGGACAGACGTGTGTTATAACGGCCTGCCTGTAAGGTTTCTTGGTAATAATGCAGGCTACAGTGCAGGCACAATGGGCGCGACGCACTGTGCGCTGGAAGATGTAGGCATCATGTGCTCAATCGGCAATATGACAGTCGTTGAGCCCGGCGATCCATTGCAGATCGCTAAGATACTCGAAGCCTCGCTCACATGGGAAGGGCCGATCTACATCCGTATGGGCCGGGAATCGCAAACGGCAATCTATGACAGGGATTATAAATACGAGATCGGCAAGGCCATCACTGTGATGGATGGCGGCGACGGCGCCTTTATCTGCAGCGGAAGCATTGTCCACCTTGCGCTGGACGCCGCAAAAAAGCTGAAGGCCGATCTTAGCGTGGATATCCGTGTAATAGATATGCACACAATCAAGCCCATCGATAAGGCAGCGGTTGCTTCGGCGGCAAAAACGGGCCGCATCGTTTGCGCGCAGGACGGAAATATCCAAAACGGTCTTGGCTATCAGGTAGCGGCAGTACTAATGGAGTCAGGCTTGTGCTGCAAATTCAAAATGCTCGGCTGCCCCGATCACTTTGTCCCAATCGCAACGACGGAATACCTGTATGGCAAAAATGGCTACGATGTTCAAGGCCTTTATGACAACATGAAACAGCTTCTTTTGCAGTAAAATCCAAAGGAATCAAAAGGATATTGGAGGTAAAAATATGAAAGTATTGGCAATGACAAAGCGCGGAATACCCGCGGAGCATAAATACGGAACGCTGGAGCTGCTCGACTGGGAGGTACCGAAGGTTGGCGATGAAGACGTTTTGATCAAAATCGCTTATTCCGCGATCTGCGGCTCTGATCCCCATATTCTGGCCGGCCTATTGGAAAGCGCGCTCCCCACCGGCATGGGGCATGAGATGTCAGGCTATGTGGCCGCACTCGGATCAAAGGCCACCAAGCGCGGTCTCAAAGCAGGCGACAAGGTAACCGGAAATTTTGTACGTTTTTGCGGCACCTGCTTTTTTTGCAGGAACGGGCAGGAAAACCTTTGTCCTGTACTTCTTGACGGCTGGAACGCATGCCAGGCGGAGTATGTCCTCTGGCATGAATCACAGGTTTATAAAATTCCCCAAAACGTAGACCTTATGGACGCCTGCCTGACCGAACCAAGCGCGATTGCCCTGCGTATGGTGGAAAAATCTGAAATTCGCATCGGAAACCGCGTCGCCGTAATCGGCGGGGGCGGAATCGGCCAGCTTGTTTCACAAATCGCAAGGATTTCAGGCGCATCGTCTGTCACGCTTGTGGAGCCCGTTGCAGAAAAGCGTGCGCTTGCAGAATCCGTGGGCATCGACCACACACTTGATCCTGTCCACGATGATCTGCTTGCGGCAACGCAGGAAATTACGGAAGGCCGCGGTTTTGACAATATTGTAGAAACCTCCGGTAACCCCCGGGCATGCGAACAGGCGCTTGCCATGACAGCCGCAGGTGGGCATATCGTGTATCCCGCCATGTATGCAGCCGATTATAATCTTCCGCTGAACCTGTACAGGGAATGCTACCTCAGCGAAAAAACAATTCACGGCTGCCTGATGTCTCCTTACAGCTTCCCGCGCACTGTCCAGATGCTTCCGCGGCTGCAGCTGCGCCCGCTTATCCAGCGTGTCCATACACTGGATGAGTACCAGCAGGCTTATGACGATGCAATTTCGGGCAAATATATTAAGATCGTTTTTGACTGCACCAAATAACCAGCTTCTTAAAAAGCGGCAGGGTTAATGCCCCGCCGCTTTTGTGCTTACGCCATTTTAATCAATATCTTGATATTCTTTTGCGAGAGATGCGCACAAAACGCATCACGAATCTCTTCAAGCGGATATACCCGGCTGATCAACGGCTTTAAATCAAGCGTCCGCATGACGCTCGCAGCGGCTTCCAGCATATAGGGCGCGAGAAAAAACGGCCTCAATACCGCTTCCTTCATATACAGCTCCATCAGGCTCAAATCATTCGTCGTTGTCAGGTCATACATATAGGAGTACAGGATCGTTCCCCTCCTTGCCAAAATCTGTGCGGCGCAAGGCAAAAGATCCGGGTTTCTTGACATTTCATAAACCATATCATATCCATATTGCAAAGTGTAATCCATTGCATTCGCAGCGATTTGTGCGGGCTCCGCCGGCACCACATGATCTGCCCCCAGCCTGAGTGCGAGCCTGCCTTTTTCCGTGTCATTCTCCGCAATATCCACCAATACCGCTCCCTGTTTTTTTGCAAGCTGCAGCATGATCAGCGACATAGTATTCACACCGAATATCATTACCTTGGGCGCAGAGGAATTTTGACGGTAAAGACTGTTGTAAAGGCAATAGGTGACCGGGTCCAGAAGCGCGCCGCCCTCAAGTGAAACTTCATCAGGCAGCCTGCATAGCTGCTTTTGGTGCAGCAGGGCATAATCTGCAAAGACGGACGTGCATTTAATATTCATACAATGGTTTTCCATTCCGCCTTTACAATAATGGCAGGTCCCGCAAAACAGCCACGCCTGCCCGCTTACGCGGTCCCCTTCGCAAAAACCGTTTTTTCGGGCGTTTTCACCAAGCGCCTCCACCGTGCCGGAAAACTCGTGTCCCGCGATTGCGGATGGCAAGGGCCAGTTTACCGTATCCATGGTGTAAAGCGGGATATCATCATCACAAATTCCCGCATATGCAATCCTGACCAATACATCGTCCGGCCCGCTGACCTGCGGCTTTTCTGCCGTAATGATTTCGATCTTCCTTGGCGCAGCATAGTGAACAAGCCTCATATCCTCACTCCCTTTCACCCAATACGCTGTTTCTATATTCTGTGGGCGTCATACCCGTATGTTTTTTAAACATACGGCTGAAATACCTCTGGTCCCTGATCCCCACCATTTCCGCAACCGCCCCGACTGTCTCCCCGCTTTCCCGCAGGAGATATTTTGCATTCCTGATACGCACCCTTGTTAAGAAAGCAATATAGCTGACATGAAGGTCCCTTTGGAACAGGAAACTCAGATAGGTGGGCGCAATCCCGACCTGCCCGGCTGTTTTTGCAAGCGAAACATCCTGTGAATAATGGGCTGCTATATAAAGCGCAGCATCAATGACAACGCCAGCCCATCTTTGCTCATTCCCATCAAGCGACGCAGCCAGTGAACAAAAACGCTTTGCAGCACAGGAGGCCTCCTCCTGAAGCGTGGCATGCGTTTCCATTTCAGGGCTCCCTTTTCCCATACTGAAAAGCGTGAAAATGTCCTCCAGCTTTTGACGCAGCATATCGCGTTTTTCCATGTCCAGGCTGTTTTTGAGTGCCGAGTACAGATCATTTACACACGCTTCCACCGCTTTTTCATCCCCCACTGCCAGACTCCTTGTCAGGCGGCGCAGCCCAAGGTCAATCGTATCCGCCGATAAGCCCTGCGCATGCTTTTTGAAATAAGCGCTGTCTGCCAATATTCCCTCGATTCCAAAATAAATACAGTTTTGCAGCAAGGCTTGCGTTTCCTGAAACGCCACGGGAAGTTCTTCCACATTTGAGGCAAACCCACAGCAGCAAACAAACCTCTTATGCCATTTTTCACGCAACAACCGTTCCAGTTCCATTGCGTCGTCACTTTCCGATATGATGCAGAGCTTCCGGCCTTCTGGCAAAAGGACAGCCCTCGGCCCGTAAAAACGTTCCAGAATGTCCGCCACGCAGCCCGCTTCTGCCGGGTTTTCGCAGCCAACCATAAGGACGGCGAATCCTTCCCACTGGTCAAAAAGGGTTTCAAGTGCTGACCAGCCCGACAGCCCGGGCCGTCCGTGCAACAGCGTTTGAATTCCCTCCAAAGGTTTTGCGGATTTCACGCTGCTTTTTGTTTTATCGTCATTTTCAAGCGATGCGCACGCCTTCAAAAGCAAGCTGCTCAATTCGGCTTCTGTAAGGCATGCCGACTTTAAAATTGCGTCCGCACCTGCCGGGCAGCCTGCAATCATTTCCTTCTCATCATAGAGTATAACAAACAGCTCCTTCGCCTGTTTGCGCATAAGCGCGATAAACTGTCCAAGCTCTACAAGCGGCGATCTTACGTCCAGAATCACGATCTCAGGCTCCAGGCTCATCAGCCGCCGCAATCCTAAAGCCGCATGATATTCAATTACCGGCTTCCGGAATCCAAACGCTTCCCAATCCACCAGTTTTTTGATGCGTTCACCAGTTGCATAATCGCTCATCATGAACAAAACGGAATGCTGCAAGGTAACCCTCTTCCTTATCTCAATTTAGTTTGCTGTCCCGAAAAAATGAAATGATTTCTACTGTTTTTATTATAACATTTTTTGCAGGATTGTGAAATTTTTTCCTTCCTGAAGATATTTTTCCCGGTTATCCGGCTTTTCATCTACAGATAGCTGGTTAAGCCCATCTCCAGATTTTCGGCTCTATAAAAGGAAAAACAGCTGTATTATATATAATGATACAGCTGTTTTTTATCTGTTTTGACACAAAAACCTATTCTTTTCCCCGCGCCACGCTTTCATTTTTTCTACCGCTGAAAATTTTCCTGTCAATTTGTTCAATCGTAATGTGCGAAAGTCTCTCCCTGCACAAATGGTCGAGCCCTCCGTAAATTTCATCCATCACATCCGCCATTCCTGATGCAATCAGGCACTCAAGGTCCATGCTCCCCGATCTCCATGTTGCGGAAACAATCTTTACCTCCAGTGCATTGCAAATATCCCGCAGGGTGACGCAGCCCGGATCGAGATCAAAGGAATACCCGCCGTCGATCCCTTCTTTGGTTTTCACGAGGCCCGCCTTTTTCAATCTTGCCATTACTTTCCTGATTCTGGCAGGATGGGTGCAAACATTTTTTGCAAGCTCTTCACTGCTCTTGCTCTCCTTTTTATGATTGAGAAATACAAGCGCATGCACCGCAATGGTAAATTCACTTGTCATATTCATCCTCTCCCGTTGCTTTTTCTACTGTAATCATAATTGTTTCGTTTCAAAAATACAAGTTTTATTTTATGGGAGCAAACAGGTCGTTCAGGGCTTCGCTCATCGTCGGATGCGTAAAGACCTGCCGATGCAAAGCTGACGCCTTAAGTCCCGAATCGATCGCAAGCTTCACCGTATTGATGACCTCATGTGACTCCGCACAGATAAGCGACGCACCGAGTATTTCATCCGTATCCGCGTCGACCACCGCTTTTAAAAAGCCCTCTGTTTCCTTCAATACCTGCGCCTTTGGCACTGCCGCCGCCGGCAGCTTTGCGATGCGGATATTGCGATTCTGCGCACGCGCTTCCTTTTCTCTTAATCCAACCGTTGAAAGCGGCGGATCGATAAAAACGCTATTCGGAACATTCTTCCGGTCGTTCGCCGTATAAAGCGGTCCTTCCCCTGCCTGCGACCACACAATCCGAAAATCGTCGAGTGAAATATAGGTGAATTGCAGACCTCCCGCAACGTCTCCCATTGCCCATATGTTCGGCGCTGTCGTGCACAGGAACTTGTCGGTTTTAACCGCCCCGCGTTCTGTCTGTTCCACGCCTGCCGCCTCCAGTGCCAATCCCCGCGTATTCGGCTGCCGGCCAGTTGCCACAAGAACTGCGTCCGCTTCAAGCACGCTTTCCTCTCCGTTCCACGTCATATGCAGCGCCACTCCCTGCGCGGTTTGCGACACAGAATGGATTTGCGCACCCAGCCGGAACTCTACGCCTTTGTTCTCCAATATTTTTCTGACTTCCTGCGATACGTCCTCGTCCTCGCGCGGCAGATACGTTTTACCGTCCTGCAGCACCGTCACCTTGCTGCCAAAGCCCGCGTACATAGACGCAAATTCCGTGCCGATGTAGCCTCCGCCTATAATCGCCAGTTTGCGCGGCAATATATCAAGCTCCATCATCCCCTCGCTGGTATATACGCACGGATTGCCCGAAAGTCCTTCAATGGGAGGAAACACCGGCTCGAACCTGTATTAATGAATATCTTTTCGCCTTCCAATACCTGCTTGTTACCGCCCTCACCCTCATCAACTTCCACCTGCGTGGCGGACAGGAACCTTGCTTCCCCTGTCAAAACAATTACATTTGGCAGGTCGTTCAGCTTGTCAAAATTCTTTTTACGCAGCATCGCGGTAAGCTCGCGTTTTTCCGCGATCGCCTTTTTATACCACTGCGCCTTTTCCTCAAACGTGCTCCCCTTGCTAAGCGCAGCGAAACGCGCATTTTTGATCAGTGATTTTGAAGGGATACAACCGACATTGATGCACGTCCCTCCATACATCCGATCCGACCTCTCGATCATCGCGACCGTATCTCCCCGCGCGGCAAGTTTTCCTGCCAGCGTTTTTCCACCTTTGCCAAATCCAATGATAATTGCGTCAAATTTCTTCATTCGTAATCCCCTTTCTTTCCCTTGTCCACTTCTCAAACGTAGAACAGATCGCGCCATTTGGACAGGCTTTTTTGCACGCTCCGCAACGAATACATTCCGGACTGTTCGGCTGCTTGAATACTGGAATGTCGAGCTTGCACGCCTTTTTGCATGCGCCGCATTTCGTACACTTTTCCTCATCCACGATCAGCCGATACAGCGAAACCTTGTTGAATAACCCGTATACCGCCCCAAGCGGGCACAAATACCGGCAGAATGGCCTGTATACGGCAATGGACAAAAACACCAATACCACGAGTATCCCGATTTTCCAAGCAAACAATCCCCCGGCGGCATCCTGCAATCCCGGATCGGCCGCAACGAGTGGAATCCCCGCCATAAGCGTTCCCGAAGGGCAGATGTATTTGCAGAACCACGGCTGTCCCTGACCTATAATATCGGTCACAAGCAATGGCAGGAGAATCACAAACCCGACTAAAATACCGTATTTCAGGTATTTCAGCCAACGGTCCCCCGGCAGCTTGCGTAATTTTTTGACAAAGGGTATTTTATGGATCGCATCCTGCAAAAGTCCAAACGGACATAACCAGCCGCACACCAGTTTGCCAATAAGGGCGCCCACAAATATCAAAAAGCCTGCAATATAGAATGTAAATTTAAAATCCCTGCTGCCAAGGACAGCCTGCAATGCTCCGATTGGGCATGAGCCTATCGCTCCGGGACAGGAATAACAATTCAATCCCGGTACGCACACGGCCTTGGATGCGCCAGTGTAAATCGTCCCGTTCGTAAAGCCCGCCATATATCCGTTTGTCACCAATGTGAAGGCAACCTGCACGACGTGCCTGATATGGCTGCCAATCCAAATAAACAGCTTACCCAATTCCAATACACTCCAGGCAAATATTAACCGCTTTGGTCAGTACAACAAACGCTTCGCCACGCAAAACGCCAATCACAATAAATACGGCCCCAACGGCTGCCAGCAATATCCAGATTTTGTTGCCGGTTTTTACCGTGGTATTCGTATTCATCCGCAGCACCCGCTGTTGACGTCCGTAAGCGCGTCGTCGATCCACGCGCTCCACTCTTTTACGTCGCTGCCTGCTGCAAGCGGCTTGCCAACTACGCTACCCCACGGTGCAATCGCCAGTACAAGCGGCTCATCACCAAGGATATATCCGGCCAACTCCTGCGTGGGCTTCAACTGCGGAAAATCCGCCCCCGCATGATTGGCGGTTTCCTTTATTTCTGTTTCCTTACCGTCTGCATTCAATACAAATCCAATTCCATTGATCGCTGTACTGCCCTTCAGGTATTCCTGCATTTTTTGCAGCGCCTGTGCGTTTCCTTCCCAGGCCGGATCCCATACAAGCGCAAGCGTGAGCTGCGTGCCCTCGTTCAGTATCTGGTCTGTAACGGTATTTCCATCCATATCTGTCGTTGTAAACTCATAAAAAATCGGTGCGTTGATCATAGCAGTTTCCCCGCTGATGTTACTGCTAACCCCGGCAGCCTGCTGCGCATCCTCCTTTTGAGGAGCTTGTGCGTCATCTGTATCCGGCATCGATGCAAGCAGTCCGTCTATAATCTCCTGCCATTTTTCCTTGGAACGCGCGCCCATATAGGATTTCCCGACCTGATTGCCGTTTTCGTCGACAAAAACGGTTTCCGGGACAGCCGTGACATTTTTCAGCTTCGCATCGATCAAATCCTGAGACGGAAGAATATGCGTATAATCCGCTCCTGTTTTTTCTGCGATCTCATTGACAAGGTCTACCTGTTCCTGGGAAATACTGCCATCCTGATTGAGGACGTCAATCGGCATTCCAACAACCTGAAACCCTTTGTCTTTATATTCCTTGTTGAGTTCGCCAAGCTCAGGCATTTCGTTCAGGCATGGCCCGCAGTAGGTTGCCCATATATTAACCATCGTAAGCTTATGCCCGGAAAAAATATCCTGCGTCACATCATTTCCATTGGAATCCACAGCCGTGAACTGATTGAAAAGCTCCGTTACCTGCGGTGCTGACGACGCTTGCAAATCCTGCGCAGGCGTTTGCGGCGAAGCTTCGCTTTCTGTTTTCACTTCCGCTTTTGGCGCGGAAGGCGCACAGGCCGTGAACATAACCATACCTGCCACCAAAAATGCTGCTAATATCCATCGTTTCTGTTTTCTCATTACCTTCTCCATTCTGTTTTTCACTCTGTTACAGTTTCATAAGGCCAGTCATTGATGCCACCCATGTCGTAAACATTCCCATAACCCATGACCACAAGCTTATCCGCAGCCTGTTTGCTGCGAACACCGGAGCGGCAATACACCAGTATCCGTGCATCCTTGTCTGGTAGTTGTTCCGGTTCCTTGTCCGTTATCTCCTCATTTGGAATGTTGATTGCTCCTTCAATATGTTCTTGTGCATATTCTTCCGGGGTTCGTACATCCACAATGATCATGCCGCTGTTTTCCTCTATTTTTTGTTTCGCCTCTTCCGCTGATATTTTGTGATATGCCCCTGCCGCCTGCATTGATTCCGACTCCTCCTTTTTGGAAGATGGCGCACAGGCTGCTAAACCAGTTGTCATAAGTGCGCCTGCAAGGATTAAAAACAGGAATTTACTTTTCATCTGGAAACCTCCATAACTGTAAACTTAATTTTATCAGTTTAATGTAATTATAATTATATCAGTTTGTTATGTCAAGTCCCGAATGAAAAAAGTAAAATTTTTGTGCTCGACATAAAATATACTCTATTATCATAACCAAATCAAAACGCCAATAAAGTATTTTTTATCTGTTTAATTGTCTCTGTAAATAACAAAAAAACGCAAAAAGCAGGATGAAAGTCATCCTGCTTTTGTTTCAATTCCAACCGCCTGATTGCCAACCGCTCAGCGATGATAAGGATTATTCCGGTTCGCCTGATTGCCGGAAGAGGGCGATGGCTTTTCGTACTTTTCCAAATCCTTTTTCGCCTTTTCCAGTTCCTTTTTGGCTAGCTCCAACTGATCAAACAGCTTCATATATTCATCAGCAATATTGATGGAAGTAAGCATGGCAAGCTGCATATTATTCAGGTCCGGATTTCCCTTTTTGATCTCGTCCAGTTTACTGTTCACCTTAAGTGCAACCCTGTGGATATATTCCGCGCTGTCCGTACCGCAGATCGTATATTCTTTTCCGCCGATACTGACTATTGTTTTTATTTTTTCCATGCGTCACACCGCCTTACTCCATTTTTTTTATTATACAACATTGATGCTCTTTGCACAACCGCTTTTAACGGAGCTGCGCGCCAAAATCCTTTTCCAGTGCCTTTAATATTTTCTTCATCACCGCTTCAACTTCTTCATCGGTGAGCGTCCCCTCCGGGCTGCGCATCGTAATTGCATAAGCTACGCTTTTCCTGCCGGCGCCAATCTGCTCTCCGCTGAACACGTCGAACAACTCGATTTTTTCAATCCGTTTGCCCCCTGCGTCTTTCATGACAAGCATCATGTCGCCCGCGCCCGTCTCATCATCCACAATTACGGCAATATCGCGCGTAGCTGCGGGATATTTGGGAAGCTGCACAAACTTGATCTCCGGCTTGCTGATCGCGAATAACTTCTCAAGATCGATTTGCGCGATTACCGCTGGCTGAGGCATCTCAAATAGTTTCATCGTATCGGGATGCACGCTGCCCATAACGCCTATTTTTTCATCTCCAACATAAATATCTGCGGAAATGCCCGGATGCAGATACGGCGTCTGTGCACGCCTGCAAAGTATATCCTTTCCACAGGTTAACGCGACAATGTTTTCCACGATTCCCTTCAGGTCGTAAAAATCCTTCCCACCGCTTTGCGCAAGCACCATGATCGGTACTTCCTTCGGCAACGCTTCTCCCTCCTGCGGGAAATACCCGCGGGATATTTCATACAACTGAAGATCGTCGTTTTTGCGGTTCTGGTTCATGGCTACCACGCCGAGCATATGCGGCACGAGCGTCGTACGCATAAGGGAAGTATCGTCACCGAGCGGATTGATAATTTTGACGCTTTGCGGTACCTCTACACCTATTTTTGCATAATCCTGTGGTCCGGTAAACGAATAGGTAATACATTCCAAAAATCCGTTGTCTCTGAGGTAATCCCTCAGCAGGTCCGTTTTGCTTTCGAATTCCGACACCCTTCCGCGGCGCATCTCGATGTTTGCGTCTGTCTCCGGGATATTATCATATCCGTACATACGCGCAACTTCCTCTGCAATATCTGCGTCGCCGTAAATATCCGAACGGAAGGTCGGCACTGTGCATACCAGTTCGTCTCCGATGAGGCCCGTCTGGATAAACACGCGGTTCAGGAGCTGCTGCATGGTTTTTGCGGAGAGGTTCGTCCCCAGCTTTGCGTTGATCCTGCCTGCGCCCACCTTGATGACCTTTTGCTTCAGATCTTCGCTCAAAACGTCGATCATACCCTGCGCAACCGTTCCCGCGCCAAGCTCGTCTATCAGCGTAAGCGCACGCTGCATCGCAAACATGGAGGTTGCCACATCCACGCCCTTGGAAAAACGCATAGAGCTTTCCGTCGCGAGACCAAGCCCGCGCGAGGTCTGGCGGATATTACCGTACATAAACTTCGCCGATTCGAAAATAACCGTTTTCGTCTGCTCTGTGATTTCCGAATCCAGTCCGCCCATCACACCCGCAACGCCAATCGGCCCGTCATTATCGCAAATGAGCAGCATATTTTCCGTGAACGTACGTTCCTTGTCGTCGAGCGTTTTCATCTTCTCGCCGTTCCTGGCGCGGCGCACGATGATTTTTCCGCCGCGGATCTGCGCCGCGTCAAACGCGTGCATCGGCTGCCCTGTTTCCAGCATCACAAAATTCGTGATGTCAACGATATTATTGATCGGACGTATTCCCGCCTCGCGCAGGCGGATACGCATCCACTCGGGCGACGGCCCGATCTTCACATCCGTCACGCCGGCTGCCACATAACGTGTGCAAAGGTCCTTTGCCTGTACGTCCACGCTGACCATATCTTCTGTTTTCCGGGCGCTCTGTTCATACTTTATCTCAGGCAAATGAAAACTCACCTCGTCCGCGGCAGCCGCTTCACGCGCCGTACCGATGATGGACAGGCAATCAGGCCGGTTTGCACCCACCTCGAAATCGATTACCGCGCCCTTTAGGTTCAAAAGCTCGCGAACGTCCATTCCAACCTGTGGTTCCCCCTGCAAGATCATGATGCCATCTACGCCTGCACCCGGATAATCCTCTTCTTTCAGGTTCAGTTCCCCGCCGGAGCACAGCATTCCAAACGATTCCACGCCGCGTAGCCTGCCTTTTTTGATCGGTCCCGCCGGAAGCATGGACGGCGCTTTTGCAACCGGGATATACGCCCCTTCAAATACGTTGTCCGCGCCCGTTACGATCTGCAGGAGCTCTTCGTCTCCTACGTCGATCATACAAATTTGCAGCTTATCCGCGTCAGGATGCTTCGTGATCTTCTCGATCTTTCCCACAACAACATTTACAATATCTTCCCCCAGCAGGACGATTTCCTCCACACCGTTTCCGGTCATGACCATCTTATCCGCCAGAGTCTGTACGTCTGATTTTACATCTGCATAATCGCAGATCCATCTATATGGTGCCAACATTTCTTTTGCCCTCCCTTATACGAACTGGCGCAGGAAACGCGCGTCGTTTTCATACAGCAGGCGGATATCCGTGATGCCGTATTTGGTATTTGCAAGACGGTCGATACCCATTCCGAACGCAAATCCGGAATATTCCGTGGGATCGATTCCGCAATTTTCAAGTACCACAGGGTTCACAAGGCCGCAGCCAAGCACTTCGATCATGCCCGCACCCTTGCATGCGCCGCAGCCCTTGCCGCCGCATACCGTACACGTAACGTCCACCTCGGCGGACGGCTCTGTGAACGGGAAAAAGCCCGGACGAAATTTTGTTTTGACGTTTTCCCCATAAAAGTTGCGGATAAACGTATTGATCGTTCCCTTTAAATCGGAAAAGCGAATGTTCTTTCCAATGACAAGCCCTTCCATCTGCATAAATACAGGCGAATGCGTTGCATCCACATCGTCCGTACGGAACACACGTCCCGGGCATACCATGCGGATTGGCGGTTTTTGGGTAAGCATTGTGCGTACCTGCACTGGCGACGTATGCGTCCTTAGAACCACATCCTCGCTGACATAAAACGTATCCTGCATATCGCGCGCCGGGTGATTTTTGGGGATATTCAAAAGCTCGAAATTGTATTCGTCGAGCTCTACCTCCGGTCCTTCGGTTACATCAAAGCCCATAGAGAGGAAAATGTCCCTTACCTCGTGATAGACCTGCGTGAGCGGGTGCAGCGCGCCCGGCTTTTGCGCCCGGCCTGGAAGCGTGATATCGATGCGCTCCGCTTTTAATTTCTGCTCGCTTTCCTGCCGTGCGATCTCCTGTGCCGCACGCAGGAGCGCATCCTCCACACTCTTTCTTGCCGCGTTAACCGCCTGCCCAAATGCGGGGCGCTCATCCGGGGCAAGGCCGCCCATCTGCTTCATCAGCATGGTGATTCCGCCTTTTTTGCCAAGATACTTGACACGGATATCGCTTAGCTGCGTACTTGTTTGCGCACTGCCGATTTCCGCAAGCGCATCGCTTACTATTTGCTCGCTTACCATTCTCTTTTCCTTTCATCTATTGAAACTTAAATTAAATTTTTTCTTACATCATATAACATTATACCCGCGGCAACGCTTGCATTCAAGCTTTCCGCCCGCCCGTAAATTTCAATTTTATACAAATCGTCCGACGCTTCCCTGACCTGCGCAGAAATGCCGCGCGCCTCGTTGCCGATGACAACGCACGCCCGTCCGATCTGCGCCGGAAGCTCGCTGCTTCCCTCCAGGCACCCGGAAATTACCTTCACTCCCGTTTCGCGTAACCGTGAAAGCGCCTCCATAAGATCGCACACCTCTATGGGCAGATGGAACGTACTGCCCATTGCTGCGCGCTGCGCCTTTGGGCCGTACAGGTCAGCGCTGTTTCTGGAAATAAAAACGCCATCCGCCCCCGCGGCGTCTGCCGTACGAATAATCGTGCCAAGATTTTTAGGATCATTGATATCGTCCATCGCTACATAAAAATTCCCATCATAATCCGGAAGGTTTTCCTGCTTTTTGAGGCAGGCAATCTCCTTTGGTGGTGATTTTGTGTCTGCAATTTGCTGTATTATTTCATATGGTACAGCTATCAGGTCAATTCCTTTATGGCGTGCAAAGCCCGCTGTAATGCTATTTTTGTCGGAGACAAGGATGCACTCGATTTCCTGCCCGTACCGGACTGCCTCCTCAATGGTCTTGCTGCCTTCAACAATGTATTTGCCCTGATCATCCCTTCCTTTTTTTCGTTTTAAGGACTTGAGCATCTTAATATATTCGTTGGAATGGCTTTTAATTTCCTTCATTCAGCTTCACCGCCTCGTTGACTGCGCCAGTTTACCTCAGGCCTCCCTGCCGTGCATAAAAAAGGGGATAGTACCAGCCTATCCCCTAACCGTCATTTTTACTGCTTATGCCTGAACCTTTTTCTTTGCTGTTTCCGCAAGCTGTTTGAATCCAGGTTTATCATTGACCGCCATATCAGCCAGTACTTTTCTGTTCAGATCGATCCCGTTTTGTTTGAGACCGTTCATAAACTGCGAATAGCTGATACCGTTCTGCCGCGCTTCTGCGTTGATACGCACAATCCACAGGCGGCGCATATCGCGCTTTTTGAGCTTTCTGCCTGTGTAGGCATAATTCATTGATTTCATCACTGCCTGTTTGGCAGATTTATATTGCTTGGATTTTGCTCCGAAATAACCTTTTGCGAGTTTAAAAACTCTTCTGCGTTTTTTATGCGAGCTTACCGCTCTTTTTACTCTAGCCATTTTTGTTACCTCCTGTTTTCTTTCTTCTTACTTATACGGAATCAGAACTTTAATGTTCTTCTGCTCTGCTGCGCTGATATAAGTACCTTTGCGCAGATTCCTCTTCCGCTTGGAGGTTTTCTTATTCAAAATGTGGCTTTTGTAAGCTTTCGCTCTTTTTACTTTTCCTGATTTTGTGACGCTGAATCTTTTTGCCGCGCCTCTGTGTGTCTTCATCTTAGGCATTCTTTACGCCCTCCTTCGATATAAAAACTTTTCTCTTTGAAACCAAACTAAAATTGCCTTACGCTTTGGGAACAAGTATCATGAACATACTTCTTCCTTCCATCTTGGCATTTTTTTCGACCGCTGCACAGTCGTCAAGCATTTCAAGGAACATATTCATGACGAGCCTGCCCTGGTCTGTATGGGAAAGCTGACGGCCGCGGAAACGGATGGAGATTTTAACTTTATCTCCCGCTTCCAAAAACTTTCTGACGTTTTTGGCCTTAACTTCCATATCGTGTTTGTCTATGGTGGCGGAAAGGCGCATTTCTTTTAACGTAACGATCTTCTGGTTTTTCTTTGCTTCCTTCTGCCGTTTATTTTGTTCAAAGCGGTATTTGCCGTAGTCCATAATTTTGCAGACGGGCGGCTTTGCCTTCGGAGAAATATTAACGAGATCAAGCCCCGCTTCGTCAGCCATCTTTTGCGCTTCCTGCGAAGACATGATTCCAAGCTGTTCGCCTTCTTCTCCTACCACTCTAACTTCCGGTTCTCTGATTTGTTCATTGATGAACGGTTCGTTTGCGATTGTATTTCCCTCCTTGTCGCCAGAAAATGCCTTCATCCCGTTCGGGCAATTTTCCCACTTTCCCCATACGCCGGCCCTTGTATGCCTGCATATTGCTTTGGCCCGGCCGCGCTTTTGGAGAACCCTTTTCATTCGTCTTCTATCCCGTTTTATAAAAAAAGCGGGCAGCATACGCTACCCGCAATAATAACCAAACGATTGTTTGTATTTAACCTGCTGAGCCTTTGGCGGCAGGTGAGAAGCGGGTAAGCCTCTGCTTTGTTTTACTTTGTAATCATAACACAGCCCCAGCAGGCGTGTCAAGCGCTATTTGCCCCGCTACTCCGCTATTTCCTTCTGTTGCAAAGCAAACTAAGCGCCGTACCTACATCCGGTTTTAAGGCGAGCTTCCCGTCAGAAAATCACTTTGTCCCTATCCTGCGAAACCGCAAGCTCTAAAAATTCATCCTGGGACATATTACCGATCTCGCCTTCGCCGCGTCTTCTGACGGCAAACGTTCCGTCCGCGATCTCCTTTTCGCCCGCAACGAGCATATAGGGGATACGTTCATTTCTCGCCTCGCGGATTTTATAGCCGATTTTTTCCTGCCTGTCGTCCACCGTAACGCGCAGGCCCGCAGCCTGGAGGCGTTTTGCATATTCGTGGCAGTACGCCGCCGCATCTTCTGTAATGTTCATCAGGCGGACTTCCTCGCTCATCATCCACATTGGCAGCGCGCCCGCATATTTTTCTATCATCATGGCAAGCGTACGCTCGTAGCAGCCGATTGACGAACGGTGGATAATATAAGGCATCTTTTTCTGTCCGTCGCGGTCTATATAGGTCATACCGAAACGCTCGGCAAGTGCAAAATCGATCTGCACCGTAAAGAGAGTATCCTCTTTACCGAATACGTTCCTGAACTGGATATCGAGCTTAGGGCCGTAGAAGGCCGCTTCACCATCCGCTTCCTTATATTCAAGCCCTGTATGGTCGAGAATCACGCGCATCGCATCCTGCACGCGTTCCCATTCCTGCGCGTCTCCAATGTATTTGTCCCTGTCGTTCGGATCCCACTTGGAAAAACGGTAATATACGTCGTTCTCGATGCCAAGAACCTTCATATTGTATTTAATGAGGTCGAGGACTCCCATAAATTCATCCTCAAGCTGCTCGGGCGTACAGATAATATGCCCCTCCGAGAGCGTAAACTGACGCACACGGATGAGACCGTGCATCTCTCCCGACGCTTCGTTACGGAACAGCGTAGAGGTTTCGCCATAGCGGATCGGCAAATCCTTATAGGAATGATGCTCCGCATTATAGATCATATACTGGAACGGGCAGGTCATGGGCCTCAGCGCAAGCACCTCGTCGTCCTTTTCCTCGTCGCCCAAGATAAACATACCGTCCTTATAATGATCCCAGTGGCCTGATATCTTATAAAGATCGCTCTTAGCCATGTAAGGCGTTTTGGTCAGCACATATCCCCGGCGTTCCTCTTCATCCTCGACAAAACGCTGCAACAGCTGTATTGTCTTTGCGCCTTTGGGCATCAGCAATGGCAAGCCCTGCCCAACCGCGGGATTCGTAGTAAAGTAATGCAGCTCGCGCCCCAGCTTGTTGTGGTCGCGCTCTTCCGCTTCCCTGAGCTGCTTGAGATACGCGTCAAGCTCCTGCTGCGTTGGAAACGCCGTGCCATAGATACGGTGCAGCATTTTATTGTTTTCATTGCCGCGCCAATACGCGCCCGCCGTCCGCATAAGCTTTGGCACCTTCACCTTGCCTGTGCTCATCACGTGAGGCCCGGCGCACAGGTCGGTAAAACCTCCCTGCTCGTAAAAGCTCAGAACCGCGTCCTCAGGTAAATCCTCAATGAGCTCTACCTTGTACGGCTCGCCCGCCTCTTTCATCTTTTCGATGGCTTCTGCGCGAGGAAGGGTATACTTTGTAAGCGGAATATTTTCCGCTACGATTTTTTTCATTTCCTTTTCGATTTTAGCAAGATCCTCGTTTGTAAAGGGCTTCTCGGTATCGAAATCATAATAAAAGCCGCTGTCTGTCGCAGGCCCGATTGCAAGCTTCGCATCCGGATACAAACGCTTAACCGCCTGCGCCAGCACATGTGAAGCCGTATGCCAAACTGCCTTTTTGCCATCCTCGTCGTCGAATGTAAGGATTTCAAGCGTTGCGCCATCCGCAGGTGTTGTCCACAACTCCGTGACCGTGCCGTCGATCTTTGCCGCAAGCGCATTCTTGCCCAGTTTCTGATTCAGCTCTTTTGCGATCTCAAGAGCAGTCATCCCATCCTTAAATTCTTTGACGCTGCCGTCAGCCAGTTTGATTTTCATCTTGTTTCGTCCTCTTTTTCTAAAATATCTTGTCTTACCATAATAAGCCCGCAGGACTTACCTTGTCAATTTTTCTTAATTCCGCGACTCGAGGTTTACGCTGTTGTTCAGATACAGGAAATAGATGCTTTTTTCCTTGTTCCAGTCCGGATTGTCTTTGATGATATTTGCCACCGTCTTTTTGAGCGCCTTTGTCAACTCGCAGATGCCTTCGTTTTGCAGCAGCGCAATGTCCACGTTGCGGCGGAACACATAACCCATTTCGTTGATGAGGTCCGTCCTGATTTTTTGCGCCGTTTCCGCGGGGAATACCTCGTCGAGCCTGTGCAGCTCCGCATTGGCGGTAAGCCTTCCCTTGTAGTAACGGATAAAGGTTTCGAGCGCATCGATCCTGCTGCCGCGTTCCAGTTCAAAGAGAATCATGCAGTAAAGATGCCAGTTGAAATCTACGTTCATCAGCTTTTGGATTGTAACGCCCACCGTATCGATAAACGGATCCCCGGTATTAAATTCGCGTTCCAGCTCAAGCGCTTCGCGAAAATTCATTTCTTCACCCGCCATGGTTCCGGTAATGTAGAACATCTCCGTCATTACACGGCCATAATCCTCCATTTGCGCGGCATTGTTCACAATAAAAATATATTCCACAATGCTGTCGCAGCTGTCCTTGAACTGCACGACGAACCCAAGGTCGTTTTTCATTTTCCGCGCGATGGTATCGTGAATCAGCTTGGAGATAATATTTTCAATATTTTCTTTGCGGTAGTGGAGCTTTGAGCTGTCGTCGCGCTTATACCGCTTATAAAGGTCGTGAAGCTGGTGGTCGACAAGGTTCAGGTTTTCCTTGATGGATACAAGGCTTTCCACCACCTGCTGCTCTACCATGAAGTAAGACGGGTTCTTATAAATGATGCGGTGCTCGATCTCTCCCCAGAACATATTGATCATGGACTTGACCTGAACCTCAAAATTAACGCGTATCTCATCCGCTTCGCCCTTGTGGTCCTCGTAGCGCGCATCGATTTTATAGATATCAAATCCGTTTTTCTGCTTAACCGGCTGCTTTTCATTGAGCTTAAAGCGCATTTTTGGAAACTTCTCATTGTAATAAAATATCTGGTCGTCCGTTTTGTCAAAGAGCTTCAGCATCAACGAATACACATACTGCTCGTCGTCGTTGAACTTGCATTCAATCCGCAGGCCGATGATATCCTGTATATTTGCCACGATCTCTTCCTTGGTGGTATGCAGGCGGTAGTAGCTGTTTCTTACGAGCTTTTCCCGCACGCTCTCCGATTCCTTGACACGATAGGAAATATTGAGCGTATACTCTGAATTTTTAACGATCAGCTCCTCCATCATGTGCTTCAGATCGTGAGCAATATTTTTATATTTATACTGGATTTCCTCATAGTAATCAACTACTTCATCCACATATTTAAAAATGTCCATACTATCCCCTCATTATTTTTTGACTTTTGTAAGGCAATCTTTCAGCAGAACCACTTCCCGCCTGCTGTTCATCAGGCTGAGCATAATGCGCTGCAACGTTTCCCCTACTTCGCCTGACACCACCACATGATCTGCGGCATTGTCCAGCAAATCGCCAAACGCACTGTTTACGCCACTTTCTCCTTTCGGTTGAAATACGTTATAACGGGCCACAGGCGTATTGACCGTTTTTTTGATTTCGTTATAAAACGCCTCATGGAGCGGTTCGCCTGTCACATATAATACATTCTGCTCCGGATGGGCGTTGATATCGCAAATCGTGCTTTTGAGGACGCGCCCATCCCCGACATTGCCGATATGGATGCGCGTAACCTGCGCTTTCTTTGTATATTCGTCCTTTAAGGAGGCCGCCATTGACCGTTTGTGCATGGAACGGTCGTATGCCGCTTCCAGTTTTTCCATCGGTTCCTTTGCGATCACGTTCCCTTTCAGGTAGGCGCAGATATCCGCGTAACGGATGCCCAGCTCTTCCTCGTCCGTTTGGGATATCCCAAGCCCTGCGGCAGGCTGTTTTTCCATTACTGCCTTCGGCGCGCCGTAGGTTTTCGACATCGCGTAGATATCGTCTTTTACCAGCTCCTGCAATGGATTGAAATCGCTTCCCCCGTCGCCATATTTGGTATAGAAGCCGGTGATTGCTTCTGTCGCGTGGTCCGTCCCCGCCACAAGCATTCCCTTTGCAAGCGCATACTGGTACATCATACGCAGGCGCGGCTGCAGGTTCCCCAACGTATAAGCGTCGCGATGAAAGCCCTGCGCGCCCGAAAGGTCGCTTACCGCCCCTTCGTAACCGCCCGCAATGGAAACCGTATCGCACATGACGCCCGGGCTGTTTTCCATGATTTTCTGCGCGCACTCCTGCGCGTCGGCAAAATCAGACTGCACGCCGTTTGGCAGCAGGACGATATACATTTGCTTTCCCTCTTCTTCGCACGCCTGCGCACACAGCGACGCGCATAAAAAGCTGTCTACCCCGCCGGACACGCCGAGCACTACGCCCCGTGCGCCCGAGCTTTTGAGGTAACGCTTTATAAAATCAACCGTTTGTGATTTTTTCGCTGCGATATATTCTTCCTGAGTCCTGTTGTCCCGCTTGAAATCCGGAGAAATGTCATTTAGAACCACTCTCTGCTTTATCATTCCGTTTTCCCTCCTGTATTGCCTGCTTACAGATACATCCCGCTCATAGCCCTTACTTCCTCTTTCAGCTCGTCTTTGAGCGATTCCGGCGAAAGCACCTTTGCCTGCGCGCCGAACGAAAGAATCCATCCTACAAGGTCTGGGGTGATGGCTGCCTTCTTATAAAAAAGAAGCCCTTCCTCCGCGTCTTCAAGCTTATCCGCTTTGTGCGCGTGGTATTCCTTCACCAGCTTTGCCGCTGCTCCGGTAAACTTCACACGGATTTCCTGTGCGTTTTCCCCCGCAAGCTTATCAAAACGCGTTTTGCGGTATTCCTCGTAAAACCGCTGCGGCACTTCAAACTCCCTGTCCGTAAGCTCCGCATCCTCGATACGCGACACGCGAAGGTCTCTTACCGCATTGCGTAAATGGCAGTGGCCGATCGTGTGCCAGCAACCTTCCCTTATTTCAAGTACATAGGGATCGAATACGCGTTCCATCGTCTCGTCTGTCGAAAAGGTATGGTAACGCAGCTTAAGGCCGCGCGACGTTTGCACTGCCTCCTGCACCGTTTCGAGGATATCCTCGTCCGTTTCCTCTTCTGCGGTGATTTCCGGCACGATCTTGATCATTTTTTCGATATTCTGTGTCGCCGAGCGCGAAAGCTCCGGCATTTTCGCAAGGATACGCTGCACGATTTTAAGCGCGTCCTTTGCCATGCCAAGCGATTGGTAAGACTTCAGCACCTCGCGTGTGAAATGAAGCGAGATGATTTCCGCCATCGAAAAGTCCATATCCGAAAGCGCATATTTATCCGCCTTGTAAACAATCTTTCCGTCAAGCTCTTCCTCATACACAAAGAAATTCTGCGAAATGTAATCCATATCGCGCGCAACCATACGGCGCGTTGCGTCGATATCCGCCATGCGCTTTAAGCTGTCTATAATTTCGTTTACCGTGTATCCGCTTTTCCGCTGTGAAAGCAACGACAAAATAAAAAGCTGCCTCTCCGTAGAAGTGGATTTATTGCCCATTTTTCCCGCCCATCTTTCTTAAGGTGTGCTTATCGATCAAATATTTGTTCATTTCCGCGTCCGTATTAAGGCGCAGAGTGTAAAAAGCCATTTCCGCGACATATTCAAGCGCCACCGCATTATCGACGGTATCCATAATGCTCGCTCCCCACATGAACGGGCCGTGGTTCTTCACAAGTACGGCGGGAGTTGCAAGCGGATTTTTGAGCGTAAACGCCTCCGCTATGATTTTGCCTGTGTTTTTTTCGTAATCCCGCGCGATTTCTTCCGGACGCATGGTACGCGTAACGGGAATATCGTATTTAAAATAATCCGCGTGCGTCGTTCCAAGGTTTGGGATGCTTTTACCTGCCTGCGCAAACACCGTCGCCCACTTGGAATGCGTATGCGCCACGCTTTTCACATCTGCAAACGCTTTATAAATTTCCAGATGCGTAAACAGGTCTGAGGACGGGGCGTGCAGCCCTTCGATAATCTTTCCTTCCATATCGCACACAATCAGGTCGTCCGGCTTGATCTCTACGCACGCCCTGCGGCTCGGTTTGATGACGATATAGCCCGTTCGTTCGTCCCGCGCGGAGATATTTCCCCACCGCAGCGTAACAAGCCCCTGCTTCGCGAGCTCCTGATTTGCCTTGTATACCTCTATTTTCAATCCTTCCAGCATTCTATGTTCCCTCTTTTTCGCAATCACCGTAATGTCGATACCGCCAAAGCGGGCAAACCCTGCTTAAGCTTACTCTTATTCTACATCCTGCTCGCATTTTTCACAAGCATTGCGTTGATTTTTGCACACAAATCATGTACTATGAATGCGTACCATACCGTGCGGCTGCGGGGCTTCATCGCACCCTGTGCGGAAATCATTTCATTTCAGGAGAGATTATCCCATGGAGAAAAGAGAAAACAAGGTAATGCCCCTCGTTTCCGGAGCAATTATTCAGCTGTGCATCGGTATCATTTATATCTGGAGTATTTTCCAGCCTGCTGTTATGGAGTATTACTCGTGGAGTGCGGATAACGCATCCGTGACTTTTTCAATCATGCTGGCGACCTTTGTGCTGGGCATCGTAGTCGGCGGACGCCTTAACGACAAAAAGGGGCCGCGGCTGGTCGTATTTTTGGGTGGGCTTATGTTCTGCGCCGGCATTTTCCTGTCGTCGCTCGTGCCGCAGGATATGCCGTGGCTGATTTACCTCTTTTACGGCGGTATGGCGGGCTTTGGCGTGGGCGCGGCTTACACCTCCACCATATCATGCGCTCAAAAATGGTTCATGGATAAAAAGGGCTTTGCTACAGGCGTAATCGTGTGCACATTCGGCGCTTCCACGGTGGTATTCACCCCGATCGTCAATACCCTGCTAAAGAATGTCGGCGTATCGCAAACCTTCCTGACATTATCCATCATCTTCCTTGTAATCATCCTGATTTTCGGTTGGTTTGTAAAAAATCCATCCCAGAAATATATGGACAGCTTTGCACTGCAGCTTCCAGACCTTTCCACACAAAAGCAGTTTACGCCGCTCGAGGTGCTCCGTGCAAAGCCATATTACCTGATCCTGTTTGGCATGATCCTGCTGACTCCGGCGTACTTTATCATCAATCCGCTCTTAAAGTCCTTGGGCGAGCTGCGCAACCTCACTGAAGCCGCAGCCCTTGCAGGCGTTATGGTGACTGGAATCGCTTCGGCTGCCGGCAGGCTTATCGCGCCATGGCTTTCCGACCGTATCGGCAGGCGTAACGTGCTGTTCCTGCTCTACATCATTACGCTCGTATGCGTATTGATGCTGACATTTGCGCAAAGCTATCTGTTTATCGTGCTGATTGCTTTCATCGCATTTGCGTTTGGCGGCAGCGCGGGCGTATTCCCGGCGGTGACGGCGGATTACTTCGGCATCAAAAACAACGGTGTGAACTACGGCCTTGTGATGATCGGTTTTGCGATCTCCGGCCTGTTGTTCCCCGCAATCGCCAAAATCGTCAGCGTGGACGGTATTCCCTCGGCATGGACGTTTATCATTCCGGGCGCGGCGTGTGTCATCGGCATAATCGTGACGGCGGCCCTCAAAAAGGACCATCCTGAAAAAGCAAAAGCATAACGCATGACATACAGAAGAGACCGTCCAAACAGCGGACGGTCTCTTTTGATTTGTTCCACATTCACTTACATAAAACCTTGCTTTTTCACTGGAAATTTCGGCAAATCCATTGCAGGATATCTTATTCTGTTACAGTCCGATGCTTCCGCCCTTGATATACCCCGTGGCGGTCATAAATGCAACCTGCGTGCCGAGCTCGTCCGTAAGCTCTACCTCGTAAAGGCACGTTTTTCGTGTGGCGGATATTTCTTTTGCACGCGCTATCAGCGTTTTCCCCTTGGGCGGGCGCACATACGTGATGTTGTTGTTCATCGACACTACGTTGGGATGCTTGCAGTTTGAGGCAACGGCAAACGCAAAATCCGCAATCGTAAAAATCATACCGCCCTGCACGACGTTTCCTGCGTTCAGGTGGCTTTCTGCAATCACCGCCGCGCATTCGCACGTCCCTTCGCCTGCGCTTACGATATCAATCCCATTGGCATGCACAAACCTGTCTTTTTGAAAAAACTCCTTAACCTTGTCAATATCCATTTCATCTTCGCCCCGCTTTCTTTGCTTTTTCCATTATACAACGAATTTTATCAAATTTCTTCCATTTTTTAATTGACACTCGAACGATCTCGGTTTAAGATAATACTGTTTTCAAAATACATTCGGAGGATCCACGCTATGTTTCCATTAGAAACACTTCCCGGCATGATCGACATCAGCGCGGTGGCGGCTGGCGAGCGTCTTTCAGACATCGACCGCGTATGTGATATCGCAAAAACCTATCACTGCGCATCCACAATCACATTGCCCTGCTACCTTGTTTACACCATCAAAAATACGATTGGCTATGAGGATATCATTCACGGCACTGTAACAGGGTTTCCATACGGCGGCGAGCTTACGTCCACAAAGGTATACGAGGCAAAGCAGCTCGAGCTTATGGGCGCCCAGGAAATCGATATGGTAATGAATATCGGCGCATTCCTGTCGGGCAACAAAAATTATGTAAAACAGGATATTTCAGCCGTGTGCGAAGCGGTAAAAATCCCTGTTAAGGTTATTATTGAAACAGCATTGCTTGACGACGTGCAGATTGCAAAGGCATCGGAAATCGTCGCGGCGTCCGGTGCGGCATGGGTAAAAAGCAGCACGGGCTTCCAGGGCAAGGCAACCACGGTTGAAATGGTGCGCATTATGAAGGACGCCGTTGGCGAAAGCATCCGGGTGAAGGCCTCCGGCGGTATCCGCGATATAGATACCATGCTTGAAATGATCGATGCGGGCGCAGAGCGTTTTGGCCTTGGCGCAAACAGCGCAGAGCCTCTTTTGCGCGATCTGGATAAACGAATCGGACGCGAAAGCCTGATGGATTATATTAAATAGGTCTTTCATTTTTTATAACAAAAACAAAAGCCGGCAATCAGTTGCCGGCTTTTTGCGTAATCGTTCAGTCGAATTTGGGCGGCTGGTTATCCTTTGAAGCGCTATAGGCCGACGGATCTCCCGTCACAATCTGCACCAGCTTACTCGTTCCCATACGGACTGCGCCCGCCTTTACAAAGGCGATCACATCTTCCTTCGTATCGATGCCGGTGGAGGCCTTGACGAGCATATCTTCGCCAACGGTAAGCTTCATCAGCCGTACATCCTCCAGCGTCGCGCCGCCTGTTCCCATGCCGCTCGACGTTTTTACGTAATCCGCGCCCGCTTTTTTTGCAAGCACGCAGGCCGCTATTTTTTCCTCTTTGGTCAGATAACAGGTCTCAATAATTACCTTCACGTGCGCCTTTCCTTTTGCCGCGTCAACCACGCCTTTGATATCGTCAAATACCAGATCGTAGTTTTTGTCGCGCAGTGCGCCCACGTTAATCACCATGTCTACCTCCTGCGCGCCGTCCTTTACGGCTTCGGCAGCCTCGTATGCCTTTACCGCAGGCGTATTCGCCCCTAAGGGAAAGCCTATAACACAGCACGTCTTAATATCCGTCCCCGCGAGCTCGCTATGTACCAGCTTAACCTGGATTGGGTTGACGCATACGGACGCTGCGCCATACTCTTTTGCCTCCGCGCAGAATTTCTTTACGATATCAGCAGGCGTATATGCCCTTAGCACCGTGTGGTCGCAATATTTCCCCAAAGGAAGCGTGACTTCGTATTCTTTCGCGGGCTGCTTTTCCGCTTCCTCAACCCGTTGTATTTCCTGTTCGATCAGTTTCTGTAATCCTTCCATTTCTTTTCTCGCTTTCTTGTTTTATAATTTGCTGCAGCCTGCCGCATACAGGATTGCGCCTGCAATCACGACATGGTCAGCCAATTCACTCTGTACGATTTCGCATCTTCCCCGCACTGAAATAAACGCAACTTCATTTACATATTTCCTGACAGGTTCGAGTATTATTTCCCCCAGGTTTGCCACGCCGCCGCCTATCGCGACGAGATCCGGGCTGACAGACGTCATCATATTTCCAAGGCCAATGGCGTAGGAACGTGCAAACAGGTCAATTTCACCAAGTGCAAACGCATCTCCCTGCTTTGCCGCTTCCCCAAGCATACGGCAGCTGAGCATTTTTTCATCCCCGCCGCAAAGCTCCATGAGGAGCGAACTGCCATCCACATATCCCGGCTGCCGCAGCCGGCTTTCGATGGCTGCGCCTGAGCATATGTTTTCGAGCCGGGTTGCCTGTCCGGCACGCTGCGCGAATGGATCCGGTATATAGGTATTTCCCATATAGGCAGCACCGCAGCCTGCACCGTCATAATATTTCCTGCCAATGAAAAATGCGCCGCCGATTCCTGTGCCAATATTTGTATAAAAGAAGTTCTGTGAAGCGCGGCCTGCTCCCAGAACCAGTTCGCCATAACCGCCTGCCACGGTATCGTTTAAAACGTATGTATCCACTCCAAATTGTTCCTGGAACCATGTTTTCAGCTCAAAATCTTTCCAGCCCTCCACCTGCACAGAGATCAGCACTTTTCCCGTCCCTGTCTCAATCGGGCCGCCAAAGCCAATACAGGCGGCAGCGATACGCGAATGATTCGTTGTGTATTTCCCTGTAACCACCGGCACTTTTTCCAAAAGCCATTCACGGATGGAAAGCGCGCCTTTTGTGAGCGCAACCTTTTCACAGACTAACTCCACAATCGTCCCGTCTGCCTTTCCTATGGCAATTTGCTGTTTGGTTCCGCCAATCTCTACGCCCAAATAATAGACGTCCATTCCCTGTCCCTCCATGCTCCTATCGTATTTCTTCAAATGCCCTGATCTGGTATTCTGTATTGCGCGGGTTTTCGGGCTGCCACCCCATTTCTTCATAATCAAACAGTTCTGCAATAAGCCCGCCCTTTTTACACGCAAACGTTTCCTTTATCTCCCGCGCTTCAGCGTAAATCTCTTCCTTCGTTCCGCTGATGCCTGTGGTCTGATAGTTGATCGGCTGGCAGAAGCAAAGCCTGCCGTTGTACTTTTCTTTGAGCATATTCATATCGTTGATATCCGCCTGTCCCAAATTCAGAATATCAACGCCTGCCTCGATCAGGTCTTCAATGATTGGGGCGACATATCCGCAGGTGTGGAAAAATACATCCATTCCAAGGCTATGCACGAGCGCGAATTGATCTGCATAACGCTTCTTGAAGTATTTGCGCCATAACTCCGGCGAAATCATCATAGACTGCTGCATTCCCCAATCGTCAAAAAGCGATACCCCGTCAAATCCATACTCCGGCATTTGCCTGATGATCTCGTTTTCAAAACCAAACACAATATCCGCAAGCTGTTCCACCCGCTCGGGCATATCGTACATGTCGATCATCAGCAGCTCGAACCTGCGCAGGAAGCTCATGACCGTAAACCCTGAAAGATAGAGGCTGCCCATCAGGTAACGGTCGCCTTTCTCAATTTTGCGCACCGCTTCAAAGCGTTCCTTATCGTAGGGATCAGGCGCAATATTGTTCACATAATTCTCGTAATTGTCCCAATCCTTCAGAAGGTACTCCTGTGGTACGCCCATTGAACTGGTATCCTGCTCGCTCTTCTGCCACAAAAATCCCCATTCGGTTTCCCGTCCGCTTTCGCCGGCATCCCATCGTTCAAGCACCACCTGCACGATATCCGTATCGCAGGCGTTTCCGCTGAACAAAAAGACCGGTATCCTGTCCGGCGTTCCAAAATGAATTGCCCTTTTCACGGTTTCTCTCCTATCCATGCTTTCCCCTCCCATATATACTTGCTTCTGTCCGCGCGCTATCAGCGTCTGTCCCGGTAAATCTGTTTTTTTCCTTCCTGTTATTTTATGGCGTCCACTCGATTTAAACTACTTTTGTAAATGTTGTTTTATATCTTGGCAAAAAAATATTGCTGCACCGAAAGCACAAAATTTGCCGCATTTCCATCTATTGCACATTCAGCCTCAGCTTGGGCGTTTTAAAGAATTGATCGAGAACAAAAATACTTCCCCCAAGGGCGTAGGCTTCTTCCTCAACCGTTCCCCGCCGGACGGTGATTTTACCATTCCTGCTGTATGGAACATAGTCGTTTACTACATTGTTTATTGTCCTGAGAAATAAATCATTTTCTACATACGGCAGGTCTCCCAGCACAACAAGCGAAATATCAAAGAGCTTCACCGCGTTTGCAATCGCGATTCCAAAACACCGGGCCGCCTCCTGTACGATCTGCCTTGCGGGTTCTTTTCCATCCGCGGCTTCCGCAAGGATCACACGGAATTCTTCTTTCTTCCCTGTTTTCCCGGCATACTGCCCGCACATGGTCACCTTGGAGCAGTAGAGCTCCAGGCATCCGCGCTTGCCGCACGTGCATAACGCGCCGTCTTTATCAAAGGTCGTGTGCCCAAGGTATCCTGAATTTCCGCACTCACCCTCATACAGCGCGCCTTTCTGGTATACTGCCATACCAATACCCGTACGAAATGCTACATACAGCATATTTTTATTCACGCCCACAAAGGCGCTCCTGTCTGCAAGAGCAAGCAGGTGTGCGTCATTGCGGATAAAGGTCTTGATTCCAAGGTCCCGTTCGATGAGGCTGCTGATTTCGATATCCTTTGCCCCAGGCATCCGCGCAACGCTGATCGGCTTATTTTCTGTGATGTCTACCAGCCCCGGGATGCCGATTCCTGCGCCAATCACGTTGCCTGCGCTGATTCCAAGGCTTTCAAGTCCCTCGTGGATTGCAGAAAGAATGGCGTGTGAAACATCCTCCATTGAATCCGCATAGGATTGCTCCCAGCGTTTTGAAAAAACGATATTACCTTTAAGGTCGGAAAAAACGACGCGGATCGGTGGAAATTCAAAATCCACCCCTACCGCAAAATACCGGTTTAAATCCAAAGCATACAGCATCGGCTGCCTTCCGCCCATGGATTCTCCCAAGCCGGTTTTTTGGGCGATTCCTTCCTCCACCAGCTCTCCGAGCAGCTTCAGCACCGTTGGCCTGCTCAGCCTGGTGCGCTGCACCAGCTCCTCTACGGAAAGCGCATCGCTATCGCGCAGCGTACACAGCACAAGATGCCTGTTTGCCTTTTTTAACATCCTGCTGTTGTTGATTTCCTGTGCCATAACGCCACCCTCCTGTTTACAAAAGTATAATGCGGACAGGACGAATTTGTCAACCACTTTTATAAATCTTATTTTTTAAGTGCTTTTATGAATAAAAAAGCCGTGCGTTCAATCTCCACACGGCTTTTCCTGAACTTTAGATTTGTGCAAAACCCCGTTTGAGGTCGTCAAGGATATCCTCGATATTCTCGATACCGACAGAGTAGCGTATCATGCCCGGCGTAATTCCCGCAGCCACAAGCTGTTCGTCCGTAAGCTGCCTGTGCGTTTCGCTCGCAGGATGCAGCACGCATGTTTTTACCGTTGCAACATGGACTACATTAGAGGCCATCGTGAGGCTGTCCATAAACTTTATGGCAGCATCCCTTCCTCCCTTAAGCGAAAAGGACACGACTCCGCTGGCGCCCTGCGGCAGGTATTTCTGCGCCAGATCGTAATATTTGTCGCCTTTGAGCCCCGGATAGTTCACAGACTCCACAGCATCCTGCGTGCTCAGGAATTTCGCTACCTTTTGCGCATTCTGCGTATGCCGCTCCATACGGAGCGCAAGCGTCTCCAGTCCGAGGTTTAGGAGAAACGCCGCATGGGCCGTTGGGCTTGCGCCGATATCGCGCATCAGCTGCACGCGCGCTTTCATGATGTATGCGAGCTTGCCAAACGTTTCCGTATAGACTACCCCGTGATAGCTGTCGTCCGGCTGTGTAAGGCCTGGGTAATCCTTCCAGTCAAAATTTCCGCTGTCTATGATCACGCCGCCAAGCTGCACGGCGTGTCCGTCCATATATTTTGAGGTGGAATGCGTCACAATATCCGCCCCGAATTCAAACGGCCTGCACAGGATCGGCGTGGCAAACGTATTGTCTACAATAAGCGGCACGCCGTGCTTATGCGCAAGGTTTGCAAACCGTTCGATATCGAAAACCGAAATCGCCGGATTGGCGATCGTTTCACCGAATACGAGCTTCGTATTGGGGCGGAACGCCTTTTCAAGCTCTTCGTCCGGCGCATCCTGATCGACAAAGGTACACTCGATTCCAAGCTTTTTAAGCGTCACGGAAAACAGGTTTATCGTACCGCCATAAATCTCTGAGGCACAGACCATGTGGTCTCCCGCTCCCATAATATTGAGCAGCGCAATCATATTCGCCGACTGGCCGGAGGATGTGCACATCGCGCCCACGCCGCCTTCAAGAGCGGCAAGCTTTTCTTCCACATAGCCAACCGTAGGATTGGCAAGGCGAGTGTAAAAATATCCTTCCGCCTTCAGGTCGAACAAGTCCCCGATGTGTTCCGTGGAATCGTAATTGTATGTCGTACTCTGATAGATCGGCAGCGCGTGCGGCTCGCCGTTCTTAGGCTTCCAGCCTTCGTGAAGGCATTTTGATTCGATTCTCATTTCTATATCCTCCTGTAAATTGATGTCATATCATTATGGTTCAGATCACGATACCGCCGTTGGGGCTTATGACCTGCCCGGTGATAAACCGGCTGCGGTCCTCTGCCAAAAACAAAATCGCCTGTGCGATGTCGTCCGGCTCGCCAATACACCCAAGCGGCGTCTCTTCCCTTAATTCCTCTTTTATATCCTCACTTAGCGCTGCGTTCATATCGGTCTCTACCACGCCGGGCGCAACGCAGTTTACCTGGATGCCGGATGGGCCGACCTCCTTTGCAAGTGCCTTTGTAAAGCCGATTACCGCCGCCTTTGAAGCGGAATAATGTACCTCGCAGGATGCGCCCGCAATTCCCCAGATTGACGATACGTTGATAATCTTTCCTTTTTTCCTGCTGATCATGTCCGGCAGCACGCCCTTTGCACAGTGGAACATTCCTTTGATATTCACATCGAACATCCGGTCCCATTCCTCTTCCGTGATATCCGTAAACAGCTTTTGCTGCGCCATACCGGCGTTGTTCACCAGAACATCAACGCTGCCAAAATCCTGCCTGATTTTCAAAAACATTGCGTCTACCTGCGCCTTATCCGATACGTCCGCCCGAAAAAGCCTTGCACAGGCTCCAAGCGCACGCAGTTCTTCCCCAAGCTCTTTTGCCTGTTGCTCATGCGTATGGTAATTTGCCGCAACGCAAAAGCCCTGGCGGGCAAACGCAAGAGCCACTGCCCTGCCGATTCCGCGCGATGCGCCTGTGATGAGAACGGTACCCATTGTTTCCCCTTTTCGCAATAAATCGTATTAGATTTATTATACTGTATCGCATTCTAAAATAAAACAGGAAATTATCTGATATCGATCAATATGTGCGCATGCCTTCGAGTCTCGAACGATATCACATAATGAAAAGTCCGGAGCTCCCGCCCCGGACCGTCCTTTTTTTCTGTTACCAGCTGCCGAAGCTTCCGCCGCCACCTCCGCCACCGGAGAAACCGCCCCCGCCAAAGCCGCCGCCTCCGCCGATTCCACCGCCGGAGCTTTCTTTGGTCGCAGACATCGTCTGCTGTGTATAGTACATGGTATTGGAGAGCATACTCGCAAACCAGATCGTAGTGAATACCGAACCGTTATAGCCGTAATACCAGCTTGGCGGTTCCACTGCGATGCTTTCAAACTGCTTCGCCCATTTGTCCGAAACGCCCAGCACATATGCGTAAGGCAGGACATTGTAAAAATACTTCGGATCGTCATTCACCAGCATTTTCAGCTTGTCCGCCTCCACCGTCTCGATAAAGTGTTTCAGCCCCAGAATACGGCCCGCCCACTGCGCGCCGCGTTCGGTACGCCTTCTCATTTGCGTCGCGAGGATCATCATAACAATCGTCATAGCCATCGGCACAATTACCATCATACCAAACAAATCAACGCTCATCAGGGAGACAATCGCAAGGTATGCCACTGCCAGCACCGTGAACAAAACCATAGAGCCTGTTCTCGTAGAAAGCTTTTCGGATTTCCACTTGTTGACATTTGAAATCAGGCCTGAGGTCAGCACCCATCCAAACACCCAGGCAATCGCACACGGTATGATTGCGGCAAACAATTCGTAGGAATCGAGGTAAATGCTGAACGCAAGCATCAATGCCATGGGGAATGCGGCAAAAGCGCCCGCAAAGCTTTGCCGCCGCAATGATTTTTTGGTAAATACGCGGTTTTGCTCCATTTCATATTTATCCTTGATACGCGATTTTACAGCGGCAATCGTATCTGAAAACGTATATTGCATATCCTTTACGCTGATGCTCTCCCTGCCGCTGAACATCTTATCGAACAAAATCCGTTCGTAGTCGTTCGCCGTATCCGGCAGGTCTTTGACCTTTTTAAAAGAAACGTTTTTCTTGTCCTCCTGATGGATTTCAAGGTTTCCCTGGTCCGCCCAATAGATAAGAAGGGATACGGCATCCTTGTTCTCCACGATACCGTCAATAATATATCCCACATCCGCGGGGTTCATACCCTCCGGCGGATAAAATTCAACGGTCTGTACCTCGCGGTTCTTTTTCCCCGCAGTGACAAACAGAAGTACGACGATCACAAATACAACGAGGCCAATCAGGATGCAGGGCATCAAAAGGCTTTGCGCGCTGCGCGCGCCGACAAAATAGCCGTCAGGAAGCTCAATACGAATTGTGACAGCCTCATAAGGCGCAATCGTCTGGTTGATCGATCCCCTTATGGTATTGCCGTCAACCGTATATTTCAATGCGTTTTCGTTGTATCCGGAGTTGCCCGCCGCGCCGGTCGTAAAACCGACCTTTGACGCATCGAACTCCTTTGGCATGGTGATTTCAAAGGTCATTCCCTCAATCGGTATCGGATTATCGCTGCCGATCAGATTGAAATAAAATTCATCCATCGAGGAAAGCCCGTCGTCGCCCATGTCGTAACGGTAGCTGTAATTGTAATTCTGTGTGCCGCTCACCGTCAGGTCAGCGTCCCCAAAATAAATTGTAAGGCCCGCGTTGCCGCTTTCCGTATGGTATGGGCCGTCTGATTCGATATTGGAAATAATCGCGCGGTATCTGCTTTTCACTACATTCCCGTCAATCCTGCGCGACAGCTCAACGTCTGTTGGGATTGTCCTTGTAATACCATGCTTTGCCGAGAATTCCGGAAATTCCGCCGTCACGTTTTCCGTGATGTCATAGGTATTGTTTTCATTTACGTTGATTTTGATATCTTCCTGCGAGATCGTATAATCCGACGCGGCAAACGCGAAGGACGGGATGAGCAGCACAAGAAGTACTGTCAAAACCAAAAACAGTTTTTTCATTTTACTCTCCAGACTTTTAATTGTTACCCTCAAAAACAGTTTCGCAACCGCAAGATGCGGTTGCGAAAGCCTGCGGGGACGCGTCCCCGCCAATATCCTGTTTTAGAACTGTACCTTTACGTTCTCACGCTCCGCCGCATTCGGCACTTCGTACATCGGCTGTTTTGTAAAGTTGAACTTCTTTGCGATCAGCCTTGTAGGGAAGGTCTCCAGCTTGGTGTTAAACATCCGCACATTCGCGTTATAATATTTACGCGCGTTTGCAAGGTCTGTCTCCACCATGTTGAGCTGGTTTTGCAGGTCGAGGAAGTTTGTATTCGCCTTAAGGTCCGGATACGCCTCCGCAACGGCAAACAGGCTCCTGAGCGTTCCCGAAAGGATGTTTTCGTTTTGCAGCCGTTCTTCCGTTGTCGAAGAGTTTGCGACGCTGTTCCTTGCGGCGGTCACCTCGTCAAGCGTTCCGCGCTCGTGGGCGGCGTAGCCCTTTACCGTCTCCACGAGGTTCGGAATCAGGTCAAACCGTTTTTTGAGATAAACATCGATGGTGGCAAACGCCTCTTCGATGCTGTTTTTCATTTTGATAAAATTGTTGTATGCGACGATATACCAGATCACGATGATCACAATGATCGCTGCTACAACGCCGATTAAAATCCACAGCCATGTTAAATCCATGAGTAACCCTCCTATTGATTATATGGGCAAAACGCCCAGAGAGAATGCCTTCCCCGCCTTTGTTATCCTTTTACGATCACAGCATGGAACAAAAGCTCGCCATCGCCCGTATTTTTGAGTCCGTGCGTCTGTCCGTCATAGCAGACTGTCACATCGCCTGCCTTTACGGGAACAGTCTTTCCATTATCGTTATATTCCCCTGCTCCCTGTGTGATATAATAGATTTCCGCTTCGCCGGTATGCGTATGGTCGCTTACCGTTGTGCCCGGCTCCAGCGTTATTGTTGCCAGCAAACCAAGATTCGGGCAGTTTTCTCCTCCGAGCCAGTGGTACATCTGCGCGCTTCCGATTCCTTCGCCACCCAGTTTTTCTTCCTTGATTGCCTCATGCTTCCCAATAATCATTGTTTCCACTCCCTTTACCGAAACAGATTGTATAAACCCCTTTATTTCTCTACGCGGATACAGCTTGGAACATTCACCACCGCGTCAAGCTCCTTAATTTCCTCGATGGCCTTCTGCAGGTCCTTCTCATGCGCTTTGTGCGTTACCAGAATGAGCGGCGCCGACTGCTCGCCCTTCTTTGCGCCTTTTTGGATGACGCTTTCGATGCTCACATCATGTTTTCCAAGGATTCCCGCAATTTTTGCGAGCACGCCCGGCTTATCGAGCACATTCGTGCGGACGAAATACTCTGTGAGCCAGTTGTCGTTGAATTTCACCTGATTGGCATCGTATGAATTTTCAAACGTCACATACCTGGGGTTTGGCGCACCGACCGAATAGATCATGTCCGACACAAGTGCGCTTGCCGTCGGGAAATCTCCCGCGCCCTTGCCATACCACATCATCTCGCCAACCGCGCTGCCGTTAATAAAGATCGCGTTGAACGATCCTTTGATGCTTGCAAGCGCATGGTCTTTGGGGATCATCGTGGGATGCACACGCACCTCGATTTCACCGTTTTCGTCTTTTTTGCCGATTGCCAGCAGCTTCACCACATAACCAAGCTCGCGGCCGATCTCGATATCAAGCTTCGTGATCTTCGTAATTCCCTCGCAGTAAATTTTATCCACCGGCACGCGTGCATGGAACGCCATGGAAGCAAGGATGGACAGCTTATAGCGCGCGTCGTATCCCTCCACATCGCTCGTGGGATTCGCCTCCGCGTATCCAAGCTCCTGCGCTTCTTTCAATACATCGTCAAAATCCCTGCCTTCGTCGTCCATTTTCGTAAGGATATAGTTGGTCGTACCGTTCACGATTCCGTATATCCTGTCGATGCTGTTGGCCTGCATGGAATCATTGAGGGCGCGCAGGATGGGTATTCCGCCGCCGACCGCCGCTTCAAAGTAGAAACCTGCGTTTCCGCGCTTTGCCGCCGCCTCAAGATCCGGCCAGTTTTGCGAGATCATGTCCTTATTTGCGGACACGACCGTTTTCCCCGCTTCGAGTGCCTTGATGATAAATTCCTTGGACGGCTTCAGCCCGCCCATCACCTCCGCAACGATTGTGATTTCCGGATCGTTAATAATTTCATCGATGTCCTTTGCTTTCTTGCTGTCCGGCACATCCACCGCATAATTGAGGGCCAGCGTTTTTTTGACCTCCAAATGTATGTTTTCCTTATGCTCGATGTTTTTCTGTTCCTTTTCGATCAGCTGGTAAATTCCTCCGCCAACCGTTCCCATACCGAGTATCGCTACTTTGATATCTTTCATTGCCTTGCTCCTTCTCTTCTGTTTAAGAGTTCTTCCTGTAAATCTTATTCAGTCCGATCAATGTAAGTGTCGGGCTGATTTCATCAATACAATTCGTTTCCTGCGCGATGAGCTCTGCAAAGCCTCCGGTCGCAACGACCTTCGCTTCGCCCATCTCTTCCTTCATCCGCTCGATAATATATTGCACCTGTCCGACATAGCCGTGGATGATACCTGACTGCATCGAGGTGACGGTAGTTCGCCCAATCACCTTGCGCGGACGTTTGAGCTCTATCCTTGGAAGATTCGCCGTGTAATTCGTAAGCGCCTCCGAGGTTATTTTAAGGCCCGGGCAGATCGCCCCGCCTAAAAAATCACCTTTTTCCGAAATCGCTCCAAAGCTTGTCGCCGTGCCAAAATCAATGGTGATTACAGGCCCGCCGTAAAGCTCGAAAGCCCCCACCGCTGTAAGGATCCGGTCCGTGCCGAGCTCTTTGGGGTTATCGTATTTTATATTGATACCCGTTTTGATCCCCGGGCCGACAAACATTGGCTTTTTTTTGAAATACTCACGCACCATATGGTCAAGCGTATAGTTGATCGACGGAATAACCGACGAAATCAGTATTCCCTCGATGTCCTCCGGAACCTGGTCAAGGTAGTTGAAAAAGTCGATCATCTGGATGCCGAACTGGTCCGACGTAGCATCGATATCAGTCGTGATGCGGAAAGAATGCACGAGATCGTCGCCCTGAAACATCCCGCACTTGATATTCGTATTACCAACGTCCATTACAAAAATCATCTGCTATGCAATCTCCTTTTGTCTTGCGGTCATGATCGGCGGTACTGATTTTTTCAGCGCCCGCGCGATTGCCGGGCAGATCAGCGTCGCAAATACCGCCTCCGGAAGCCCGTTTGTAAGCACGATCCCCCATATCACCGCCACGGCCCCTGCCGCATCCACCGAGTAAAACGTGCAGATAAGGGGCGTAAGCGTAAGGCTTACGAGGATCAGATATACCGCTGTATTCGTAAGAGAGCCCGTAAGGGAGGCGACTGCCAGATTCACGTACTCTTTTTTTGTTTTCATTGCCTTGCCCATTCCCCATGTAGTGACAGGAATCAGTACCCGCGGAATCAGCAGGCAAAGCATATATAATACGCCATATTTGCCAAAATCATCCACCACGATCGCAGAAAAGGCGTCCGGCATTACAAAAATCTTTGATATGCTGATGACTGCAAACAGCAGCCCCATCATAAGCCCGGTTTTCAGCCCAAGCACCAGCGTTGCGATGATCACCGGAATGCACATCAGCGTGATTGAAATCGGCCCGATCATAATAAATCCGAGGTTGGGCACGTATCCCATCAGGAGCATCACCGCAATCAGGATAGCCATCAGTGTAAGAGATCTCGTTTTTGTTTTCATAGTTTCCTCCGCTCAGGTTTCGCCGCATGGCAAATACCCTACATTAGATAAAATATTTCGTGACATCAGCGTTTATCCGTGCGGCTTATGGTGTATCATAATGTCGCCGAAAGCTGTTTTCACAATTACGTTATATTATAGCAATAATGAAGGCGGTTTTGCAAGGAATTATCGCAGATTCCACAGGGCATGCAGCACAAATCAATCGTTGCATGGATGAATATAGTGTTTAAAGGAAATAAAACAATGTTTGTAATGACGTATCAAATGGAAGAACGAAAACACGAAAAAAAGATGAGGAGCGTCAGGGCCGTTATAGCCGTCATCATAACAGCAGCGGGCGCGGTGATCGCTTCGCTTGCAACCGATACGTCAACCGCCTGGTACCAGGGGCTTACGCTGTCTCCCCTCCAGCCGCCGCCGTGGGCGTTCGGCCTGATCTGGACGATCCTCTATGTTTTGCTCGCTATTTCCTTTGCGTACGCAATCACAAGGCCCCACGCGCCAAAGGGCGCAGCCGCAGGGTATATCCTGAACATCATTATCAACGCGCTCTGGTCGCCGGTTTTTTTCATGCTTTACAATCCGGTATCGGCGCTCGTTATCATGATTGCGCTTGTCGTAAACCTGATCATTCTGATGCGGAACGTAAGGCAGGTAACGCCCAGCTTCTATTTGCTGATTCCTTATTTGATATGGCTCGCGATCGCGACGATACTGAACGTATCGGTGATCGTCCTGAACTGAATAGTACCTCGTAAAAATTATTTCGAGACTTTAAAACGGCGGGTTCATCCCGCCTTTTTTGATGTTTTCTTCATTTTGCAACAGCTGTATTTTTCTGTTTTTCCCTTGTCCACCGCAAAAAAGTATCCTGCGCGACGCCGATGGCTGCAGCCGCCTGCCGCGATGAAATTTCCCTGCGGAACCATTGCTCCTTCAGCTCAAAAAACTCGTCCGGTACAGGCTTTGGCGGCCTGCCGAACTTTACCCCGCGCTGTTTTGCAGCCGCAATCCCTTCCGCCTGCCGCTGGCGGATATTTTCACGCTCTGTCTGCGCGACATAGGACAAAAGCTGCAGTACGATATCCGCAATCAGCGTGCCGGTAAGGTCCCTGCCCTTCCTCGTGTCGAGCAGCGGCATATCGAGCACCACGACCTCCACTTTTTTTTCTTTCGTGATAATACGCCACTGCTCGAGAATCTCGTCATAGTTACGCCCCAGCCGGTCGATGCTTTTGATAACCAGCAAATCTGCTTCCTTCATTTTTCGCAGCAGGCGGCGGTATGCAGGACGGTTAAAATCTTTTCCACTCAGTTTGTCCAGATAAATGTTTTTTTCCGGCACGTCAAATTCACTCATTGCAATCATCTGACGGTCTTCGTTCTGATCCCTCGTGGATACACGGACATATCCCCAAATGTTCTGACTCATGCTGTAAACTCCTTTTTGTATCGATACTGAAATAAAATCCGGTCTCCTGACAATACAGAAATACCGGATACCGTGTATGAAAGTGGCGGCTTTTGTTTTTTCAGCCGTCATTCAGGCATCTGGATAAAAAGATCGTTTGTATATCAAATATACCCGGCTTCCGATTGGAAGTCAGTTTCGTGAACATGAATTTATCTTGCTTATATACCCCTTACAAGCGTTTTTCCCAGCCATGCGGCAAATATGCACGCTGCAACGCTTATGACGGCGTTGATCACTGCAAACAGTATCCTGCCGTCCTCAAGCAATCCCAGCGTTTCGAGGGAAAAACTCGAAAATGTAGTGAAGCCCCCCATGACGCCCACCATGAGCGTTTTGGTTATGCGTTCATCGATGCGCGACTGCAACGACAGCTGAAAAATAATGCCGATCAAAAACGATCCGGCGATGTTGACAAGCATTGTCCCCCAAGGGAACGATCCCGAAATGTTTTTGGTGAGAAGGTTCATTCCATAGCGGCTGACCGCTCCCGCGAAGCCGCCGAGGCCAATGAGCAAAGCCATCATTTTTCCTGTTCCTCCCGCTTTGTATCTTCCTGCTGTTTATGATATTCTTCATCCGGAATATTTTCCATATAGGAGCTCATCCCGCAATGCGGGCAGGTCAGCAGCCTGTCCGTTCCCTGCCGTGAAACGAAAAAACTACGCAAACCGGATACCTTGAACCTCGTTTTGCAATGCGGACATAAAAAATGCCTTTTTTGCTGTATGATGCAGTATAGAATCATGCAGACAATGAAAATCCCGGCTGTTACGCACACGGTAATCAGTCCAAAAAGCTGCAAACCGCTCATAGTAATTCCCCATTTCCCGAATAATGACTTTTTTTGAATATTTTAATAGTATACCACAATAAAAATAAATGTTGAATTCCTCTTTAAAAATTGTTATGATATTTGATAGAAAAAGTGAATCAAGGAGCGTTTTGCGGGAGTGGCGTCCCGCTCGACAAAAGCGCATGGTTTGAAAGCGGATTCCCGTTTTGGGAGTCAACTAGGGTGGAACCGCGGAAGTAATCTTTCGTCCCTTGCATGGGATGAAGGATTTTTTTATTTTCCCGTACCGTGTATAAAATACCAGCACGCATGCTCGCGCTCTGTTATAAAATGGAGGTTTTTCAGATGGAAAAAACAATGGAAAAAATTGTGGCGCTTGCCAAAGGCCGCGGCTTTGTATTCCCGGGCTCGGAAATTTACGGCGGCCTTGCAAACTCGTGGGATTACGGCCCGCTGGGCGTTGAATTTAAAAACAACGTCAAGCGCGCATGGTGGCAAAAATTCGTGCAGGAATGCCCGTACAACGTGGGCCTTGACAGCGCGATTCTCATGAACCCGGAAACATGGGTGGCTTCCGGACATGTGGGCGGCTTTAATGATCCGCTCATGGACTGCAAAAGCTGCAAGGAACGTTTCCGCGCGGATAAGCTGATCGAGGACTATGCTGCGGAAAACGACCTTGACATCGGCAGTGTCGAAGCGATGAGCAAGGAAGAAATGGAGGCGTTTATTGCCGAAAACATCGTTTGTCCGTCCTGCGGCAAAAAAGATTTTACGCCCATACGCCAGTTTAACCTGATGTTCAAGACCTTCCAGGGCGTTAACGAAGATACCGCGGCGCAGATTTACCTCCGTCCGGAAACGGCGCAGGGCATCTTTGTAAACTTTAAAAACGTACTGCGTACCACACGCCGTAAAATGCCGATGGGGATCGGACAGGTTGGTAAATCCTTCCGGAACGAAATCACGCCCGGAAACTTTATTTTCCGCATTCGTGAATTTGAGCAGATGGAGCTTGAATTTTTCTGCGATCCGAAAGAAGAATTTGAATGGTTCAAATATTGGAAGGACTATTGCCACAACTGGCTGCTTTCCCTTGGAATAGACGATGAAAACCTCAAGCTGCGCGACCATGCGCCAGAGGAGCTTTCCCATTATTCCAATGCGACTACGGATATCGAATACCGCTTCCCATTTGGCTGGGGAGAGCTTTGGGGGATTGCAGACAGAACCGATTTTGACCTGAAAGCACATATGGCGCACTCAGGAGAGAGCCTTGAATACCTCGATCCGGTTACCAACGAAAAATACGTTCCCTACTGCATCGAACCCTCGCTGGGCGCAGACCGCGTTGCCCTTGCCTTCCTGTGCGAGGCATATGATGAGGAAACGCTCGAAAACGGCGATACGCGTATCGTGATGCACCTGCATCCGGCGCTTGCGCCGTTTAAGGCCGCGGTTCTTCCGCTGCAAAAGAAGCTTTCGGAAACGTCCGATAAGCTGTTTGCCGATCTTTCCAGGCATTTTAATGTGGATTACGACCTTGCAGGCTCGATTGGCAAACGCTACCGCCGTGAGGATGAGATCGGAACGCCCTACTGCATCACCGTCGATTTCGAAACGCTTGACGACAAGTGCGTCACAGTGCGCGACCGCGACACCATGCAGCAGGAGCGTATCGCAATGGATCAGGTGCAAAAGTTCCTGGAGGACAAGCTGGTCTTCTGACCATGCGCTCCCAATCAACAATGTCCTGAAAGGGCAGTTTTGCGTTTAAAGACGGCTTACCGGTTTTCCGGTACGCCGTCTTTTTTATCTTAACCTGATTCGCTTATGAAATAGAAAAGATACATCTTGAAATCTGCTTTCCGTTTGTGCCATACTAGACGTAACAAAAAAGAAAAACGGAGGAAAATCATTTGCCAGCCGATACGATTGATTACAAAAAGATAACGCCTCCCCTCCAAAGTGTAATGGACGAGGCCCGCCGCCGTGTGGATTCCCTTTCCAAGCCGCTTGGCAGTTTGGGAAAGTTGGAGGATTACGCCGTACGCCTTGCAGGGATCCGCGGGTTTATGGGCGGAACGCTCGCCAAACGCGCCGTGCTTGTTTTCGCGGCGGATAACGGTATTTACGATGAGGGAATTACGCCCGTGCCACAGGAAGTCACTCCCATGCAAACGCTCAATATTGCAAACGGCATCGCAGGGGTGAGCGTGCTTGCCGCTCAGGCAAACGCCCAGGTGTTTGTCTATAACGTCGGTATTGCAAAACGCCTGAAGCACAAAAACGTGATCGACAGCGTAGTGATGTACGGCACCAACAACATGGTAAAAGAGCCCGCCATGACGCGCGAGCAGTGCGAAAAAGCAATGGAGATTGGCTACAGGGCCGTTGCCGGGCGTACGGATTACGATATCATTGGCCTGGGGGAAATGGGCATCTGCAACACTTCTTCTACGTCTGCCGTTGCATCCGTGCTCCTCAAAAAGCCGGTGGAAAAAATGACCGGCAGGGGTGCGGGAATTTCTGAGGAGCAATACCGAAAGAAGATATCTGCAATCGAAACGGCGATCCAAAAAAACGATCCTGATCCCAAGGATCCCGTAGACGTGATCGCAAAGGTTGGCGGGCTTGACATCGCCGCTATGACAGGGGCTTATCTCGCGTGTGCGCATTTCAAAATACCTGTTGTAATCGACGGCTTTATTTCGGCATGCGCCGCATTGTGCGCAAAGCGCATCGCGCCCCAAAGCGTATTATATATGTTTGCTTCGCATAAAAGCTACGAGCAGGGTTATACGGCCATTGCGCGTGCGCTCGGCCTCTCTCCCGCTCTTTCGCTCGATATGCGGCTGGGGGAAGGCAGCGGATGTCCCCTCATGTTTTATGTGCTGGATGCTTCCCTGCGTATCCTGGAGGATATGGGCACCTTTGAAGATGGCAGTATCGACGCTTCCGGCTTTATCGATTTGCGTGGTTAAAGTATGAAAGAAAGCAGCCTGCGCGCACTCCGGAACTGGCGTTTCTTTTTGGAGTGGGCCACTTTTATCAGCATTGTCTGCATGATCGTCACCTTCGCGATGACGGCAAGCATCCTTCCCATGCCCCCTCCCCCTTCGGATTCGGAAGGCCTGGTGGCAAAATACGGAATGCGTGTTGTGCTGTTTATTTTGTTTGGCCTTGGCGGAGGGCTGTGCGGGCTCCTGTTTTTGTTATCGCGCTTTCCGCGGCTGTACCGTTACCCGGTCAAAATATCCGGCACCAATGTGGAAATCCAATATCATATCGCTAAAATTGCCCTCTGTATCGGACAGTTGATAACGGTCGTGGTAACGTGCATCCTGATGGTGCGCGTTTACCACCAGAATATCACAACCCAATCCGGTGATTTCTGGCAAATGCTTCTGCGGTCTCTGATTGCCGGCTGTATTGTATATCTCGTTTACTTCTTTACCGCAAGGCATTACCGTTAAGGAGGCCCTACTATGAAAAAGAAACTGACCGCTGTTTTTTTGGCGGCGCTCATGTTGTGCGCCACATCTCTTTCCGGCTGTGCAGACATTTACAGGCGGCTCGTCACTGCTATGGAAAGTACGGCAGTCGAATACGGCGCATCCGCCACTGCAGAGCCGTCCGCCATGGAAACCCTTCCGCCAAACCCGGAAAAGGAATACCATATTGTTCCGTTTTCCGAAATGGAATATACTCGTCCGGACGCCGACGGCACGGTCTCGCGGCTCGATGAAATCGCGGAGCTGATCGAAAACGGTGTGGACGTGCAGGAGCTTAAAGAGCTTACGAACGAGGCCGACGCATTGTTCGATCACTTTGAAACGATGGATACCCTTTCGAGCATCCACAGCGATATGGACCTGTCGGACGAATTCTGGCGGGAGGAACAGGGCTATACCTCCACGCATTTCGCGGACGTAAGTATGGCCTATGATAATTATTGTTCCACGCTCTATGCCTCCCCCTACAAGGAACAGATCGAGGAGGAATGGGACGCAGACTATTTTGAATATCTTGGCGACACCATATGGTATACGGAGGAATCGATACCGCTTTACGCAAAGGAAGCGCAGCTAATAAGCGATTATACGGAAATGCTTTCCACCAGTACAATCCTTTATGACGGGCAGGAGCTCTCACTCACGGATATTGAAGCCTTCCCCGATTATGATGCTTACCTGGAGGCGGTCAATCTATGGTACGGCATTTATAATCCCAAGCTTGGCGAATTGTATGTCGAGCTTGTCAAAACGCGACAGCAGCTTGCCGAAGTTTTGGGTTTTGACAGCTATATCGATATGCAGTTCGAATGGAACGATCTAGACTATACGCCGGAAATGGCGCAGTCTTTTCTTGACGACGTCGCAGAATACCTGACTCCGGTCTACCGCCGGCTCACCGGGAATGGAGCAAAATATCTGCCTGAGATCGATATCGGTTTCGCGGATTATTCCGGTTTCCTGAACGAAACGCTTGCAGGAATGGATCCTGCGCTTGCGGAAAATTTTCAGGCAATGCTGGACAATGGTTTGTGCGATTACGAAATCAGGCCCTCCAAATACCCGTACGCCTACACCGTCTATCTTTTCGATTATTCCACTCCTTTTGTCTTCCTCACTTTTTCAGACGACGAGTGGAGCATCTCTACACTGAACCATGAATTCGGGCATTTCAACAGCTATCTTTCGATCCGCGACGAACTGGCGGAAACAACGGATACCGCTGAAATTTTTTCACAGGCCCTCGACCTTCTTGTCTCCAATCATTATACCGGGTATTTTGGGGAAGACGACGGCTATGAATTAAGATACGATACGCTTTCAAGCATTTTTCAGGCCATGGTAGAGCAGCCTTTTTTTGTCGCAATGGAATTTGAAATCTATTCCCTTTCGCCGGAAGAGATCACGGTCGACCGGATCAATGAAATTGCAACAGAGCAGTCCGAGCGGTTTGGGCTACTGGATGCGGAAGGTTTCAATCCATTTGCCGACGGCTGGGTATCTATTCCCCATATTTACAACCATCCCCTTTATACGATCTCTTACGGGACTTCTGCGGACATCGCGCTCCAGTTGTGGGAGCTTTCCCTCACGGATGAACCGGCCGCCATTGCGCTCTACAACAAACTTCTGGCCCGGGAAGAAAGCGCGGAATTTCTGGGGAATATCGCAAGCGCGGGGCTGAACAGTCCCTTTGACTCCGCAGAAATCCAGCGCGTTGCAGGGATCGCGCAAACCTACCTGATAGACGAGGACTGGGAGCCCCGCCAGGAAGCAGCCTGACACCCGGCGTTTGCCCTTTCCTGTCTGCTGCAATTTTATACCCTCACAATAAAAAACGGCACAACCCTTGGCTGTGCCGTTTTTTGAACTCCTTATTCCCAACTGCTTCCTTACGATTTCAACGCCCGCAATGCGTTCAATACCGCAATTAACGTAACGCCGACATCCGCAAATACCGCCAGCCACATATCTATGATACCCGTTACGCCCAGCACCATAAACACAGCCTTCACCGCAAGCGCAAAGATGATGTTCTGCCACACGATACGCCGCGTTTTCTTCGATATCCGTACCGCATCCGGTACGCCTGTCGGCTCGTCCGTCATAAGGACAATATCCGCGGCTTCGATTGCCGCGTCGCTTCCAACGCCGCCCATTGCAATTCCAACATCCGCCCGCGCAAGCACCGGGGCATCGTTGATGCCATCGCCTGCAAACGCTACGCGTCCTTTTTCGTGCTGTATCTGCTCAAGCACCTCCACCTTATCCTGCGGCAGAAGCTCGTAATATGCTTCGTCGATCCCAACCTGTGAGGCGACAGCCTGCCCGATACTCTTTGCGTCGCCCGTCAGCATTGCCGTAGAAATGCCCATGCCCCGAAGCTCCTGCGTGGCCTGTTTTGCATCCGGCTTTATCTGGTCCGCGATCAGTATGCTTCCAAGGAAATTGCCGTCCTGTGCCACATAAAGTACGGTTCCCGGCTCGTCCAGCGTTTTGAAAACAACGCCCTCACGCTCCATCAGCTTTGCGTTTCCCGCAATAATCTTTCTTCCATCCATCAGGGTGGCTTCTACGCCATGGCCCGGTATTTCCTCATATCCGCTGCGCTGCCCGGGCTGCCTGCCAAATGCCGCAAGCACTGATTTTGCGATTGGATGGGATGAATCCGCCTCTGCGCCCGCTGCCGCCTCAAGCACGTCATCCTTTTTGATGCCATCAGCCGGGTATACCGCCTTTACTGCGAATTGACCTTTTGTGAGCGTTCCCGTTTTGTCAAACACCACCTCGCGCACCTCAGTGAGCGCTTCAAGGTAATTGGCTCCCTTCACCAGGATCCCTTTTTTCGACGCGCCGCCAATACCGCTGAAATAGGTCAGCGGGACCGAAACCACAAGCGCGCACGGACAGGATATTACAAGGAAAAGGAGCGCGCGGTAAACCCAGGTCGCCCAATCGCCCGTTATAAGCGAAGGCACGATTGCCACAATAAGGGCCGCCGCACAAACGACAGGCGTATAATAACGCGCGAATTTCGTAATGAATTTCTCTGCATGCGCCTTTTTACTTCCTGCATGCTCCACCAGGTCGAGTATTTTTGCCGCAGTGGATTCACCAAACGTTTTCTCCACACGCAGCTCTAAAAGTCCGCCGCCGTTCACGCTGCCGGCAAGCGCCTCATCGCCCTGGGCAATGTCGCGGGGAAGGCTTTCCCCTGTAAGCGCGCTTGTGTTAAGCGCCGAAGTCCCCGAAAGTACCGTTCCATCCAGCGGTACCTTCTCAAATGGTTTTACAACGATCACGTCGCCTACCGCGACGTCAGCCGGATCTACGCGCTTTACTTCGTCTCCAATTTTGATATTCGCGTAATCAGGCCTGATGTCCATCAGTTTTGTAATGGATTTCCTGCTTTTATTAACCGCCATATCAGAGAGCGTTTCACCAATCATGTAAAACAGCATCACCGCCGTACCTTCCGCAAAGTCTCCCAGAATAAATGCGCCTATGGTCGCGATGGTCATCAAAAAATTCTCGTCGAATACTTTGCCCTTCGCTATGTTTTTTCCTGCCGTAACAAGTACGTTAAACCCAAGCACAAGATAGGCTGCAAAAAAGATTGAAAATTCAACCCATATATTAAGCTCAAACACACTCTTCAGGATATACCCCAGCGCAAAAATAACAATGCCTGTAATAAGCCTTGCAAAATATGTCTTTGTTCCCTCCAGCGCGTGAGCGTGCTCATGCCCGCAGGAACAACCTCCCTCATGATCATGGTCATGCGCGCCAAGCTCGCAGGTGCATTCGCCGTTTCCGCTGACGTGCATATGCTCATGGCTTTTTTCGTGACCGCTTCCACAGCTCCCGTCGTGGCAGTGATCGTGTTCATGCGTGTGTTTTTGTGCCATCATACTTTCCTCCTTCACATGAATATATGTTCATTCGTTCATATGTATTATAACATATATCATTTCCTTGTAAACCCTTTTTGCAAAAATTTTAATGTAATTTGCCAAATAGTTGCGCAGCAGGCATTTGCTATGCAGCAAACCTTAACGGCGGCGCAACCATGAGGCGCCATAAATTAATACGCTGTGCTGTAATGTTCTTTTTGAATTGCTGTAAAAAAGATGATTTTATTTTTTCGCAGACAAAAAAACAGACGCTGTTACACGCCTGCTTTGTATTACCTATTAATGGCGGATATGCTCGAGCACCTGGTCGATCACATGAAGCACATGCTCGTCGTCAAGGCTGTAATAAACGTTTTTCCCATCCTTCCTGCTTTTGATCAGGCGCGCTGCCTTCAAATTTCGCAGCTGGTGGGAAACCGCCGACTGTTCCATTCCCACCGCCTCGCACAAATGAGCAACGCAAAGCTCCTCGCCTTTCAGTGCAAAGATGATGCGCAGGCGCGTTTCATCGCTGAGCATTTTGAAAATCGTGCCCATTTTTTCAATCTCATCCGGCAAAATCCTTCGCGTTGTCATTGTTCTTTCCCCTGGCTTTGCTCCGCTTCCCGCTGAAGCTGCTCCAATATAATATAAGCCTTCAGCACGCACGCCACTGTTTTCGCGTCGCGCAATTCTCCCTTCAACGACATCTCCACCGCTTTTCCAAGCGGAATCTTCTCTACATTGATGAATTCGTCCTCGTCAAGGCACTGCTCCTTCTGCTCTATATTCACCGCCAGGTACAGGTGGATGACTTCGTCCGTAAATCCCACGCTGGGATATATTTCACCAAGCGGCATCATATCCGCGGCAATAATCCCCGTTTCCTCTTTTAGCTCGCGCAACGCGCCTTCATAAGGATCTTCCCCTTCTTTATCCAGCTTTCCCGCGGGAAGCTCGAGAATTTCCATCTGGTAGGGGTAGCGGAACTGCCTCACAAAAAACAAATTGAGGTCCGCATCCACCGCACATACGCACACACCGCCCGGATGCCGCACCACCTCGCGGACTGAGGTATTGCCGTTTGGCAGGCGCACCGTGTCTTTTTCTACCGATATAATAATGCCGTCGTATATTTTCTCCGAAGAAATCGTTGTCTCCTTTAACTCCATAAGACTCTCCTAACATTGCAGTTTTATTTATCATTTATCTTACCACGCCGCTGCGGCAAAATCCAGCCCAGTACAATTCAAAATTGCACAGGCGCTTTATTTTTGATATAATGCAAAAAGGACAAAATACGCTTTGCGCGGAGTCTTTCGCCGGTGGTAACCGGCAGCTATTGGAGGCATTTTTATGCGGTATTTAAAAGCGCCGGCTCTTTTGCTGGCCATTCTTATATTGGTTTCGTTGTTTCCGGCTTACGCCATTGCTGCGCCGGAAGCCAGTCCTGAAATTGAAACTGTCATCAATATCTATCATACCAATGACGTTCACGGCCACGCGCTTGGAAACGAATCTTCCATCGGATATGCCCGTTTTAAAACCTATGTCAAGGAGGACACCGCCGACGGCAAGCTGATTGTGGACGCCGGCGACGCATTTTCCGGCAGCGCTTTTACGAATCTGAGCGAGGGCGAAAGCATTTCCCAGATCATGAATTCAGTCGGCTACAACGCATATGTCCCCGGCAGCCATGATTTTGAATACGGTACCGACCGTCTCCTTGAGCTTGTTGAAGCGTCCGGTACGGACGGTCTTGCATTGAATCTCTTAAAGGACGGGCAGCCGCTGTTCCCTGCCTATCGTATTTTCCAGAAAAACGGCGTTAAAATAGGTGTGATTGGCATTGTATCCCCGGATGTGCCTGCCGTCAACGATCCGAACCAGCTTTCCGGCCTTACCTTCCTCGATAAAAATGACACCATATTTGCAGCGCAGGAAGCCGTTGCCGCACTCCAGGCCGAGAATGTGAACGCAATCGTGGCGCTTACCCATCTTGGCACCTCCGATACGTCAACGCTGAGCAGCATCGATATTGCGACAAGCGTAAGCGGTATCGACCTTATTATTGACGGGAAATCCCATGACGAATACGAAAACGGCTTCAATAGCTATACGGGCTACATTGCGGGCGTAACACCTCCGATTGCGCAGGCCGGCAAATATTTTGAAAGTTTTGGCGTTGCCACATTGAATTTTGACGACGAGAACAATCTGCTTTCAATTTCTGATAAGCTTATCGATTATGAAACGGCGGCAAAATCCGCACCGGATAAAAAAACGGCCGCTATCATTACCGATTTCACACAAGCGCAGCAGCCGATCCTTGAAAAACGGATTGCTTCCACCCCGGTTCTTCTGAATGGAGAATCAGAGTATGTGCGGACCGGCAGCAGTAACTTTGGCATCCTTGCCACAACCGCCATGATGGAAAGTACCGGCGCGGATATTGCTATTTTAAACAGCGGGAGTATTCTTTCTTCTGTTCCACAGGGAGATATTACCTTCGGAGCAATGTATAACGCGCTTGATTTTGATGATTATATTGTGACCACTACGGTCACCGGCGCAGAACTGAAGGAGCTCCTGAACAGCCAGCTTATCTACCAAAAAAGCGGGTTCCCGCAAATTGCGGGATTTACGATTGAAGCGGAACAGTACCTGACTGAAAGCGGCGCCCAGGCTGCGGCAGTAACATCCCTGACAAGAAATGGCGAGCCTGTCCGGGATGATGATACGCTTACGGTCGCGGTTCTCGATTATATGTATCACGGCGGGGATGACTATTCTTTTTCCGCTCCTTTGCTCAAGGAGTACGATACCCTGTTCAATACGGTCGTCTCTTACCTGAATGATACGCCACAGAAAAAAATCGAATCTTTTTCCAATATGACAAATATCATGATCTGGGAGGAAACGATCGACGCGGACAGTATTATTTCCAAGTTGAAGCTTTCTGTGCCCTCCAATATTAATATCTTTTTGAACCAGCCTTCCACGGTTCCTGAAAGCGTGCTGTATAACCTTGTCGGCCAGAACAGGGACCTCGTTTTTTTCCTGCAAAATGAAAGGCCTTATTCCTTTGTGTTTGACGGGGAACGTATTCCTTCCGCTATGAACGCCAGCCTTGTCGCCAGTGTTTCGCAGGAGGTTCCGGAAGGAAAACGTACCGCTTCTTCTGCGGATCGCGAGGCAATCTTTGTAGATCTTTCAAAAAACCAGGCTCTTCCGCCCGATACCTTGCTTAACGTTTATGTCGGCGACGTGTATCAGCCCGGTTCGCTTGTCTACCTTTATTACTATGATCTTAACAGGGATATCCTTCCGCTTAATACGGACGGCATAAAAGTCGATTCCTCAGGCAACATCTCCTTCCCCGTAGTAGGCGGAACCACATATCTTGTGAATTCAAAGTTGCTGAATGCTTCCACTTTGTTTGAAGCGCCTACGCCAAGCAATCCTTTCCTGCCCGGCATTGCCGTTGTACTGGTTATTTTCAGTGCATGGGTGGTATTTTTCCTGATCACAAAGAAAGGCAGCCAAAAAAATGAAAAATGACAATCGCCTGCTTCCCGAGGTGCTTCTCGACGGTACGGGCGTTCCAAAATCACACGCCGTAGGCGGCGCGGTAACCCCTGGTTCTGTTTATGCCCTTTACAATAAAGAGCTCCAGAAAAAGAACAGCCTTGTGGTGTCAAAAAGAACTTATCTCAATAACGATATGCTCCGCGAGCTCGACGTGCAGGCAAAAAGTGACAAAAAAAGCAGTTCCAATCCGGCTTAGGCTATGATAGGATAAAGGTATGAAAAATTTTTAATGGAGGCAATCAAAATGCTTAGTGAAAAATTGGAAAACATGTTGAACGAGCAGGTGAAAAACGAATTTTACTCCGCTTATTTTTATCTCTCGATGGCTGCCTGGTTTACATCCAAAAATTTAAATGGGTTTGCAAACTGGTACACTGTGCAGGCACAGGAGGAGCGCGACCATGCGACTATGCTGATGAACTATATCCTGAGGGTAGGCGGCAATGCTGAATTCCGCGCGATTGAAGCGCCGGATACTGATTTTAAATCACCCATGGATATTTTTGAAAAAACACTCGCGCACGAACAAAAAGTAACCGGCATGATCAACGAGCTGATGGGCGCCGCGATGGATGAACGCGATTTTAAAACACAGCACTTCCTCCAATGGTTTGTAAACGAGCAGGTCGAAGAAGAGGAAAATGCAAACGGCCTGATCGAAAAGCTCAAGATATCAAACAACAGCGAGGGCGGTATTCTATATATGGATAACGAGGCCGCGGCGCGCGTTTATACGCCCGCAACTCAGGCTGCGAACTAATCTGAGGATCGTTCCAGTACGAATATAAGATAGCAGAAAAAAACAGGCGGGTGCGTGAGCATCAGCCTGTTTTTTCTGTTTCCGCAGTTTTTAACCACAGCCTGAAACATACTTTCGTGCACACAACCTGCGCTTCGTTAATGCGCTGCAGATTTTTCCCCTTCGAGCATATAGCAAAGAATGCGCGACGCAGCTTCTGTGCCAACCGGTCTTATCTCCAGCTTGTTACACCGGCTGACATCCAATGTTTTCAGGAACGACAGGAGAAAAGACCTGTTTGCTTTCCAGTCGTAGGCTTTTCCATCCGGCGTTACAAGCGTCAGGTTATCGCCGCACTTGTCCAGGGATTGAAAAAAATGCTGAAAATTTGATACATTATAGATCATCATAGCCATAACCTCCTTTATATTTATAATTATATGGAAAACATATGATTGATTCCATTACAATAAAGCCATATAATATAATTATACAGTCATTTTGCGAGGTTTTCCTATGCAGCTACAGGAAATTGTTATCGATCAGGCTTTGCGTGAATTAACGCCGCGTGGCACACCTGCTTTCCCATTGGAGATGTATTGTAATGACATCTCGGAATTTATCACGCATTACGTGCCCTGGCATTGGCATACGGAAATTGAATTCGGTTATGTCCTGAATGGAAATATGGTAATCGAATACACCGGACACAAAGTAAATTTATCACCGGGCGACGGTTTTTTTATCAACAGCAACGAGCTTCATGCGATGCGGCCGCTTAATGACGGCCCGTGTGAAACTGTAAATATTGTTTTTTCTGCCGAGGTAATTGCGGGCGCCCCGCACAGCATTTATGAAAACAAATATGTTCTGCCGCTGATGGCAAACCGTGAGGTAGCTGTCGTCCCGTTATTCCAAACGGAAGCGTGGCAAAAGTCTTTGCTGTCCCTGCTTAAAAAAGCTTTTCTGGACTATACAGGCGCAGGCTGTGGTTATGAGCTGCTCACAAGAAACCACCTGTCTTCGGCATGGCTCCTCCTCTTTGAAAAATCCGGGCACCCCGCCTTAGCTGACCGCAGGGCGCATAACATCCATATGAAAAAAGCGCTCACGTTTATCCACAAAAATTATATGCAGCCTGTTTCGCTCAAGGATATCGCACAAAGCGCCAATATGAGTGCACGAAGCTGCTGCCGGTACTTCCAGAAACAACTCGGTATGACGCCTTTTGCATATCTTTTGGAATACCGGATCAAAATAGCGGCAGAGCTTCTCCTGAATACCGACAAACCCGTCACTGAAATTTGCTTTGAAACCGGCTTTCACGATGCGAGCTATTTTACAAAAACCTTCCGTGAATTAACCGGATATACGCCCATGTCATTCCGCAGGAACAAATCAGGCTTATAATAAACAGAATTTATCCCACGCCATCCCGGAATGCTTTTATTGCCTTCCTGTTTACATGAAAACTGCTTTTTTTGATATTGATACAATTTGGATGCTTTTATGATACGGTTTGTATACTGCCGCCGGGTATACTTTCCTTACAGTTTTGACACAAAGGAAAGGAACCATCATGAAAAAGTGTATCTCTATCATTATTTCCACCCTATTGTTATTTTCCCTTACAGGCTGCGCTGCAGGCGGAGCGCAGGTCACCCCCGTTTCCTCCGCTCCGCCTGTTGCCTCTGCGGTGGCAGGCACAGCCCTTCCGCAGCAAACCGCGGCCGAACCTTCCGCTTTGCCCATTGCGGACAAGCTTGCTGGAAAAGCCCTGAACGCCTTCAATCTTGATGTTACGCTCGATCCGGAGAATCATACGCTCGAGGTGTCGCAGCTGCTCGATTATCATAACAGCACGGATACGCAGCTTTCAGAAATCTATTTCAATCTCATCCCGGACGCGTTTGAAGAGAACGGCGGCGGGATCGACCTGTCTGCCGTCACCGCCGGGGGGAGCGACGCCCTTTTGCAGCGCGGGGAACAGACTGTGTTCAGCATGCCTCTCTCCACCCCGCTCGGTACAGGCGAAACGCTGTCCATCCAGATGGAATACACTGTGCGTATCCCCGATATCCAGAACCGTTTCGGATATCAGGAAAATGTATACAATGTCGGCAACTTCATCATCACCCCCGCCGTATATGACGAAAACGGCTGGGCTATCGAGCCGTACGCAACGCTGGGCGACGCGTTTTATACGGATATCGCCAATTACGACGTTGCCATCCATGCACCGGAGGGATATACCGTTGCGGCAACAGGAGACCGGCAGGCGAACGGGAGTTTCCATGCTGAAAAGGTGCGCGATTTTGCATTTTGTGCAAGCGACGGATATGATACGCTCGAAGATACGGTGGACGGTATTTCCGTTACGGTTTATTACGGCGACAATATGGCAAAAACAGCGGCGCGCATGATGGAAACGGCCAAAAAGGCGATATCCCTGTACAGTGGTATGTTCGGCGCATATCCATATGATACGCTATCCGTCGTCTCAAGCGGCCTTACCGGCGGCGTCAACGGCATGGAATACCCCACGCTTATTATGGTCGGTACTTTCGTGACACTCGACAATATGGAGGAGCTGGGTATCGATCCGGCAATCCCTGAAGATCTGGCCTACTGCACAGCTGATATTGACAGGGCCGTGGCGCACGAAATCGCACACCAGTGGTTTTATGGCGTAGTAGGTAACGACCAGATCAGATATCCCTGGCTCGATGAAGGACTGTGCCGGTTTGCAGAATATTTATATCTTGACGCTTATCCGGTCGAGAATTTGGACGACGGCTACTCGCTCGAGCAGTCGCTGACCTTTGAACACCAGTTTGTCATGGAGGACAATGAATTTGGCGCGGTGGACTTAAGTCTTTCGCTGTACGACTGGCAAAAGCAGGAAGCCGCAGACTACAGCGGAATTTATAACCGCACCGCCAGCCTGCTGTACCAGATGCGCGTGCAGATGGGCGAAACTGCGTTCTCAAAAGCCATAAAAGAGTATGTGGATACGTTTGCTTACGGTTTCGTAACGCCCGAAGGCTTTCAGCAATTCTGGAATGGTAAGGATGATTTTTCAGAGCTGTTCACACTGTATTTTCAGTAACTTCATGCTTGAAATAATACAACTGATGTTTAAAGCGATTGCCGCAACGTGCGGGAAGCGCCCGTTCAAATTTGAGTTGATTCCAATAGATTGTGTAAAAAACAGGCGTATGGCAATCGGCATACAATGTTCCGCCAGCCTGCCATACGCCGAATTTTTTTATTCTCTTTTTCCTTTACTTTTTAACATCCGTTTTCTTTTTGGGAAGCTCGCATTCCTTCTCAGCATAAGCGATCAGCATACGGTACACGAGATTGGAGCGCTCCTCCACATCCCCCTTGCCATAAAGGGAGATTGCATTGAGCATCCCGAACAACAGCTCGGATAAAACCTCTGCCTCCCCTTCTGCAAGCTCCCTGCCGCATTCGGAAAACACGCGGGTAATCAGTTCAATAAACAGCTGCTGTACCTGCTTGCGTATTCCAAACAACGTACGTTCGATGTATTCTTTATCCGATTCAAAATTAACGACCTGGTTGATCACATCCTGCGGCGTTTCTGTCATCCGTGCGATGAAGCAATAGATCGCACCATAGAAGGCTTCTTTCGGCTCCTTACCGAAAACCGTCCCCATAAATTCAACCATTATCTGCTCGATCTCTCCTGCAAGCACCTGCGCAAGCAGGGCTTCCTTATCATCAAAATGCGTGTATACCGTACCTACGGAAAGCCCGCTTACCTCCGCAATCCGGCGCATGGACAGGCTGTCGTAGCCCTCCTGATGATAAATTTCAAGGGCGGCACTGATAATCTTTTGCGTAACGTCTTCAATTTTCTTTGGCATAATTATTATTCTCCCTGCTTATTGTTCTTCATTTGGGTTAAGAAGCCCAAGGGCGTATTCCTCTTTTGTTATTTTGATATATTTGAATATTCGAACCGCAAGTACCACGGCAATGATTCCTGAAATAATATCCGCAACGAGCGGCGATATCATGATTCCCCACAGCCCCTGCGTAGTCGCAAGCACAATTACCGTCGGAATCAGGCACACCCCCTGCCTCGAGATGGACAGGATCATCGCCCCCGCAGCTTTTCCGAACGCCTGATGCGTCATCATCATGATCAGCGTAAACGCCGTAATGGTAAAGCCCGCCGTAAACCATTGCAGCGCGGGGACGCCAATTTCCATCACATAAGCGTCCGTTGTGAAAAGCGTCATCATTGGCACCGCAAAAAAGTTGCATAAGAGCGTAACTGCAAGGCCAATCAGCAATGCCACGGCAATACCAAAACCCATGGCGGATTTCAAACGGTCAAATTTATGCGCGCCGAAGTTATAGCCCGCCACAGGCTGATAGCCCTGCGCAAACCCAAACACAAGTGCAAATCCCAGGAACTGAATACGGTTTACAATGCCAAAAGCCGCAATCGCCGCATCCCCGTAAGGCTTTGCACATACGTTAATTACCGCAAACCCAACCGCAGCCAAAAGCTGTGTTAAAAACGTAGACGAACCGATCCTCGTAATATAGGAAATAATTTCCCTGTCAAACCGGAAGCCCTTCAGCCGAAAAGGCGCAATCGTTTTTTTTCTCCAGTAGTTGGAGGAAAGTATCACAAATGCGACTACCTGGGAAAGCGCAGTCGCAACCGCGGCGCCCAGTACGCCCATTTGGAATGTAAAGATAAAGATCGGATCGAGAACGATATTCAAAACAGCGCCGATCACCATGCCGGTCATGGACTGCACTGCACTTCCTTCCGAACGCAGCAGATTATTAAACGCCATATTGGTAAGCTGCACCGGCGCGGCGATAAACATCACAAGCGCATAGTCGAGCGCCAGGCCAATCGTCCCCTCCGACGCCCCAAGCGCAAGGAGCAGCGGCTTTGCAAAAATACAGCCCAAAACGGCCACCAAAACGCCGGACAGAAAAGAAAGGGTAATCGTTGTGGTTGCAGTCCTGCCCGCCTTCTCTTTTTCTTTCGCGCCAAGCAGCCTTGAAAGATAGGCCGCGCCGCCCGCCGCAAACAGGATGGAAAGCGCCTGCGTAATCAGCATAACCGGCATATAGACCGATACCGCCGCCGTACCAAGATAGCCTTCCGGCGAAATGCTGACAAAGTACGTATCTGCCATATTGTAAATCGCCATAACAGCCATGCTGATAATGGCGGGAATCGCCAACTTTATGATCGCGCTGGGAACCCTGGCAGTCCCCATCATCTCCGCGCGTTTATCAATCGCTTCATCCATATCTAGTCTCCCCCGGATTTTTAACTGAACGCCCGTTCATTTACAAATATAATCTTATTATGAGTTGAGCCTAATGTCAATCAGTTTGTGAAAATCGTTTTCTACTTTCATAAGTTCCTTTTGCTCTTGTGTATTGCTGTTTTAGTAGTTTATAATGGTAGAAGTGCCACTAATAGGACAAAAAAATTGTAATGGGGAGATTATCATGTACAAAATTTTAAAAAAAGAGGAACTTGCAAACAATATTACCAAGATGGTAATCGATGCTCCGTTGATTGCAAAAAAAGCACAAAGCGGACAGTTTCTTGTTTTACGCACGCATGAAAAGGGCGAGCGTTTCCCTCTGACGATTGCAGACTTCGACCGCGAAGCCGGCACCGTCACGATCATTTTTGCACAGATCGGCAAATCGACGCAGTATTTGGGTACGCTGCCCGAGGGCGGCGAGATACTGGATGTGGTTGGGCCGCTTGGCGTTGCATCCCATTTTGATCCGTCCATTAAAAAAGCGGCGGTGATCGGCGGCGGGCTCGGCTGCGCCATCGCGCTTCCGCAGGCGAAACACCTGAAACAAATGGGCGTATCTGTTGATATGATCGCCGGATTCAAAACAAAAGATATTATTATCCTGGAAGAAGAGATGACAAATGCGAGCGATAACCTCATCATCACAACGGACGACGGCTCTTTCGGTTTTTCCGGATTTGTAACCGACGCGCTCAAAAAGCAGATCGAGGACGGCGTAAAATATGACGTCGTAGTTGCGATTGGTCCGATCCCGATGATGAAATTCGTATCCAAACTCACAAAGGAATATGGAATCAAAACCATCGTTAGCATGAATCCCGTCATGATCGACGGCACCGGAATGTGCGGCGGCTGTCGCCTTACCGTTGGCGGAAAGACAAAATTTGCATGTATCGACGGCCCGGATTTCGACGGACACGAGGTCGATTTTGACGGCGCAATGCGCCGCCTTTCGATGTACGACGGGCTGAAGGAACGCGAAGAGGACTGCAGGCTGATCAAAATGGCGGAGGAAAAATAACGATGGAAAGAAATATGTCTCTTGAAAAAGTAAAAATGCCGGAGCTTGACGCCGACGTCCGCTCAAAAAACTTTGAGGAGGTCGCCCTCGGCTATACGGCGGAAATGGCGCAGGAGGAAAGCCTGCGCTGCCTCGAATGTAAAAACCGCCCGTGCGTCGCGGGATGCCCGGTACAGGTCAATATCCCTGAGTTTATCCACGAAATCAAAGAAGGCAACTTCATGGCCGCTTATAAAAAGATCATTGAGACCAACGGCCTTCCCGCCGTATGCGGCAGGGTTTGCCCGCAGGAAAGCCAGTGCGAGCAGCTGTGCGTGCGCGGTAAAAAGGGCGAACCGGTCGGTATCGGGCGGCTCGAGCGTTTTGCTGCGGATTATGCGATGTCCCAGGGCGCGCTTGGCGATAAAAACGTCGCCCCCAAAAAGGGAAAAAAGGTCGCCGTTATCGGCAGCGGCCCGTCCGGGCTTACATGTGCCTCCGATCTTGCCAAAGCAGGCTATGACGTAACCCTGTTTGAAGCCTTCCATACAGCGGGCGGAGTATTGAAATACGGTATCCCGCAGTTCCGTCTTCCCAAGGAGATCGTAGACCTTGAAATCAACGTACTACGGGAAATGGGCGTTGAAATCAAGCTCGATATGGTAATTGGTAAGATACTGACCATTGACGAACTAAAAGAAATGGGCTACGAGGCAATCTTCATCGGCAGCGGCGCAGGACTTCCTTCCTTTATGAATATCCCGGGAGAAAACCTCAACGACGTTTACTCCGCAAATGAATTCCTGACACGGATCAACCTCATGCACGCATATGAATATCCATCCTACGATACGCCCATCAAGCCTTATTCGAGCGTAGCTGTAATCGGCGGCGGTAACGTTGCGATGGATGCGGCACGTTGCGCCAAACGCCTTGGAGCGGGCCATGTATATATCGTATACCGCCGCAGCGAAGCAGAAATGCCGGCGCGTCTGGAAGAAGTGCATCATGCAAAAGAGGAAGGAATCGATTTCCGGCTTCTGGAAGCCCCAATCGAAATCATTGGAGACGAACAAGGCAATGTAACAGGAATGAAAAATATCCGTATGGAGCTTGGCGAACCCGACGCTTCCGGCAGGCGCAGGCCTGTTGAGATCAAAGGGAGCGAATATGTGATTCCTGTTGATGCTGTTATTGTCGCAATCGGCCAGTCTCCCAACCCGATGATCAAAAACTCCACACCCGAATTGAAAACGGAATCGTGGGGTGGAATTATTACAAACGAAGAAACCGGCGAAACATCGATCCCCGGCGTATATGCAGGCGGTGACGCGGTGACCGGAGCAGCTACCGTTATCCTGGCAATGGGCGCCGGAAAAACGGCAGCAAAGAGCATCGACGAATATTTGAGCAAATAACCGGAACGTTGTTCCACAAAAAAAACTGTGGCTTTTCGCCACAGTTTTTTTATACATTTTTATGTATAAAATTTGTTATTTTTATACCTTCCCCAAAAAAATATTACATTTTTTTATTTTCCTATTGACATTTTTGGAACCGCTCAACCACGCCTTTTTCCTTTTGTGGATAACTCAATTTTATTTCCACGCACCCATACAGCAAAAACCGCTTCACAAAGCCATTTTTCCAGTCAAAAGTTATCCACATTTTTCTGTGGATAACTCTCCTTTTTAGCATAATAATGCGGGTTTTACGGTTGCGGATAACCTGTTTTTGCTTCACGCGGCTTTTACTTCGTTTTTTCAGGTTCTTTGCCAGTTTTTTACATGAATATTTTTTCTTTTTAATGTATAATTAATTTGTTTCTTTTTGCCGCGCAACATGTTTTTTCTAAAATTTTCCACTACCATTTTAAAAAAAGTTAAATTTAAGGTATAATAGATATCATTCGAAAAAATGTGAAGGAGCATACCATGTCTCGCCATTTTAGTTATCGCGAGCCGCGCTACCCGCGTGGCCATAATTATCGCCCGCGCAAGCGCCTGCGCGTCGGCCGTTTGATTATTGTGATCTTAATTTTTGCGGCTATTATTGCCGGCATTATATTCGGAGTCCTGTTTTTGACCAAACAGGGGCCATTCGCTTCCGGAGCGTCTACTCCTGAGCCTTCCGCGACACCATCAGCGGAAGAAACAGCGGCTGCCGCGCCCTCTTCTACTCCAACGCCCAGTGCGGCTCCCACAATCGATCCGGGTAACTTTACGGTCGCCGCCGTTGATTCCACCCTTCCCTCAGCATTCGGATTTCAGACAGAAATCGAGCAGGACGGCGCGTCCGTCGCCGAATATACACGCACGCGGCCTATCAGCTTCCCCGCTGCAAGCGACTATACGGGCATGAAGGGAATTACGACCTTCCGCAGCAATAATTACCGTGACCAGGGAGCCTTCGGTTCCGCAGATATCACTGATAAAAAGCTTGAGAAGCTGTGGTCGCAAAACGGTACTGCCGTGGAACCGGCAGGAATCAATTCCTCCGCGCAGCCGCTTATTGCACAATGGGATACCGATATCCGGCAGATGATGAACTTATATTCCGATAAGAAGTCCGACGATGGACTGATTGAGGTCATCTATCCGGCTATGGACGGAAAAATATATTTTATGGACCTGAGCGACGGCAGCTATACGCGCGATCCAATTAATACCGGTTTTGCCGTAACGGGAACGGCTGCACTCGATCCACGGGGATATCCGCTGCTTTATGTTGGACAGGGAACCGGTCTCTCCGGCACGGACCAGCACGACAATGTTTATCTGTACGTATACAGCCTGATTGACGGTCAGCTTCTTTACAAATATGGTGCGGAGCAAAAGGATCCGTTTGCTTACCGCGAATCCTGGCAGGCATACAGCGGTTCCCCGTTGGTTGCCGCCGATGCGGATACGCTTGTGTGGGCGGGAGAAAACGGTATTTTATATACCGCCGTCTTAAATTCGGAATTTGACCGTGCGGCTGGCACGGTGTCCATCAATCCGGATACGCCCGTCAAATACCGTTATACAACGCCCAAAAATGCGGACGACACGCAGCTCTCCGCCGATACTCCCCGCAAATACGGCACCATTGCCTCCGCAGCCGCATGGAAAAACTATTTGTTCCTGACAGACAGCGGCGGCTGGCTGCAATGTATCGACCTGAATACAATGACGCCCGTTTATGTGCAGGACCTGATCACAGCAACGGACGCTTCTCCGCTGTTGGAACAGACACAGGATGGCCTTTTCCTGTACGTTGCCTCCAAGGCGTCGCTGCAACCGCAGGAAGGACAGAAAGGAACGGCGTACCTTCGTAAGATAAATGCGCTGACCGGCGAAATCGTTTGGCAGACGCCCTACGACTGTTTGTCAGGAGGCGGCGCATCCGCCTCGCCGGTACTTGGTACCGGTACGCTTTCAAATATGGTGTTCTTTACGGTCGCCCAAACGGACGCTTCGCAGGAAAGCGGAAAGCTTGTCGCACTGAATACGGATACGGGCGAAACGATCTGGGAGCACGAAATGGACCATTATGGCCTTTCTTCGCCTGTCGCAGTCTATACGCAGGACAATACCGGCTATCTGCTCCAGGGGAACAACAACGGCATCATGACGCTTCTGGATGGAAAAACCGGCGAGGCTCTTGACCGCGTTTCCCTTGGTGGAACAACCGTCAGCACACCCGCGGTAATGAATGATATGCTTGTTGTTGGATCGAGCAACGGCAGCATCAATGGCATCCGTATCAAATAAAGCTTCAACAGCAAAGCCCCGTGCCAAAAGGCACGGGGCTTTTAATATACCGGCTTTTTCTGATCCGGAATCGCTATTCCAGTTCTTTTTCTTCCTCTTTTTTTACAGCCTCCAACGAGGCCCGTCCGTCCTGCGTAACAAAAAATAAATCCATAATCTTTTGTAACCGCCCGAATAACACCAGTTGGTCATCCGCCTCGATTTTAGTATCCTTTGTGATATAATCAAGCACCTCTTCCTTCCGTTTGATAATAATCAAATGGATGCCGTATTTCCCTATCATATCAAACTCGCCAAGTGTTTTCCCATCGATGACGCTCGGTACCTTTTGCACATGGATTCCCGCGATGACGCCCTTTGCATATTGTTCTATCACGCTGATCACATTGACATTCCCACGGAACATAAACCGCTGTCCCATTTTTTCGATGATATTATTAAACTTCGTTTTCACCTTTGGCACACGCTTTACCACCATAAATACAACGAAGATGATCGCCAGAATCACAGTGAGCGTCCAGAGGTCTGCCTGCACCGCGCGGGGCAGGTTCATTACCACATTAACAAAAACTGTGATGATCGTAACCGAAAAAATATACCCAAACAGCATCACCGTCCGCGCAAGCTTCCTGCGCAGTAGCTTTGACACCACAAGCTCGCTTTCCTTGGTGGTGTAGCCGCTGTTTGTGAGCAATGAAATCACCTGGAATTTTGCTTTTTCTTCCGTCATGCCGGACATCCTGAATAAAATCGTAAATATGTCGATAATCAGGATATACGCCACCGCGACGGCAAAAAAAAGGGAAATTGAAACCGAAAGACTCATCTGTTATTCCTCCATGACCGTATCGTTTGCACAATGGGTAAGCCGCCATTTATCTATCGTGCGATGATCCGGCCACTTTTTGTGTCCCGCCGGCAAAATATCTTTTCCCATTACGCCAAACTCCTGTCTCTTTCTATAAATAATCCAATATTTGCGCCCATGACGCAAGCAGCTTGTCCATATCTGCTGCCGCGTTTGCCGGGCTTGTGGACGGCAGGCAAATACACTCCCTCCTTGTGACGGGAAGGCAATGCCTTTGATATAATTCATAAGCCTTTTTTCCGTTTGCAAACACCATATGTATTTGCGCCGCGTCAAATATCTTTGAAAAATCATTTGCCTGCGGATTCCTGATCGACGCATCAGCGCTTGCATGGATATCGCATGAACGCAGCACATCAAACAACGCAATCCCATTTTTGAGAAGCATTTTCTTTTTCCCTGCGATATCATTGGGAAATTCGCAATGAAGAAGCGTCCCCAAAACTTTGTAAAACCGGTTGCGTGGGTTTCCATAATAAAATTGAACCTCACGTGATTTTACCGACGGTATGGTGCCCAGTATCAATATTTTCGAATGGCAGTCACAAACCGGCTCAAATGTATGAATCACCCTTTGCGTCACGTAGTTGCCCCTCCCGTATTATATCATAATTTTCAGCTATCGCGCTTCCTTCAGGAGGGCATATATGCACGAATCCAGAATTTTTCCACACTTAAATACACTTTTTTCCAAAATGCCTTCCAGCCTGAAGCCCGCTTTTTCAAGCACCCTGCGCGAACCTGTATTGGAAGCGAATGGTTCTGCAAAAATGCGGACTATGCCATAGCGGTCAAAAACGATCCCGCATATCCTGCGAACCGCTTCCGCCATGATTCCCTTTCCCCAAAAAGGCTCCGCCAGCCAGTAGCCAAGTTCCGCGCTCTTTTCATAAACGTCGCTTCCCAGAAAGACGCCAATACTTCCCACCGCCCGGCCTTCGACTACGATTGCACGGGCACACTGCCGCCGTTCATCATTTTGCATGCACGAGAAAACAAATTCCTTTGCGTCTTCCCATGTGTATGGATAAGGAAACGCATTTCTCAGGTTACGCGCAATATTGGGGTTGTTCGCGTATTCCGCCACATCGTCTATATATTTTTCATCCCATCTTTCAAGCTCGAATACCATCGCAGCCTCCTGTTTTTTACATGGTATCATCCTGTGTTAAAGAAAGCAAGAATATCGCCTGTAACCAGGAAACGAACTCCTGTTTTCTTTGTAAGCCGCACAAAATTTTGTACACCTGTGGTTGTTGGTGGGGATGGCCGGAAGCGCTGAAATACCCGTCTGTACAGGGCAGGACAATCAAAAAAATCCCGCCTTATTTCAGGGCGGGATTTTTTGTTTGAATGCTTTTTAGTTCAGGTCGAGCATTTTTGCGGTTACGCCTTCCACGTCATTGAACGCGGCAACCATCTTTTCAACGGTTTCTTTGTCACCGCATGCCTGCAGCATAATCACCCCGTCATCTGCGCAAAACTCCTCGCTCGTCTCATGCAGGCCGACGCGCATTTTGATGTTGCACCCATATTCTGTCAGAGCCTGTTGCAGTTTAATGGCATTGCTGGTGCGGTGGTTTAACCTCAATCCGATAATGTAATAACAATTCATTTTTACAAACTCCTTACCATTCATTTTATTATCGATAAACACGGCAGCGCCGCGCAAACCGTATATTTTNTTCCGCAGCCATCCGGAACGTATCCTTCAGGTCATAGTACAGCTTATCGTATATCTTTTTGACCTTCTGGTATTTTACGTGGTTCCCGGCGATTGGTTCTATGACTTCCTTTACGCTGTGCACCTTTTCCGCATCCTCAAGGCTTTCGTAAATCCCCTCGCCCACGCCGGCAACGAGCGCCCCGCCATAGGCTCCGCCCTCGGCCGCCCCGGCAAGTATCTTGACCGGGAGGTTGAAAATATCCGCAACGATTTGTTTCCACAGCTTTGAATTTGCACCGCCGCCTGAAAGGATTACTTCCTTTATTTTGAGCGATTCATTTGTTTTCAGGATCAGCTCGTACATCTGGTATAAACCGAAGGTCACGCCCTCCATGACGGCCCTTGCCATATCGCCTTTATTTGTAAGCAGAGACAGACCGTAAAACACGCCGCGCGCGTCCGGATCAGGATAAGGGCACCGCTCTCCCGTCAGGTAAGGCAGGAATATCACGCCGTTTGCACCCACGCTCGATGCTTCCGCTCCTTCGTTGATCTCCACAAAGGGCTGTGTGCTCTCGCTGTAGAAGGTATTTTTATACCATTCCATGGAACCCGCGCACGAAAGCTGGCAGCCAAACGCCATATACTTGCCATCCGCGTTATTGCAGAAAAACTGGAGTCTTCCGCCCTTGTTTTCTCCAAAGCTGTCCATTGCAGTCGCAACGACGCCTGACGTCCCCATCACAACGCCCAGCGTCCCTTCCTTCACAATCCCCATGCCGGTGTTCTGGATGACTGCGTCCCCGCCGCCGCCATATACGGGCAAGCCTTCCGGCAAACCTGTTTCTTCAAAGGCCTTTTCTGTTACGCGCCCAGTCCTCTCGTCGGATTCCACAACCTTTGGAAAAATCGCTTCATCGAGACCGATTTTCTCAATCAGTTCTTTGGACCATTCACGCCTTTGCACGTCAAAAAGCCCCGTCCCCGACGCTTCCGAGGCATCCGTAACGAGCTCTCCCGTCAGGCAATAACGGATATAATCCTTTGGCATCACAAATTTTGCAATGCGCGCATAGTTGTCCGGCTCGTTCTTCCTTACCCACAAAAGCTTACTACCCGTAAACCCGGTTACCATTGTATTGTTGGTGTAGGCCACAAGCACGTCAAGGCCGCCCGCCGCTTTTATGATATCCCGGCATTCCTCATCCGTACGCTGGTCGTTCCACAGGATCGCATTGCGTACAACACGGTGGTCTTTGTCCAGCGCCACCAGCCCGTGCATCTGCCCGGAAAGCCCAACCGCGACAATTTTTTCTTTGTCCACACCGCTGAGCACTTCACGAATCGCATCCTTTGTCCCGCGCCACCAATCCGCCGGATCCTGCTCAGACCATGCCGGCTTTGGCGTATGCAGCGGATACGTTTTTGTGACGGACTTCAGGACTTTTCCCGTCTCATCCGCAACCAGGCATTTTACCCCGCTCGTCCCAACGTCGATTCCCATCAAATATTTCATCGTGTCACCCTTTCATAACAGGCGCTTTGCGCCATAGAGCTTTTTACGGGTATTTATATCAATGGATACTAAAGTCAGAAAATTACTTTTCAGCGTATTGCGCTGTAGATATCGTATACGCTGTCCAGAATGTAGTCAGGCGCAACGTCGCCCTCTACGATGTCCTGATAGCTGATCTCGCCGGAAAGCACTGCAATCCCGACGATTCCGCCATTCACGGCAGTTTTGATATCCGTATACAGGCGGTCTCCCACCATTGCGGTTCTTTCCTTTTTGGCACCGGTTTTTGCAAGGATATAGTCCACCGTTTCACGAAACGGTTTGCCGACAAACTTTGGCTCCACACCCGTCGCGTGCGTAACAAGACACGCCATAGAGGCGCAGTCAGGCAGGAACCTGCCGCCGTCAAGCGGGCATACCCGGTCTATGTTCGTAGCGACAAACGGCACTCCATCCGCTACCAGCCTGCACAGCGCATCCGCCTTGGCAAAGTCAAAGGACGTATCAAAACCAAGCACCGCAAAATCCGCCGTTTTAGTGTCCGCAGGCAGCAGCGTTATTCCCGCGTCGCGGAATTGGCGGTTAAGCTCCGGCGTGCCCGCAAGGTATACCCTGGGATCGCTGGCGTGTGTTTTCAGGTAATGTATCATTACGTCGCCGGAGGTCATGATGTTTTCGCGCGTCATTCCGGAAAAGCCAAGCCTCTCCAGTTTTTTGACATAATCCAACGGCGCCTTTGAAGAATTGTTGGTAAAGAAATAAAACGGCACGCCTTTTTCCTGCATGAACTCGATATATTCCTTCGCCCCGTCAATCAGCCGTTCCCCCAGGTTGATCGTCCCGTCCATATCGAGCACAAAGCACTCGATGTCCTTTAAATCCGCGGCCTGTGGGTTCACCTTGCCCCGCTGTTCCTGATTTTGCATTCTATCCTCCATAAACCGCGTCGTAAATCCGCTTTAAATTTTCATCGTCATAAGAAATCTCGTCCAGAATCGTATACCTGTTTTTGCGCGTGGTGCGCGCCATACGCATGACCTGCACGTATTCGTCGTAAGAAAGCCCCAGCTCTTCAAAGCTCGTGGGTATGCCGAAGCCCTTCAAATAATTCCTGATAAATTCATAATCGCCGCCGTAAAGGTATTCCACCAATATGCTTGCCATTGCGGCCTGCAGGCCGTGGAACGTGCCCTTGCCAATCGCGTCGATCGCGTGGCTGATCAGATGCTCCGCGCCGCTTGACGGACGCGTATTTCCCGTAATATTCATCGCAAGCCCGGAAAGCACGATCGATTCCGCAAGCTGCGTCAAAAAGGCTTCATTTTCAAGATCCGGATCCGTATACTGCACCACTGCCCGTACCGCGGTACCGGAAATGATGTAAGCAAAATCATCCATCTTTGCTTTTCCGGCCTCCACCGCCTTATTCCAGTCCTTCAGCGCCGTGATATTGGAAACAAGATCCCCAAGCCCGGCAACGATAAGGTTCCTCGGCGCTTTTTTGATGATGTCAATGTCCATGATGATATGCGTGGGTATCTTGCAGTCAAGACTCCTCACAGTGCCATGATCGCATTTCAAAACGGCGATCGGCGACGCGACCCCATCGTGGGAAATCGACGTCGGGATACTGATAAACGGTTTTTTTGACATGGACGACGCGTATTTGCCAACATCGAGCACCTTGCCGCCGCCCATCGCGATCACCGCGTCAAAATCGCGGTTAACAATATAATACGCCATCAGAAGCGCCTCGCGCAGCGAACCCGCGTGCACGAACTCCCGTTTGACCTCCCTGCAATGCCCTTCCAGGCAGGCATAGACCTCCTTACCATACAGCCCGTCCACAACCTTGTCTACGATCAGCATTACCCTGTGGGTTGGTTTGATAAATTCAGTTAATTTCGGATAGAGGATTCCGCTTCCGATTTTTACGCTTTCCGGTACCGCAAACGTGTTAATAGCACTCACGCCTTTCTTTTTGGGGTAGTATGAAAGAGGCAAAAAAAGCTTTCAAAAAGCCTTTTTTGCCGTAATTCTTCCTGATTTGCAATTAATGGTTTTCCGACATAATGTTGAATTCTTCATAGAGATCCTTCCGGAACACCATTTCCTTTGACAAGGCTTCATCGATATCCTCGTCGATAATTTTATTGTCGCGGATTCCCACGACTCTGTTGCCAATGCCCTTTTCAAGCAGGCGTACGGCACGTACGCCCATGCTGGTCGCGCGCAGCCTGTCCGCAGCCGTCGGCGCACCGCCGCGCTGGATGTAACCAAGCACGATTGCCTTTGCGTCAAGCTTTGCCTTCGCGCGCATATAATTTGCAACGGCTTCGCCCTTGCCCGCGCCCTCGGCAATCAACACAATACTCGTCATTTTGCCCTTAATCCTGCTGGCAAGAATCTCTTCACAAATATAATCGATATCAAATTCCACTTCAGGTATAATAATATGCTCCGCACCGCCTGCAATACCCGCATAGAGCGCAATATCACCGCACTTGTTTCCCATGACCTCGATAACGCCCACGCGCTCGTGCGATTTCATTGTATCGCGAATCCTCGACATCTCGCCGATCACGCCGTTTACCGTCGTGTCAAAGCCAATCGTAAAATCCGTATACGCAAGGTCGTTATCGATCGTTCCGGGAATACCGATGGTCGGCACGCCCAAATGCGAAAGCACTTTAGCGCCCGCAAACGAACCGTCCCCGCCAATCACTACCACGCCCGAGATATCAAACGCCTTGATGACCTGCAGGGCTTTCTGCTGCCCTTCCGGCGTTTTGAACTCCTCGCAACGCGCGGTTTTGAGGATCGTACCGCCCTTTTCGACGATACCGTCCACATCCTCGGTCTTGATACGGTCTACACGCCCTTCAATCAGGCCTGCGTATCCCTTTGTAATTCCCATTACGGAAAAACCTGCCGCATCCGCAGCCATTACAACAGAGCGGATTCCAGCATTCATGCCCGGCGTATCACCGCCGCTTGTTAAAATACCTATTCTCTTTTTCATAGCACAACCACCATTTATTTAAACTTTCTATTATTGATCATAAGACCGCATTTACTGCGATTCCCCCAAAATACATATCAGTATTTATTTTAACAAACCTTTTGCGAAAACACAATATAAATCACAAAGATTCACGGATACGGCCGCTATTTTACCACCACGTTTTCCTTGCCGAGATAATTTTGCAGTTCTTCCACAAGTTTTGCCTGGTAGGATACGCTGCGCGTACCGCACAGCTTATATTTCTGCCCTGTCTTTTCCACATAAACGACCACGCTGCTTCCGCCGGGATACCTGCCCATGATGCGCATCATCCCGTCCACGTCGCAGTCCTTATCCAAAGCGAGTTTTACATACATCTGCTTGCCTGTGAAAAACAGATCGTCCGGTACATATTTCGCAATACGCTCCGCAAGCAGCTCGATCCCGCTTTGCGTGCTTACCGTAATCTTTCCGCTGACCGTTACAATCGCGTCTGTCTCCAAAAACGCTTCCGCAGCCGAAAAGGCATTCGGAAAGGCGATCACATTAATCTGCGCCGTCAGGTCTTCCAGCACGAGGTTTGCCATCATCTTTTTCTGCCTGGTAGGCCGCACGCGAAGACTCGTGACAATGCCAAGAAGCTCTACCTGCTTGCCGTCGTATTCATACATGGTCATTTCATCGTCCGCCGTCTGCATGATATCGCCAATCGAAAGCGGACGCGCGCCCAGTACCCCCGCAAGTCCGTCGAGTGGATGTCCGCTGATGTAAAGGCCTGTCATTTCCTTTTCGTACGAAAGCTTTTGGGACTCCTCAAATTCTGGAATATCCGGCAGCTGCACCGATAGCGGCGCAAACTCCCCTTCCATGCTGTCAAACAGGGAGACCTGCCCGCTCGCCTGGCGCTTCCTGAGCTGTGCAGCATCCGAAAGCACCTGCTCATACACTGCGGCAAGCTGGGAACGCCTGTATCCAAAGCAATCAAAGCAGCCTGAAAGTATCAGGCTTTCCAGCCGCTTTTTATTGAGCACATCCACGTTTTTGTCCACAAAATCCGTGAAATCCTGATAGCCGTTCCCCCTGCGGGTAATTACCTCGTCAATCGCCTCGCCTACGTAGGAGATCGCCGACAGGCCAAACCGGATGCCTCCGTCCTCCGTCGTGAAGCGCATCTGCGACTGGTTCACATCGGGCGGCAGTATTTTAACTCCCGCCGTTTTTAAATTCTGGATATATTCCGCGAGCTTCTGCTTACTGGCGATAAAGCTGTTGAGCAGGGCTGTCATAAACTCCACCGGATAATGGCACTTGAGGTAGGCCGTCTGGTAGGCCACCACCGCGTAAGCGCACGCGTGCGATTTATTGAACGCGTAATTGGCAAACGCCATCATCTGGTCAAACAATGCAGTCGCGGTTTTTTCGTCCATACCGCGGCGGATGGCGCCGTCAACGACTACTTTTCCATCCTTTTCCTCGCCATGGATAAAGATACGGCGTTCTTCTTCCAGTACATCGTGCTGCTTCTTACTCATGGCGCGGCGCACAAGATCGCTTCTTGCCATAGAGTATCCCGCCACATCCCTTACGATCCGCATGATCTGCTCCTGATAGACCATACAGCCGTAGGTATCGTTCAAAATCGGTTCGAGCATCGGGTGCATATAGTGCACATTCTTCGCATCGCGCTTGCTGCGGATGTATTCCGGTATGCTCTCCATCGGCCCCGGACGGAAGAGGGATATTCCCACCATGATGTCATTGAGGTTCTCCGGCTTCAAATCCTGCATCAGCCGGCGCATCCCGCCGCTTTCAAGCTGGAACATACCCAGCGTTTCCCCTGATGAAATCAGGTCATACACCTCTTTGTCATGAAAATCGATACGGTCGATTTCAATATCGATTCCATGGTTCTCACTGATCATCTGCACCGCGTCGCGAAGCACTGTGAGGGTACGCAGCCCAAGAAAATCCATTTTCAAAAGCCCCATGCTCTCCAGCTTTTTCATGGTGTACTGCGTCATCACATTTTCATCTTTGGGGTTCTTTTGCAGCGGCACATAATCCGTTATGGGCGCGTCGGCAATCACCACGCCTGCGGCGTGCGTGGACGCATGGCGCGGCATTCCCTCCAGCTTACGGGCGATGTCGATCACCTTTTTGGCGTCGGGATTATTTTCGTATTCCGCCTTGAGGCGCGCATTCTGGTCAAGCGCCTTATCGATCGTCATTTTCAGTTCAAACGGCACCATCTTGGCCCATTTGTCCGCATCCGCGATGCTGATGTTCATCACGCGCGCAACATCTCTGATCACAAGACGTGCGCCCATTGTACCGAAGGTGATGATTTGCGCGACACGCTCCTCGCCGTATTTTTCCGTCACGTAGTCGATAACCTCCTGCCTGCGTTCATAGCAGAAGTCAATATCGATATCCGGCATACTGATGCGCTCCGGGTTGAGAAACCTCTCAAAGAGCAGGTTAAACTCAATCGGATCGATATTGGTAATGCCAAGGCAGTAGGCGACTATACTGCCCGCCGCGCTGCCACGGCCCGGCCCTACCATAATACCGCTTTCCTTGGCAAAATTCACAAAATCCCATACGATCAGGAAATAATCCGTAAAGCCCATATCATTGATCGTATTAAGCTCGTAATCAAAGCGCTGAACCGTATCCCCGTCCGCATCCGGGTAGTGCTTTTTAAGCCCTTCCTGCGCAAGATGCTTTAAATATTCAAAATTGGTATAGCCCTCCGGCACCTGAAACTCAGGCAGGTGGTTGCTTCCAAACTCAAACTCCAGATTACATTTATCGACAACTTCACGCGTATTGGAGAGCGCCTCCGGGATATAGGAAAACAGCTTTTGCATTTCCTTTGGCGATTTGAGGTAAAATTCTTCGGTTGCGAAGGCCATTTTACTGGGCTGGTCTATGGTCGTAACCGTCTGGATGCACATCAATACTTCCTGCGCGTAAGCGTCCTCTTGATTGACATAGTGCACGTCGTTGGTTGCCACAACCTTAATCCCCGTCTCGTCGGCAAGCTTGAGCAAAAGCGGGTTGATGCGCTGCTGTTCCGGAATACCGTGATCCTGCAGCTCGAGATAAAAATCTTCGCCAAACATAGCGTGGAGCTTTTCCGCCATTTGCTTCGCGCCGTTATAATCATTCTGAACAAGCAGGCGCTGCACATCTCCCGCAAGGCATGCGGAAAGGCAGACAAGCCCCTGGGTATGCGCCTTCAAAAGATCGTAATCGATACGCGGCTTATAGTAAAAGCCTTCCAGGGAGCCTGCCGAAACGAGCTTCATCAGGTTTTTATAACCCGTCATATCCTTACAAAGCAATATGAGGTGCGCATACTCCCGCGCCATGGAATTCTTCTCAAACCTGCTGCCCGGCGCCACGTATACTTCGCAGCCGATGATCGGTTTAATCCCCGCTTTTTTGGCCGCCGTATAAAAATCCATCACGCCGTACATGACGCCGTGGTCGGTAATGGAAAGCGCATCCATCCCAAGCTCCTTCGCGCGGTTCACAAGGTCTCCAATGCGCCCTGCGCCGTCAAGAAGGCTATATTCCGTATGCGTATGCAAATGTGTAAAATCAATCATAAAACAAAAAACCGCCTTTTCCATATTATAGCATGACGGCATACAAAATTGTGCAAAAATCCTGTGAATTTTTGTGCCGCCGGCAAAACGTTTTTCACGTCTGCCCACCCTTCCCTCCGGCTGGTTCCTCCTTTGCATGCAAATGCAGGCGTTTCGCGCCGCTCACAATTTTTTCCGCGTCAATCTGGCGCCTTCCGCATCTGGATTTTACGCTTTCAAATTATGTACTGATACTGTATAATTAAGTTATTGAATAATTTTTAAAAAAGGAAGGACAAACTATATTTATGGCTTATAAACTGATTGCTCTTGATCTTGACGACACCCTGCTTGATTCTGAAAAACGCATTTCGCGGGCAAATATGGACGCGATTACCGCGGCGCATGAAAAAGGCGTGCAGATCGTGCTTGCCTCAGGCCGCGCCTATCCGGGCGTCGCGCCTTTCAAGAAAAAGATCGGCATCAACGACTATGCTATCGCCTGCGGCGGCGCACAGGTTGTGGATCCGGATGGGAAGGTCGTTTTTTCAACCTATCTCTCTCCTGTCGTTACCCGGCAGGCAATGCAATGGGCAGCGGACAAGGGCGTTCATTTCCAGGTTTATATGGATGACGGGTTCCATTACCTGAAGCATAACGAGCAATCCGATTATTACGAGAGGATTTGCGAGTACACCGGCATCGAGACTCCCGGACTGATGGACATGGATCCGATCCTTGCGGCAAAGGTCCTCATCATTGACAGCAACGAAAACCTCGAGCTTCACCGCGTCGAGCTTGAAGCGATGTTTCCTGAAATGCTGATCAAAAAATCCCAGAATTATTTTCTCGAGGTGCTGAATCCGCAGGCCACCAAGGGAAGCGCGCTCGAGTTTCTCGCAAAGAAGCTGGGGCTGGAGCGTGAGGAGCTGATGGCGCTTGGAGACAGCGAAATCGATGAAAGCATGATCAAATACGCGGGGCTCGGCGTCGCGGTGGAAAATGCAACCCCGGCCTGCAAAGAAGCTGCCGATTATATCGCCGCGTCCTGCGAGGATGACGGCGTTGCAAAAGCGATTCAAAAATTTATTTTGGAGGTTGACACAAAATGAAACGTGTCATTAAGATCGAAGATTTAGCAAAGGCGATCAATCTTAATATCGTGTATATGGGAACGCGGGATACAGCGGAGATCGATTCAAGCGACCTCAACCGTCCCGGCCTGCAGATGAGCGGCTTTTTTGAATATTTTGCAGTGAACCGCGTACAGCTTTTCGGCATGGCGGAAATCACGTATTTGCAAACCCTTGACCACGAGACACGTATGCAGCGGCTGGACCGCTTTTTTTCGCAGGCAATACCCTGCGTGCTGATTGGAAGGAACCTCACGCCTCCTGATGAATTTTTGGAGCTTGCACGAAAGTATGACGTTCCGGTGCTGATGTCCGGACTCACCACCACCAAACTGAGCCACAAAACGGCGATCTACCTCGATGCGATCCTTGCGCCGGTTATTTCCCGCCACGGGGGGCTTATGGATGTTTACGGAGTCGGCATGTTTATCACCGGCGACAGCGGCGTCGGCAAAAGCGAGACTGCGCTCGAGCTTGTAAAACGCGGGCACAGGTTCGTCGCGGACGACGTTGTGGAAATCCACAAGCTTTCCGACGATACGCTGATCGGGCAATCTCCTGACATCATACGGCATATGATGGAAATCAGGGGGCTTGGCATCATCGACGTTTCCGTACTGTATGGTATGGGCTCTGTCGTACGCGAAAAATCGATCACGTTGTCCATTCACCTCGAACCGGGCGATGTGCGCGACATAGACCGCCTTGGAACAGCGGATAACCACATTACGCTGCTTGGCATCAAGGTGCCGCAGATCACGCTTCCGGTACGCCCCGGGCGCAACCTTGCAATCGTTATGGAGGTCGCAGCGATGAACTTCCGCCTGAAGAGCATTGGTCAGGGCGGCGGCGAATGGCTCGCGCAAAATATAATGGATGTGATTGCCCAGTCATGATTTCGGATAAACTTATTGCAAAATTTGTCTCCTTCCTTGGCGGGGAGGGTGTGCGGCGGGATGAGCCGATGGCCGCACATACGACCTTTAAAACCGGCGGCCCTGTGGAGCTCATGCTGCTTCCCCATACGGAAGAGGAAGTGGCGGGCGTCCTTTACGACCTGCGGCAGGAAGGGATTCCCTTCGTTGTGATTGGCCGCGGTTCCAATCTTCTCGTCTCTGACGAGGGGCTGCAAGGCGCCGTGGTAAAGCTTGCTGACCGCTTTGACGCAATTACAATCGAGCGGAACAGGATTTTTGCGCAATCAGGCGCGCACCTGAAGCTCCTTTGTATGGAGGCTATTCGCGCCGGACTTGCAGGGCTTGAATTTGCAGGCGGTATTCCCGGCTGCGTGGGCGGGGCGGTATGTATGAACGCAGGCGCGTACGACGGCGAGATCAGGGACTTTTTTACCAGCGCGCGCGTGCTCACTCCGGAATTCGAAATAATCGATATTCCTGCCGCAGATATGCAGTTTGGTTATCGCCACAGCGTTATTTTCGAAAAAAACCATGTCGTGCTCGGCGCGGCGTTTACCCTTCCTGACGGCGATCCGGAGGCTTCCCTCTCGAAGATGAACGGTTTTAACGCCCGCCGGCGGGAAAAGCAGCCGCTTGAATATCCAAGCGCGGGCAGCACCTTCAAACGCCCAAAAGGAAATTTTGCGGGGACGCTCATCGAAAAATGCGGTTTAAAGGGCTATATGATAGGCGGTGCACAGGTTTCAGAAAAGCACGCAGGGTTTATTATTAACGCAAAGGACGCCTCTTCCCGCGATATTTACGAGCTGATCCTGTACGTGAAACATACTGTAGAGGAACGTACGGGAGTCATCATGGAGCCGGAAGTCAGGCTATTGGGTAAATTTTAGCTATGATAGAAATCATTGCAGATATGCACACGCACACCGTTCACAGCCACGGGACGGGCACGGTGGAGGACAACGTAAAGGCCGCGATTTCCGCGGGGCTACAGCAGATCGTGATCAGCGACCACGGTCCGCTGCATTCGTATTACAACATCAAAGACGTAGACGCATATTTGCGCGACATCGACGCGATGCGCAAGAAATACAAAAGTGATATCGACGTTTTGGCAGGCGTTGAACTGAACCTGCTTTCCGCACAGGGCGATATCGACCTGCCGCCGGAATACGCGGACTCGTTTGACGTAAAGCTGATGGGCTACCACAAGCTGGTGCGTTATAAGACGGTTGCGGACAGGTTGCATATGCTTCTATTCAAAACAAAGAGCGAACGTGCCCTGGAGCGCAATACGCAGGCATATTTAAATGCGATGGATAAAACCAATATCGACATTATTGTCCATATTGGTTATGGGCTTCCAGTCGATATCCTGAAGGTCGCGCGGCACGCGGCGGAAAAAAATGTCGTGCTGGAAATCAATGCAAAGCATCCTGAGTTCACAACGGAAGAGCTCCGGCAATGCGCTGATCTGGGCGTAAAATTCTCAGTGGGCAGCGACGCACATTCTCCCGGTCGCGTGGGCGATTTTCTCCCCGCGCTCAGGAAGGCGGAAGAAGCAGGCCTGAAGGCGGAACAGATTATCAACGCGAAGCAATAAAAGCCGTCTTGCGGCAAACGACAGAATGACAGGCGCGTGGCAGCGCGGAGGAAGACATATGAAATTTACAATCGTAACAGGTTTATCGGGCGCGGGCAGGTCTTCCGCTCTTCGGCGGTTGGAGGATCTCAACTACTATTGCGTAGACAACCTCATGCCTGAGCTGATTCCTGATTTTGCACGGCTGTGTATGAGCAATACGCATATACGTGATAAAGTCGCCGTGACGGTGGATGCGCGTATGGGCGATTTCTTTGATTCCATCTATACGACCATCGACGAGCTCAAAACAATGGACCTCGATCTTGACATCCTGTTTCTGGACGCTTCGGACGCCGTCCTTGTAAAGCGTTTCAAGGAGGTTCGCAGAAAGCATCCGGTATCGGGCAGCGGTGAAATCCTTTCGGGAATCCATATGGAACGCCGACAGTTGCAGGGCCTTAAGGATATTGCAAACCATGTGATCGATACTTCTTCCTACAATGTAATGAAGCTCCGCAAGATGATCGATACCATGTACTCCGGCGATACGGACAACCGTTTGCTGATTTCGATTATCTCATTTGGCTATAAACGCGGCATTCCGCTTGACGCGGACATGGTATTTGATATGCGTTTTATCGAAAATCCGTTTTATGTGGAAGGAATGCGCAAACATTCCGGCCTCGACGAGGATGTGCGCGATTTTGTGCTTTCTTTCGACCAGACGCAGTTCTTTCTGGCTGAGCTTGTCAAAATAGTGGATACTCTGGCTCCCTGTTTCGTGAGCGAGGACAAAAACCAGCTTGTGATCGGCATTGGCTGCACGGGCGGGATGCACCGCAGCGTGGCTGTTGCCGAAGAGCTTTTCCGGCGTTTTCAGGATGCGGGAATGCGCGTGACGCTTGAGCACCGCGACCTGACGCTCGAAAAAAACTGCTGAGCGGAGGAGCTTTGTATGTCTTTTTCTTCAACCGCCAAGGACGAAATATGCACGCTTGCCGAGGAAAGGGATTGCTGTATCATCGCTGAGCTTTGTGCATTTACCCTGATTTGCGGAAACCTCAGTATTCATTCCGGCGGCGTGAGCATCAAATACAATACGGAAAACATGACGGTTGCAAAACGTATTTTTGACACGATAACCCGCGTCTTAAAAATGGATGCAGACATCGAGATCAAGGAAAACCTTCTGAAAAAAAAGCACAGCTATACGATTGTAGTCAAAAACGCGACGCTTTTGCTTTCAATCCTGGGGCTTGAAGGAAACCTTCTCACAGATGCGGTTCCCCCTCGGGAAATGACAGAAAAAGAATGCTGCGCCACAGCGATTTTGCGCGGCGCATTCCTTGGAGGCGGTACGGTTTCAAATCCGAAAAAAAATTACCATGCGGAGTTTGTTGCAGGTTCCGAAGCCTTTGCACAGGTGCTTTACAGCATCCTGCTGAAAAACGAAATCAGGGCAAAAATTATTCACCGCAAGCAGAGTTTTGTGGTATACTTAAATGAAGGTGACAGTATTTCAAACCTATTGGCGCTGATCGGTGCATATTCCGCAGTTTTAAACTTTGAAAATGTGCGTGTGTTAAAGGAGATGCGTAATAATGTCAACCGGGCTGTAAATTGCGAGACGGCGAATATCAATAAAACCGTTAACGCAGCAATGGCACAGCTTGAGAGCATCCGCAGGATTGAAAAAGAAATCGGTCTTGAAAACCTGAGCGATACGCTTCGCGAGGCGGCAGAGCTTCGCCTTGAGTATCCTGAGGCTACCCTGTCGGAGTTGTGCGAGCTTGGAGGCACAACCAAATCAGGCATGAATCATCGCCTGCGTAAGCTCAATGCCATCGCATTGGATTTACAGCATATGAACAAATCGTAGCGCACGTTGTGCGCATGAAAACGTTTGCTGCATAGCGGGTTTCTTGCAGGTGTTGCTCGCGCAGCCATTTGAGAAACCGCATTAAATACCAATAATAATACACACTCGCCATGAACATAAAGGGAGGATTTAAAATGATTTACAAAGAACTTGTGATTACAAACGACGATGGACTGAAAGCAAAGGCGGCAGCCAGTTTTGTGCAGGTTGCAAATCAATTTGATTCACAAATCCTGATTGAGTTTTCCAACAAAAAGATCAATGCCAAAAGCATTATGGGGCTTTTGTCCCTGGGTGTTAAGAAGGGCGAGTCTATTTATGTGTTCGCAAACGGCAGCGATGAAAAGGACTCTGTAGAGGCGCTTGCCGAGCTTGTAGAAAACGGCTTTGGCGAATAAAACACAATCGCAGTAAAAAGCTTGCACAGCCGTGCAGGCTTTTTTTGTTTATGATGCGCTGTCTCCATGAAAATGCTCGTAAACCTTTTCCGCAACGTGATCCGGCAGGCCTTTCACCGTTTTGAGTTCTTCCAGGGAAGCCTCCCTGACGCGCTTCACGCTGCCAAAAAACTTCAGCAGCATACGCTTGCGTGTATCGCCAATTCCTTCGATCTGATCAAGCTCGCCCGTGTGATGGCGTTTCTCGCGCAGCTTGCGGTGAAAGGTTATCGCAAACCGGTGCGCTTCGTCACGAATCCCTGTCACAAGCCGGAATTCCGGGCTGCCCACCTTAAGAAGAATACTTTCCTCTTTTCCCGGCACAAAAATTTCTTCCTGCTTTTTGGCAAGGCTCACAATGGGTATGTCCTCGCAGCCCAGCGAAAAAAGCGCATCTCTTGCAGCGTGAAGTTGTCCCTTTCCGCCATCGATAATAATGAGATCCGGCATTGGGAGAAAGCTTTCGTCTCCACGAAGCCCACGAACAAGCCGGCGTTCGAGTGTTTCATTCAATGAGGCAAAGTCGTTCGCGCCTTCGAATCCCTTGATTTTGAACTGCCTGTATTTTTTCCTGTCCGGCTTTCCATCGGTAAATACCACCATGGACGCGACATTGTTTGTCCCCTGTGTATTGGAAATGTCGTAGCACTCGATGCGCTTTAACTCCGCATCGATGCCAAGGGCTTTTGCAAGGTTCCCCGCCGCCGCTTCACGCTGCGCCTGCATCCCCTCTTTGATCTTAATTGCATCACTTGCATTCTTTCTTGCAAGCTCCACAAGCTTGCGGTTGTCCCCGCGCACAGCTTCCCTGATTTCCACCCTGGATCCGCGCTTTTCAGACAGCCACTCCATCAGGAGGTCGCTGCCGTCAGGACGCGGCAGCACATAAATATGCTTTGGGATTCCACTCTTCTCCGCGTAATATTGCTGTATAAACTGGCCCATAATCTCTGAAAGCGGCTCCCCGTCATAATCGAAATAGTATTTCTGCGCATAGAGAAGCTTTCCGTCCCGGAACAAAAATGCCTGTACCACCGCTGTTTTCAATCCCTTCTCCACAGCAAATACATCTTTGTCGTCAAGGTTTGGAAATCCGGCGCGTTGCTTTTCACGGATGCGGTCGATGAGGGCAATCCTGTCTCTCATGAGCGCAGCCTGTTCAAAATTCATATTTTCAGACGCTTCATTCATTTTGCGGACCAATTCCTTGCGGATTTTGGAATTGCTGCCGGAAACCACGCCGATTACCTCTTTTACAAGCTCGTCGTATTCCTCTTTGGAAACCTTTCCCGTACAAGGCCCTATGCACCGGCCCATCTCATAATTAAGGCAGGGGCGCTCCCCCCTTGCGATCATGCGCGGTATATCGTTGTTGCAACTGCGAAGAGGATAAAGCCGGTAAACCTGGTCAAGCACATCGCGAATTACGTGTGCTGCAATAAACGGCCCGTAATACTTCGCTCCGTCGTCCTTGACGCTGCGCACCACAGTAACGCGCGGAAAAGGTTCGTTCAGGTCCACACGCACATACGGAAAATGCTTATCGTCCTTCAGCATGATATTATAGTACGGGCGGTATTTTTTGATCAGGTTACACTCCAAAATGAGCGCTTCAAGCTCGGTATCCGTAATAATATACTCAAAGTCGTCAATATGCGAAACCATCGCCGCAACCTTCGCATACTTTTGCGCTTCCTTACGAAAATACGAGCTGACACGATTTTTCAGCACCAACGCCTTGCCGACGTAGATCACCTTTCCGTCCTTGTCGCGCATGATATATACGCCCGGCGTTTGCGGCAGATTTTTTATTCTCTTTTTCAGCTTTTCCGATAATTCCATGCTTATATCATAACTCCATTCCCTTCCCATTGGAAGAGAAGATCAAAATTCCAAAACGCGCCCAAAGAGCAACATCCCCGTCAATTACGGCAGGAACCGGCACTCCGGGCGCGTCAATTTTAATATCCCATATCCACTGCTTTTTCCAGAATCTTGCCCGCAAGGGGAGTCGCGTACGACGAACCGAAGCCCGCGCCCTCGCCAATCACTGCGATTGCGAGCGGATGTGCGGAATCCTCGAGGAAGCCGACGAACCACGAATGGTTTTTGGTTTCGCCCGTATCCTGGTCCACGTACTCCGCAGTTCCCGTTTTTCCGCAAACCGTCAGGCCGCCAATATCCGCACTCGTCGCCGTACCGCTCGTCACGGTGTTTCGCATGTACTCCGTGAGCTGTGCCGACACATCCTGCGGCATGATCTCACGAAATGCAGTCGGCGTATAGCTAAAGGAGCTTGTCCCGCCGTACTTCACGTCCTTGAGCGTATTGGGCTGCATGATCGTGCCGCCGTTCGCAACGCCCGCAGAAATCATCATATTGTGCATGGGTGTGATGAGGTCTTTATACTGTCCAATCCCCGCCCACGCAAGGTCCCCCTTATTGCCCGACACGACAAATTGGCTGTTATACAGAGTGAAATCCGGGAATTTGAAGTTATAGTTAAACGCAAACTGATCCGCTGTTTTAAGCATTGCATCGTCCCCAAGCTCCACAGCCAGCTTCCCAAAATAGATATTGCAGGATTTTTCAAACGCGCTTTCAAGATCCACGTGCCCATGGCCGCCTTTTTTGGGGCAGGTTATTTTCTGGCCTTCGATGATGTCGCTGCCCGTACAGTCTATTTCAAGGCCGGTCACGCCATTTTCGATCGCAGCAGCAGCTGTCACAATTTTCATTGTGGAGCCCGGCGGGTATAACCCCTGCGTAACGCGGTTGATAAATTTCGCGCCGGTTTCGTCCGTATCATCCTTGGCGGTATACGGATCAAACGTCGGCTTGCTGACGCTGCCAAGGATTTCTCCCGTTTCATAGTTCATCAGCACCACAGCGCCCGGATCTGAATTCATATTGTCGTAAATATATTCGCACAGGTCCGCGTCGATTGTAAGATACACGTCTCCGCCCTTTTGGCCGCTCTGCGCACTTTTGTATTTATCCAGTACATTTTGGTCGTAGCCATACAAATATTTGGCAAAGAAGGTTTCCGCCCCCTGTGACTTTCCGTAAATATCTCCTACGATATGGCTGACCGCCCGGCGCATATCTTCGCCTTCCGCGTATTTACGTTCCCCGTTCTGGGTATATGCAAGCGGGATGCCGTTCCTGTCGTAGATCGAGCCTGCATTCTCAATATTTTTCGTTGCTGAAATCCGCGGATTGAACGGCGTGGTAAACCACTGGTCGCCATATGCGACTGTGGAATACAGGAGATACGAGCCGAGCAGGACGAACAGGCAGCAAAACACCGCCAGCATTGCACGCATATTCTTTTTGATGTTTACCTTTTTTTTCATTCCACGCCGCCTCCCATCTCGGCAAGCTCCGCTTCTTCATACTCACCGTTTTTGAGCGCAACGCCCTCGATGATGCCAAGCTGCATCATGCAGGCAAGCATAGAGCTTCCGCCATAGCTTACAAAAGGCATCGTAATACCGGTAAGCGGTATCAGCTTAATTACCCCGCCGATAATGATAAAGCTTTGCAGGGAAAGCATAACCGTTGCTCCAAACACCAGCAGTTTATCGAATTTTGTTCGCGCATCCATTGCAATCAGGATACCGCGAATAATAAACACAAGATAAAGCGCGATAATACTGATCGCTACGATGATGCCGAACTCTTCTGCAATCGAGGCGAAAATATAGTCCGTCGTCTTCGCAGGAATGACGTCCGGCATTCCCAGCCCGAGACCGCTTCCAAGAAGTCCGCCGCTCGCGATTGCAAGAAGCCCCTGCACAATTTGGTAACCTTTCCCATCATAGGTCGCCCATGGATCCTGCCAGACCTCAACGCGCGTCCTGACATGCGCGAACATTTTATAGGAGAGGAATGCGCCGCCCGCAAATGCAGCCGTCGCCCCAAGCGTAATGCCCACACTCCCAGTCGCCGCGTAAAACACAATCAGGAAGGTTCCGGAAAAGAGAAGCGCCGCGCCAAGGTCCCTTGAAAGCACAAGGCACCCGACACAGGCAATCGTAAACAGGAAATAGGGCCACATATCGCGTTTTCTGGTACGGGAGGCAAGGAAATACGCGCTCACGATCAGGAACAGTATTTTTACAAATTCGCTGGGCTGGAACCGGAACGTCCCGATATCGATCCAGTTTTTAGCGCCGTTGGTAGCCGTGGCAAAAATAAATGTAATGCCAAGCATCCCCACTGCGAGCGCCATGAAAACATAATTGATTTTCCCAAAATCACGCGCCTTTTTTATCACCAGCATTGCCACGATCATGCACACGTTGCCAATCAATATCCAGATAAACTGCTTGCTTGCCGTTTCCGGGTTGATCCGGTACAAAATCACAATGCTGATAATACACAAAAAATCTGCGATCAACAGGGTGAAGCGCTCAAGGTGCTTGAATATCTTGCGCAGGACATTGTACTGTATGATGATAAACACTGCAAAAACGCAGCCAAGGATCACCGCCTGCATATCAAACGTTCCGCCCGCAAACGCAAGCAGGAACATACCTGATAACAAAAACAATATCATGAACGCGAGCATAATTCCCGCGCCGTATCTTCTAATTATCATTTCCTATCCTCGTCCTCTTGAAATAGATGCGCATTTGCACATCCCCAAACGACATTGCGTCGCCGGTCTTGAGCTTGTGCGTGTTGATTGCAAGCCGTCCATTGATTTTGGTAGGCGCTTTGTCAATCGGCTTCAAATAGTAGTCGTCGCCATCCTGAAAAATAACCGCGTGCGTTGCAGCGACGGTCCTGTCGGGCAATACAATATCGCAGCTTGCGCCGCTGCCGATTGTATTTTCCGCGCGCAGGCCAAACCTGTCGCCAATAAATTCCTCAGGGCCGCCGATGATCTTGGCATAACCGCCGAACTGGCTGATTTCGCTCATAACGAATTTTTTTTGCTGGTATTCCTTATACGAAATGTAGATCACGGCAATGAGTATCACAAGCACTGCCGCAATAAACCAATACCGCAATGCGTACGCAACTACCTCATAAGCTGCTTCCATAAAATTTCTCCTTGTATTTCAGGGTTTTATAACTTTTGAATGTCCATCACGGTATTCGGCGCTAAAACTTTCCGGTACTGACCAGCCGGTTACGCAGCGTGCCATAATACCAGCCAGCCACCTTGGTAAAAATCCAGTCGTAAAGCAGGAAGATAAACTCTGCCGCAATGAGCAGCGCCCACCACGGAACCTGAAACGGAAATTGCTCCGTCATCCATCCGCCGGTCTGGAAATAAATCAGTACCGCGCCAATATTGAAGTAAACCAGTTTTGCCACAGTAGCGCTGGCTCCGCGCCGGTCTCCGTCGATAAAATATTTAAAAATCCCATAGTGCCCAAAGAAGAACAGGTATGGCAGCATACCCGTTTTGACCGGCACCATCAAAAATCCGAGAATCAGAACTGAAATGACCACTACGATAGCGGGAACAAGCATCCGTTCCATCATAATGCCCATAATAAATACAGACGCCACAAAATAAAGCGTAATCCGCCCCACGGGCAGGATATTTGCCAGGTATACGAAGAGCAATGTCAACGACGCGAACATGGCGACCATGCCGGGCCTGTTTGTCCTGGTGGTTTTGTTTGCACGTCCCTTGATATATTTTACCATAACCTATCCCTTATCAAATACAGCACAGCATCGGCCGGAAGCAAAGGCTGCTGCCAATGCAGCCCACACACAGGCACGTGGTGCAGATTCCCATCATGCGCCTGGAACCGTCCGAACCCTCGTTATCTCCAAAGTCCATATACATTCCAGTCGTCTGCGACATCGCGCGCATCGCCTGCTCGTACTCATGGTTGGTCGGCTCCATTTGATACGCAATATTAAAATGCTCCGCCGCCCCGTCATACCAACCGCGCCGCATGAGCACGATGCCCATCAAAAAATGCCACTCTGCCGGGCGTTCTTTCATACGGTTCAGCATTGCCTCTGCCGTCACGAGGTCTCCCCTCTGGATCGACATGCGGATAGACGCGAACTCAGGCGAGTTGGAATTGTAGCTGTAATTCCCCTGCTTAATCTTTGTGACCATATCGTAAGCAGCGTTAATCTGCTTGAGCTTTTCGCTTGCCGCAGCCTGCTTTTCCGGATCGTTTGCGAACCTGTCCGGATGATATTTTTTAACCAGTTTCCGGTATGCGGCTTTGATTTCCGCTTCCGTGGCGTTTTCAGAAACGCCGAGCACCTCATATGGATTCATATTGTTTCCTTTGGTTGTTCTATTTTTTCATTCAACCGGCGCAACCATCCTGCAGCCGTTTTCAAGCACGGCTTCCGTTTGCGTCCGAAGCCCCAGATAAATAATGTTTTGCAGGATTTCCCTGTTTCGCTTTAATTCAAGCCTTCCAAGCTCCTGCGCAGCCTGCGCCAGCGTATAAAAAAGGCTCGTACGAATTTGTTCCTTTGCAGCCCGATCCAGTTTGCCATATTTGTTCAGGTAGACGTTGTAATTGCCGCTCTTTTCATCCTTCTGACAGTCTTCCACCGCATCAATGAGATAAACCCATCTGCCAATGCTGTAACCAAGGTCATAAAGAATATGCGACTGCAGCACATCTGCATCCTGAAACACAGTCCCTAAAAGCCGCGCATAAGAATCCGCAACCGCGTCTGTATTTGCAGACCTTTCCTTTTCAAGCACACAAAGCTCGTCAATCGTTTTGCGCGCCACATCGACCATACCGCGTCTACGGCACGCAGCCTTATCAAACGCTTTTTTAAACAGCGCCTTCGTAAGGCGCATTCCCTTTTTGCCGTCCCGCAGGTTGTCCTCTATCTGGAAATATGCCATCAGGATATTAACGTCGGCCGCATACGACGCGGCGGGCGTAATGACTGCGCTGCGCTTTTTGACCGGATGAAACGCGCATTTACACGGCTCCACCGTTCCCTGTTCTTCGCGCAGTCCGTCGGCAAGCAGATATAAAAAAACGCTGTCATAATTCAGCACTGCGTTCTTTTTATATTCCTGTTTCAGCATTTTGCACAAGCCGCAGTAGTACGCACGGTACAGCTCGTATTCACGTACTTTGAGCTCGCTCACCTGTGGCACAATATATCCAAACATAGAGTTATTATATCATCAAAGTACGCCCGTTTCCACTTTTCATAAAAAAAATGCGCTGTTTTCCTTGAAGGCAAGCGCATTTTTAAGAGTTTGTTCACAATCTTACAGTTTTTTTGGCGCAAGGCCGATTTTTTTCTGTACCTTGGAAAGCGTTTTCCTCGCGGCATAGGCAGCCTTCTGCGCATTCTCCGTCATAACTTTTTCGAGGAAAGCTTTATCCGTACGAATCTGCTGATACCTCTTTTGCAGCGGCTCAAGCTCAGAAATGACCGCGTCCGTAACGGTTTGTTTCAAGGTTCCGTAACCCTGTCCTGCAAATTCTTTTTCACAGTCCGCTATCGATTTCCCTGTAATCGCGGAATAGATGGTGAGCAGGTTGGAAACGCCCGGTTTATCCTCCGAAAAACGAATCTCTCCGTCCGAATCCGTCACGGCGCGTTTCATCTTGCGCGCGATGACCTCCGGCGCATCGAGCAGCGCGATAAACGCATTTTCATTGTCGTCCGATTTGGACATTTTCTTTTCCGGCTCCTGCAAGCTCATAATCTTTGCGCCCGCCTTGGGGATATACGGCTCCGGAATCGTAAATACGTCTCCATAAATGTGATTAAAGCGCGCCGCAACATCACGCGTGAGCTCCAGATGCTGCTTCTGGTCTACGCCCACCGGCACAAGGTTCGCCTGGTACAGCAAAATATCCGCAGCCATCAGCGCTGGATAGGTAAACAACCCTGCATTGATATTATCCCCTGCTTTTGCGCTCTTTTCCTTGAACTGTGTCATGCGCGAAAGCTCGCCCATATACGTAAAGCAGTTCAAAATCCACGCAAGCTCCGCGTGCGCGGGGACATGGGACTGCATATACAGTGTATTCTCCTGCGGATCGATACCGGAAGCAATCAGGATAGACATCACGTCGAGCGTGCGTTTCCTGAGCATTGCCGGATCCTGGCGGACGGTGATCGCATGAAGGTCTACCACGCAATAATAACAGTTATATTCGTCCTGCAGCGCCGCCCAGTTTTTAACGGCTCCAAGGTAATTGCCAAGCGTCAGGTCGCCTGAAGGCTGTATCCCGCTGAATATAATCTTTTTTTCCATTGGTCAGTCCCCCATTTTATGAATAAACTCGCTGACTGCGGAAAAAAGCCCTGTTTTCTCCACACACCCGTTGTGAAGCACCGGTTTTTCGCACAGCTCGCTGATCTGTGGCGGAATCGGCGTACCCGTAAGTTCTGAAAGCCTCGCCGCCGCTTCAAACGCGTCTGCAACGCTTTCACCCGAAACGCTTTCCAGCACATCCTGCGTGAATTTATATGGATTAGCCGTGGATACTACCACACAAAGCGTGCCGTCGCCCGTCATTTTGCGATATTTGCCACATACGCACTGCGCAACCGCGGTATGCGGATCGATTAAATAGCCATACTGCCGGAACGTATCCCTGATTGCCTGCGCCGTTTCCTGCTCGCTGCAAAAATCCGCATAAAATGTTTCCTTGAGGTTCGTCTGCATCTCAGGGGAAATTTCATACTTTCCGTTTGTTTTAAGCGCATCCATCCACGCGCACACCTGCGCTTCGTCCCTTCCCGTCATCTCAAACAAAAGCCTTTCAAGGTTGCTTGATATCAGGATATCCATGGATGGGGACATTGTTTTATGGAATGTCCGGTTCGCATCGTATACGCTGTTGTTGAAAAAGTCTGTGAGCACGTTATTGCAGTTGCTCGCGCAAACCAGCTTTCCAATCGGCAGGCCCATACGTTTTGCATAATAGCCCGCGAGGATATTCCCAAAGTTGCCGGTTGGCACGACAAAATTAATTTTCTCGCCGCTCTTTATTTTTCCTTCCGCCGCAAGCTTTGCATAAGCGTAAATATAATATGCCACCTGTGGAATCAGCCTTCCGAAATTGATCGAATTTGCAGACGAGAAGGTGTAACCCGCCTTTTTTAACATGTCTTTCAGTTCCCTGTTCGCGAAGAGCTCCTTTACGCCCGTCTGCGCATCGTCAAAATTGCCTTTGACTCCACAGACCTCGACATTGCTCCCTTCCTGCGTTACCATCTGCAGCCTCTGCATATCCGCAACGCCGTCTACCGGATAAAACACTTCGATTGCCGTGCGTGGAACGTCCTTAAACCCTTCGAGCGCAGCCTTTCCCGTATCGCCCGACGTTGCCGTCAGGATCAGCACATTTTCTTCCTGCTGGTGAATTTCCAAAGCCTTTCGGATAAGCCTTGGCAACACCTGCAGCGCCATATCCTTAAACGCCAGCGTAGGCCCGTGCGAAAGCTCCATCACATAGCTTGACGCGTCAAGCTCCCTCAGTGGGACGACAACGCTGTCGTCAAATGTCCCGTAGGCCTGCTGCGTAATTTCCTTCAGGCTATCCTCTGAAATATCAAAAAAATACTGCAATACGCGCGCAGCAAGGACGTCGTATTCATGCGCGGCGTAGGCTTCCATTTCATTTAAATCGATCTGCGGGAATTCCTGCGGGACAAACAGCCCTCCATCCGCCGCGATTCCCTGCAGTACCGCCTGTGTCGCGGGAATGGCATTCATTTTTCCACGCGTGCTCAAAACCTGCATAGCTTTTATCTCCTTCACTAATAAACGCGAAAAGCGGACAGATCCAAACCCGCACAAACCTTCGCCACTTTTTTCTCCTGCAAAACCATAAGAAAACCGCAGCCCTCGTGCCCCATCCGGTGCTGTCCGCCTTAAGCCGGAACACTGACCGGCTTAACGCAAATTTCTCTATTTCATCTTATGCGGCGCGCCCGCCCGTGGCCTTTTGCCTCCTGTGGCGCGTCATATAAAAAACGACGTTCAGATGATACGCTCTTTTAAGAAATCAGGAGCCTTCTCCGGATCGTCGCTGATGATGATCACTGCTTTAAAATCATTTTTTTCGGAAAGCGCGTCGATTTTGTCCATCAGTTCTTTAATCTCCGCAACATCCATTTTTACTATTTTCAGAAAAGCGTCAATGTATACCGCTTCAATATCATAATTCTGCGACACCATACCGCACAGCATACCATAAAGTGCGTCGCCGGATTCAATTCCATAATCCTTGACGTCTACAAACCGTGCCTGATGCGCTACGTCGTACATATACCGTTTGTCATCATCGATAAAAACGACGTCCCCTTTTGTAGAATTCAGTTCCGCATTTGCAAGATCGATCAGTCTTTTTGTCTTCCCGCTGCCTTTTTTCGCATAGATTAGTTGTATCATGATAAAGACCTCCTTGATTTTTGATATCTTGTAGTTAAAACCATTATAATATATCCGTTCTGTTTTATCTACCTAAAAATTATTTTTTCCGGAAAGAAAAAAGGCGGAACAATTCCGCCTTTCCACTATTTCTCAAGCAATGATTTCCCTTCCATTTCAACAGGCTGCGGCAAATCCATCAGGTCGAGCATCGTTGGCGCAAGATCGGCCAGGATACCCCCCTCGCGAAGCTTGTCAAGCTGATGTCTTTTGCTTACAAGGATGCAGGGCACAGGATTTGTACTGTGCGCCGTAAACGGTCCTCCCGTTTCCGGATCCACCATGATCTCCGCATTGCCATGGTCTGCCGTAATAATCGCCTCGCCGCCAATCCCAAGGATTGCGTCCACGACTTTACCCACGCATTCGTCCACCGCCTCAACAGCCTTTACCGCCGCTTCAAAGATGCCCGTATGCCCGACCATGTCACAGTTTGCAAAATTCAGTATCATCACATCGTACTGCTGCGATTTGATGAGCCCCACTGCCTTCTCGCAAACCTCCGGCGCGCTCATCTCCGGCTGCAGGTCGTAAGTCGCGACCTTCGGCGATGGAATGAGCACCCTGTCTTCTCCTTCATTTGGCTGCTCTACGCCGCCGTTGAAGAAAAACGTTACATGGGCATATTTTTCCGTTTCCGCGATGCGGAACTGCTTTTTCTTATGCTGCGCCAAATATTCGCCAAGCGTATTTTTCAACACCTGCGGCTTATACGCAACGTGGATATTCCGGAACGTTTTATCGTACTGCGTCATGGACACGAAATACGTTGGGAAGTATTCCCTTTCAAATCCGGCAAAATCCTCGTCTATGATGCTGCGCGTCAGTTCGCGCGCGCGATCCGGCCTGAAATTGAAGAAGATCACAGAATCATTCTTTTTCAGTTTTGCAACCGGCTCCCCGTTTTCCGTAATGACGGTTGGCTTTACGAATTCGTCATATTCCTTTTTGTCATAGGAATCCTGCATCGCGCTTACCGCGTCAGGCGCATCGAGCCCCTCGCCTTTTACAATCGCGTCATATGCAAGCTTTACGCGCTCCCAGCGGTTATCCCTGTCCATCGCGTAGTAGCGGCCCATAACCGTAGCAATTTTTCCCGCGCCGATTTCTTTGATCTTTGCTTCCAGTTCCTCAATAAAGCACTTGCCGCTGTCCGGCGGGACATCCCTTCCATCCATCAGGCAGTGGATATACGTCCGGTCTCCAATCCCGTTTTCTTTCGCCAGTTTTAAAAGCGCATACAGGTGGTCCTGGTGGCTGTGCACGCCGCCGTTTGAAATCAGCCCGATAAGATGCAGCGAGGAATTATGCTCCTTTACGTTTTTGATCGCTTCCAAAAACTCTTCCTTGCTGAAAAAATCCCCGTCCGCAATCGATTTTGTAATACGCGTCAGCTCCTGGTATACAATCCTGCCCGCGCCAATATTAAGGTGCCCAACCTCGGAATTCCCCATTTGCCCATCCGGCAGGCCGACGGAAAGTCCGCTTGCGCCGATCTGGGTGTTTGGATATTCCTCCATCAGCTTTTTGATGTTGGGCGTTCCCTCTGAATAAATGGCATTGCCCTCCGTATTGCTTGTGAGGCCAAAACCATCCATAATAATAAGTGCTGTAAATGCCATGTTATGTCACCTTTTCCTGATCAAGATAGAACTTCCCTTTGTGTGCGTAAACTGCTTAGTAGTTCACGACCTTGGAGAAATCCTCCGCTTTGAGCGAAGCGCCGCCAATCAGCCCGCCATCGATATCGCTCATTGCCATGAGCTCTGTGGCGTTCTTGGGGTTCATGCTTCCGCCATATTGTATTCTTACCTCATCCGCAGCGTTTCCAAACACTTCTTTGATTGCCGCACGGATTTCTTTGATCGTATCGTTTGCATCGTCCGACGTTGCGGTCTTGCCTGTGCCGATCGCCCAGATTGGTTCATATGCAACCACGACTTTCGCTACGTCGCCTTCCGCTACGCCTTTGAGCGCGAGCTTTGTCTGCTTGCGGACAACTTCCGCCGTAACGCCGTTTTCACGCTCTTCGAGCTTTTCTCCAACGCATACGATTGGCGTGAGGCCTTTTTCAAGCGCCTTCAGCACCTTCAGATTCACTGTTTCGTCTGTTTCCGCATAATACTCGCGGCGCTCGGAGTGACCGATGATTACATACTGCACGCCAAGGTTCAGCAGCATATCCGCAGATATTTCGCCTGTGTACGCCCCGGAATCGTGGTAATCCATATTCTGTGCGCCAAGACCGATATTTGAGCCGCGAACCGCAGCAGCGGCAGCGGCAAGGTCTGTCGCCGGCGTGCAAACCACCACATCCGCTTTGGCATCGGCAACAAGTGGCCTCAGCTCATTAATCAAGGCAGTCGCCTCATCCGCCGTTTTGTTCATCTTCCAGTTTCCCGCAATAATTGGTTTTCTCATTTTTTAGATCTCCCCTCAAATTATGATAGCAATTTGTCAAAAGGTTGGTTACAAGCTTTTGGTATAAATTGCATATGCAAGCGATTTATCGTAAGTTTTACATAACCTGCTTTTCGTTAAATCGCTGTAATTCCCTGAAAAGGGCGGATACACTTTATCCGCCCTTTTTAACTAATTGAATTATCCGCTATTTATTTGTCGTTGAGCGCCGCCACACCCGGAAGCTCTTTTCCTTCCAGAAATTCCAGAGAAGCGCCGCCGCCTGTGGAAATGTGGGACATCTTATCGGCAAAACCAAGCTTCTTGACTGCCGCTGCGCTGTCTCCGCCGCCGATGATCGTCGTAGCAGAGGAAGCGGCCATTGCCTCGGCAATCGCTTTGGTGCCGCCTGCAAATTCCGGAATTTCCGCAACGCCCATCGGGCCGTTCCAGATAACCGTCTTCGCGCGCTTGATTTCCGTAGAGAAAATGATTCTTGTGGACGGTCCGATATCGAGCGCCATGGAATCAGCAGGAATATTGTCTACCGGCACAACGTGTGTCTCTACGCCGGCCTTGAGTTCTTTGGCCACTACAAAATCCGAAGGCAGCATGATTTTGATGCCTTTTTTCTTTGCTTTGTCCATCAGCTCCAGTGCAAGGCCAAGGCGTTCGTCGTCCACGAGCGATTTCCCCATTTCAAATCCCTGCGCCTTTACAAACGTATTCGCCATGCCGCCGCCGATGATCAGGCAATCTACTTTAGTAAGCAGGTTTTCGATAACTCCGATTTTGTCGGAAACCTTCGCGCCGCCAAGGATTGCAATAAACGGACGCGCAGGATCATCAAGCGCCTTGCCAATAATGGAAAGCTCTTTGCCAATCAGGTAGCCCGCAACCGCAGGAAGATATTCGGCAACGCCCGCCGTAGAAGCGTGCGCCCTGTGAGACGTACCAAACGCGTCGTTCACATAAATATCTGCAAGGCTTGCAAGCTCCTTTGCAAACTGCGGATCGTTCGCCGTTTCTTCCTTGTGGAAACGCAGGTTTTCAAGCAACACCACCTGTCCATTTTCCATGGAAGCGACCGCATCCTGCGCTGCTTTGCCTACGCAGTCTTTTGCAAAAATAACCTTTGTATTCAAAATCTCGTCAAGACGTTTCGCAACCGGAGCAAGTGAAAATTCCGGTTTCACCTCGCCCTTTGGCCGTCCGAGATGAGAAGCAAGGATAACCTTCGCACCGTGGTCGAGCAGGTACTGGATCGTCGGAAGAGCCGCCTGAATACGGGTTTCATCCGTGATTTCTCCCTTATCGTTCAGCGGAACGTTAAAATCTACGCGTACAAGTACCTTTTTGCCCTGAACGTCGATATCTTCAATCGTTTTTTTCATATTATTACTCCTTTGATATGAATTCGTTCGCATACACTATTCATTTTAATAGTAAACCCCTGAATAAGCAAGCAAAACTTGATCATTCGGGGGGCGCTCTTACTGGAATTCACCGCGCAGATAGATCGCCGCGATATTTGCCGCATGATCCGCTACCCTTTCGCACATCGTAATGATATCCGTAAACACAGTGCTCGCCTGCGGGCTGCATTCGCCCTTTTTCAGGCGCTTAACATGGTTTTTCTTTATCTTTTCCTCATAACGGTCAATTTCGTCTTCTATTTCAATGACGCGTTGCGCGCTTTGCGCGTTGTTTTGCTCGAGCGCCTCCATCAGGCGTTCAAAGGACTCGTTGATCTTATCAGCCATGAACTTGATTTCTACGGTCCCCTTCTTGGACATTTTGATCTTTTTATCCAGCCGGATTGCCGCAATATCCGCAATGTTTTGCGCGATATCTGATACGCGTTCAATATCCATGATCACATGCAACATACCCGTCACAGTACGCGAGTCCACCTCAGAAAGGCCCGTCTGGCTGACTGTTGCGAGCGCATCTGTGATTTCGTGGTTGAGGTAGTTGACCACTTTTTCATTTTCGCTCACCTCTTCAATCAGCTTTTCATCCCGTTCAAGGAAGCTGCGGATCGCAAGGTTGAAATTCTCTCCGGAAAGCCGTTCCATGCGGGCAACCTCAAGCATTGCCTGTCCGACCGCAACCGCCGGGCTCTCGACGTTTTTATCAATATATTTCAGTTTTTTGCCTTCAAGCTGTTTATCCTCCCCGCGAATGAAGAAGCACGCAATTTTCGCAAGCAGCTGCGGGCACCAGATAAAGATCAGGGCGTTAACCACATTGAAGAAGGTATGGAAGTTTGCAAGCTGGTTGACCGGCGCATTTGGCGTCCACGACTTGATCCAGTCCACAATGGGAAGAAACTTCATAAGCAACATGAAAATAGCCGCGCCCAGCACATTAAAGAACAGAAGGGCAATCGCCGTGCGCTTTGCCGTTTTGGTTCCGGAAAGGCTCGCCAGAATCGCTGTGACGCACGTACCAATATTAAGGCCCAGAATAACAAACACCGCCGAATCAAGGCCCATAACGCCCTGCATGGCAAACGCCTGTATGATACCCATCGTGGCAGACGAGCTCTGGATGACCGCCGTGACCGCAAGTCCTGCCAGAAGGCCGATCCACGGCTCCTGAAAGGAGCTCAGGGCATCTACAAACGGCTGGAATTCACGCAAAGGCGCAACCGCCTCAGACATGATCTCCATACCAAAGAGCAGTATTCCAAGGCCGCCGATGATCTCGCCGATACGGCGGATCGAACGCTTTTTGACGAAAAGCATGATCACAACGCCTGCAAATAACACGATGGAAGCAAACTGGGTTACATTAAGCGCGACAATCTGGGCTGTAATGGTGGTACCGATATTCGCGCCTATCCCAACGTTAATGGCCTGCGTAAGCGTCATGAGCCCCGCATTGACAAACCCGACGACCATAACCGTCGTAGCAGACGAGCTCTGGATGACCGCCGTGACGCCCGCGCCGAGCCCGAGCGCCGCAAACCGGTTTTTCGTCATCAGCTCAAGGCCGGTTCTCAGCTTATCTCCTGCTGCGGCCTCAAGGCCGTCCGACATCAGCTTCATGCCGTACAAAAACAAGCCCAATCCGCCGACCAGCATCAAAATACTCCATAAATCCATTTAAACTTCCCCCAATAAAAGAGTTACTTTCACTTCATGTGAAAATAGCTGTTTTGGCGCATTGCCTCGTATACGCCCACACATACCGCATTGGAAAGATTGAGGCAGCGCTGCCCCGCCTGCATCGGAATCCGCACAGAACGCGCTTCGTTTGCTTCAAGCAGTTTCTTTGGCAGTCCCGCCGTTTCCTTGCCAAACACAAGAAAACATCGATCGGAATAAACCGCCTTGTCAAAATTTCTCGCCACCTTAGAAGAAAAATACCAAAAATCACCTTCCGGATATTTTTGGTATAGTTCCTCCAAAGAGGCGTAGGTATAAAGTTCCAAATCCTTCCAATAATCAAGGCCCGCACGCCGCACATGTTTTTCGTCGATTGAAAATCCCATCTTCCCAACGATATGAAGCACGCTCCCCGTGACGACACAGGTGCGTGCAATATTCCCCGTATTTTGCGGGATCTCCGGCTCTACAAGTACAACGTTTACTGACATATTTCTTTTCAAATTCCCCATTCATTCGAAAATAAATCCATGATAATTATAAAGTAAAATATAGATGAGTGCAATGTAAAATTTATGCAAGACGTATCACTGTATTTTATCGGCCAAAATTCCTTTTCATAGCCGGCAAAACAAATTTATACCGATATCCGTAGCCCCAGGCTTATTAACGCACCTGCCAAAATGCCGGACGCCGCTCAGTTCCATGCACTTTGTTTGACAACGCCTCGTTTTTCCAAAAGAACCGCATACTCCCACTTAAGCCGTGACCGATTGCTCCGTCTTGTTCCACGTGGAGGGATTTGTGTCATCGGCTATACGTTTATCCATGATTTCCTGGTAATGCCCGACTTTTTGCACCATATAATCGTATACCCGCTGTGCATCATCCAGACGTGATTTTGCAATCTTCATTTGTTCCTGGATGATTTCAAAGCGCCGGGCTATTTCGTCTTCCCCCCGCAAACATAAATCGCAGTATTCCTTAATCGATTCAATAGACATCCCACACGCCCTGAGATTCTTAATACCAATCAGCCAGTTGACAGATTCTTCATCAAAAATCCGCCGGTTACCTCTACCCCTTCTACAAGGAAAGAGATTGATATCGGTGTAGTAACGGATCGTATGCTCCGTCATATTAAGCATTCCGGCAACCTGTTTTATTGAATATTCCATTATTTTTTCTCCTGAAATTTAAAAAAACGCTTGACTTCGAGCTACTCGAACTTGATATGCTAATGATAACACAAAATCATATTGCTTACAATTAAGAAAAAAGGAGAAGAAAATGGAATATCTAACTTTAAACAATGGAATTAAAATGCCGATTCTTGGATTTGGGGTGTACCAGATACCAGATCATACCGAATGCGAACGATGCGTTTTGGATGCGATTGACATAGGGTATCGTTCGATTGACACGGCCCAGGCGTATTACAATGAGGAAGCGGTTGGCAACGCCGTCAAAAAAAGCGGCATTTCCCGCAAAGAAATGTTTATTACCACTAAGGTATGGATATCAAACGGCGGTTATGAAAAAGCCAAAGAGTCTATTGAAGCGTCTTTGAACAAACTTCAGACGGACTATATAGACCTTCTGCTGATCCACCAGCCATTTAATGACTACTACGGAACTTATCGCGCCATGGAAGACGCTTACAGATCCGGCAAACTGAAAGCGATTGGCGTGAGCAATTTTTATCCGGATCGGTTCATTGACCTTGTCTCTTTTGTGGATATCCCGCCTGCTGTCAATCAAATAGAGATGCACATATTTCATCAACAGATACAAGCGCGGGAGATCATGAAGAAATATGGTACAAGAATTGAATCGTGGGGGCCTTTTGCCGAGGGCAAAAATGATTTCTTTCGCAACGAAATACTGATGGAAATAGGAAAACGGCATGGCAAAAGCGTAGCGCAAACAGCCTTGCGTTTCCTGATCGAGTCCGGTGTGGCCGTAATACCCAAGTCAACACATAAAGAACGTATGGCTGAAAACTTTAACGTCTTCGATTTTTGCCTATCGGCTGATGACAGGAACAAAATAGCAAGCCTTGATACGGAAACAAGCCTGTTCTTTTCCCACTATGCTCCTGAAACAGTTGAAATGCTTATAAACATGGTGAATAAACAGTAAAACAAGAAAGCTCCCCTTTTTCACGGGAGCTTTCTTGACATTGGAAACCGTCTGTGCTCCCGCTGCCGTTTTTGATCGGTTTACTTTCCAAAAATAAATTTATCGATGGCTTTTGCAACGCCGCCGCTTCGCACGTCGCTTGTCACATAGTCGGCAGCTTTCATTGCCTCAGGCATGGCATTGCCCATCGCAACGCCTATGCCCGCAGCCTCCAGCATACACACATCGTTACCGCCGTCGCCAATCGCCATTGCGTTCTGCTCAGTGTAACCATAAAATGACGCAAGCTTGCGAATCGCTTTGCCTTTGTGAACGCCCAGTTTATTAAATTCAATGTTATCCGCATCGCTGCGAACGATATCGTAGCACCCTGCAAAGCGCTCGGCAATTTCCTGCATTGCCACGCGCCCTTTTCCGTCCGGCGCCCACACAAGTACTTTTTGCACATCGCCCGGGATTTCCCTGAACAGCTCGTCTTCGTCCTGCATTACCGTGACCGGAAGCACACCGTCGTTGCCCTGCTTCCATTTGTCAAACAGCCGTTGGTATGCGTCCTGACTGGTGCAATAAATGTGATTGTCGCAAAAAAGATACCGCTTCACTCCCGCGCCTTCGTAGGCGGCAAGAATTTCCCTTGTATCGTGCAGGGGAATATTATCCTGGAAATACGATTTTTCAAGATCGCGGATATCCGCGCCGTTGCACGTGATGATCGGCCCGTCGATATTTAGTATACCAATCCATTTTTTTGCCGTTCCAAGTATCCTCCCCGTGGCGATCGTCACCTTGACTCCCGCAGCCTGCGCCCGCCTGATCGCATCCAGGTCTACCGGTGCGATACTGCTGCCAATGTCCGCGATGAGCGTTCCATCAATGTCCAAAACCAATAGCTTTATTTCCTGCATTCTTCTACAAACTCCGCAATCCTTTTCAGTGCCTCTTTTAAATTATCCATGGACGATGCGTACGAACAACGCATAAAGCCTTCGCCCGCCGCGCCAAACGCCGTGCCCGGTACGCATGCAACGTGCTTTTCGTTGATCAGCTTGTGGCAAAACTCCTCTGAGGTCATTCCCATTCCAGATATATTGGGGAACACATAAAACGCCCCCTTCGGTTCAAAGCAGGAAAGCCCCATTTTCTGAAAGGAATTATACACAAACGTCCTGCGCCTGTTGTAATCCGACACCATTTTCCCTACCTGCGCAAAACCGGAATCAAGCTCGTGGCGCAAGGCCTCCTCGCCCGCGTGCTGGCTCATGGTAGGCGCGCAAAGCATGAAATACTGGTGTATTTTTACCATTGCGGCGATCATGTCCGCCGGACCTGCAGCATAACCAAGCCGGAAGCCCGTCATGGCGAACGCCTTGGAAAAGCCGTTAATCACTACCGTACGCTCATACATTCCCGGCAGGGAAGCAATCGAGCAATGCCTGCCGTCGTACGTGAGCTCCGAATAAATTTCATCTGAAATAACGAACAGATCGTGCCTTTCGATGATATCCGTCAGCGCACAAAGCTGTTCCTTTGTCATAATCGCTCCGGTGGGGTTATTTGGATAAGGCAGGATAATCGCCTTTGTTTTCGAGGTAATTGCCGCTTCCAATGCCTTCGGCGTAACTGTAAACGCATCGCATTCCTTCGTTTCAATCGGCACGGCGACTCCGCCTGAAAACGTCACGCCTGGCATGTAGGATACATACGAAGGTGCAGGAACCAGAATTTCGTCCCCCGGCTCGATCAATGCGCGAAACGCAAGATCAAGCGCTTCGCTTGCCCCCACCGTTACAATCGTCTGCGACTTCCAGTCATACCCGATGCCATACCGCTCGTCAAGGTAACGGCAAATCAATTTGCGCAACGCAGGATTGCCGTGGTTTGACGTATAGTGCGTGAACCCGCGCTCAATGGAGGCGATAGCCGCCTCGCGCACGTTCCATGGCGTTACAAAATCCGGCTCGCCCACCGACAGCGAAATAATATCCTTCATCTCACTCGCAATATCAAAAAATTTCCTGATCCCGGAGGGCGGCATTTCTTCTACTGTTTTTGCGATAAAGTTTCTCACGGGGTGACCACCAATCTTTCGTCCGTTTCTTCTCCAACAAGGATAACGCCCTGTTCCTTATATTTACGCATGATGAACACTGTCACCGTGCGCGTTACGCCGTCGATCACCGCCAGCTTTTCAAACACAAACTTTGAGATATCCTTCATGCTGCGGCTTTTGATGCGCACGCAAAGGTCGTAAGTGCCCGCCATGAGGTACACCGCGCGCACCTCGTCAAATTTATAGATGCGCTTTGCAAGGTCGTCATATCCGTAATCGCGCTGGGGAGTCACTTCCACTTCAATCAGGGCCTCCGCATCCTCTTCTTCCGATACGACTTCGCGGTTCACAAGCGCGCTGTATTTTACAATCGCCTGCGCTTCTTCCAGCTCGCGCGTGGCCTGCTCAACGGCATCTGCGGGAACATCCAGCATCAGTGCAATTTCTTCTGCCGTTGTTTTTGCATTGTCTTCCAGAATATCAAGGATTTCCAGTTTCAAATCTTTCTTCATGACAACCTCCATTGGTAAAAATAAATTAGGGCTATTGTATCACGTTTTATACAATTCGTCGAGCGCCACCGGTTCACCGGCTCCGTTTGCACCCGCGCTGCCTGCCAAGATGTAAAAAGGCGGACAGGAACCCCTCCTGTCCGCCACATCCATTCCAACTATTTTTCGATTCCGTCCGCGTGAGTACAAAGCGCCGCGTATGTGATCATATCTGCATCCTTGATGATAAGCTCAAGCTCGTTATCGCCAAACGACGTCGTCCTTCCTTCTGCATACTGCCGGTCTACCTCGTCTTTGATCTTTGCGACAAGCTCCGAATTTTTATCGATCCTGTGGCCTTCCTCAAGCTTGAAATGCGCATTGATCCAGTGCGCGATCCCCGCAAGTCCTGAATGCTCTCCAATCACCACAGAAACCGGGCGGCCGAGTATTTTATCCGTATTAAAGATATTGTATATCTGCTCGTCCTTCAAAAGTCCGTCCGCGTGGATTCCCGCACGTGTGGAATTGAAATTCCTGCCCACAAAGGGCGTGCGCGGGCTGATATCATATTTCAGTTCTTTCTCAAAATAATCCGCAATCTCCGTGATGGCCCGCAGGTCCATGCCGTCCTGCGTTCCCTTGAGCTGTACGTATTCAATCGCCATCGCTTCGATCGGACAGTTGCCGGTGCGCTCGCCGATTCCGAGAATCGAGCAGTTGACCGAGGACGCGCCATACAACCATGCTGTCGCCGCATTACATACAACCTTATAAAAATCGTTATGCCCATGCCATTCCAGAAGATTAGACGGAACGTGCGCGTAAAACCGCAAGCCATAAACGATCCCCTGTACGCTTCTTGGCAGGGAGGCGCCCGGATAGGTCACGCCGTAGCCAAGCGTATCGCACATACGGATTTTGATCGGAATACCGCTTTCCTGCCGCAGCTCCATCAGCGCACGCGCAAACGGAACGACAAACCCGTAAAAATCTGCGCGCGTGATATCCTCAAAATGGCACCGCGGGACGATGCCCATATCAAGCGCATCTTTTACAACGCCAAGGTATTTATCGAGCGCCTGCCCCCTTGTCATCCCCATTTTGTTAAAAATGTGGTAATCCGAGCAGGATACGAGGATTCCCGTTTCCTTGATGCCCATATCCTTTGCGAGCGCAAAATCTTTTTTGTTCGCGCGGATCCATGTTGTGATTTCCGGGAAATCGTACCCAAGCGCCATACATTCTTCAAGCGCCTTGCGGTCTTTTTCCGTATAAACGAAAAATTCGCTCTGGCGGATGATGCCCTTTGGCCCCGACAGCTTGTGGAGAAGCTTATAGAGGTCTACCACTTCCTTCACCGAAAAAGGCGTACGCGCCTGCTGTCCGTCACGGAAGGTAGTGTCTGTAATCCAGATATCATCCGGAAAGTGCATGGGTACCGTCCTGTGGTTAAACGTAATTTTCGGCACCTCGTCGTAATTGAACATATGGTCGAACAGGTTCGGCTTTTCTATATCCTGCAAGGTATAATTGTAGTCGTTTTCCTGCAACAGATTGGTACGCTTATATCTGTTTGTATTTTCTTCCGCCATTTTGGTTTCTCCCTGTATTAGTCGAGCATCGCCACAAATTCGGCAATGCGTCCGATTCCTTTTTCGATTGCCTCACTCGAGATCGCATAAGAAAGCCTTACAAAATCATCCGCGCCAAACGCCGCCCCCGGTATGACCGCTGTAAGCTTCTTTTCCAGAAGTTTTTCAGCAAAGCCCACAGAATCTTCGATCACTTCCCCGTCAATGCTGCGCCCTTTGATCTTGGAAATGTTGAGCATCACATAGAACGCGCCCATCGGCGTCAGGCAGCTCAACCCGTCGATCTCATTAATCAGCTTCACCATCATTTTCCTGCGCGAGTCAAATTCCTCACGCATCTTTGCGATTTCGTCCTGAGATCCCACAAGTGCTTCCACACCCGCAAACTGTGCAACAGAACACGGATTTGAGGTCGCATGGCTTTGATAGCTGCCCATGACTTTCGCAATCTCCGGCGTGCTTGCCGTATAGCCGATCCGCCATCCTGTCATTGCATAGGTTTTGGACAGCCCGTTCACCAGAATGGTACGTTCGTACGCATCCTCGCTGACGTTTGCAATGCTCAGGTGCTTGTTTCCATCATATACAAGCTCTCCGTAAATTTCATCCGACACGATAAAAAAGTCGTGCTTTTTGGCGATGGCCGCAATATCATCAATCGTTTTTTGCGAATAAATACAACCGCAGGGGTTGGACGGATTGTTGACGATGATCGCTTTTGTCTTATCCGTTACGGCCGCCTCGATATCCTCTGCAAGCGGTTCAAAGTTGTTGGCTTCCTTGGCTTCGACATAAACCGGCACTCCATCCGCCATTTTGACAAGCTCAGGATACGTAAGCCAATAGGGCGAGATCAGGATCACCTCATCCCCCGGATTGAGGATCGCCTGAAACGCATTGAACAGCGAATGCTTCGCACCGTTTGAAATCACGATCTGCGACGTCTCATAATGAAGGTCAAAATTCTTTTTCAAATTCGCACATACTGCTTTTTTAAGCTCCAGAGTGCCGGACGCCGGCGTATATTTTGTCATGCCGATTTTAATCGCTTCGATTGCCGCGTCTTTGATATGCTGCGGCGTATCAAAATCCGGTTCTCCTGCGCCAAACCCGACCACGTCGAGCCCCCGCGCCTTCATGTCCTTCGCCATCGCCGTGATTTTGAGTGTGAGAGACGGCGAAATTGCAAGTGCCTTTTTTGAAAGTTGCATTTTATACCTCCATGCGATCTATGTTAAGATCAATTATAATATCATATCATTTGCTTTAACTACCGTTATCAGCATATCTATTCTAATACAAACCATCTGGAAACGCAATAGGATTCCTTTGTTAAAAATGCAAATTTTGGAAAATAATTTTTCGTTTTGAGCCTGCAGGATCGGAAGGTACAAATCCCTTGCAATTTTACCCCCTAAACGATACAATATTAGTAGATTATTTTAACGAGATTGGAGATATTTTGATGGCGGATTATGTATTGACCTGCAGCTCTACTGCTGATCTTCCCACCGCTTTTGTGAAAGAACATGGCATTGGGGTTCTTTTCTATCAGTTTTTCATGGACGGGAATGAATATTATGACGATCAGGGCGTGTCTATTTCAACACACGATTTTTACGATAAAGTGCGCGCCGGTTCCATGCCGACAACATCCATGGTAAACACGGAACGTTATGTGGAATTTTTCACGCCATATCTTGAGGATGGAAAGGATATCCTGCATCTGGAATTTTCTTCCGGATTGTCAGGCTCTTATAACAATGCCCTGATGACGGCTTCCCAGCTGATGGAAAAATATCCCGGCAGGAAGATTAAAGTCGTAGACTCCCTTTCCGCTTCGCGCGGTTACGGCCTGTTCGTGCATCTCGTTATGCTGAAAAAGGATGAGGGCGCGACAATCGAGGAAGCCTATTCTTATGCGGAAGATTTAAAATGGAAAATCACGCATTGGTTTGCAGTTGAAAGCCTGGAGCACCTGAGGCGCGGCGGGCGTGTTTCCCGCGCCAGTGCATTTCTTGGAACGATGCTCAACATCAAACCTGTGCTCGAGTTCAATAATGAAGGAAAAATCATCCCCGTGGAAAAAATCCGCGGCAGGAAAAAATCGCTGATCGCGATGGTCGACAAAATGGAAGAAGACATCGATAATCCGGACGGGCAAATCGTGTACATTGGCCATGGCGATGCGCCTGAAGATGCGGAATATGTATCAGGGCTCATTAAAGAGCGTTTCCCGACCATTCAAGAAACGTTCATTAACTATACGGGCCCGGTTATCGGCGCTCATTCCGGTCCGGGCACGGTCAACATCCACTACGTTGGAAAACAGCGTGTCGATATTGATTTTAAATAGTAAAGAAGGCTTGCAAAAAGCTCTTGCCCGGGCGGCAAGGGCTTTTTGTCGGATTAATGGAAAAATAATGCTTCGGCAATCATTGAACCGCAGCGCACATTGTGCGTATTGCGTATGATGATAGTTGCCTTATCGTAGTTTCCTGCAAATTGGCGTTTGTGCCGTTTGGCAAATTGCATTGGATTTTACGCAATCTTAAGAAACTTTTCAAAATTTCTACCTTGTATTTTTATTTTTGCACTATATACTGGGTACAGGGTAATGAAAGAAGTCAAACAAGGAGTTTTATCAAAAATGGTTTTTAAAACCTCGTTATTGCCGCTTATATTTGCTATGATTGCAGTTGCAGTCGTGATTCTTGACCGCATAATGTCAAGAGCGGCGCCGCCAAAACAAAAAACATGGCTGACCGATTATAAATATGCGCACAGAGGACTGCATAATGCTGTATTCCCCGAAAATTCATTGCCTGCGTTCAGGAACGCAATCGAGCATGGATTTGCAATCGAGCTTGACGTCCATCTGTCAAAGGACGGCCGTATCGTCGTATTCCATGATAAGGATTTGAAGCGGATGACAGGCACAGAGGGATGCGTGAAGGATTTTACCTACGAACAGCTGCGCCAACTCCGTTTAAACGGCACGCAATACGGAATCCCGACCTTGGATGAAACGCTGGACCTCATCGGCGGACAGGTGCCGATTCTTGTTGAGATTAAAAAGAAAGGCTTTGCGGGCGAGCTTGAGCGCAGGCTTTATGCCAGAATGGAGCAATATGAAGGAAAATACGCTGTACAGTCCTTCTCTCCGTTTTCGATCAGGTGGTTCAAAAAAAATGCGCCTCATATTTTCCGCGGGCAGCTTTCATGCAATTTTTCCTTTTGCAAGGAAGATTTTCCCCGGATGAGCGCAGTGCTTCGCTTTTTTGTGACAAAGCTTTTGTGGATCGTCCAGCGGCTGAATGTCAACTTTATATGCAAGCCCAATTTCATCAGCTATGAGTTCCACAAGGTGAATACAAGGTTAATTCGCCGCCTCCGGAAGAGCGGTGCACCGATTTTTGCATGGACAGTACGCAACAAAGAGCAATACGAGTTGGCAAAGCCTTACACCGACTCTGTTATCTTCGAAGATTTTACACCGGACATGCGGCGCTATTACAGATAAACGAAAACAAAAAGGCCATTTCAAAATGGCCTTTTTTTATTTCTTATTTTCTGCTTCCCGTTCCCTGCTCTTTAAATATGGCAGCAGATAGGAGTATCCTTCCACTTCGATATCCTCTCTGGGAATAAAGCGGATTGCAGCTCCATTAATACAATACCGAAGCCCTCCCCGCTCCTCAGGCCCATCCGTAAATACATGCCCCAGATGAAAATCGCCGCCCGTGCTGCGTACTTCCGTACGTACCATTCCATGAGACGTATCATTTTTTTCTCTGATGCTCGCTTCATCAATGGGCTTTGAAAAGCTTGGCCATCCGCAGCCGGATGAAAATTTATCGTAAGAAGTAAACAGTGGTTCGCCTGTTACAGCATTGACATAAATACCTTCCGCGTCACTATCCCAGTACTCGCTCGAATAAGGCGCTTCCGTCCCATTATTACACATGACGTCATATTGCCGGGCTGTCAGCCGTTTTTTTAATTCCTCATCGCTTGGACGGTTGTAACTGCCTGTAGGTTCCCGCATACTGAAACGCCTCCTTTCCAATATGGCAATATCCGTTTGGGTTTCTTTCCAGATATTTCTGGTGATAACCTTCCGCCGCATAGTAATTCCTGAGCGGCATGACCTCCGTAACAATCAAATCCTGATATTTTTCCTGTTCCCGCGCTGCAAAGGCCTTTATCACCGGCAAATCACTTTCATCAATGTAGTAAATTCCCGTACGGTACTGTGTTCCCACGTCGTTTCCCTGACGGTTTTTCACGGTAGGATTAATCACATTAAAATAAAGCTCCAATATTCCGTTCAAATCAATCACCGATTCGTCATACCGGAGCCAGATTGTTTCCGCAAAATTTGTGTTTCCGCAACAAACGTCGTCATAGCTTGGATTTGGTATGATCCCATTGGCGTATCCTACCTGAGTGTTCAGCACGCCAACCACATTATCAAAATATTTCTGCATCCCCCAGAAACATCCCCCTGCCAGAAAAATTTCTTTCATGCCCTTTATGCTCCTTATGTTCTTTTTTTATTTATAAACCGTCTTCGCAACAAATCATAACTATTTTTGCTGGAAATATTAACTTTTTTGAAACCTTACCCCGAAAAGATTGACACTTCTTTGCATTCCTTATAAAATCATAATATATATTGAGGAGAGTGTTATGAAAAAACTTTTTGCTTTGCTGCTGGTCATATTGGTTATGTGCAGCGCGGCGCCTGCTTTGGCAGCGCCCGAGAGTTCTTCTTCATCAGGTGGTTATGAAGTAAAAGCAATTATCGAGCCTGAAAACGGCGGGAGCGTTGAAGGCGCGGGCAGCTATTCCAAAGGGAAAAGCGCGGTGCTGACTGCCACGCCGGCTGATGGCTTTATTTTTGTTGGATGGTATCGCGAAGGGAAGGAAGACGCTGTAAGTACCGATCCCCAGCTAACCTATGACCTTGAGGAAACCCGTACCTATATTGCAAGGTTTGCACAGAAATACACTGTGGGCCTTGCCGTATCTCCCGAGGAAGGCGGCAGCGTTTCTCAGAGCGGGAGCGGCGAATATATGCTGGATGACTCTGTAACGGTTACCGCAACGCCTGCCGAGAATTATTCTTTTGTTGGATGGTATACGGATCCTGCTGCCAAAGATCCAATCAGCACGGATGCCAGCTATACATTCCAGATAGCAGACAGCGTAACGCTTACGGCCAAATTTTCCGCCACCTATACCCTTGACCTGATTGTTACGCCCGAAGGCACCGGAAGCGTAGTCGGTGCGGGCCAATATGCGGGTGGCAGCGTTGTGACGATTGGCGCATCACCAGCCAAGGATTACCGGTTCACAGGATGGTATGATTCCCGCGCTCCCGGTAAGATCATCAGCACCGATCCGGAATATAACCTCAACCTGGATGAAAACCGTACGCTTGGCGCGCAGTTTGATCGAAGTTATGGTTATATCCTGATGTGGGTTGCCATATGGATCGGAATTGGATTTGCAGTGTTTGTGATCGTCATGAGGACAATACGGCGTATTCGTATGGTGCGCAGGAGAAGGCGCAGAAGGCCAAGAAGAAGATTCTAATCAATAATATAAAACGGACCTTTCAAAAGGTCCGTTTTTTTATGCCGGCAGGCTGTCACAAAAAGTCGTATATTTTTTTAAATAATTCCGGTACGGTATTATTTTGTGACCGCTTTTGTGACCGCTGGCTGGTATGATAATGACATAGAAAGAAATTAACAGGATGGTATATAGATTATGAATCAGACAAAGAAGAATGGAAAAAAGAAAAAAACAATTATCGTAGTGGCAATGGTTTTGTGCCTGACTCTTTGTATGGGTTCTGTTACAGTCGGCAGTGCCGGAAATAATACCATACCGGAAACAGTTAATATCAGCGAACCGAATGTTCCGTTGGCTGATCCTTCCTCCCTGACGGGTGAAGATGCTGATGTGGATTCGACACAGGATGTTCCCGAAACTGCGCCTGTTGCATCTGCAGTCACAAATAATGCAGTAAATACAGATAACAACGCTGAAACCGTGCCTGTTGCCGCTCCGACCGTCGTTCCTGCTCCTGAGCCGTCTGTAATTCCCGAGCCGTCCGTGACTCCTGAGCCGTCTGTAATTCCCGAGCCGTCCGTGGCTCCTGAGCCGTCCGTGGCTCCTGAGCCGTCCGTGGCTCCTGAGCCGTCCGTAACTCCCGAGCCGTCCGTGACTCCCGAGCCGTCCGTGACTCCTGAGCCGTCCGTAACTCCCACTCCCGAGCCGTCCGTGACTCCTGAGCCGTCCGTAACTCCAGAGCCGTCCGTGACTCCCGACGATGACGATAAAATTACAGGTACGAACCTTGATATCACATTGGGATATGCTGAAAGAGTGATTGACGGATACAACAAATGTGAAACGAATGCAGAACGCCAGGAATATCTCGGAATCAACAACAACAACTTTTCCAACGACACATTCCGCGCTAAGCTCGCAGAGTTGATGGGAAAATATTACAGCTTTCCGCTGACCGTTGACAGCAACGTGCAGTCTCAGGGCGCTTACTGCCAGGACAAAGACCTGTATTATCAGGTATATTTCGTAAAAGATGGCGACAGCCGCGCTGCAGTTGTATATGCGTCAGAAGCATCTGGCCTTGACAGCGGTAACCGTTGGGAGGCATGGATGGTCTATCAGAACGGTACATGGTTTGAAAGCCAAAAAACACATAGCTACAATGGCTCTCACCAGTCGACCAGCGTTTCCGGCCTCAGGGACAAAGACATCTCGTACGTGTCCGGAATGGTTCAGGACGGTACGCAATGGCTCCCCGCAGGAACGATTGCAGAGGAAGCGAGCGAACAGGCCCCTGAAGAAGAAGTTCAGTCCATGTCGTTCGAAGCCGTTTGTGAGGCTCCCGTTGCTGCGACAGCACCGCCTGTAGAGGAAAACATGGAAATCGAATCACAGGACGAACAGGATGCTGCTGCAGATGAAAAGGACATTGAAGTACCCGCAATGGATACAACCGAACAGCTTTCACAGGATGAAACGGCATCTGTTGAATTTTAAACCAATACAATTACCATGCACCGGAGCGATATATGCTCCGGTGTTTTTTTATATTGACATTCTACGTGGGAAATTATATTATTGAATTATAATTCAATGAACGGGCATTCAATATATGAGTAAACGAGAGGAACAAAAGCAGCAGCGTCGAACACAGATTTTAGGCACAGCCCTCGACCTTTTTATTCGAAAGGGATATACCGCGACAAAAATAAGCGATATTTCGCAGGCGGTGGGAATGAGTGTCGGGTTGCTGTTCCATTATTTTTCCTCCAAAGAAAACCTGTATGAGGAACTGATAAAAATCGGTATGAGCGGTCCCGAATCTATGATGACACAGCTTAACGGACTGCCGCCCCTTACGTTTTTTGAACAAATGTGTTCGCAAATCTTCTCTGCTATTGTGCAGGAACCCTTTGTCGCAAAAATGTTTGTCCTTATGAATCAGGCGTTTTCCAGCGAGGCTACGCCCGAATATATTCAAAAAATGATCCAGAAAGTCAATTACTATGAAGCATCTGTCCCTGTTATGATCGCAGGTCAAAAAGAAAGAACGATACGCGACGGCGATCCATTGGCGCTTTCTGTCGCATATTGGACTGCGATACAAGGCGCTGCAGAGGCTGTTGCGCTCTATGGTATGCCTTGTCCGCAAAGCGAATGGATCGTTGATATTATAAGGAGAAAATCATGAAAAAAGTAATCATCATTGGCGGCGGGATCGCCGGACTTTCCGCAGGCGTTTATGCGCGCCGCAGTGGGTTTGACGTCACAATCCTTGAGCAGCATACGATCCCAGGAGGCAACTCCACCAGTTGGAAACGCGACGGTTACCTGTTTGAAGGCGGCTTGCACTGGCTGGTCGGTTCTTCCGCCGAGGCACCGCTTAATCGTTTATGGCGCGAAACCGGTGCTCTTACAAGCGATACCCACATCTACAATCGCGATCCCTTCCTGACCTATCTGGATGGAGATCAGCAGATATGCTTATACCGCGACGTCAATAGACTGGAGCAGCATTTACTCTCTGTTTCACCCCAGGATACAGACTCAATTCGTTCCCTGTGCAAAGACATCCGTAAGTTCGGTAAAATGAGTATGCCTGTCATGGACATAAAGGGTGTACGGGTGAAGCACAAAAGCGCTCCGCCTCTTTCAATGCTTTTCTCTATGATGTCCGTAATGCCGCGTATGAAGGCGTTGTCAAAAATATCAGCTGCGGAATACGTTGCTCAATTTAAGCACCCTGGAATTCGTATTTTGCTCAAAAATGTTGTGGGCAGCGGTGAATTTGCTGCAAATTCAATTTTGTTTACGCTTGCCGGCCTGTCAGTCGGCGACGCTGGTTATCCAAAAGGCGGTTCCCTTGCAATGGCACAGCGCATGGCGGATTGTTTTACCGGATTGGGTGGGAAAATCCAATATAAAAAACACGCAGCGCAAGTCGTCACAAAGAATGGGGTGGTGACAGGCGTTCTTGTAGATGGCGAAGAGCTCGCCACAGATGCCGTAATCATTACTGCCGATGCCTTGAGCGCAGTGGAGCACCTGTTCGCAGTTCCGTTTCACGAAGCCTGGGCAGACAAAATGCGCAGCGTGACAAAACCTGTACTGAATACCTTTTTATCGTTTGGCGTCGAAACCGATCTTTCCGGCCTGCCTGAAAACTATTTGTTTCCACTTGACGAAACGATTGATTTTGCAGGCGAACAGGTGTCCTTTTTGGGTATCAACAATTATGCCAATTTTGAAGGTTATGCGCCGAAGGGATGTACCCCGCTTACAAGCGTACTGATTGCCGGTGATGAGACTTACCATTATTGGGAACAAGCCAGGCTGGATGGCACCTATACCGCCAAAAAGCAACAGCTTGCAGAGGCAGTGATGGACCGCCTTGCAAAACGCTTTCCTCAAATGCGGGGGAAATTCGTTACATGGGATGTCGCTACTCCGCTTACCTACGAACGCTATTGCAGCACCTATAAAGGTTCGTGGATGACGATCATGGAAGCGAATAAACCGCAGGCCAACTATCCACTAAAATCAGAGTCCCTATCCGGGCTTTACTTCGCAGGGCAACGGATGCAGGCCCCGGGCGGCGTACCAGTTGCCGTATCGACTGGCAGAAGCGCCGTGCAGCATTTATGCAAAGACACGGATACCATATTTGAATGTGAAACCTAAAGTATCAAACAGAGAAACCGTCTGCTACTAGGCAGACGGTTTTTTGATGCAAAGTAAAAAGCCCTTAAGCATTAAGCAAAAGGACCCCTCACATAGGATATTGAAAAATGGAATCCGGCAGCTACCTATCCTCCCGGGCCGTCACCAGCCAAGTACTTTGGGCGTATAGAGGCTTAACTTCTGTGTTCGGAATGGGAACAGGTGGATCCCTCTAGCTATCGCCACCGGAAATTTTATAAACTATTTAATTGTACAGGTCGCTATGCTTCCTGCTTCTTTCCGGCTGTCAAGTACGAAACACATTCGCTATGGGCTCTAACTGCGCCTTCGGCTTGTTATCACCTCATACTCACAGCGTCGCCACCGGAAATTTTATAAACTTGTTTTAAGAATGCACTGCATCGCATTCATTCAAGCACATTGAAAACTAAATAGTAGAAATATTGTAAAGAGATAAAAGTCTTAGTTAAACATATCATATGACTGTGTATCAACATAATGTTGATCAAGCCCTCGGCCTATTAGTACTGGTCAGCTTAATACATTGCTGCACTTACACCTCCAGCCTATCAACCTTGTAGTCTACAAGGGGCCTTACTCCATAAAGGATGGGAAGTCTTATCTTGTGGGGGGCTTCACGCTTAGATGCCTTCAGCGTTTATCCCGTCCGTACGTAGCTACCCAGCGATGCTCTTGGCAGAACAACTGGTACACCATTGGTACGTCCATCCCGGTCCTCTCGTACTAAGGACAGCTCCACTCAAACTTCCTGCGCCCACGATGGATAGGGACCGAACTGTCTCACGACGTTCTGAACCCAGCTCGCGTGCCGCTTTAATTGGCGAACAGCCAAACCCTTGGGACCTGCTTCAGCCCCAGGATGCGACGAGCCGACATCGAGGTGCCAAACCTCCCCGTCGATGTGGACTCTTGGGGGAGATAAGCCTGTTATCCCCGAGGTAGCTTTTATCCGTTGAGCGACGGCAATTCCACTCTCATACCGCCGGATCACTAATCCCGACTTTCGTCCCTGCTCGAGATGTCTCTCTCGCAGTCAAGCTCCCTTATGCATTTGCACTCTAATGAATGATTTCCGACCATTCTGAGGAAACCTTTGGGCGCCTCCGTTACTCTTTCGGAGGCGACCGCCCCAGTCAAACTGCCCACCTGGTACTGTCCTTAAGCCGGTTCACGGCCTTAAGTTAGAATCCTAGTATTAGAAGGGTGGTATCCCAACAGTGACTCTGCGACAACTGGCGTCATCGCTTCTCAGTCTCCCACCTATCCTGTACATCTAATACCAAAATCCAATGCCAAGTTGCAGTAAAGCTCTACGGGGTCTTTCCGTCCTATCGCGGGTAATGAGCATCTTCACTCATACTACAATTTCGCCGGGTACATTGTTGAGACAGTGCCCAAGTCGTTACGCCATTCGTGCGGGTCGGAACTTACCCGACAAGGAATTTCGCTACCTTAGGACCGTTATAGTTACGGCCGCCGTTCACTGGGGCTTAAGTTCCTTGCTTCGCTTGCGCTAACAATTCCCCTTAACCTTCCAGCACTGGGCAGGCGTCAGCCCGTATACATCATCTCTCGATTTCGCACAGACCTGTGTTTTTGCTAAACAGTCGCTTGGGCCTATTCACTGCGACCTATTTTACTAGGCACTCCTTATCCCGAAGTTACGGAGTCATTTTGCCGAGTTCCTTAACAATGCTTCTCCCGATCGTCTTAGGATTCTCTCCTCGCCTACCTGTGTCGGTTTGCGGTACGGGTACCTACTGGTCTTCCTAGCAGCTTTTCTCGCCAGTGTGGATTCACAGACTTCCATACTTATTTTCTGTCCCCATCACACCTCAGTCTTAAAGCAAGGCGTACTTCACTACCTTGCAAACCTCAGTGCTTAGACGGGCTCTACCATCAGCCCGCTTCTGCTATCCTCCTGTGTCACTGCGTCAGTCAAACGACCAGTCGGTAGTACAGGAATATCAACCTGTTGTCCATCGCCTACGACTATACTGTCCTCGGCTTAGGTCCCGACTTACCCTGGGCGGACGAGCCTTCCCCAGGAAACCTTAGGCTTTCGACGGTGAGGATTCTCACCTCACTCTCGCTACTTATGCCAGCATTCTCTCTCGTATACAGTCCACTGCTCCTCTCGGTACAGCTTCTGCCCGTATACGATGCTCCTCTACCGCGCGCATTACTGCGCACCCATAACTTCGGTGGTAAGTTTTAGCCCCGGACATTTTCGGCGCACAATCACTCGACTAGTGAGCTGTTACGCACTCTTTAAATGAGTGGCTGCTTCTGAGCCAACATCCTAGTTGTCTCTGCAATTCCACATCCTTTTCCACTTAACTTACACTTTGGGACCTTAGTTGATGATCTGGGCTGTTTCCCTTTCGACAACGAAACTTATCTCACGCTGTCTGACTCCCGAGTAGGTAATATATGGTATTCGGAGTTTGATAAGGTTCAGTAAGCCGTGAAGCCCCTTAGCCCATTCAGTGCTCTACCCCCATATATCTTCACTCGAGGCTAGCCCTAAAGCTATTTCGAGGAGAACCAGCTATCTCCGAGCTCGATTGGAATTTCTCCGCTACCCACAAGTCATCCCCGCATTTTTCAACATACGTGTGGTTCGGTCCTCCACGGTGTTTTACCACCGCTTCAACCTGCTCATGGGTAGGTCGCCCGGTTTCGGGTCTACAGCATGCAACTTAACGCCCTATTAAGACTCGGTCTCCCTTCGGCTCCGTGACTCCAGTCACTTAACCTCGCTGCATACCGTAACTCGCTGGCCCGTTCTACAAAAAGTACGTGGTCACACTTTCTAATAGTGCCCCCACTGCTTGTAAGCACAAGGTTTCAGGTTCTCTTTCACTCCCCTCCCGGGGTGCTTTTCACCTTTCCCTCACGGTACTATTTCTCTATCGGTCATCAAGGAATATTTAGGCTTGGAAGGTGGTCCTCCCGGCTTCCCACGGGGTTTCACGTGTCCCGTGGTACTCTGGTGCCCATCTCGCTAACTCGTATTTCGTTTACGGGGCTTTTACCCTCTTTGGCTGCACTTTCCAATGCTATTCAACTATATTCGTCAGATCGATTATATGGGTCCACAACCCCGGATGTCCGAAGACTTCCGGTTTGGCCTCTTCCCCGTTCGCTCGCCGCTACTAGGAGAATCACTTTTGTTTTCCTTTCCTCCGGCTACTTAGATGTTTCAGTTCACCGGGTTCCCCCCATATACCTATGAATTCAGTATATGGTAACATCCTGTTAAAGATGCTGAGTTCCCTCATTCGGACATCTGCGGATCAATGTTTGCTTGCAACTCCCCGCAGCTTTTCGCAGCTTGACACGTCCTTCATCGGTTCTTGATGCCAAGGCATTCACCCTGTGCTCTTTATAGCTTGATCTTTCGTCTTTTCTTGATTCTTTTCCTAAGACTCTCGCAAAATTATATCTTACCCTTTTTCACGCTTTGCCTCCGGCTCATTTCTTCGCCGGGCAAACCGCATCTTTGCAGATTAGTTTGTTTGATATCTTTTCGCTTCTCTTTTCGTTTTCTCTACTATTCAGTTTTCAATGTGCTTTGATGCGCTGCCCTCTCCGGACAAAACGCATGGTGGGCTCAAGTGGACTCGAACCACCGACCTCACGCTTATCAGGCGTGTGCTCTAACCTGCTGAGCTATGAGCCCATTTTGTTATTGCATTCGGTGTCTCCCGCTTTCCCACTCTTGGTGGAGATGAGCGGAATCGAACCGCTGACCCCCTGCTTGCAAGGCAGGTGCTCTCCCAGCTGAGCTACACCCCCATTTTAAATCACATACATCTCTGTATGTGCTCTAAAAGGCTTGTATGCAGTTCTTTTCCCTTAAAAACAACAGTACCGAAAAGAAAATCCTCTACTCACTTTGTCCTCATCGTCTTTTCTTCTTACACCCTAGAAAGGAGGTGATCCAGCCGCACCTTCCGATACGGCTACCTTGTTACGACTTCACCCCAGTCATTGATCTCACCTTCGACAGCTCTCTCCTTACGGTTAAGCCACTGGCTTCGGGTGCTCCCAACTTCCGTGGTGTGACGGGCGGTGTGTACAAGGCCCGGGAACGCATTCACCGCGACATGCTGATTCGCGATTACTAGCAACTCCGACTTCATGTGGGCGGGTTGCAGCCCACAATCCGAACTGGGGCCGGCTTTTTGAGATTCGCTTACTCTTACGAGGTCGCTGCCCTTTGTACCGGCCATTGTAGCACGTGTGTAGCCCAAGACATAAGGGGCATGATGATTTGACGTCGTCCCCACCTTCCTCCGAGTTGTCCCCGGCAGTCTCACTAGAGTTCCCACCTTTACGTGCTGGCAACTAGCAACAAGGGTTGCGCTCGTTGCGGGACTTAACCCAACATCTCACGACACGAGCTGACGACAACCATGCACCACCTGTCTCTCTGCCCCGAAGGGAACATATATCTCTATATGCGTCAGAGGATGTCAAGCCTTGGTAAGGTTCTTCGCGTTGCTTCGAATTAAACCACATGCTCCGCTGCTTGTGCGGGCCCCCGTCAATTCCTTTGAGTTTCAACCTTGCGATCGTACTCCCCAGGCGGGATACTTAATGCGTTAGCTTCGGCACGGAGGACTATCGCCCCCCACACCTAGTATCCATCGTTTACGGCGTGGACTACCAGGGTATCTAATCCTGTTTGCTCCCCACGCTTTCGTGCCTCAGTGTCAGTTACAGTCCAGAAAGTCGCCTTCGCCACTGGTGTTCCTCCTAATATCTACGCATTTCACCGCTACACTAGGAATTCCACTTCCCTCTCCTGTACTCAAGCCACACAGTTTCAAGTGCAACCCCGGGGTTGAGCCCCGGTCTTTCACACCTGACTTACATGGCCACCTACGCACCCTTTACGCCCAGTAATTCCGGACAACGCTTGCTCCCTACGTATTACCGCGGCTGCTGGCACGTAGTTAGCCGGAGCTTCCTCCTATGGTACCGTCATTTTTTTCGTCCCATAGGACAAAAGTTTACAACCCGAAGGCCTTCTTCCTTCACGCGGCGTTGCTGGGTCAGGGTTTCCCCCATTGCCCAATATTCCCCACTGCTGCCTCCCGTAGGAGTTTGGACCGTTTCTCAGTTCCAATGTGGCCGATCACCCTCTCAGGTCGGCTACCCATCGTTGACTTGGTGGGCCGTTACCTCACCAACTATCTAATGGGACGCGAGCTCATCCTGCATCGAATGAATCCTTTTACCTCTAAACCATGCGGTTTCGTGGTCTTATGCGGTATTAGCAGTCGTTTCCAACTGTTGTCCCCCATTGCAGGGCAGATTGCTCACGCGTTACTCACCCGTCCGCCACTAAGTATACTCACAGTTCCACCCGAGGGCTTCCCAAAGAGCAACTTCGTTCGACTTGCATGTGTTAAGCACGCCGCCAGCGTTCGTCCTGAGCCAGGATCAAACTCTTAATTAAAATCTTAACATCCCTTTCGGAACGTTTTTAACTAATCAATTGATCAGGCTCCGCTTTCAAGCATTTTCTTTTCGTTCTTGGTACTGTATTGTTTTTTCAAGGTTCGCCGCGTTTTTTGCGGCTTATTTATAATACCAAACTCCCTCCCCCATGTCAACTCCTTTTTTAATTTTTTTTTGAGTTTTTGAAAGGTATTTTTTGGGCATCAAAAAACGCGCTGTCTGCGCGCTTTATCTTGTGCTTTCCATAAGGCTTACCACAACATTTTGAGTTTCTTTTTTCTATTTAAAAGAGACTGAGTTGTTCTGTTTTTTCTTCCGGTTTCTTATATGCGGATATGATATCCTCCATGCGGTACAGCAGTCCTTCCTTTTCGCATTCCATTTTGAAGACTTCATATAACCTCCGTACGTTTGGAGGACTGCAGTTGTACCTGTTTGCATACCGCCTCATATATTGTTTTTTGAGTCCCGGAAATCTATGCTCCAACTGTTCATAATAGTAATCCCTCTGGTTATCGCGCAACGTCACTCCAAAAATTGAATAAACAAATCGCGCCCCATTTCCGGCCGACCTGCGGACAATTTCCCTGACGTTCGTTTCCGTGTCTGTGATATACGGAAGAACCGGTGTAAACAATACCCCTGTAAAGATTCCCGCATCCGCAAGCTTCTTTACCGCCATAAACCGTTCCGAGGATGGACATACATTCGGCTCAATCTTACGCGCAAGCGCATCGTCTGCTGTTGTAATCGTAAGCTTAATGATCGCAGAGCCTCTGCCTGTAATGTTCCGGAGAATATCCGCATCCCGTTCCACCAAGCTGCTTTTTGTTTCAAGTGATACGCCGAATCCGAACCGCTCGAGCAGTTTAAGCGCGCCACGCGTGATATTCAGCTTTCTCTCGAAAGGGTTATAGGTATCTGACATCGCGCCAATCCCAACGACACCCTTACGCCTCTTTTTTCGCAGCTCGGATTCCAGAATTTGAAGCGCGTTCTTTTTCAGCCGCACCCTGTCGAAGTCCTCCACTTGATAGCAATCGCTCCTGCTGTCGCAGTAGATACAGCCATGGCAGCAGCCGCGGTACAGATTCATATTATAGTCGGCGCCGAACCATTCGCTTGTTTTGCCACGTGCCAGGATTGTTTTTGCGGATATCAGTTCCATTCTATTAGAAGCCCTTTTCGTCCAGGAATTTGATAAATTTTTTACCGCTGAACATCTCGTTCGTCAAAAATTCTCCATTATAATAAACTGAATAAGTGGAAAATGGCGAAGGAGCATTCTGCGCTTCTGTCTTATTCTCGATCTTCCTGACTGTAAGAGGCGCGTTCCTTTCCTCTGCAATTTTCTCCAGCAAGGGTATATACTTGATATTCCACGGGCAATGATCTGTGTAGTAGATCACAATACCCTGCTCCTGAATGTTTCCATTCTTTGCATTTTGCCTGAATTTTGGCACTTCCGCATTTTCATCGAACGGGAGATACAGAAGCCTGAAATATGGTGGGGCGCTGTCTGCTACTATAAACCCTTTTTTTATCAAAAACCTGGGATCGGAAAGAAACGGACGTTTCTTGTCGGAAGAGACTGCCACAAGCCCTTTCCTTCCAAGCCGCTTTGCTTCATTAATACATTCTGCAAGAAGCGCCGTTCCATATCCCTGCTTTGCATGGGCTCCCGCAACCCAAAAACAGTCGATGAACAGATACCCATCTGCTTCAACCGGCGCCCATGCGTTTTCCGCCGGAACAAATTCAACAAACGCTTTTCCCCGGCCTTCAAGCTTACGGAATTCATAACCATCGCCAAAACAGCCCTTCATCCATTCCTTTTTCGCCCCGGCGCTTTTTTGATCGGAAATCGCACAGCATATATGCTCATGTTCAATATTATTTTCAGCTACTTTGATAACGTCCATATGCTCCCCTTATTTGATCCCAATATAAATATGTATTTCCTGTCCGCCGTCGCCCTGCAAATAATCCTCAAAGTCACTTTGGTAACTTCTGTCGAGCGGAAGGCTCCAGACCGCGTTCCATATTTCCTGAACTGCCTGTTGCAAATCTCCCTTCGCAACAAACCTTGCGTATTTTCCTGCGTATATTTTTTTTACCGGAAAAACGCTGTTTTCATTTTCTCCTGATACCTCACACCCTGCCAGATAAGAATAGGGTTTGGTATAATCGCCTTCATAATCCGTATAGAGTCCGATACAGTTTTGGCCTATCCGGTTTTTGATCAATTCCTGTTTACCGTTCGCGAGGAAATCCTGCCATAGCATCCCAATATCCATCGCACCTTTCCCGTTTGCGTTTTCCGTCCTGATTTCCACTCCCTGCACAAACTTATCATTTAACGTTACAATTTCATATTCCATTTTACCATTCTCCTTCATCATTTGATCTGTTATCAGGATAACACCCATAACCTGACATCGAATGGCATATTATAAATATTGCTCCAACGTTTTTTGCAGACGCTCCCTGACCATATTTTTAATTCGTTCGGGTTGCAGCACCTGCGCATTTTCTCCAAAAGACAAAATATATCCGTATACCCATTCATCCTCGGGCACAACCAGCTCTGCCTCAAAGCCTTCGCCACATTTGCGAATATTCTGCTCGTCGAATTCATCGTATACGCGGTAGGCCATGCACGCGTCGATAAAAAGTGTGATCCGGACACATTTTTGCGGTGCGTCTGTTTTTGCCTCAATCGGTGGCATTGCTTCCTTCCGTTCAAATTTTTCATGCAGCATATTAAGATTTTTCATACGCGAAAGCTTAAAAATACGATAGTCTTCCCTCTGCCTGCAGAACCCCTGGACGTACCAGGCCTTTCCTTTATAGAGCAGTCGCAACGGCTCCACACTGCGCTCTGTCTTTTTCCCGTCCCCGCCAAAATATTGAAAGGATATTGCCCGTTTTTCAAGAACCGCTTTTTTTAATAAGTTAAATTTATCCTTTTCCGCCTTACCCCAGTCCGAAAAATCAACCTCGATCCAGTCAAATTTTTCCTGACGAAAAACAGCGTTCAGTTTTGAAATCACATCTCCTGTCTCAGGATATTGCGTTGCTTGCAGGCTTTGCAGCCCAATCATAATCTGGTTCCTCTCCTGATCAGTAAGCAGTGATTTTTGCAGCACAAAATCATCCATCAGCGCGATCCCGCCGCCCTTTCCCTTCATGGCATATACCGGTATACCGGAAAAGCTCAGCGAATCGATATCGCGGTAAATCGTGCGTACAGATACCTCAAACTTTTCAGCAAGCTCCTTTGCAGTCACCTTTTGCCTGTCAAGCAATATGTAAATGATCTCAAATAGACGGTTGTTGCGCATAGCTCCCTCTTAAAGTGCCTGGCATACAGGACAATAATAGATATTTCCACCAAGGTACGCTTCCTTTTTGATCGCGCCGCCGCATGCAGGACAGATCATTTCCTTATTATTTTTACTCATAACGGTCTGATAACCGCCCGGATTCCCAAAGAGGTCTTTTTCCGTATCCCTTCCCCCTTTTTCCGCCATATCGGCAAGAATATTTTTAACGGCCATATATAGCTCCGCAATCTCCTGTCCGGTAAAATCTGCCAGCTTTTTCTTCGGATGGATGCGCGCCGTCCATAGAATATCCTGCGCAACGCCGTTTCCCACCCCCGGTATCCGCTGCTGTGTCGCAAGAAAAGCCTTCGCTGAGGTTTTCTTTTGATCCACCTCCGCAAGAAGCTGCCTGAAATAGTCCACGTCAAAGGCCTCCTCAAGCGGTGAAACTTTTTCCCTTGCCACAAGGTAATAAGGATTTTGGTTCTCTCCCGCACGGAAAGCGGACATCGCTCCATACATCTGTACCTTTGCAACCAAAGCGCTGCCATCGTCAAACAGGATATACAGCTGATGCTTTGCAGGTTCTTTTTCCCCCGGCTGGAGGAAGCGTAAATTGATGCCGTCATTAAAATCAAGGCGGCAATCCTCGATCTCTATTTCAAAATGGCCGCCGTAGGCCTTTGTTTCTCCAACGGTCTTTGCGCTGAGCAACGCATCGTAGCCCTGTGGGTCCCCGCAAAAGAAAGCAAAACCATGCGGGCTTTTCCCCGCAACCACTTTGCTGATTTTTTTCCCTTTTATGGTCTCTGTCAGTTGTTTTGCAAACACGGCGCTTTCCGGTAATTCAATCATATGATATTCTCCTGTCTCCGTTTTTTGAATCTATTATATACTAGTAAACTGACACCTGACGTCATATTCACATTTTGTCACAAAATTTGCCAGACAAAAACGGGCGGCAACCGCCGCCCAGGATAACCTTTAAAATATAACCTCGTCGATCACGCCACCGCCAAGGCAAATATCCCCGTCATACAGAACACAGTACTGCCCGGGTGTAACCGCACGTTGCTTTTCTTCAAATTCCACGCGGTATAAAGCTTCTCCCAGCTTTTCCGCCCGGCCCTTCTGGTCCGGCTGACGGTAACGCACCTTTGCGCCGCACTCAAAGCTTTTTCTTTCCCCGCCGCCCGATATAAAATTCATGCCGCTCATCACAAGCGCGCGCGAATAAAGCAATTCCGACTCCGCCCCCTGTGAAACATAAAGAATATTATTCTGCATATCCTTCTCGACTACAAACCACCGCTCTCCCGTGCCGTCCTTGCTTCCTCCAATATTAAGGCCGCGCCGCTGTCCCAGCGTGTAGTACATCAGTCCGTCGTGCCGACCGACAACTTCGCCCTCCACCGTCTTCATGTCACCCGGGCTTGCCGGAAGGTAAGTCTGCAAAAACTGTTTAAACTTTCGCTCGCCGATAAAGCATATCCCTGTCGAATCTTTTTTCTTCGCTACGGAAAGCCCCGCTCTGTCTGCCAGCGCGCGGACATCCGCCTTCTGCATCCCGCCGATCGGAAACATGGCCCGCTCGATCTGGTTCTGGGAAAGCATACAAAGAAAATAGCTTTGATCCTTTCCGGCGTCAAGGCCCTTTTTCAGATAAGTAATACCCTTACTGCTTTCAAGCCGCGCATAGTGCCCGGTGGCAAGATAATCCGCGCCCGCCTTTTTTGCAAAATCAAGAAACGCTGCAAATTTGATTTCCTTGTTGCACAGTACATCCGGGTTTGGCGTCCGCCCGCGTTTATATTCCGCAAGGAAATATTGGAACACACGCTCCCAATACTCATTCTCAAAATTAACCGTATAATATGGAATCCCGATCTGGTCGCACACTGAGCGCACATCTTCATAATCTGCGGCAGCCGGGCATTCCACATCATCAGCACTGTCGTCCCAGTTTTTCATGAATACGCCTACTACGTCATATCCCTGTTCCTTCAAAAGCAATGCCGATACCGCCGAATCAACACCGCCGGACATTCCTACAATCACACGTTTTTTAGCACTTCCCATAAATTCTTTCTCCGTTTTTCCTCTGCCCGGTTTTACATTTCGTTCTATTATAGTATAATCGTTCATAGGAATTATGCAAGGAGACACGGATGGCAAGACGGAAAAATAAAAAGAGCGCCGCAGGGGCGTTGATCGCTGTATTATGCGTGATTGGCATTATCCTGGTTTTTGCGTTTGGGACGCAAGGCGATTTTATCAGCAACCTGAAACAAATCTGGAACAACACAATCAGTTATGGACATTCTTCCTCAGCGCAGTCCGTATCATCACTTGTGGCCCCGGAGGACAGCGATAAGCTGTTGCTTTACGTAATGGATACAGGGAATTCAGACAGTATGGTGCTTCGCACGCCGGACGGCCATGCCATTCTGATCGACGCCGCGGATAACGACGACTCGCAGCAAATTCTGGATACGCTTCATTTACTGGGCATTGAAAAGCTCGACGGCGTGGTCGCTACCCATCCCCACGCAGACCACATCGGTTCCATGGCTGCGGTGCTTTCCGGCGTGCCGGTCTCAACGATTTATATGACAGATTTTACCGCCACCACCAAAACGTATGAATCTATGATCGACGTGATCGAACAAAAGGATATCCACGCAGTCAATGTAACCGCAGGATATCAATTCTCTGTGGGCGGCGTTCATTTCACAGCGCTCAATCCGCAGAACAAGGATTATGGCGATGCAAATAATTCCAGTATCGTACTGCTGGCGCAATACGGCGATACGAAATTCCTGTTTGAGGGGGATGCCGAAAAAGCCGCGATTTCCGATATGCTGTCAAACTATTCCGATCAAATGGATATCGACGTATTAAAGGTTGGACACCATGGCTCTTCCAATGCAACGACGCAGGCCTTCCTCGACGTTACCACGCCACAGCTTGCGATCATCACCTGCGGTAAAGATAATGACTACGGCCACCCGCATACGGAAACCATCGATATGCTCGGTGGAATGCAGATTCCTATTCTGCGTACCGACCAAAACGGGGATATCGCCGTCTTTACTGACGGAAGTACCATTACATACAAAACGGCGGCCTGAAAGACCGCCGTTTTTTTGCCTTAATCCATTTCCGCTACATCCACTTGGATATATTTTTCGCTGACTCCGTACGCTCCGGCAACCGCCTTTGCGATTTCATCCTTTACTTCCCGTTCGTTCTTTTGCTGCCTTGCGTTTAAAACATCGAAAATAATTTTCTCCGTTTTCTCTTCATCCAACTGCGTAATATCCATTTCGTCCGCAATCGCGCAATCAGCCGACACCTTTACTCCATACCGGTTTGCTCCGCTGCTGCAAAACGCGCTCAAACGCAATTCTTCATCTTTATCAAACAGGAAGACGTAATCATTAAGCTGTACCACCGCATCTTCGTTGCGGTACTTTGCTTTCAGTTCGTTTTCAAGCGCGACAAATCCTTTTTTGTCCATCCCCTTCACATTCCTGTCTTCCTTATAGAATGTAAATCCAAGTTTCTCCGCACGCTCCTCACTCGATTCGTCCATACCAGCTACGCCGCTTATCTGCTCAAATTCTTGCGCGGTTACCGGAGTAAGCGCCGCAATATTGCCGTCTGCGTCGCGCTCCGCGATAAGCAGCACTCCGATCTCAGAATAAAACCCATTTGTCCAGATAGAGTCGCTTTCGTCGTACAACGCCGCCAGGGGCTTTCCATCATACCACCATGTGCCTGTCTGTTCATCATAGCTGAGGCCATAGGCCCCATATTTCTCCAGCCAGCTTTCTTCGTCCATCCAGCCGTTCATTGCCGATTCCGCCGCTTCCGCAATAGCGCTCTGCGTATTACCCAGATGGATTTCATTGCGCCATTCGTCGCTGTGCTCCGTAACCTCCTGCACTACGCGGTCCTTCACTTCCACCGCAGACTGCATCAGTTCCCCCACCCTGCTGTACATTGGCGCACAGCTGCACAATATCCCGACGGAAAGTGTGATCACAAGAATACAAACAATTACCTTCAACGATTTTTTCTTCTCACTCATAGTGCTCTTCCTCCTGATTTACTTTCTCAATTATACCGCGATATTTTCGAGAGTGTTTTACAGGCTGCTGAACACTTTCTTAAAAGTCTCTTAACGATCCAAGTTATTGCGTTTCAGGCGTTCATTCAGCTCCCAAAGCGCCGTATTCTGATCCGGCATCCGCACCATGAGATTTGCCTTGCCGTAGTCCATCCAGCCAAAACGAAGATGTTCGTCGGATAATGTAATGTTACCATCGTATGGCATTCCAAAGAAATACATGGGCAGCACTACGATATCTTTTCCCCAGACAGGCGTCCATTCCGGAAAAACCGTGCTGCGCATACAGCTTATGCTGTCAAGCCGGTAAAGTGGGCCGGGGGCTGTAATACCTCCTTCCTCCCTGCACTCACGCAGGGCGCTCTGCTCGATCGTTTCTCCGGATTCGCCCCCTCCGCTGATTCCCTGCCATATTTGCGGCAGGTCTGACCGTTGGAAAATCGCGTATTCATACGCATCTCCTCTTTTGCGGTAAGGAAAAACATGTATATGGTAAGGCATTCTGCTCATTGATTCCCGCTCCTTTTGCATTATTATATTAAATAAACCCTACTGCAAATAAATCTTAGTTTCCGATGCTTTTATTTACAATTTCTTAAAAATTCATTCATCTCCATTTCATGAAAGGCTGTTATCTTTATATTATACAAATTCTACTCCGGCAAACAAAGCTCCACCCCGCCGGGGTAGTCAAAAAACACCGCCTCCGGCGTTTACATAGATCAATCAACCTCTGGCTCCCTCCATACTATATGGGAGCCTTTTTATTTAAAAAAGAGCCATAACGGCTCTTTTTCATTTTCTGCTTATTTGATGACAAGCCCAACCGGGCAATGGTCGCTGCCCAAAACGTCAGAATAGATTTCCGCGTCTACGATCCTGTCCTTCATATCTTCCGACACCAGAAAATAATCGATACGCCATCCCGCATTGTTTGCGCGTGCGTTAAACCGGTACGACCACCAGGAATACCGCCCTGTTTCCCCCGGATGTAAATACCGGAAGGAATCGATAAAGCCCGCGTCAAGTAGCTCTGTCATCTTTTCACGTTCCTGCGGCGTAAACCCCGCATTTTTCACATTCGACTTTGGATTTTTGAGGTCGATCTCCGTATGTGCAACATTCAAATCACCACAGACGATCACACCCTTCTTTTTGTTCAGGGAGAGAAGGTACGCACGAAAATCATCCTCCCATTTCATACGGTAATCGAGTCTCTTAAGCCCCTCCTGTGAATTTGGCGTATAGACGTTCACCAGATAAAAGTCAGGAAGTTCAAGCGTGATCACCCGCCCTTCGGTGGAATGCTCCTCAATATCAAAATCATATGAAACTGATTCGGGTTTTATTTTGCTGAACACCGCCGTTCCGGAATACCCTTTTCTTTCGGCACTGTTCCAATATTCGTCATAGCCCTTGAAATCGAAAACAGCCTGTCCCTTTTGCATTTTTGTTTCCTGCACACAAAGGATATCCGCACCGCTTCCTTCCAGATATTCCAGAAATCCTTTTCCAACCGCTGCGCGCAGTCCGTTTACGTTCCATGAAATCAGCTTCATTCGTTTTACCGCCTTTCCCTGTTCAGGTTCTTTGATGCTTTAATTTTTTAGAAGCCTCGTCCGCTTCAATCCGCGCTTTTCTTGCTTTCGCTTCCAGCGCAAGGTATTCCTTCTTTGCCGCCGCCGCTTTCTTCTCAAGCCGCTTTGCCTCCTCGCCGGCTTCCAGCGCATCGCTTTCCTTTAAAGACTGCACCGGATCAAAAGCATCCTCCTTGTAAAGCCACACAAGGACTGAAAACAAAAAGATACCCGCAAGGATGATTCCCGTCATCTCCGTAAGGGCCGTTGTTCCAAGCATCCCCATCAGGGCAATCAGCACAACCCAGATAATCAAAACAAAAATCAACGCTTTTTTAAATAAAATCGAATAATAATTCCGCAATGTAAGTGCAAAAAGCATCAGGGTAACAGCCAGAGAAATCGACGATATCTGTGCGCAGAAGTTATGCAGCCAGGCAAAGGCAGGAAATGTTTCAGGCAGGAAGGGTACTATATTTCCAAAAATCAATATTGCCGTCGCAAATGTAACAAATCCACGAATTTTGGAGCGCGTATTTTTGGTGAGCATCAAAAGGTAACCCATGAAACTCGAAAAGTAACCGCAAAATACAATCGTCCATACAATAAAAAGCAAATGAATGCTGACGCTTGTACTTCCCATCGCCGACATCGACACCGTCAGCACATTGTCCCTTGCTCCCATGATCAATGTAAACACCGGAATGATTCCCAGAGAAAAAATCCCATAGATGATCATTCCTCCAACAATGCGTTTACGGTAGCCTGACATCTCGTCCTTCATCAATAACCACTTCCTTACTTATTATACTCATAGGGCGTTATAGCCCATTTCATGCAATGATCCTGTTTTTTCTCAAAAACACGATAGCCTTCAGCGATATCGTTGAGCGGGGCTGTGTGCGTCAGCAAAAAATCCGTATTCAGCCTCCCCGCTTCAATCAGCTTCATCAACCGCGCGCAGTGCACCGCGTCCACGCCGCCGGTTTTAAACGTCAGGTTTTTTCCATACATATTGGGAAGCGGCAGCGTTTGCGCCTCCTCATACATTGCCACAAGCGCAACAACCGCATTGGGGCGCGCGATTTTCCATGCCATTTCAAACGTATCCTTCGCGCCCGCCGCTTCAATGACACTGTCCGCGCCGCGTCCGTCCGTTATTTCTCCCACCCTTTGCTCCGCATCCTCATTCGCCGGATTGATTCCGACATCGCAAAGTCCTTCCTTTAAGGCAACCTCCAGCCGGTAAGCATCCGGTTCTATGGCAATAATCTTTGCCGCGCCAAAAAGCCCTGCGCACATCATCGCACACATACCAACAGGGCCCGCGCCGATTACCGCGACAGTATCCCCCGGTTTTATTTCACAAAGCTCCGCACCAAAATATCCGCTCGACAGAATGTCTCCAAGAAGCAAGGCGTTTTTATCCGTCACTGCATCAGGAATTTTGGTAAGCCCCATTTCCGCAAAGGGAACGCGCACATATTCCGCCTGGCATCCATCGATACGGCAGCCAAGCTCCCAGCCGCCCTGCTCGCAGTTGTTGATGAATCCCCGCCTGCAAAACCAGCAATCTCCACAAAAGGTAATACAGTTTGCAGCGACTCGGTCTCCCGGTTTCAGGCCTTTCACCTGTGCGCCGCACGCTACAATTTCCCCCACAAATTCATGCCCCAGAACGATATCGTCCTTTGCACGCGGCACAGCGCCGTGTATGACGTGTAAATCGCTGGTACATATTGTTGACAGCGTCACTCTCACAACCGCATCCTGCGGGCTTCTAAGCGCCGGTACAGGGCGGTCTGTGAGTTCAGTTTTTCCATTGGAATATACAAGTGCTTTCATAATTTTATCTCTCTAATAAATATATCTATTTAAAGATATCACAGCCTTGCAGTATTGACAATCTCCTACCGCAAATAAAAAAGAACCGGCGCTTTCCTGATAAAAGCAACCGGTTCTTATTTTCAGACCTCCACCTCTCCGGAGCCAATCACGGCGTCTGCCGGGGATGATGCAGCATCGCCTGAGAAAACCAGCTCATCCGCATCCGTAACCTTCCTTGCAACGACAACGATACGCCCGTTGTCCGTTGAATATTCGCACGTAGACAGCGTAATCAGCTCGTCCCCATACTCCGGCGTTACGCCTGTTTCGTACAATTCCTTCTCCTTGCAGTTGCTTATGAACCCATCAAACTCTTCTTCGTTCTTTGCATCGTAGAACTGGTAGAACTTAAACACGTCCGTTTCGTCTTTATTGTAGATCTTTGTCAGGAACACCGCCGCTATCTCATATTCGTCCTCGCTGTACAATGTGTCAAACCGTATCCGTTTGTGTTCCTGATAGAACTCCTCTTCCCTGTAATCCAGCAGCGTGTGGAACATCGTCCCGTTTTTCATGTTGTGACCATGGATCAGCAGGTTCGTGCTCCGCGGCTCTACCGTGCAGTTCTTATCTATGAAGATACATCCTTCCTTCGTCGGATCCTCCTCCTTCTCAAAATTCCGGTACAGGTAGTATTCCCCGTCCTGCGGCGTATACATCACAGGGTAATCCACCTTCGTCCCCTCTATTTTGATCCAGCCTGCGATATCGCTGTTCTGGTCGTACAGCTTTTTCATGGAAGGGAGCATCTGCGGCTCAGTGGGCGTTGCAGATGCGCTGGCAGCAGACGATTCTGACGGCGTTGGCACAGCGTCTGCTTCCCTTACAGGCTGCGGCGCAGGCGCCGCCGCCTGCACGTTCCATACGATCAATCCGATTGTCACGCATACCGCAGCGGTTGCCACAAGCAGCACCGCCAGCCACCTTTTCTTTTTAACAGGCGTCAAATGCCCTCTCTCTTCTGGTTCGCCGCTCTTTCGTCCTTTGCCCTTCTGAGCGTTGTCATCCTTCAATTCGTTCATTCCTTTTGTTCTCCATGTAAGGTGGCGGAAGCCGCCACCCAAACACATAAGGCGGGAAACCTCCCGCCTTTCTGTGTATGTATCTCAGTGTACTTTGCCTGTATTTCTATT
>NZ_LAYJ01000034.1 GCF_000981035.1 Christensenella hongkongensis
TGTCTTACAGCTAATTAATAAAATACAACTGATAAACTGCAATCGTTCCACAATACAAATTTGTTTTTGCCTGCCATACCATAACACGGCATGGCTTGCTGACAGGATAATGTAGACTTTTTTGGTCGAGTTGATTTTTAACCTGAAACGCCTGAAAAGGCGTTTTTATTATGCCTTTTTTGCCGACCAAAAAAGTCTACGATTTCGGTCTTTTTTCAATAATTGACTACTTTTGCAAAATCTGCGGCTTTCAGGCTTGCGCCGCCAATGAGGCCGCCATCTATATCGCTCATTCCCATCAGCTCGGACGCGTTGCCCGCGTTC
>NZ_LAYJ01000120.1 GCF_000981035.1 Christensenella hongkongensis
ATGTATTGTTGCGGGCGACGGAGTAACGCTTGACCTTGGCAATAAGACGATTGAGTTTATTTCAGCGCCTTATTTACACTGGCCGGATTCCATTTTTACGTATGTGAAGGAGGATGCGTTCCTGTCTTCAGGCGACGTATTCGGGTTCCACTATTCGGCAGGCCAGATATTCGACGACCTTACAAAGCTTGACGCGAATATGATCGCTTCCCAGAAATATTATTTCGATGTGATTATGTCGCCGTTCAAAAGCTATGTTTTGCAGGCGGTTGAAAAGATC
>NZ_LAYJ01000058.1 GCF_000981035.1 Christensenella hongkongensis
AATAAGCAGGTTGAGCTGCGTACCCCAGTCGTCCATGAAAAACAATCCATCTACGTCTGTCCCGGCCCATACTTCGAGAAGACGTTTATAAAAATCGTGCATTTTTTCGATAAAAGCATAGATTTTCGTTCCAGTCGTTTTAAGGCTATTTTCGCCCGTGAAGGGCTCTTTTTTTTGCTTTTTTCCGCCGAACGAAAATCTATACAATTCAAGCGGATGATAGGCAAAATCCATAAACAGGTTTTCGGTTCCCCGTAAAAACTGCAGTCTTTCAAACGGTCTCGCAATATCGCTTGCCAATACAAACTGGTCCGTGCCTGCACAATAT
>NZ_LAYJ01000045.1 GCF_000981035.1 Christensenella hongkongensis
CGCTTTCAAGCATTTTCTTTTCGTTCTTGGTACTGTATTGTTTTTTCAAGGTTCGCCGCGTTTTTTGCGGCTTATTTATAATACCAAACTCCCTCCCCCATGTCAACTCCTTTTTTTATCTTTTTTGTTTTTTTTATTCAGGATGTGTTTATATAGTTAAATTACCTTTATTTAAGCGAAAAAATGATTTATATAATTTTACGTTTGATCCTGTTTTTTTGTCTCGATTCAAAATTATTTGTGGCTTTTTTACTTTTTTATAAAATGCCATATACTGACAATCTCCCACATCCACAAATAAAAAAGGACTGTTACGACGTCTTCGCCCTAACAGTCCTTTATTCATATATTCATAATAAATTTTTTACTTTACCGTTTTTCTGAGGTCTACACCAAGCTGGTAAGCCGCTGCAAGTTCCTCTTCGTTCGGGTTGAGCTTCGCCTTTGCTTCGCCAACCACCTTCACGCCAAGATCGGTCAGCCGCTCGCTCATATACTTGCAGGCCTCCCCGCTCCACGCATAGGTGCCAAATACTGCCGCGTGCTTTCCCTTGACCACATAAGAGCAAAGGGAAGTCATTACATCCCATACGGGCTTTAACACATCCCTGTTGAGCGTTGGCGATCCAAGCGCAAACGCATCCGCATTATGGATTTTTGCGGCAACTTCCGACGCAGCAATCTTGGAAACATCCTCGATTTCTACCTCCACGCCATCCTGATCCGCTCCTTCATACAGCTTTTCGGCAAGCTTTGCCGTATAGCCGTAGCATGTAACATATCCGATATAAATCTTTTTCGGATCGTTGATCGTGGGCATGGACCAATTTTCGTAACGCTTCACAGCGCCCCACGGATCCTGACGCAAAACCGGACCGTGAGACGGGCCGATCACATCAATTTTCAGGTTCCGGATCTTTTCAACCGCCTGCAAAACATAGCTTTTGAACGGCGACATAATCACATCGAAATAATATTTCTGGGAAGCGATCATATTCGCGTCAAGCTTTGTAAGGTCGTCGAATATCTGGCCTGCCGAATAGTGGACCCCGAATACGTCGCCTGAAGACAGGAACGCATCCTCCTTCACATACGTAAAAATGGAATCCGGCCAGTGTAAATAAGGCGCTGAAATAAACTCAATCGTCTTATTGCCAAGGTCAAGCGTTACTCCGTCGCCCGCAACAATACATTCGAAATCCCTGTTAATGATCTCTTTGATGAACGTTTTTGCAGGACGCGAGCATACAACCACTGCGTTTGGAGCCGCATCCATCAGCTTAACCAAGGCGCCCGAATGGTCAGGCTCTGTGTGATTACATATAATGTAGTCAATTTTCTTCGGATCGACAACCGCGCTGATGCGCTCCAGCTGTTCTTCCGAGAATCCCTGTTTTACAGCGTCAACTACCGCAATCTTTTCACTTCCCTGAATCAAATACGAATTATAGGAAGTTCCCCATTCGGTTCTCATGATTACGTCGAAAATACGCAGATCAGGATTCTGAACACCTACCCACCAGATGCCGTCCGTTATTTTTGTCGGTGCTGCTGTCATACATACCCCTCCGTCTTATTCTTTCTCGAATGCCGATTTATCGGCTCCGCAAACAGGGCATACCCAGTCATTGGAAATATCGTCAAACTTTGTTCCTGGCGCAACGCCGTTATCCGGATCGCCCACCTCGGGATCGTAAACATAGCCACAGATTGTGCATACATATTTTTCCATTTGTTTTGTTCTCCTTTAGTAATTGATTTATAATGCGGAACAATCGTCCCTTATTTATCTGCAAGATACGCGTTCAGCTTTGTTTCCAGAGCATCCGCGTCAATTCCATGGACGGCACAAGCCTGTTCCAGATTCTCAAAATGCGCAGCCGCGCAACCAAGGCAGCCCATTCCGGCTTCCATAAAGATATCCGCGCAGCCTTCGTCTACCTGGATAATATCCATGATGTTCATATCCTTCGTTACTTTTTTTGCCATTGATTTTTACCTCTTTCCCTCAATCATTAATTACTGCTTTTTTATCGATCTCTAAAATATATAAATTATCATATATATTCATAAATAACCGTTCCCCAAATTGGCTAAACGTTTTTTTACGCGCCAAACGTCACAATAAGTTCCGGCGAACCGTTTTCCCGGATGAACCGGACAAATTCCTGCGCGCTGTGAATACCGTCCGGGAGCATCACGCCTCCCCGGCCGACGTCCTCTTCACTGTGCGCATCGCTTCCGCCGATCATGAGCAGATCATGCTCCGCCGCAAATTCGATCGCAAGCTTATTGCGCGAAAAATGCCTCGGGTGCGTATTGACGATCTCTATTCCGTCATAGCAGACAGGCTCTACCGGCGTAAGGCCATAGCGGTACGGGTGCGCCTGGAATACGAGAAAACCGTTCTCGTGCATTTTCCTGTAAAAATCCTGAAAGCTGAGCCGGTACAGGTATGGCTCGTCATATAAGAATTCCCGAGTGAATCCATACACCAGAAAATCGCTTCCAAGCCCGCTTTCCTGATCGATGCCAAGGGCGACCTCCATCCCCGGAAGCACGGTAATGCCCGTTCCCTCCGCCGCCTTGAGCGCATGCTCGTAGCCATTCCAGAAATAATCGATTTTTTCCTTCCACGATTTCCGTTTGAGCTTCGGTACCTCAAATACCTCCGGGTGATAATGATCTGTCGTAAATACATAACGGTATCCCGCTTCCTGATATCCATTGATCAGGTATCTGGCAGGTATCCGCGAGCACGGGCTGACTTCCTTCGTGTGACAATGCAATTCCGCCTGATAATATTTCAATATGCCACCTCCGCATTCTTACACTCCTATCATAGTATATTAATACCTCCCGTGCAACGCAAAACTTGATATATCGCAGCTTTTTTTTAATAAAATACACCTGTGGCAATTTGATATATTTTATTTTCCCGTTGCTTTTCTTTGCTTCCAACGCATGCGATTTTGCGAAGGAAGCAGGCGGTATGTAATACTTCCATACATAGAAACATTGCAGCATGAAAATTTTTGCAGAATATGTCCAATATATCATTTTGATATCCATAAGCGTAAAAATGAGCGGCAACCAACACACAATTTGATGAAAAAACACTCCGCATATGTTATGATATTAATAGTATTGGGCTGCTATCCTGAGAGCGAGCAGTCTGACATAATTTCAGAAATCGTATTTTTATCAAAAAATCAAAGGGGTTATTATGCAAAATCATTATTATTTTTATCTTTCTCCAAACAACAACCCGCATCACACGCTCGCAGTGGAAGAATATATGATGAACCATGTGAGCCCTGGCGATGTAATTCTTTACCTTTATATCCATTCTGATTCCATTATTATTGGAAAAAACCAGAATGCCTGGGCAGAATGCCGTCACGAACAACTGGGGGCGGACGGCGGGATTCTTGCGCGCAGGGTGTCCGGCGGCGGAGCAGTGTTCCACGATATGGAAAACCTCAACTTTTCCTTTATTGTCGGACGCGAGACTTACGACCTGCACCGCCAACTCAAGGTCATGCTGGACGCGGCAAAAATGTTTGGTATAGATGCTGAATTTTCCGGCAGGAACGATATTCTGGCGGACGGCAGGAAATTCTCCGGCAATGCGTTTTGTTTCCGCAAAAACGGCGCGTTTCACCACGGTACAATCCTCATCAATACGGATATGACAAAATTATCCAAATATTTAGCGGTACCAAAAGATAAAATTGAATCCAAGGGCATCGCGTCCGTACGTTCCCGTGTCGTAAACCTTGCAGAGCTCAATCCCCAGATCACACCCGAAAGCATGACTCAGGCGCTCAAAAAATCCTTTGCCGCAGAATATGGGGAGCCGCAGGAATATCCCTTCACGCAGGAAGCATGGGACGAAATCGCAAAAATCGAAGAACGCAATGCAGGATGGGACTGGCTATTCGGCCAGACGCCGCAGTTTGACATCACCATCAAAACACGTTTTGCCTGGGGCGGAATTGAGCTTTTACTCAAAACCAAGGATGCGGTCATTGAAGACGCTACGCTTTATTCAGACGCAATGGATGCGGACTTTATGGCTTCCATCCCCAATGCACTGAAAGGGAGCGTATTCCGCAGCCAGGAGCTGGCAGAACGCCTCCGCAGCCTTCCTGAAACCGAAGAACAAAAGCAGATCACGGACGATATTGCGGCATACATTGTCGAGCAGGGATATTAAATAATCCAGAACACAGGCAGCCATACCGGTTCATTGCGGGTATGGCTGTTTTTTTTGCGTCTTCTACTTTATAAAAAAACGATACTCGGTTATTGACCGGCAGATTTCGTTCTTTCCAAGGATACACGATGGAAAATGATCGTGATGCACACTGTCCGGATACAGCTGCGTTTCAAAGCAGCAGGCGCTTCTTGCCCCATAACGTTTCCCCCGCTTTCCCCTGACTCCTGCAAGTGCGTTCGCAGTATAAAACTGCATTCCGGGCCTGTCTGTAAAAACCTCCATCACAAGACCGCTTCCCGGCGCTTCAAGCCGTGCGGCGCGGCGCAGTCCCCTGCCCCTCAGCACAAAATTATGGTCGTATCCGCCGCACAGCTTCATCTGGCGCGCTTTGCTATTAATCATCCCTCCAATCCGGTGCGTTTCCCTGAAATCAAACGGCGTATTTTCCACCTTTAAAACTTCTCCTGTTGGAATCAGGTTCTCATCGACCGGCGTATAATAGTCGGCTTCCATGAAAAGCCTGTGATCTTCGATGCGCCCGCCGCCATCCAAATTGAAATAGGAATGGTTTGTAAGGTTCAATACGGTATCCGCATCCGAACGCGCCCCGTATTCAAGGCGAAGCGCATTTTCCTCCGTAAGGCTCATTGTTACGCACACATCCACTGCCCCCGGGAATCCCCCTTCCCCGTCAGGGCTTCTGTACGTAAAGAATAACCTGTCTCCTTCCCCTGTTTTCCCCTCCCATACAGCCCGGTGAAATCCAAATGTTCCGCTATGTAACAAATTGATTCCGTTTTCATTACATGGAATATGGTATTTTTCCTTTCCAACCGCAAAGCTTCCTCCGGCGATGCGATTTGCGCAGCGCCCGATGGTCGCCCCCAAAAATGGTTGTTCTGCAAAATATTCCTGCGGCGTATCAAAACCGAGCACCACGTCCTGAAGCATTCCATGTACATCCGGAATTTCAAGGGACATGATCGCGGCCCCATAATTGGTCGCCTTTAAGCGCATACCGTTTTTATTTGCAATCCTGTAAATGTAAACCTCTTTTCCGTTTTTTTTGCACACTCTTTCTGTTGTTGCCATCGTATTTTCCTTTCCAAAGGAAAAGCGGCGCATATGCGCGCCGCTTTTCCCATTTGTATTGTGAACCTACCTTATGAGGTGGCTTTCGCACCCATATTGTTTGTATCCTGAATTTTCCGGTAAAACCCATGCAGCTCTTTGAGGGATTGTTCATATAGCTTTTGGAAGGGTTTGTATTTTTCATACATATCCTGATTCGGGGCATACTCCGCAGCAACTTTTGCATGTGCTTTTGCCGTATCTTTAAGGTCCGGAAATATGCCAACCGCATTTCCCGCGAGCAGCGCTCCGCCCCACATTGCCGCATCATCCCTGTGGAGCACCTGATAAGCCTTTCCTGTCACATCTGCGTTCATCTGCATCCAGAACGCAGATTTTGCGCCGCCTCCGATTGCCCTGACCTCTTTTTTGCGGTATTCAGGATACAGCTTTTCTATTGTGTCAATCGTAAGATTGAAATCATATGTAAAGCTCTCCAGCAGCGCTTTATAAAAATGCTCCCTCCCGTGACTCCAGTCGTGCCCCATCCACATTCCGCGCAGCGCTCCGTCAAGCGGCATAGAGCTTCCTCCCAAAAGTCCAATCGCCATAAGCCCGCCGCATCCCGGAGGTATATTCCGCATATCCCGCTCCAGCCTGCAAAACGCTTCTGATAGCTCTTCCCCGTCGCGCCGTGCAAACGTATTTACAAACCAGTCAAGCGTAATCCCTGAACCAGCTACAAACTTTGTCGCAAAAAAGCATCCTGGTACTGCGGATGGCAGGCAATCGATTCTGCCCGTCTGTAAATCGGGCCTGTAATCCGGTACACAGCAACTGATCTCCCCGTAAGAACCAGCCTCAAAAATCATATCCCCGGGCGATACCGCGCCGCTTCCGAGCGCGCCCGCCATCTTGTCCCCCGCGCCGGAAACAAGCGGCACACCTTCTCTAAGGCCGGTATACTCTGCCATTTTTCTGGAAAGGTTGGCGCATATGGTATTGGATGAAACGATGCGCGGCAGGTATTTGGTATCGAGCCCGATCCTGTCGCAAATGCGCTCCGACCATGCTCCCTTCCCAATATCTGCAAGGCCCGTCCATGTCGTGTAGGTCGTATCGATCACCGCATCCTCGACAGGCATTCCGGAAAGCTTTCCAATCAGATATCCGCTGATCATCAGGTATTTCCTGATCTTTTTGCTTTCCTCCGGAAATTCCTTTTTGAACCATTCAAATTTAGGCGCCATCTGCGGAGCATTTGTGCCGCTGGTCTGAAGGAATTCTCTCTTCAGCTCCTTCATTTGGCGCTGCGCATACGGCATATACCGGCTGTCAAGCGAGCACGACCATGTGGTGATATCATTCCATTCATGATCCACCCCCATAAACCCGGACATCTGGCCTGTAAAAGCGATTGCCGCTATGTTTTTCACCCTGCCTCCAAGCTCATCGCATACCTTTTTCATACAGGAAACCGCGGAAGTTACCAGATCGTCTCCCCTCTGGATAAAGATGCCGGGCTTTGGCCTCTCATCCCTGACCGGCTCTGTCCTGAGCGCTACGCAGGCGCTGTCCATATCATACACGCCGGTTTTTATGAAACTCGTTCCGAGATCCACCGACATCAATAGAACCTCTTCCATATTTGTTTCTCCTATTTTACCAAGAGAACATACTCCCAAAGGGGCCGTATGTTCTCCTGGCGTCGTTTCTATTTTGGTGTGTTTGTTACCTTAAACCTCGATACACTCGATATCGAGTACATCGCACAGCATACGCAGCCTTCTCATATGGTCGCCTGTAAACATCACCTGATGATGCGTGCCTCCATATTTCAGCCAGTCGTTCATTGACGCACGGATTCCCTGATCCGGTTTAAAAAACGAATAATTCATCGGAATCCCGGGGATTTCTTCCGTATCAAGCACCTCGCCCTTTGAAATCAGCATCCTGTAACGGCTGCCTTCCACAGGCACCAGCGTTGCCATCGTCGTCTCTCCCGGCTGTGCGCTGTAAATCGGCGTGGGCGGGTTTTCCATATCCCCAATGTCCAGCGGACGGTCAATCAGCTTTATGGGCCTGTCCTTACGGGCGATTTTCCAGTTTCCTTCTCCCATATGGCTCATCAGCGCCGCATCGCGTACGTAATCGAGCGAATACATCTCGGTGAAATGCGGATCGCCGATCAAAAGGTGTCCTATCACGGTAAGCAGCATCGCGTGCACGTCCCCCTCCGCCGAATAACCATAGCCCTTGGCAAGCAGGTTTGACGCGCCCAGTATCGGCAGCTGCCGGAGCCTTGCGCCGTCATCGTGGTAAATGGTAAAGTTTGGCGTAAACGCCTCATACCCTTTTTTGACCATGAATTTTTCAAAGGCAATCTGCAGCCGGGCCGCGTAACGGTGCGATTCCTTCGGCAGGTTCGGCATAATCTCAAAATTCTTCGCATCCTCTGCTACCTGCTCGTCCACTTCCTCTTTTGTTACTTTTTCAAATTCCTCCACCACAAGCCCGATTGACTCGTAATCGATTTCCATTCCAAATTTTTGGAAATATGCCACTTCGTCCCCAAGGATGTCGCCCATGCCCTGCATTTTGTTAAATACAGCTCCCTTGACGGACTTCAGACGTTTTTTGGTGTAAGCCGCCGCAGCCCAGTCCTCTACAAAGTCCTTGAACGCCTTCGTATGCCAATCCTCTGTAATAATCGTTGGCTTTACGCCAAGGCGCATCAGCATATTTGCCGTATCCTGTGAGCCGTGAATGCCCTGGTTGGTTGTCAGCAGGCTCCAGTTCCAGTCCTGCGTTACCTCGGCAAGCGGCTGGATGTTTGCGATCAGCACCGGCAGCCTGTTGTCTTTCATTGCCTGTACCACGCGCATTCCCGGCGAATACAGCAGGTTCAGGGATATAATTCCATCATAATCCTTATCGTTAAACGTTTTTACGATGCGTTCGATTCCATCCCGGTCCTTTGCAATCTCCGGAAAATCGATCTCCACTACATCATCCAGATAAGCGGTCAGCTCCTTTACAAATTTTGTCTGGTTTTCCGGTATTTCCGGCTGCGACTCGTCATAAAGCCCCTGCATGATTCCTAAAAGGCCAACCTTTGGTTTCATTTTCTGCAACATCGTTTTTCTCCTTATGTTTAATTTCCTTTTTTCCTGTGTGAAAGCTGGTCGATCGTTACTGCCAGTATCAAAATCGCCCCGCTGATAAGGTCCTGCCAATATACCGATACGCTCATCAGCACAAGGCCATTGTTGATAATATTGAGCAATATCACGCCGAGGATCGAGCCGAATACCGTGCCCTCCCCGCCCGTCAGGCTCGCGCCGCCGATCACGCACGCCGATATCACGCGCATCTCCGTTCCCACGCCCGCGTTTGGAGCCGCCACATTAAAGCGCGAAAGTGACAGCACTCCCGCAATGCCTGCGAGAAGCGCGCATACAATGTAAACGATCATCTTGATCTTTGCCGTATTGATGCCCGAAAGGAGCGCCGCTTTTTCATTGCTGCCTGTGTAATACACATTGCGCAGCGGCGCAGACTTGCGGAACAGGAAGTCGGCTATGACCGCTATGACGACAAAAATAATGACAAATACCGGAATCCCTGCAAGGTCTCCGCTGCCAAGCACACGGAACTCCTCAGATACGCCCGAAAGCGACAGCGGCGAACCTTCGGTCAGCACATATGCCGCGCCGCGCGCAATACTCATCATACCAAGCGTCGCGATGAGCGGGCTGAGGCCGATCTTTCCGATAAAGTATCCGTTGAATAAGCCGCACAGCAGCGCTACTCCAAGGGCAATGAGTGCAGCCAGCCAGATATTGACTCCAAAAAAGATATACAGCGCACCGGCAGTTACCATCGATAGCCCCATCACAGAACCAACCGAGAGGTCTATTCCGCCAATCACGAGAACCATTGTCATTCCAATCGCAATAATTCCATCCGCAGATAGCCCCAGCGCTGTTGTCGAAAGGTTTGCGCTTGTCAGGAAATACGGCGAAATGATACTCAGGATTACTGTGATGCCAATGATCAGGAAAATAACCGAGGTTTCCCTGAAAGCAAACAGCTTTTTGAATGTATTTGCGTTTTTTTGATTTTGAAGTGTTCTTTCTTCCATTTTTCTCCCCCTTAGCTTGCGGCTGTTTTCTGCTGCGCGCCCGATGCGTACACGATAATATTTTCTTCGCTCAGGTCGCTGCCCGAAAGCTCCCCGCTGATTTTCCCCTCGTGCATCACGACCACCCTGTCCGCAACGCCTATGATTTCCGGCAGCTCTGAAGAAATGATGATCACGCCAATCCCTTCGTTTGCAAGCTTACGCAGCATTTTATGGATTTCTGATTTTGCGCCCACGTCGATTCCGCGCGTCGGTTCGTCCATAATGAGAAGCTGGGGATTGGTCGCAAGCCATTTGCCGATCATCACCTTTTGCTGGTTGCCGCCTGAAAGGCTTTTTACCTTTTGCTGGTTTGAAGCAATCTTGATTTCAAGGTCTCCCACATACCGGTCGCACAGCTTTCCCTGCTTTGCCTTGTCGATGGTAAGCCCGGACCTTATATTGTCTACCTTTGCCGCCGCAATATTCTCCTCAATGGTCATATCAAGGAACAGCCCCTGCGATTTGCGGTCCTCCGTAAGATATGCAAACCCGTGCGATATCGCTTCTTTATAGTCCTGGTTTTTGACCGTCTGCCCTTTAAAAATAATTTCACCGTCATCCTTTTGGTCGATTCCGCACATGGCCCGCATGACCTCCGTACGCCCAGCGCCCACCAGTCCGTAAAAGCCGAGCACCTCGCCCTTTTTGAGCGCGAAGGAAACGTCCTCAAATACGCCCCTGCTCGTGAGCCCATTCACCTTCAGAATCACTTCGCCGGTTTGCGCCGCCTTTTCCGGATACAGGTTTTCTATATTGCGCCCTACCATCATCCGTACAACCTGGTCCGGCGTTACGTCTTTCACTTCCACACTGTCTACAAAGCAGCCGTCCCGTATGACAGTGATCGAATCGCACATCTCGAATATTTCTTCCATACGGTGGCTGATATAAAGGATGCTCACCCCCTGCTCCTTGATTTCCTTTAATATCTGGAACAGCACCACCGTTTCCGCTTCCGTAATGGATGAAGTCGGCTCGTCGAGTATCAATAATTTGCAGTCGAGCGCAAGCGCTTTTGCAATCTCGATAATCTGTTGCTGTGCAACCGTAAGGTCCTTTACAAGGTCGTCCGGCCCAAAATCCGCATGGAATTTCTGCAGATAGCGTTTGGCATTCTCATGCAGCGCACGCGCGTCCGTAAGCTTCATTCCCTTGCGCGGCAGCCTTCCCATAAAAATATTTTCGCTTACCTTCAGGTGAGAGCACAGGCTCAGCTCCTGGTGCACAAAACCGATCCCCACATCCTGCGCTGCCTTTGGCGTCAAAAATTGCACCTTCTCACCCATAAATATAATTTCCCCTTCATCCGGCTGCATCAGCCCGGAAATCACATTCATGAGCGTTGATTTGCCCGCCCCGTTCTCTCCTACGATCGCGTGCGCTTCCCCTTTGTGCACTTTGAAATGCACCTGATTGAGCGCGAGCGTGCCGGGGAATTTTTTTGTAATATCCTTTACTTCCAAAATAATCTCGTCATGTGACATAGCGTTCCCCCATTTCGTCATCCTTGTTTTGTATCCGGCTTCGATTCTGTCGAAGCCGGATACAAAGGAAATCAAACCTATTTTTCCATGTAGAAGGAATCCGCATTATCCTTCGTTACAATGCTTACGCCTGTATCGACCGTAGTCGGCAGTGGGCTGATGCCTTTTTCCTTCCAGCCTTCCACTGGATTAGCATGGTTATTGTGCAGGTCATACAGGAATTCAAACGACCAGAAGCCCATATTGTAGGTGCCCTGTGCAATCGTCGCCTGGATCGTGCCCTCCTTAATCATATCGAGCGTCGCAGAATCCGTATCAAAGCTTACAACCTGGATCGCGCCTTCCTTGCCCGCTTCCTTGACAGCCGTACCCGCGCCTACTCCTGCGGTGGAGTCCGTGCAGAAGATTCCCTTCATATTGGGATTTGCCTGTAGCATTCCCGCCGTTACCTTCGCGCCTTCCGCCTGGTCGAGATTACCGTTTACAGTCTGTACCACCTTCATATTTGGATAATTGGCCTCGATTGTTTCTTTAAAGCCGTTTGCGCGTTCCTCCAAGTTCAGCAGGCCCGGCACCTGCAGTATCCCGACTTCTCCCTGTTCGCCGCATAGTTCTGCGATAGCCTTTGCCGCTTCTACGCCCGCCGCATAGTTACCGGTGGCAAGGAAGGAGTAGCGTCCGCTGTCAGGAGAATCCGAGTCGAACGTCACCACTGGAATACCCTGATCTATCGCCTTCTGGATCGGATCCTTCAGCCCCTCCGGATTCACGCACGTTACCGCAATGCCCGCAGGGTTTTTGGCGATGACCTGCTCCAAAACGGTAACCTCCTGGTTTACGTCGTTTGTATTCGCGCCCGTATATTCGGTTTTTGCTCCATATTTGGCCGCCGCGCTTTCAAAACCGTTATAACAGCCCTTCCAATACTCGATCCCCGAAGAGAACGTAACCATATAGTAGACGTCGTCCGGATTTGCCGCAGACACAGCCTGTGTTCCCTCATCTCCTGCGGATGCGGCAGGCGCGTTTGCGGAAGTGCCGCTGCAACCAGCCAGCATAGCCGCCGTTAACAATAAAGCTACGATAACCATCAAATTTTTTTTCATTTTTTCTCCCTCTTTCATTACTTTTTTATAGGATTTCATTCTTGTGAATGAAACTTATGATCTTCGATTACGTCCGTTATTGAAACGTTATTACCGCCTTCATAACGCCCTTTGTGCGAATATCTTCAAATGCGTCCCCAATCCTGCAAAGCGGGTACCGCTGCGAGATATATTTTCCTGCATCGATTTTGCCGCCGGACATCCATGCGAGCACCTTTCTGTTTTGTTTTGGCGTTGATGCGTGCACCCCATATATACCAAGCTCTTTATAGTGGATGATATTGCTGTCCAAAAAACCTGTTCCTTCCCCCGGAAGTCCGCCAAACAGGCTGATCCTTCCGCGTTTTGCAATGATGCTTTGCGCGTCGCGCTGTGCCGCGCCTGCAGAGCACGCAACAATCGCAACATCGGCTCCACAGCCTTCCGTCAGCTCCAGCACGCTGTGCCGCGTATTCCCTTCAACCGCAAAAATCTGCGGTATCAGTTCCTTTGCAGCCTGTCTGCGCGTTTCGTTTGGTTCGATCATCATCACCTTTTCCGCCCCTGCTGCCAAGGCAAGCTCAGCGTGCATACATCCGATAAATCCGGAACCAAATACCACAACACGTTCCCCTTCGCCAATATTCAGGAATTCCTGCGCGTTCACCACGCACGCAATCGGCTCCGCAAGCGCCGCTTGCTCATAAGGTACATTTTGGGGCACATGGTTCACATTTCCCATTTCAAAGTACCGTGCAGGTATTTCCATATATTCCGCAAAACTTCCGTCACACTGGAACCCCAGCGTTTCCAGATGATCGCACATATTCGTATGCCCCCTGCGGCACATCCTGCATTCACCGCATCCAAGCGCCGGGGCAACCGACACGATATCCCCCGGTGCAAACCCCTGCACACCCGCGCCGGCTTCGACAATCTCTCCACACATCTCGTGGCCGATTGTAGTGCCCGGGGCGATCTTTTTGCTGCCATGCAGGTATGTCCTGAAATCCGTACCGCATATGGACGACGCGAGCACCCTTATCACTGCCGCGCCTTTCCCTGCCTTTGGGCGCTCCTTCTCTACCAGTTCAAATTTTTCGTCCCTGTTAAAAATATATGCCAGCATATTGTCAACCCTTCCCTTCTGCCTTTGTTATTTTTCCAACCGCGTTCACGTGCACTCATTTTGCAAAAAAATTTCCTTTGAGATGCTAATATTACCTTTTTTCCAACTTTTGCCATGTATCAGGTGTGGCCAAGAATGATGCGGAAACTTTTTCTGTACTTCATTCGGCTTGCGTTCACGTGCACTCAAAAGATTAAACAAAGTACCGCCTTTTCGATTGCCTGGAAAAAGCCTGTTTTCATGCGTTATTCATTTTTTTGCTGTCATTTCTGGAGTCTGGTTAAAAATCTATCGTTACTTGCTTTTCAATATTTATAGAGCGGGTACCCATCCACACTGGGCCGTTCGCTGAGCAATATCCCCAGCCTGGTGTACAGATGTTCCTTCTCAGGCATTTTACCGTCCGTGAGATACCGCGATAATATTTTCAGTGAGTAATAGCCTTGCGCGTGCGGATCCTGGTGGATTGCCGCATAAATCACATTTTTTTGCATCAGCTCTTCTATTTCGTCATTTACGTCAAAACCGATCGCCTTTATAACGTCCTGTTTCCCGCAATCAAGTATTGCCCTTGCGGAGGCTTCAAGTCCCGTCGTTGTGGTCAAAAATACGCCCGCAAGCTGTGGGTAATCGATTGTCAGCCGTTTGGTGATCTGGTAGGCTTCTTCCTTGTCCTCAAAATACTCGTAGGTGCCAATCAGCTCAATCTGCGGAAAGCTTTCCTTCATGACGCTGATAAAGCCCTCTGCGCGCTCGCGCAGCCCGGAAGCCTGTGGAAACCCTGAGAGGATTGCCACCTGTCCCTTTTTCGCAAGAAACTTTCCCATCAGCTCTGCAGCCACCCTGCCCGCCATCATGGAGTCCTCGCCCACAAAGCAAAGCCTCTTGCTGTCCGGCAGATCGTTATTGAGCGCAACCACCGGCATCCCGGCCTCAACCGCAGCGTCCACATGGGGGCGCAAAAGAACCGGGTTTGCGGGTATGATCAGCATTCCGTCATACTTTTCCTGTATCGCTTTTTCAAACAGCTCGATCTGCCCGCATACGTCGTTGACAGCCTTGGTATGGTAATAGGTAACGCTTACGCCAAAATCCTTCAGTTCCTTTTCCGCATCCCTGATGCCCTGCTCGATCTTTCCAAAAAAGTACTCGGGTATGCTCGGCAGAATCGCTACAATACGGATGTCCTTTTGCAACACCAGCGTACGCGCAAGCTTATTGGGCTTGTAGCCAATCCTCTCTGCGGTTTCCAGAACCCTGCGTTTTGTTTCTTCGCTGATCCTTCCGGCGTTATTAAGCGCCCGATAGACCGTTCCTCTGGAAATACCAAGCAAATCCGCAATATCTTGTGATGTATGTCTTTTTTGCATAAACCGTATCCTTTACGCAGCTTCCATTCAGAGTTGCCTGCTTTATTTTTCGTTGTGTGCTCGTGAACGCAATTCATTAAAAAATATATTTATAAAGTATCACGCATTTTTATAAATAGCAAGCCTTTCTGTCGCAAAAAAGCGAATCTGAAATATATTTCCAGGATTCGCCCTTGCAGGTTAAATTAATTTCCCTTTGTTTTTCCCTGTTCTCCCGTGTATAACAATTCATCCAGCATTCTCTGCGGATGGTTGAGGAATTGTTTTGTGATAAAGTAATGCTCTGTTTGCTCGTACATCGTCTTCTCTATGCCATGCTCGCCCAAAACAAAAATATCCGCATCGGGATACGCCATCAGGATCGGAGAATGCGTTGCAATGATAAACTGCGAGTTGCGGCTGGCAAGCCCGTGCAGCATCACCAGAAGGGAAAGCTGCCTTGCCGGGGAAAGCGCCGCCTCCGGCTCGTCAAGGATATACAGCCCGTTTCCCCAAAAGCGGTTCTCCACAAGCGCCATAAAGCTTTCCCCATGCGACTGCGCGTGCAGCGATTCCCCGCCGTAGGAATGATAGATGCCTGAACGCTCTTCCTCCATCTCGTCCACATTGGAGGCTACGTTGTAAAAGCTTTCGGCGCGCAGGAAAAATCCGTCTTTTGCAAAAGGAATTCCTTTTGCAATCCTGATGTACTCATACAGGCTGGAATGCGTGCTGCGTGAAGAGAAATTAAAATTTTTAGAACCGCCTTCCGCATTGAAGCCGTATGCCACTGCCACCGCCTCGAGCAGCGTCGATTTTCCACTGCCGTTCTCACCAACAAGGAAAGTGACCTTTTTTGTCAATTCAAGCGGCCGGTAAAGCGCCCTTATTGCCGGAATCCCGGCCAGGTACGACCGTTCCAGCTCCGCGCGCTTATCCTGCCGCAGTACAACCTGTTTTACATACATTGTTTCTCCCCATGCTCAGTACGCGTAATAACCGAACGCGAGCAACATCATTGCAGAGAATACGGCTACGATAATCGATACCGCCAGAAAAACAACGCTGAGCACAAAGCCTGCGGTTCCCATTCCCCTCGCCGTGGAACGCATTCCCTTCCTGCCGCTGACAATTCCGATAATACCACAAACAATCCCAATGATCGGTACCCAGATGCCAAGGATGCTTACCAGCCCCATTACAAGGGCAAGCGTCGCGCTTCCTTTCGGATCGTGAACAAACACCGGTACGCCCTGCGGCGCCTGCTGCTGCGGCTGGTATACCTGTTGCGGCGCTTCCTGCCCGAAGTTTTGCTCTCCCTGAACGGCTGGCGGCGCCTGCTGCATGTCCGGCGCAGTCTGCCCTGCCGGCTCTGTGGGCTGCTGGGGCGCCGCTCCATTTTGCAATACCTGCGATTGCTGCAAAAGTCCGATCAGCTGGTTCACTGTTTTATGGAAGCTGTCCTTAACGGCAAATCCCCACGCCCCGGTAAAATCCATCTCCCCGCCATATACGCCGGGCAGCCATACAGTGCGCAGCCACGCCTCGAGGTGCACCCGCCCGCCCATATACTCAAGCTTGATAAACTGCGGCGCTGCAAGCGCTCCAACGCCCTTTTTCCATACATTTTCGCCTTTGAAATTTACATACTGGTATCCTTCCTTCCCGAAAAAATCCTGCGACACAAATGCAATAAACTGATCCGCATCCGGCCTGTCCACATAAAAATCTGCCATAAACCTTGCCATCACTTTTCTCCTTTTCCTGTTTGTCTCCGTATGATCGATCTATTTTATCAAACTTCCATGCACCTTTGCAGGCGCAGGAAATACAGATACTTTTCTTTGACCGGAATTCCGGTGATTTCTTCAAGCGCACGTGCATAGAGCTCAAGCTGAACTGCATAACCCTGCGCGGCCTGTTCCACCGTATTGTGCGTCACGCGGTCTGTTTTATAGTCTACAAGCACCCATTTGTCTTCCAGGAAAGCAAGGTCTAAAATACCCTGCACCATCATGCTGCCTTCTCCTTCGTAGCCGATGCTCTGCGCCTTTACCTCCAGATTAAACGGCTGCTCCTTCAAAACGCGCCCGGCGGTTTTGATCCTCTCATAAAGAGATGTTTTCAAAAAGCCCTCAATCCATTCCGTGTGTGCAAGAACCGCCTCGCGCTCCTGCCCGGTCAGCAGCTTTCGCGCTTCCATTTCAAGCGCCGCCTCACGAACATCCTGACCGGTAAGCACAACGCGTTCCATCATGCTGTGCACAAGCGTGCCAAGCCGTGCGCCTGTGATCTCCTCGTCGTCCGGCTGGAGGTCTGGTATCAGGAACCTGCGGATATTCGCAGCGTTCGACTGCTTTACTGCGCTCACCGAAACCTTTGCAGGGATATCCGGCTGGCGCGCAGCGGATAGAAGCTCCGCCCGGTCCTCAACTTTTGCCATTTTATTACAGTATTCATCAAAGTCGAACGTGGTTTTTTCCTTTTCCCCTGCCTCTTCATCCCCTGCAAAACGAACCGGTATCTGTCCGCCGGCATTCGCCGCCATAATCCAGTCCAGCATGGATTTTGCATCCTCGTAGGAGCCCATATCGTGCATCATCGCCCATTCGTGCCGCGCCTTTTCAAGGTTCCCCACGCTTCCGGCAAGAAACAGCTTTTCACGCGCGCGCGTCATCGCCACATACAGCACGCGCAGCTCCTCCGACAGGTATTCGCGCCGGATTTGTTTTTTTGCAAGCTCAAGCTCTATCGTTGAACGCCTCACAAGGCTTTGCTCGTCGATATACTGCATCATCAGCCCATAGTCTGAATGGATCAGCATCCTGTTTTTAAAATCCTGCACAGTAAGCCTGCGCTCGAGGTTTGCAACATAGACGATCGGATATTCGAGTCCCTTGGAGCTATGAATCGTTGTAATGTGCACGCAGTCCGCGCCACCGGCTGCCATCGCTGCTTTGACATACGCGCCGTCCCGTTTTTTTGTTTCATGCAGGGCGCGAAGCAAAAGATAAAGGCTGTTGCCCTGCGCGGCGCACAGCTGCGCCGCCATACCAAGAAACTGCGAAAACGCCGTACGCTTCATTTCGCCGTCAGGTACGCAGGCAAGGTAGGTTTCAAAATCAAATTCCGTCGCCACAAGCGACAGAAATTCAGGCATCGCAAGGGATTGTGCACAGGTTCTAAGGTAATCGAGCTTTTCATAAAAGGACCGCAGTTTTCTTGCCAGCGTGTCCTCTTTTTCCGCCGCATACATCTGTGCCGACTCATAAAAAGGTTCCTTATCCCTGTCTGCGCCGATTCGAATACGTGCAAATTCCTCCTCGTTCATTCCACCGATAAACGACCGCATCACACTCAGAAGCGGTATGTCCTGCCGCCTGTTATCCACCAACCGCAGGATGTTCACAAACAGCTCGATCTCCTTAAGCTCCCTGGCCTGTTCCACATCAATGGAGCAGGGAATGCCCCGCCTGTCAAGCTCCGCCTTCAGCAGATAAATCATATCGCTGCGCGAACGAACGAGTACTGCAAAATCTCCAAACGCCGCTTTACGCATTGCGCCTGTTTTTTTGTCGGTCACCTCGCCCGCAAGCTCCCTCTCGATGCTGCGCGCAATCATTTCCGCTTCCACCGCATGCCTGCTGCGCGTTTCATCCTCACCGTCGTCCGCCTCGCAGGCGAGCAGGATTTCGGTCTTGCCACCCCGGGCGCTGCCAACCAGCCGCTCTCCCTCGTCGTACCTGATCTCCCCCAGGGTTTCGCACATTACGCATTCCATGATGCCGTTAACCGCATCGATCACGCCGCTCTTACTGCGGAAGTTGTCATTCATCAAAATCAATTCGCCGCCTTCGGCCTGCGCGCGGAATTCCTGTGATTTCTCCTTGAAAATAAGCGGATCAGCCAAACGGAATTTATAAATACTTTGCTTAATATCCCCCACCATAAAAAGGTTTCCATCGCCCGACACGGCTTTTATAATGCTCTCCTGTACCGGATTGGTATCCTGATATTCATCCACAAAGATGTACTGGTACAAATCCGCATACATCCTGCGCACCTCTTCATCCTCAAACGCACGCAGCGCAAAATGCTCCATATCCGAATAATCCAGAACGTTGAGCTCCGATTTGCATTCCGCATAATATTCGTGAAACTGCCGCACCAGGGCAAGCATTGCGCAAACGTCCTGCTGCGTATGCGCCAGCTCCGCACCGGCGGTAACATGGAAGTTTTCGCAATCATCCCCGGCAAGCGCCTGTTTCAGCTCCTTACGCGCCTGGGCGTACAAATCCTGAATCCGTTTCTTACACTCGTCTCCAAGTCCTTTCGTGATGCTGGGTATCTTCATGCCCACGCTGTTTTTGCGCAATGCGGCAACGCCGTTGTCACGCGCATAGGAATACGCCTCGCCAAGCAGCGTGGCGCAGGCTTCGTCCTGTGCAAGCTGCTGTGGATATTTGCTGCCGGAAAGCGTGGCGCTGGCATCCATCAGACGCTTTGCACGCAGGAGATGTTCCATGATATTCCCGTCGTACTGCGCTTTCAGCCTTGCGATATATTCCTCATTATTTTTATGCTCTGATCGCTCCGCCCACGCAAACGGCTCCGGCTTGCTCATAATATGATCGTAAATACGGAACAGATATTCCATCAGCTGCCTGTCGTCCCCACGCCTCGTATAGCGCTGCACAAGCCGCAAAAAATCCCCGTCTTCCTCTTCATACAGCCCGTCAAACAACTCGCGCGCAGTCTGCGTTTTCATGCGGTTCATCTCTCCCGCATCCATGATACGCACCGTTGGAGACAGCCCCAGGATCGCATAATTTTTGCGCACCACCTTCCCGCAAAAGCTATGAAAGGTGGAGATATCCGATACCGCGACAAACTCCGCCTGTTCATACAGGCGCTTTTCCCCCTGCCGAAGCGCCTCCTCTCGCAACTCCCGGGCTATCCGCTGCCGCATCTCTGCCGCCGCCGCATTTGTAAACGTCATAACAAGCATTGTGCGGATATCCGCCCCGCCCTCAACAAGGCGCGCGACGCGCTTTGCAAGCACGCTCGTCTTCCCGCTGCCCGCGGCAGCTGATACAAGTACGCTTTTTGTCTGTGTCTTAATTGCCCTTGCCTGTTTATCTGTCAGTCTCATACCTGTTCCCCATGTCCGCTGATTTTCTCCATTGCCTGCTCCCGCGTCAATTTCTCAATCACACGCGGATGGTTCCCCGTATATCCCTCGTCATACATACAAATACTCGCAAATTCACAATAGTCACAGCCCATACGCTGCTCGAGCCGGTACGGCATGATCTGCGTATTTCCCTGCTTCATTTCAAGTACCGCCTGACCGATCAGTTTTTTGGTAAACGCTACCAGCTCTTCCACCTCATCCGGGCTGAACAGCCTGTCCTGCGCATTTTTCCTGACACTGCCGTCCTTTTTACGTTCAATCGCGATCGTGAGGACAATATCGCCTTCCCCGCCGTAGAGCTTTTGTGCCGTATCAAAATCAACGCCGCAAATACCCTCCATGTCAAACTCCCCGTCAACGTCTTTCCCTTCCTCTTCAAAGGACGGAAGATGTATTTTCAAATAGTTCGCGCCTGCAAATTCCGCGCCGTTTCCCAGCAGCTCGCGCACTGCAATGATATAGATCATCAGCTGCAGGCTAAGGCCGCTCGCGAGTTTCAGGAGCTTAAATTGCGGATCGCCTGTTTTATAGTCCACAATATCAAAATAGAGCGTACCATCGATAACTGCCGTATCGATACGGTCTATTTTACCATTGATCGTAAGCCCATCCGTAAATTCCTGCGAAAACCAGTATTCACTCTCCGCAGGCTGCAGGCTTGCGCGTCCGGTCTGCGTACGGATTGCGTGCGCCGCAAGCCCTACCTCTCGTTCCACCAGGGCCAGCACGTTTTCATTGTGCCTGTTTAACGTATATTTACTTTGCTCCTCACGCGCCGTCCCTGCGCAGGCCTTCAGGGTTTCCACAAACTCCTCTTCCGGAACATCTGCCCAACGCGTTTGCTTCTCCTTGAATGTGTTTGTCAGCTCCTCCAGAATTTTGTGCGCATAGTTTCCAACATCAAGCTGGTCGATCACATATTCCCTCGGCTGCTCCACATTCAACCCGTAAGCAATAAAATGCTTGTAAGGGCATTCAAAATATTGCTCGAGCCTGCTCGCGCTGCCCTTCATTTCTCCATACAGGGCAGCGGCAATATCCGCATTGAGCCGCGCTGCCGCATTCGCATTCATCACGCCGCGCCGGATGGCCCGCTGCTTTTCCGGAAGCGTGTCGTCTGCCAGTACGGCTGCAACTACCTTTCTGTCATATTCCTCAACCGTCCCGTCGGCAAGCCCACGAACGATACGCGCAGCCTGTGCATAGGCGTTCTGCTTCAGAAGCGGCGCGATATCAGCGGCACGGTTCTGCTTTACCGCTCCGAATAATTCGCCGAGCTTATCGATCAACGGCGACGGTTTTTCCCTCCCGTCGTCCACATAACTGAAAAACAGCTTTTCCTTCGGCTTTGTAACGATTTTCTGTATTGCCAGCTTTTGCTTTTCCACATTCCCGGTAAACCGGAGCCCCGCAAGCTGCGAAAGCAGCAGCTCCCGTTCATAATCAGCAAGAATATCGGACGGCTGTTCGTAATTTGGTAAAAGCCCGTCGTTCGCCCCCACAACAAAAACAGCCTTAACATCGTCAAGGCGGATATAAGAAACATCTCCCACCGCCACCTCATCTGCTCCCGGCGGGATCACGCCGATTTTCTGTGATGTAAGCCCTGTTTTCAGTAAAGAAAGTATCTGCCCCTTGCCTGCCTGCGTATCTTTTAAAATCTCCCTTGCCTGCGTCAGGATGCGCATGGTCTTATCAAAAACCTGCCCGTTCCACTCCGCGCTTTGCAGAAGCCCCGCCTCACGCGCTGCCTTGGTCTGTTCCGCAAGCTTCGCGTCCACATGCAGCCTCTGCATATACGCAAGCACGCAGCCAATCAGGCTGTCCGCGTCCTTTGCCCCCTTCGCCGCTTCACGCAGCTCGGTCACTGGCTCCATAAGGCGCAGCCTTGCCCGCTCCGCGCGCGGCTCCTTGAACGGATAGCCAAATGCAAACCCGTCGCGCACATTGCAGTACGCATAATTTTCCAGTGCGTCCGCCTGTTCCTCCCTCAGATCGCAAAAGCCTGTCCTCGCGTGTGCAAGTAACGTATCCTTTTTCAGCCGTCCCTGTGCAAGTTCAAGCGCAGTCAATAAAAACATACTGAATGCGCACTGTGCAAGCGTCCTTTTTTCTCCTGTAAAGCATGGAATGCCCGCCTCTGCAAAACGTCTTCTTATCACAGGCGAATAGCGCTCCCCGCTGCCGCACACAACAGCCATGTCGCGGTAATCATATCCATATTTCCGGTTAAGCCACACAATCTGCGCCGCCACCGCGCGCACCTCTTCGTCAACGTCCGGCGCACTTGTTACGCTGATGTCCTTCGCCCGTTCTTTATGCCGTGCAGGATAAGCGTAAAGATTCTTTTCAAGGTGCAGGATGTCCTTCGAAATTTCCCTGTCTTCCGTAATGATCGTTGTTTCAAGCCCCATTTTTATCGCATCCTGCAAAAATTTATTCCTGTTTTCATTACAGATTTCATAAACCCCGCTATCCGGAGCATTGGTCTGTGCGTAATAAAAGGACATGGTCGTATCCTTTGCCGCGTGCATCAACGCTTTTAAAAAACGCACCGTCTGCGCATTATAAATATCAAATCCATGAATCACAAGATGCGCGCCTTTTAAAAATTCAGCTTCCGGGATATGCTCGATGACAAGGTTAATTTTGTCTTCAGTGTCAAAAAGCCCTGCTGTCTTTTCCTCAAAACGCTCATACAGAAGCGCAATATCTGCAAGCTTTTTTTTGGTGTTTTCATGGTTCGTATCGATTTCAAGCAGCATTTGCGGCGTTATGTCAAGCGTTTTAAGCTCCGCGATCAGTCCTGAAAGCTCCATGGGAACATCGCTTTTCCTTGCGCTTTTGGCAAGCGCCTCAAGATGTTCCTGTTCGCCGTCCAAAATAAGGCGCAGGATCATACTCTTTCCCACGCTGTCAATTTCAGGGATCGTCCTGCCATACGTACTTTCCAGCACCCTGTCGCAAATACGCGCAGGGCTTTGTACGACCGCGCCCATCAGCCCCTTCAGCCCAAGCTTGTGCATAAGCTGCTTTTCCGTGATATAGGTGGCCTGCGGCGGCACAACAACCAATACATTCGCAAGCGGATCTTTGCGGATGATCGATCCTATTTTTTCCATGACATAATCGTCTCTTTTGCTGGCGGTTCTTCCCAGCACAAATTCAACGCCCACGTATCGCTCCGTTCTCTCAAGGTTTTTCAAACCAGAACATAAAAATTTTACTTAGCATTATTATATCATGGGACGCAACCAATTTATGGATTAAATTCAAAGTATTTCAGGCAATAAAAAAAGGTTATAGCCTAATGGCTACAACCTTGGTTTACAAAAGGTTTTTAACCTCTTACTAAGTAGTTCAGCAAGAGATTCAAATCTTCTGGCTCGGATACGATCAAATCCAACTCGTCGATCTGTGCGTCTTTGAACATCTGCGTCAAAGCGATGTACTGGCACAGTGTGGATTTCAGATTCAGTCTGTCACCCTCTGAGGTAACAAGCTCTACCTTGCCTTTGCAGTCCTTCAATAATTCAAAGAATTTCTGCGGTTCGCTAATGTTTTTAATTTTCACTCCGTTGTCCTCCTGACACATTATAAATTTGTGGGTTCCGGGGAGTTTTTTGGAGCTCACCCTTTGTGTAATAGTAACACAAAGCCCTACATACTGTCAATATAACCCGTATGGATTGCCCGTAAACATTTTAATGAAACTTTTACAGAAAATACCTGAAAATAATCGGCAGGGCGATGGCAACGCTTCCAAAAACGGCAATCATAACCTTGATGACTGTCATATCGTGCTTTGTCTCCCGCTGCACCTTCCTGAGCTTTTCGTGAATGGTTTTGATTACCGCGTCATCGGCTTCTTTGCGTTGCTTTTGCTCCTGCTCGCGCAGTTGCCGCACAGCTTGTTCCCAATCGCTCATGCGCGAGGTAATCTCTTCAGAATATATATTGAGCCGCTTTTGCAGGTCTGCTGTCTGTTCCCTCAGCGCAAGCCTCAGCCTGTCCTGCTCCCGCCTGATCGTTTCGTATACGGTGAGCGTACCGTCTACAAGCAGCGCGGAATTTCTCAAAAGCGCTTTCATCTGCGACTTGGTATGCTCCAGCTTCTCATCGCTCTTCTGCAAATCGGAAACAAGCGCCGTTACGCCTTCCATTTCTTTCAGGGCCTTATTCAGCTCGTCAATACTTTCATTTAGCTGCTCAAACATAGCCATGTTTTTTCCCCGTCTTTCCTGCCCTTTAAATTCCCGGCCTTCAGATTCCCCACTTTTCCTCCAGTGCCAGCGTCGTCCCGTTTTCCTTTAGCTTTTCGATTGTTTTGTTCATTTCTGTCTCGACGGCGCTCTGCCCTGTCGGCAGCATAATACAATATCCAACCGTATAAAGCGGTTCCGCCAAAATCCTGTAGCCTGCATCCTGGAACTGTCTGGATATTGCGCGCGGCATGATCACCGCCGGAATACGCCCGGCTTCCAAATCGAGCATTGCGCTTTCGTAATCCGCATACCGCTCGACCTCAAAGTTTAACTTTTCATCCTCCAGATACTGCTTCAGGTCGTCCACAGACATTGCGGTATTGATAACGCCAATCGACGTCGCCTCAATGTCCGGCACCCTCTGCACACGCGAATCCGCACGCATAACGGCAACGACGTCGTCCGTATAGTATGGCTCGGTCAGTGTAAAGCCTTTTGTTTTTGAGACATTTTCGCCTGTCGTCAAAAGCCCCAGCGCAATATCGATGTTGCCATACTTGATTGCACCGCCCGCATCCTGCGATGTAATAGGATAATACTCATACATTTTTTCCTGATTTCCGAGCAGGTCTTTCAGTACTGCGTCGATATAGTCCCTGTCAAAGCCTATCAGGTTCCCGTTTTCATCTTTTCCGCCAAAGCCTTCTATATCAGTACGCAAACCAATCCTCACAACGTCGCGCGTCATAAGGAAGCTTGTATCAAATCCCTGTCTGGTTGCCAAATTGGTAAACAGAACCGCACAGGCGATTACCGCGGCAATAATCAAAATGGTAATCAAAAGCGGTTTTTTATTTCGTTTTATAAACTCGGCGCCCCTGCTGCGGCGGTGCGATTTAAATTCTCTGTCCAAATTATTTCTCCTGTTTGTCTATGTGGCTTATTATACTGATTTTCGCGGAATAATTCAACCAAACACTTGCAAAACATTTTTTAACATGATAAATTTAGGTTAAATATCAGTCATAAAATAAATGAAAAAAAGGACATGTAATTTATGCCTCAGAAAAACATCGAATCCATCCTGGTCATGGGAGACTCCGTCGCAAAGGGCGTTGTGTTCCATCCTGAGAAAAACCGATATATTTTTTCCAAGTCGGGGTTCATTCGCAGGCTTGGAACCATGCTCAAGGCCAAAATCCTTGATTTTTCCAAATTCGGCACCACCTCTGATTATGGATCAAAGCTGCTGGGCGATAAGCTCAGTGACCTCAATCCTGATCTTGTGCTGATTGAGTACGGCGGAAACGATTGCGATTACAACTGGGATGAGGTCGCGCAAACCCCCATGAAAGAGCATTTCCCCAATACGCTTGTTACGGCTTTCGAGGAAAATATCACCCATATGGTAAATTCCTTAAAGAAAGAGAATAAAATACCGGTGCTTATGAATCTGCCGCCGCTTAACGCGCCTTCGTATTTTCGCTGGTTTACCAAAAACGATCCGCAACGCGCCCATAATATCTTAAAGTGGCTGCATGATGTATCCAAAATTTACTGGTGGCAGGAAAAGTATTCTTACACAATCGAAAAAATCGCCCGCGCGACCGGCACGCACCTGATCAACGTCCGTAATGCGTTTTTGAGCCAGCAGCATTATCAGAATCTTATCTGCGAGGACGGTATCCATCCCAACGAGAAGGGGCAGGCCCTGATTGAAAAGACTTTTATCGATTATATCGAAAAACACGCGGCATATATGATGGTATAAATAAATTGCATTAAAAAAGGCGCATATCAAGGTGTATGCGCCTTTTATGATTGCCGCTTATCGCCTCGCGGCAGCGGTTCTTTCCCATGCTTTCTTCACGCCTTTTGACGTAACAAATACTCCGTTTTTTAAATTTCACTTTCCGCTGTTGCGCTGTCAATCAGCTTGATGAGCTCGAGCGCGCTTCGAAATTTCTTTTTTTCGTTTTTTTCAGACCAGACAACCTGACCCTGCCAGGTCGCGTTTTGCCTGTATTGTATCTGAACGATAAATGTCGCTTTTTTCCCAGTTACATTAATTGCTTCCGTCTGTTCTGCCATACTTTTTGCCCCACTTGCCTGAGTTTTTTCCTGCGCTTCTTTTCTCTTTCCAAACACCCGGTGCTCGATTGCCGCCTGCGGATATTTCAGTGTATTCAAAACAGAATCTATTTTGATCACCATTTCATTGATGTCGCAAAACTCTTCTGGTTTTTCCAGGCATTTGTGGTGAATGCTTCCAAAAAAACCTGCCCCGTCTCTCTTGTCTACGCATACATGAATACTGTTTTGCACAATTCATATATCCTTCCTCAGCTTATCATTACTATTATAATCCAAGCCAGTCACAAAACCGGTCACAAAATTGGCCTTGCATAGCCCTTTTGAAATTATAAAACAAAAAAGGCCCTTTCATTTCTTCCGCTTACAGCTCATTTACCGTATGCTTCCTAAATGATTTCGTATCCTGCGCCGCAGTTCTCCGCAGCAACGCAAAATGGATACTGCTTCGCAAGGGCATCCTGCGCTTCCTGTACCGCTTCTTGCGGAAAAATAGCAAATACGCAGCTCCCGCTTCCCGTCATCATCGCAAAATCCGCCCCCAAAGCCCTGCATGCACAAATCACATCAGAAACCTCCGGGCATATCCTGATCCCCGCAGGCATCAGCACATTATTTGCCAGTGAAAAATACCGGCGCACATCGCCTTTGGCCAGCGCATCTGTAATTCCATCCATATCAACCGTTTCCTTCGGCAGCTCATGAAACACACTGTACGCCTGCCCTGTCGGCACGCCGCCCTCCGGCTTTACAAGCAAATATGCAAATCCGCACCGGTTCGCTACTGGCGATAATACTTCTCCCACGCCGCGCGCGCGCATACATCCTCCCTCGATAAAAAACGGAACATCCGCGCCGATCCCGACGCCGATCTCCTTCAACACTTTTTTCGAAAGATGCGTTTCATAAATCCGGTCAAGCGCGGCAAGCGTCGCCGCCGCATCGCTGCTGCCTCCGCCCAGCCCTGCCTGCGAGGGGATTCTTTTTTCAAGCGTGATTTTTGCGCCGCCCGTTATCCCTGTTTTTTCAAAAAACAGGCGCGCCGCACGCAGAACGGTATTATCTCCCTGCGCTTCCATACCGTCGCACAAAAGCGCCAGCCCGTCCGCGCGCACTACGGTTAATTCATCCGCGAGGGATATATTCTGCATCAGCATATCAAGCTCGTGCATCCCGTTTGGATATTGTCCAATTATGTTAAGGGCCAGATTCAGTTTTGCATATGCCTTCAGTTTCATAATTTCTCCCGCATTCAAATGGTCAGCAACATTATAGCATAAAGCGTTGTATTATGTTAGAATATTCAGGAAGAATTGAATCGAGGATTTAGAATGTTTTTATCAGATGAGTGGAGTGATTATAAGGTGCTCGATACCGGCGACGGTATGAAGCTCGAGCAATGGGGAAACGTAATCCTTTCCCGGCCCGATCCGCAGGTGATCTGGGCAAAACAGGCTCCCGCGCTTTGGCGGGACGCCCATGCGGAATACCACCGCAGCGAACGCGGCGGAGGACAGTGGAGCTATCTCAAAACGCTTCCCGAGCGCTGGACTATCAGTTATCGCGATTTGCAGTTTTATGTGCGTCCCACAGGCTTTAAGCATACGGGGCTGTTTCCTGAACAGGCTGCCAACTGGGATTTTATGGATAGTATGATCAAAAATTCCGGCTTTTCTCCCCGCATCCTGAACCTGTTTGCATATACCGGCGGAGCAACGCTTGCATGTGCGGCTGCCGGAGCGCAGGTTACGCACATCGACGCGGCAAAAAGCATGAACGGCTGGGCGAAGGAAAACCTTGCGCTCTCAGGCCTTTCGGACAGGCCTGTGCGCATCCTTGCGGACGACTGCCTGAAATTTGTACTGCGGGAACAGCGCAGGGGCAACCGCTACGATGGAATCATCATGGATCCGCCAAGCTATGGCAGGGGCTCTGACGGCAGGGTGTTCCGGACTGAGGACAATCTTTTCGATCTGGTATCCGAAACCGCAAAGCTGCTCTCAGATACGCCGTTGTTTTTTATCATCAACTCCTACACCACAGGGCTTTCCTCCGTGGTCAGCAGAAACCTCCTGTCCATCTGTCTTTCCGGGCGGGGCGGCACAGTGGATGCTGACGATTTGTGCCTTCCGGTGGAGGGCCAGAATATCTTCCTTCCCTGTGGCACAACGACAAGGTGGCACATATGATTCCGCAGATACTATTTGAGGACAATCATCTGGTCGTTGCTGTAAAGCCACAGAATATGCCCTCGCAGGCAGATAACTCCCACGATGCTGATTTTCTCAACGTCATCAAGCGTTACGTCAAGAAAAAATACGGGAAACCGGGCGACGCATACATTGGACTTGTGCACAGGCTTGACCGTCCCGCAGGCGGCGTGATGGTGTTTGCGCGCACATCCAAAGCCGCTGCGCGGCTATCCGCACAGATAAAAGATGGCACGCTCAAAAAAAGCTATTATGCCATTATAACAAATCCGGTCCCGCCCAAGGGGACGCTCTGCGGCTATCTCTTAAAGGATGCCAGAACGAATACTTCTCGCGTTGTTCCGGAGGATACCCCGGGCGCCAAACGCGCAGAGCTGTCCTATTCCATCGCCTGTTCGGACGGGCCGTACTCCCTTGCGGATATTGCACTTAAGACGGGACGTTCACACCAGATACGCGTGCAGTTTTCCCATATGGGGGCTCCGCTTCTTGGAGATGTGAAGTATGGCGGCATGGAAAACCCAAGGCTGTGCCTGTGGTCGTATTCCATTTCCTTGATTCATCCCACAAAAAAAGAGCGGCTGACCTTTACCTGTCCGCCGCCCAATCTCTTTCCATGGCCCCTGTTTTTTGATTAATCAAAATTCACAAGCGGGAAATCGATATCCTCTGTCTGGATCATCTTCCCGTTCAGATATTCGAGCATATTGTTCACGCCCGTATCAAAACTGATCGTAGTCGCCCATAACGCCTGGTATTTGATGCCAAGCTTTTTGTTTGCCTTCATATCCCCATAGAGGTTATCCCCCAGGATCGGGAAACCCGCCGCTTCCATATGCGCGCGCTCCTGATTCAGGTACTGAGTCACCGGTTCGATATCGATAATGCTGTATATTCCATTGCTTTCCACCACCTGATAACGCGTATAAATAGGCACGCTGCCACGCAACTTCGTTTTTGCGACACGGTAATTGTCCTTATCGTCCTTCACATAAAAATGCTGAAATTGCCCGCGCTCATATTCCGGACACCCCTTAACAATGGCACGAAAAACACGTTTAATACGCCGCTGGCGGATTGCTTCACGGATCGCCTCGAAATATTCGGCATTCTTGGCAAACATCACAAGCCCGCCCGTATAAATATCGAGCTTAAAGCACATAAATGGAATACAGCCGGATTCTTCGGAATATTCATTTCCGTCCTTCATATAGTTAATTACCATAGACATCAGCTCCGGCGCGTTTGGCGTCGCAGCGGTGCAGGTCACGACCGTTCCCGGCTGCTTGTTGACCACAAGGATGTTCTTATCCTCGTATACCACATCAAGCAACGGAAACCGCTCATATTCCACAGGCACATACACCTCTATGATGTCGCCGTCCTCCACCTCAAAATCCTTCTTGATGCGGCAACCGTTCAGCTTAATATCGCCTGTTTTGATCATCTTTTTCAGATTCAGTTTTTGAAGCTCCGGTAAAGAGGCAGCAACGCACTGCGTTACCTTGCTGCCTTCCTGCTCCTTCTCGATTTCCAGTTTGATCATGAATGTCCCTCTGCCTTTTACGCTTCTAGTGGTAGCGTGTTTTTTGTGATATACTATATATTGTATTATAGCCTTCAAGCAAATAATTTGCAATTCTTACTGATATAATATATATTAAAAACATAAAAAGCAGAAGGAGGACTTCTATGGATCAGTTATCATGCGTTTTTAACCGCCGCAGCGTCCGCAAGTATACGGATCAGCCCGTATCCACGGAGCATGAGGAGCTTTTACTGCGTGCGGGTTTATGCGCTCCCAGCGCGCACAATTCACGGCCGTGGGAATTTATTGTAGTGCGTGATAAGGACGTACTAATGTCGCTTTCACAGCTGCGTCCCTATTGGAAGCTATTGAAAAATGCCGCCCTCGCAATCATCGTTTGCGGTGATGTTGCGGATTATCATGGCTCCACCAAAGAATTTTTCATTCAGGACTGCTCGGCTGCCACGCAAAATATCCTGGTCGCTGCAGAAGGCCTCGGGCTTGGAGGCGTGTGGCTCGGCTGCTATCCCACCGAAGGCGCAAAAGGCGTTGCAGAGCTGCTCTGTATTCCGGAAGGCGTTATCCCGGTGAGCGTTATATCGATCGGGCATCCCGCCGAACACGCAAGGCCGCACAGCGGAGTCGAACCGTCTAAAATCCATTACGACAAATACTGATTAAACAGCGCTTGACATACCTTGAACATCTATGTATAATCCAAGCATAGGTATTCAAGGTATTTTTTGTGCAAAATTATCGTTCTGTAATCTCAAAGGAGGTAACCATGAAGTTTGACAAAAACATGACCTCAGTAGGCACTTCGCTCCTGATTCTCCATCTTCTTGAAAAGGCCGATATGTACGGCTATCAGATTATCAGCGAGCTCGCGCAGCGTTCCAACCACGTGTTTGAATTTCAGGAAGGCACGCTGTATCCTGTTTTGCATAGTATGCAAAAGGATAAGTATATCGAGTCCTATAGCGTCAAAGCTGAAAACGGCAGGCTGCGTAAGTACTACAAAATCACGGATAGGGGCATCAGGCAACTCTCCAGCAAAAAGAAAGAATGGCGTATATTTTCTTCCGCCATGGAAAGCATGATGGGAGGTACCGTGTGATGGGATTCAGCAAAACCAATTTGCCCGATCGAAACAAAGGGGTGATCTATCATGAAGCTTGGTGAAACAGCTTTAGCGTATATTGCATCCGTTTGTGGCAAGATCAAAGACCGCCGTGCGCGGGAAGCTCTTCGCGAGGAGCTTACCAGCCATCTGGAAGAAATCATTGACCAGTTGGTTTCGGAAGGATACGAAACGGATCGTGCTGAATTTGAGGCGGTATCGCGTATGGGCGATCCCCGTACGATCTCAGGAAATATGAACAAGGTCTATTCGCCGGTGCTCTACACGATTGCAAAATATTCCTGTCTTGTGGTCACCTGCGTGCTGTTCCTGCTGAATATTGCGCCCTTTCTCTTTTCAGGCAGCAATTTTCCGCCTGCGCTTATATCAGATGTCGGCACCATCGGCGGTGCGGACGGCCCGACGGCGATCTATGTTGCGACTACGTTTCCCTTAGCCGCCCTCTTTTATCTCTTTCTGTTTGCTACGCTCTTTCTTTTCCTGTTTCCGCTCCTGAAAAATACAATCCACAAAAGCCGTAAAAAATAAGGACAAAAAACACCCGGAAAGAATCCGGGTGTTTTTGATTCGCTATTCGTTCTCTATCATACCGTTTCGTAAATTCCGGTCGTTCCCGTACCGATATGATCTGATATCCGACTCCTTTGCTTCCATCCCTGCAAGCATATTTTATCATGCCGGGTATCTGGCTATTCCCTGCCCGGGAACAAATCCGCATAGCGCATTTCTTTTCCGCAGCCGCTTTTAAAAACAAGCGTTTCCTTCGTGACGCACATTGGTACGTGGGGCACGCCGGTATCGTCTATTTCATCCCCGCACACCTCGAAGCCGAAGTTTTCATAAAACCCTTTGACTCTTTTTTGCGCAGTGAGGCAAACCTTTGACGGCTTGAATTCAAACGCTTTCACAAGCAGCACGCGCATCATCAGGTCGCCGATGCCCTGTCCCCTGTCTTCCTTCAGCACGCATATCCTGCCAATACGAAAGGTTTTCCCGTCGTGGTATACCCTGCCGGTACCCACCGGCCTTTGCCCGTCATAAATCACGACGTGCATTGCCTGATCGTCAAATACATCAAGCTCTTCCTCTTCCGGAAAGCCCTGCTCCTCTACAAATACCGCATGGCGGATCATCTTTGCATCCGGAGCATCTTTTATCCCGCAAAACCACTGGTTCGTAATCAATATTCCGGCGCCTCCTCGTCGTCATGGACATAATCCACTTCCATATATTTCGTGTATTCACCCTGCCATTGCATAGAGATCGCCCCCGTTGGGCCGCTCCTTTGCTTTGCAATGATGACACGCGCTTTTCCAATATTTTCCGGCGTTTTATCCTCCGGGTAATAATCTTCCCTGTGCAGGAAGATAACAACGTCCGCGTCCTGCTCGATCGCACCTGATTCACGCAGATCCGAAAGCATTGGGTACCGCGACTTTTTATCACGTTTTTCCGAAGCACGCGAAAGCTGTGAGAGCAACAGGATCGGCACGTTCAGGTCTTTTGCCATGATCTTTAGCGACCGCGTGATCTGCGCGACCTCCTGCTGGCGGCTTTCCACGCGTCCCGAGCCCTGCATAAGCTGTAAATAGTCGATCGCAATGAGGCCAAGCCCCTTGCTCTTTTTGAGGCTTTGCGCCTTTGCAAGCATCTCCGTCGGCGTAATGGAGGCAGAATCGTCAATATAGATTTCCGTTCCGGAAAGCTCCTTGATTGCCTCGGCAAATTTGTTGATTTCCGCAGCGCCGATTTTCCCCGTACGCGCATCCTGGCTGTCTACCCTTGCCTGAGAGCACAGCATACGAGTCGCAAGCTGGTCTGCCGCCATTTCCAGAGAAAACACAAGGCATACTGCCTTTTGCGTCAGGCCAATATGCTCTACCATGTTCATGGCAAAGCTGGTTTTACCCATACCCGGACGGCCCGCGACAACAATGAGCTGCCCTCCCTGCAAACCGGAAAGCATTTTATCCATCAGCGGGAATCCTGCCGGAAGGCCCATCAGGCCGTCCTTGTTTTTCATTGCCTCGCTGATAATCACATAGCTTTGCTGAAGCGCGGTCGAAAGATGCTGCATTGTGCTCTTATCGTCCTGCAGCGCAAGACTCAGTATCGCCGTCGCCGCGGTGTTTGCAATTACGCGCGCATCCTGTTCGCCACGGTAGCAATCATCTGATATCTTCATACATACGTCAATCAGCTTTCGCAGCGACGCACGTTCCTTCACAATATGGATATAATGCCTGATGTTTGCAACAGAAGGAACTGCCATCGTCAGGTTGGAAAGGTACTCCATTCCGCCCATCGGCATCTTCCCCGCCTGCTCGAGCTTCTGGCTTACCGTTACCATGTCTACCGACACGCCCTCGCGCACAAGCTCGTCCATCGCACCAAAAATACTGCGGTGCTGCTGCTGGTAAAAATCGTCCTCGTGCAGCGACTCCATCGCCTCAAATACGCATTTTTCACTCAGCAGCATACTGCCCAGTATCGATTGCTCCGCCTCAAGGTTGTTTGGCGGTATGCGCCCCGCGGGCAAACGCACGCTGTTTTGTTCAGCCATCGATAACCTCTACCTTTAACGCGGTGCTCACTTCCGCATAAACCTTAACGCTGACATTGTATTCTCCAAGCTCTTTGATATTGGGCACAGTAAATTTCTTTTTGTCGATCATAACGCCTGTTTCCTTCTGAAGCTCCGCAGCCACTTCCTTTGCGGTGATCGCGCCAAAAAGCTTTCCGTTTCCGCCATGCTTTGCCTTGATCGTCAGTGTCATTCCGGCAATCTTTTCCGCAAGCTCCTTCGCATCCTGTTTTTCCACCGCTTTTTTATGCTTTTCCGCAGCAATCGCAATGTTCGCCGCATTCAGGTTTGCCGCTGTCGCCTGTTTTGCCAATTTTTTAGGGAACAGGTAATTGCGCGCATAGCCGTCGCTCACATTTACGATATCCCCTTCTTTTCCTTTTCCTGCTACGTCTCCTGTCAAAATAACCTTCATGTTTTAGCTCTCCTTTTTATAATCTTCGATTGCCTGCCGCAGTTCGTCGTTTGCTGTCTTTTTATCGGTTCCTTTCAGCTGCGCCCCCGCAATGGTAGCGTGGCCCCCGCCGCCAAGCTTTTCCAGAATACGCTGCACATTAATCCCGCCGATTGACCGTCCGGAAATGATGATCGTATCCCCCTGCCCGCACAACACAAACGAGGCGTTTATCCCACGGATGCCAATCAGGGAATCCGCGGCCTGCGCCGCAAGCATCTGTGGATTTTTCGCATCGTCCGGGCACCACGAAATCGCAATGCCGTCCGGCAGAACCTGCGCGTTTTGTACGACGCTCGCCCTTGTGGAAAATGTTTCCAGATCATCCTGGAACAAATGCCTGATAGACGTGGTATCCGCGCCAAGCTTGCGCAGGTATGAGGCCGCCTCAAATGTCCTGACGCCTGTTTTAAAGGAAAATCCTTTGGTATCGATTGTAATTCCCGCCAAAAGCGATTCCACTTCAAGCGGTTTGATGTAAATCTTATCTGAGAAATATTCCAGCAGCTCGGTCACCATTTCTGCCGTTGAAGACGCATAAGGCTCCAATAGCGAGAGCGTCGGCATTTCAATATGCTCCGTACCGCGCACATGGTGATCGATCACCACAAGCGTCTTTGCTTTGGAAACAAGCTGCGGGGCAATCGTAAACGACGCAATCTGCGTATCGAGGATCACCAGCATGGATTGCTCCTCCAGCAAGCTGTTTGCCTCAGCCGGTGTGATCAACACATTATTGTAATCCGGATCGCGCTTCATCTCGTCCACAAGCCCCTGCACCGCGGCATTGGATTTATCCAGAACGATATATGCCTTTTTTCCGACCTGCCTCGCGCAGGCAAATATCCCCATCGCCGCCCCCATGCAGTCAAGGTCCGGCACAGTATGCCCCATAATAATCACACGGTCGCATTGCTCCATCAGGTTTTTCAGGGCGTGGGAAAACATTCTGGCTTTGACGCGCGTACGCTTTTCGATCGCCTGCTGTCCGCCGCCATAGAACTTATATCCTGCTTCATCCTTAATGACAGCCTGGTCCCCGCCGCGCCCAAGGGCCAACTCAAGGGCTGCAATCGCGCTGCGGTTGGCGTCCTCCGGCACATTTCCCACACCCACGCCCACACTGAGCGTAGGCACAACGGCATTTGTCCCCGTATCAACGCGCTTCACCTCGTCGATAAAAGAAAATTTTGACTGCATCAGCGCCGACAGGTAACGCCGCTCAAAAATCATCAGGTATTTGTCCCTGTCGTATTTCTGGTAAACGCCTTTAAGGCATTTTGTTTGTTTGGAAATAATACGGTCAATCTCCGCGTCAATATTGGCATGCCTGTTTTGGCTTGTCCCGCGCAGCAAATCGCCATAATTATCCACCTGTATGTGCGCGGACGTCGCCATAACCGTCCTGCACAGGTCGGATGCTTCATAAGTGTTTCCCACGTCAATCAGGCGGTAAATCATATAGTCCACGCCGTCGAACCTGGCAGGTATCGCCTCTTTGAGGTATGTCACGTTGCCGATCTTTACCTTTTTGTCCTTTTCCGGCTTGTATAGCTGCGGAAAAATGCGAAACAGGTTTTGCCCCTCGCAGCGTCCGCCAGCAAGCAATGCAAATGCAGGATTATGCCAGCCAATCATCCCGTTTTTCCTGGTGATAGCCGTGGGCATTGTCACCGCGCTTACGTATTTATCCATCTGCTCCGAGCAGCTGGTCAGGACTTTTCCCGCGATATAAAACCACCGTTCCTTACGCAGCGTCGATATTACAAAATACACGATTGCCACAACGAATATCATTACGATCACTGCTGTGCGAAGGCTTGGCGGCTCCATCAGCATCGTCACAAGCAGTGCCGCAGCAAGTAATACCAAAAACACAACAAGCTCTGTCGTTATATAACTGCTTCGTTTTTTCTTCGTCATGCTAAGGCCTCTCCACTGCGTGTGTGTACTCAATCCCGACACTAATCCATAATATTATATTATAGCCTTTTGGGCATATAGTCAACTATACCCCGCCTGTTTTACATTGCGTCACAAAAAAAACAGCGCCCGTTCTTTCGAACAGACGCTGCCGTTTTTTTCGTTAGTTCGCGTAAACGCTTACCTGCTTCTTGTCTCTGCCTTTGCGTTCAAACTTTACAATACCGCTTGTGAGAGCAAACAGAGTATCATCATTGCCACGGCCTACGCCGTTGCCCGGATGGATTTTTGTCCCTCTCTGGCGAACCAAAATGTTGCCCGCGAGTACATACTGTCCGTCTGAACGTTTGATGCCAAGGCGCTTCGATTCGGAGTCGCGTCCGTTTCTTGAACTACCTACACCCTTCTTATGTGCCATGTGAATCACACCTCGCTTCTACGTTAAATTCCTGATTATTCTGCGTCTTTTTTAGCAGTTTCTTTCTTCTCAGCTGTTTTTGCAGCCGGCTTCTTTGCCGTTGTTACCTTTTTCTCGCCTGTCGCAGCCGGTTTCTTTGCCGCGGGCTTCTTTGCAGCAGCCGGTTTTTCCGCCGTTGCTTTTGCCGGTTTTTCTGCAGCCGGTTTCTTTGCAGCCGTTGTCTTCTTAGCTTCCGTCTTTGCAGCCGTTGCCTTTTCTGCTTTCACAGTCTTTTCAGCTGTTTCCACTTTTGCAGCTTTCGCCGGTTTTTCTTTTGCAGGAGCAACTTCCGAGCCAACCTGAGTGATTTCCACTTTTGTATACGGCTGTCTGTGTCCCTGTTTTTTGCGATAGTCTTTTTTTGGCTTATACTTGAACACGATCACTTTTTTCGCTTTATCTTGCGCAAGCACTTTGCCTTTGACCGCAACATCCTTCAAAATCGGATCACCGACGGCAACTTTCTTGCCATCCGATGTCAGTAAAGCTTCAAAAGCGACCTCGCTGCCTACCTCTGCGTCGAGCTTCTCAACCTTGATGACCATTCCAGGTTCTACTTTATACTGCTTACCGCCTGATTTGATAATTGCATACATAACATTTACCTCCCTTGCCCAGTCTCGCCGCAATCGGTCCATATCCTGCGATATGCGTTTCGCACCTTATGCGAGCGGCTCAGTTAAATATGTTACCACACAAAGCGGCCTCTGTCAACAAAAAACCTGTGTGTCAGACAGGGAGTTCTTGTCTGTAATGCGCGTTATGACGATCTGCTCCGGATGCGCGTTCGGCACACTGCGAATAAAGAAGTGCGCATTTTCATAATGCGGGAGCACAGCCTGGTTCTGGTTGTTGCGCGAAACAATATAATTCGCGAGATTGCCGTTCACCTCTACCACGAACATTCCCTGCTCGTCCGGGTTTACCGTGCGGATAATTTCCCTTCTCAGGCGCATTGCCATATTTTCCAGATTGTATACCCTTCCGGAGCCGCTGCAGCACGGGCATGTTGTCTGCGTGAGCGAAGAAAGCTTACGTCGCGTTTTCTTGCGCGTCATTTCCACAAGCCCAAGCTCTGTCATGCCGATCACGTTGGATTTGGTCCTGTCGTTTTTGAGCGCACGCGTGAGCTCATCCACAACCTTTTGTTTGTTCTCCTCATTATCCATGTCGATAAAATCGATCACAATGATACCGCTTATGTCGCGCAGCCGAAGCTGCTTGGCAATTTCCTGCGCCGCTTCGATGTTGGCGTTTAGAATGGTATCCTGCAGGTTGTCCTCGCCGATGTATTTACCGGTATTGACGTCCACCACAGTGAGCGCCTCCGTCTCGTCGATCACAAGATAACAGCCGTTTTTCATCCACACCTTGCGCTGCAGCGCTTTGCTGATTTTATCTTCAATCTCGTAGTAATCAAAAATATTCCCTTCATGCTCAAACAGCTTCAGCTTGCCGTCCATGCCCGGTGAAATAATATTGACCACCGCAAGAACCTTGTCATAATAATCCTTGTCGTTGATGATAAATTCGGAAACGTCCGCTGTGAACATATCGCGCACCGTACGGAACAACAGTGTTTCCTCTGCGTGTATCAGGCGCGGAGCGCTCACAAAGTCCGCTTTTTCCTGAACTTTCTGCCAAAGGCGCACGAGGAATTTCAACTCTGCCTCAATTTCCTCCGGATCCGACTTTTCAGCCACGGTACGCACGATCACGCCCATGTCCTTGGGTTTGATCTCTGTCAGGAACTCTTTAAGCTCTTCACGTTTTTTTTCATCCGCAATACGCCGCGAAACGCCGACATGGTCTACCGTAGGCATCAAAACAAGCATCCTGCCCGGCAGGGTAATGTGCGTTGTGACGCGCGCGCCTTTCGTGCCGCCCGGCTGCTTCAAAACCTGCACCATAATTTCCTGATTCGGCTTTAAAAGCTCCTTGATGTTGGGCACTTCCAGCTTTTTCTTCACCGGGCCTTCGTCCGCGTTTTCGTCAAAAATAAAATCCGACTCGTCGCAAAGAATATCCCCTGCGTATAAAAACGCATTTTTGTCGAGCCCTACATCTACAAACGCAGCCTGCATTCCCGGCAAAATATTGGCAACCCTACCCTTATAAATATTTCCGACGAGGCGTTCCTTGCCGCGTGTCTCCACCTGGATTTCGACAAGATCCCCATCATCGAGCAGCGCAACCCGCGCTTCATGCGCATTTGCATCGGCTATGATTTTTTTAATCATTCCAATCTCCTTAAACTTTTTAAAAAACTATATCTCACTAAACGGCATCACTTCGCCGTTCACAATCGCGTAACATTCCTTCCGGCAAATGTCGCAGTCCATTTCCGCCGCATCCATCTCAAGACGCAGAACGTTTGCAACCACAGCCGGATTCAAAGCGCCGTCGTTAGCGTTTTTTACAAGCAGCGAGACGACTTTACCATTGGTATCCGCTTTTAAAATCAGTGGGCGGATATCTATTTCCCTGCCTTTCCTGTCCCTTGCCATATAGTGCCCGGAAGCAGTCAACGCCATCACAGCATCTTTTATTTTAACATATTCCCCATCATTTTCAAAATGAAAATTGAGTTCGTAAAGCGCGCTATGGTTGTGCGCCATCAGCTTTTTATTGTCTTTTGCCATATGCACGTGCAGAATGCGTATCTCCTCCGGGAAAACCGAATTGAACGCTTCCTTCATTTCTTCCGGCGGCATTTCCGATGCAAGCGACAGCTCCAGGTAATCGCCGTCCGTTGCGTATCCCACTGAGAGCGGGGAGGCAAACGACATCACAATATGCGGATTAAAACCATGCGAATATTCCGCGTCGATACGCGCACGGCGAACCGCCCGTCCAAACGTGCGTTGCATATCCAGATGTGAAATATACTTTGCCGCGCCATGGCGGCTGTATTTGATAATCGCTTTCATACTTTTTCTCTCGTCACAAACCCGCAGTCTTTTTGCAGGCCGCAACCCGCGCAGCGTTTCCTGCACTCGGGCGTTGTCGTTTCTGCATAGGCCTTCGCGCGTTCTTTGAGCAGGAACGCCTTGTCGATCCGGCAGTTGATGTGCTCAAACGGCATCATTTCCTCATCGCTGCGCACACGGTTTGCGTAGAAAGCGGGATCGATCCCGCAACGTTCAAACGCCTCCAGATAGCGCTCCAAAGAAAAATGCTCATTCCACGCATCAAAAACCGCACCGTTTTTGTATGCGTCCAGCAGCGCAGCGGAAAGCCTCCTGTCCCCTCTTGCAAGCACCGCTTCAAGAAAGCTCAGCGACGAATCGTGATAGCTGAACTTCACGCCCTTCATTTTGAGCTTGCCGCGCAGGAACTGCTGCTTTTGCCGAAGCTCCTCCATGGTGTCCTGCGCCTCCCACATGAAAGGCGTACAGGGCTTGGGTACAAAACAGGAAGCCGAAACGTTGATATTAATAAACCCATTGCGTTTTTCCCTTGGCACGCTGTAAAACGCCTCCCTGATTTCACGAACCAGGTTTGCAATCCCAGTAAGGTCGTCGTAGGTTTCTGTCGGAAGTCCGATCATAAAATAAAGCTTTACTGTGGAAACGCCGCTTTCAAACGCACGCACCACGGTTTTCATGATCATTTCCTGTGTGATATTTTTATTGATCACATCGCGCAGGCGCTGCGTACCCGCCTCGGGCGCAAACGTAAGGCCTGTTTTACGCACTTGCTGCAGGCCCGCTGCCAAATCCTTTTCAAAGCTGTCCACCCGCAGCGAGGGAAGCGAAACCGACACCCTTTGTGCGGAAAATTCATCCACCAGTCCTCCCACAAGCTCGTCGATTTGCGAGTAATCGCCTGACGATAGCGAGGAAAGCGAAATTTCATCATACCCGGTAGACTCGATCACACTTCGCGCCGTATCCCGCACCGTCTGCGCTTTGCGTTCGCGCACCGGCCTCATTGCAAAGCCTGCCTGACAAAAGCGGCAGCCGCGGGGGCAGCCGCGCATAATTTCCAGCGTGCACCTGTCATGTACCGTATTTATATACGGCAAAACCGGCTTTCTGATTGTCTGCTCAGCGTCAAAATCCTTTACGATCCGCCTTGTTACGGTCTGCGGCGCGCCTTCCTTTGGCGTAATCGAACGAATCGTACCATCCTCATGATAGGTTATCCCGTACAAAGACGGCACGTAAATCCCATCGATCTGCGCCGCCTCCCGCAAAAACGCCTGGCGCGAAAATCCCGCTTTTTTATGCCGCCGATAAAGCGCGATCAGCTCGCGCGTTACCTCCTCGCCCTCACCAACTGCGAACAAATCAAAAAAATCGGCAACGGGCTCCGGATTTATCGTACAGGCTCCGCCGCCCAGAACAAGCGGATCGCCATCGCCCCGATCCTTTGAAAGCAGCGGGATGCGCCCCAGCTCAAGCATCGTAAGCACATTGGAATAACACATCTCGTAGGAAAGATTGATCCCTACAATATCAAATTCACAAAGCGGCTTTTTCGTTTCCAAAGACCGAAGCGGTTCCTCCCCGCTTCTCAGCTGCTCTATCATATCCACCCACGGGCAGAATACGCGCTGCGCGTAAACGCCGTCGATGGCGTTAATTACCTCATATAATATATTGATTCCAAGGTGGCTCATTCCAACCTCGTATGTATCCGCAAAACACATTGCAAAATCCACTTCCGCGTTTTGCTTGTAAACGGAATTCAATTCCCCCCCGGTATACCGCGCGGGCTTTTCCACATGATCCAGTATTGACAATTTCTACTCCTGACAACCTCTAAAATTTTATATCGCCGGCGATATCCGCACAGGCTTAATCCGTAACATTCTTTCCTATTGCCCCTGCCATCTCTGCCTGCGCATATCCACGCTGATCACCATGCCAAACGCAATACAGTTTGTGACCATGCTGGAGCCGCCGTACGAGAAGAACGGCAAAGGAATGCCCGTTACAGGCAATATGCCCAAATTCATACCGATGTTTTCCACCACATGGAACAACGTCATTGCGGCAACGCCAACGATAATATATGCCCCAAAATCGTCTTTGGCGCGAAGCGCAAGCATAAACGTGCGTCCAATCAACAGAAAATACAGGATGATTAATATCAGGCCGCCCAAAAAGCCGAACGCTTCTACCGTCACCGCAAATATAAAGTCATTGTGTTTTTCAGGCACATAATTCAGCTGTGAAAGCGATCCCGGCGCGAACAGGCCTTTTCCAAGGAACTGCCCGGAACCGATGGCAAGCTTTGCCTGATCTACCTGCATCGTTGCGTCTGCGCTCTGTGCGCTCGGATTAAAGAAGGACAGGATACGCTGCTGCTGGTAGTCCTTCATGGAAAACCACAGGATAGGAGCCGCAATCGCAATGATCAGCAGCAACCACAGCACCACCTTCCAGTGCACCTTGCCCATAAACAGCATCGCGGCAAAAATGAACAAATATACGACAGCCGTACCAAAGTCCGGTTGTATCATAATCAGCACGACAGGGATCATCACGCGCCACAATGCCGGAAAAATATCCCTCATCGTCTGCAGCCCGTCGTCGTTTCCTTCCGTTTTATCGGATAATACCTTTGCAAGGACAATAATAATCAGCACCTTACAGACTTCGCCCGGCTGGAATCCACGGTTTCCGATCATAAACCAACCTGTCGTCCCGTTCTGTTCGCTGCCAAGAAACATAACCGCCACAAGCAGCGCCACCGTCGCCCAATACAGCAGGTCTGTGATATGCGCGACGCTGTGGTAGTCCACCAGCATTACCAAAAACATACAGAAAAGGCCGACGATAAAAAATATGACCTGCCACATCGCGGAATTCAGGTTCAGGTTTGCGAAAAATTCCGCAAACGTTTTTTCATCGCCTGTAAACGGGCTTGCCGTTGCATTTACAATGGAAAGCACGCTGTAGCCTACCAGTATGAAAATAATCACAACCAGCGTCCAGTCCACGTATTTCCACATGTTTTTGTTAATTACTTTTGTCTTCATCCGTTCTCCGTTATTTTACAAAAAGACCGCGCACGCAACACGGTCTTTTGATTAATACGTCCCTTGCTTATCTTCCTGCGTTTTTTACCATCTGTTTGATCTTTTTGATCGGGATGTTCATCGCGATCTGAGAGGAAACGCCTTCCTCTTCCTGATTCTGCACACTCTTGAAGTCGATCTCAAATTCCGACTCATCGATTTCAACATATTTTGAAATCACCTGCATGATATCTTTTTTGATCATATTGATCATATCGTCGTTTGAGGTTGTGCCCGCGCGGTCATAGATAAGAACCAGCTTCAGCCTGTCCTTTGCCACCTGGCTGCTTTTCTTTTTATTAAAAAACCATCCCATGCTAACGACCTCCGATTATTTTGAAAAGAGCTTCTTCAGCTTACCAAAGAATCCTGATTTTTGTTCCAGGTTCAGCATAGGAACATCCTCGCCCATAATGCGCTTTGTTACATTGCGGTACGCCTCGCCCGCAAGCGAGCTGTTATCCGTAACCGCCGGTTCTCCCAGGTTGGAAGAACGGAAAATAAGCTCGTCCTCAGGAATCACGCCAACAAGGTCGATCCCCAGGATCTCAAGCGTATCGTCGATCGCCAGCATATCGCCCTTGCGTACAAGATCCGGACGCAGGCGGTTGATGAGCAGCTTTACGTCGTCAACGCCATTTGCTGAAAGAAGTCCGATGATTCTGTCTGCATCGCGCACAGACGAAACCTCCGGCACAGTCACTACAATCGCTGATTTCGCCCCTGCAACCGCGTTTTTGAATCCGCGCTCGATGCCTGCCGGGCAGTCGATCAGCACATAATCAAATTCCTTTTCAAGCTCTGCTACGAGCTCCTTCATCTGCTCGGGCGCAACCGCCATCTTGTTTCTGGTCTGTGCCGCGGGAAGGAGGTAAAGCCCCTCGTAGCGCTTGTCCTTGATGAGCGCCTGCTTCAGCTTGCAGGTGCCCTCCACAACGTCCACAAGATCATAAACGATCCTGTTTTCCAATCCAAGCACCACGTCAAGGTTACGAAGCCCAATGTCCGTATCTACCAGTACTACCTTTTTTCCCTGCATTGCAAGTCCCGTTCCAAGATTTGCCGTGGATGTCGTCTTTCCCACGCCCCCCTTGCCGGATGTGATTACAATTACATTTTCCATCTGTTATGATACCTTCCTTACAGCGCTCACTTTGTTCGCTTCCCAAGGGGAACACGCTGTTCCCCTTGGGTGATCCCCTCGCTCAATGTTATTTTGCTTCGCGCTTACCACCGCTCGCAAAACCGATTGATTCCTGACGATCCCCGCAACTTTGCACGCGCTTATTATTTTCTTCTTTCCCTATCTCAAGCTGACAGGGCGGATAACCACCTTGCCATCCTTAAACTCTGCTATTTCAGCGTCGTGTGCATCCGCCCGCTCATTTGGGAACGTAACGACGCGTCCTGAAATCCGCATCTGCTTTGGACACATATTGAGCGCAGCCACGCATACGTCGGTCCTTCCCGCGCATCCTGCGTGCGCCAGACCCCGCAGCCTTCCAAAAACAGCGATGCTGCCGCCGGCGATCACCTCCGCGCCCGGATTTACGTCCCCGACCACGACGATATCCCCCTCGCACTCGATACGCTGACCGCTCCTGATCGTGTTGTTGATAAAGATCGACTGCGCGTCGAAATAGGCGTTCGACACAAGCTCCACTTCGTCCGTATACTCATCCACCGGCGCATGGGCACGCCTCACTGCGGACGGTTTCTCAATCGAAATCTCCGCCTCCTGCACACGCTCCGCCTCATCGCCGCAGTAAACGTTGCGTATGCCAAAATCCATCGCGAACACACGCTTGATTTCATTAAATTGAGCATTGGAGAGCTCTTTTCCCCTTATCACAACCTTTGTACCGGAATCTTTAAAGAAGCTCTGGTTCTTTTTCAGCTTGTCCATCAGTTCTTCGCGCAGGACGGGATAAGTAGACTTTTCATCAAGATAGATTTCCAATCCGTCTTCTTTTCCCTTAAATGTCACAATACTCTGCATGGTTCTTCCTTCCTCCGCCTTCCGGCCTTCTGTATGGTACAAAAATACGCACTTTATTACGCACTACATTATACATGATATCATAACGCTAAGCAAACTGTTTTTCCCTTGCCTTAAGGTATCAGCGTGTTTTCTGAAGGCAACTCGTTCGCCTCCTCCTGCTGCTTGCCGTCGAGGTAATACTGAATGATATCCTTTGCCGCAGGAATCGCGTGCGATCCCGACATTCCGTTCGGTATGTAGGACACAACAGCAATCTCCGGATCGTCCTTGGGCGCAAACGCCACAAACCAGGCGTTCGTTTCCAAATCGATGTTGGACACCTTACCGGAGCCCGTCTTGCCCGCAATGTCGTTTTCATACGGCCAGCCCTTGAAGATATCTCCGGCAGAGGTGTCCTCGCCCGATACCACCTTGGACATCCCGTCGCGCAGCGCCTCAAAGTACTCCTCAGGCGCATCGATCTTGTTGTATACCACCGGCTCCTTCTGCTCCACCACATTTCCGTCCGAATCGAGGATGCTGTCTACGACATGCGCCTCGTACACGGTTCCGCTGTTTGCAATCGCCGCCACATAACGTGCAGCGGCAATCGGCGTGATCGTCGTACTGCCCGAACCAATACCGGAAATAATCGTCTTTATTGGATTCCAGCGAAGCTCCGCAATGATACCGTTGATCTGGTTGTCCCAACCCTTATTGGAAGATACCGTCTCCGGGATCTGCAGCTCCTCGCTCAGGATGGCCCTGATTTGCGAACCGACCTGCGTGTTATCCGGATCCACAAGCTGTATCAGCTTTTCCGCCGTTGTTTTGAGCTGCTCGTCCGTATAAGTAATGTCCCTGCCTTCTTCTCCGACCTCATCCCTTAAAAAAGTGATCAGCGAGCTGCGCACCAATGCAGGCAGCGAGGTTTTCTGATTATCAATGGATTTGGTCTTATCGTAAAGGGTTTCCTGGTTACCGATTGCTCCGACCGCTTCGCCTGTAAGCTCGATCCCTGTCGTAGAGGTAAGTCCAAACTGCTCGCCCCACTTCACAAGGTTATCTACGCCTGTCCTGTGGGCGACTTCATAGAAGAAATAGTTACAGCTGTGCTCAAGGCCCAGCACAATATCCTGGTTGGCATGTTCCGGAACGCTCGACATCCCCTTTACGTAAGCCCAGCAGGCCGGAACGTCGTCGCCGGTATAGCCTTCCTGTACGTCGATATTATAAAGGCCCATATCGCTGATTTCCTCATGAAGTCCGAGGTCGCCTTCCATAAGGCCCGCAAGGCCGGTTACCATCTTGAAAATAGAGCCCGGAATTCCCGTCGAGGAGATCGCATTATTAAACATCGGGCGCGTTTTGTCGTCCTGTAATTCCTTAAGCTGTTCTTCCGAAACTCCGCCCGAAAAAATGTTGAGGTCATAAGACGGATAGCTCGCCATGGCAAGTATCTTTCCGGTATTGACATCCATCACAATGAGCGCACCCGATTGCGCGAGATTCAGCTTATCGAAATTAGTCGTCTGGCCTTCTTTTAGCGACCGTTCATCCAGCTTGGTATCATACCCAACATATCCCTGCCTGTCGTATCTGTTTTCCGGATCATTATACTCAGCAACCTGCTCTTCATAAACGCTCTTAACGTTTGCCTCGATCGCTCTTTCCGCTTCCATCTGCAAATCGAGATCCAGCGTCAGCCGCACATCGCTTCCTGAAATCGCCGGAGTGCTCGAAACCTCTTTGATGACCTTGCCCTTACTGTCGACCTCTACCTGTCGCGTCCCCTGCTTTTCCGTTGAATTTCCAGTCAGATATTGCTCCATCGTACTCTCGATGCCCGCTACGCCGATTTTATCCTCCGATGAATATCCCTTATCCTGGTATTCCTTAACGGTATCTTCGTCAACCATTTTCCCCATGTATCCAATAATATGCGCCGCAACGCTGTCCTTTGGATACACGCGCACAGCGCTTTCCGCCACCTGGATGCCGTCAAGCTGGTCCGCCTTCGCCTCGATTGCCGCAACCGTGTCCATATCGACGTTACTGCAAATCGTAATCGGCTCGTACGCACGGTAAGACGACAACTGCACCTCCTGCCAGATTGACAGCAGCTTACGCGCCTGCTCGTAGGTATATTCCTCCGGGATACGGTAGCGCGTGCGCATATCGCTGTAAAGCGCCGCCGCGTCCGCTGTTTTGGAGGCAAACATATTTGTGCGCCATCTTTCCTCGCGTGTTTTAACAGCTTCCTCGTCCGTGATCCCAAAATCGAACGCAAACGTGCCGTCGTCCTGACGTTTGATTGCAAACGTATCAATCGTCGTGCCGCCGTTTTGTTCAATGATCTCGATCGTCTGCATGAGGACGTCCGTATAGTAGGATTTGTCTGTCGTTGAATTTTTGGAAGGGTCCCTTACGAACTGGATATCATAGCTGCTTTGGTCGTACGCAAGCGGTATCCCTGAATTGTCGGTAATCTGCCCGCGCGAACCCTTTACGGAAAGCGTCCTTACCTTTTTACTTTCCGATTGCGTTGTAAGATCGCCGCCCTGGGCAAGCGTAAGATTTCCAAGTCCCGCCGTTAAAAATACAAAAAGCGCGACAATAATTGCCAGTCCGGCAAAAAACCTGTTTTTTAATTTTTTCAGCATCGTTTTCCCTCATAAATTACCGCTTCTACTTTCATGCGGTCAAAGCCTTTTCGCCACGCTGCTTCCCTCAGAAGTCCTCCGGGCGATAAGCGACGGCCGGACGCATCCAGCCATTCTTATATAGTCTTGCAAATAACAGATAAGCGACGATCAGCAGCCCTCCCGTAAGCGCCGCCGTAGGAAGCGTATACCTTACGAGGATGGACAGAAAGTCAAACCGTGCGCCTAACACATACACAATGAGCGCCATTACCGTTTCCTTGATCACATATCCTGCCGCGCCCACCAAAAACAGGATCAGTACGTTGAATTTCTCTTTGTTACGGAACGCAAGGAACACAATGGCCGCTGCCACCGTATAGCTCAGCGCATATACGCCAAGTACAGTGGAATACATGATATCCATAAAAAGGCCTGTTCCCGCGGCAAAAATGATCGCAGCTCCGCTTTTGTCTACAAGCGCCAGCGCAAGGACAATCAAGAGTACGATATCCACCTGTATCCCCGCGAGATTAAGCCCGCTGAATACGGAACCCGATAAGATTGTGCTTACAATGGCAAACAATACCAAAACAACATATCTCATCTTTTACTCCTGCGCGGCTGCTGAAGCCGATGCCGATGCCGATGCGCCCTGCGAAGCCTGCGCGTCCTGCCCGGTTATCACTTCATTTGCCGCCTGCTGCGTCCCTGTCGGTTCGCCGTCTGTTGACACCACCACAAACACTTCTTCCAGCCTGCGGAAATCAACCGCGGGCGTAATTTTAACATTCTTTCCGTCTTTCTCCGTATCCGTCGACTTTGCAACCTCGCCAATCACAAGGCCTTTGGGGAATATCCCATCCAGACCCGAGGTAATGACCCTGTCGCCTTCCGCCACATCCGCGTCGAGCGGCAAATAACTCATGTAGAGCGATACGTCAAGCGCATCGTTTGCTATATTTCCTTTTACCGCTCCTACGTCGCGCGTGCGTTCCATGATAGCCGATACGCTGCTCCTCCCATCAATGATCGCCATGACCTTTGACGAATTAAGGCTGACCTCTTCCACGCGGCCAACAAGGCCATCCGCGGTAATGACGGGCATATTGACCATAATGCCGTCTTTCCTGCCAAGGTCGATCGTAAATACGTCAAACCAGTTGCCCGGATTTTTTCCTGTGATCGTCGCCACCTTGAGCTCCTGCGACGTATTCTTCTGCTTATATTCGAGCATTTCCTTCAGGCGCTCGTTTTGCGCTTTCAGCTCGTCATAATTGTTCGATTGGCTTTTGATCGTTTCAAGCTCGCTTTCGAGCTCCTTATTTTGCTGGGCCGTATCCCCGGTATTCACAAGGCTGTCAAAAAATCCGCCGATCGAATTTGACGCCTGATAAAAGAACTCCTGCACCGGTGTAAAAATTCCCCCTGCTTCGCCCGCGCCCCGTGAAATACTGCTGCTGTTGCCGGACATTACCAAAAGCACAATGAGTATCACAATTACAATAATTGTTATAAGGAGCGGTTTATTTCTAAATACACCCACAGCCTGTCTGCCTTTCCATTGTTTTCGATATCCGCCGTGCAAAACGGTTTGCCCCGTTTTATGGCAGACTCCGATTATTTTTTCAATTATACCATAAAAGGTGTATGCTTGTCATACGCGAAAGTAAACTTTTTGTAACAAAGCCGCCACTCTGTCCCTTATATCAGAATTAACATGAAAAAAGACAAACGCATTTGAGCGCTTGTCCTTTTGTATGTCGATATTCCTATTTTTTCAGGCAACTGATCAGAAAGCTTTTTGCTTCCTGCTCATCCGAAACTTCTTTGCATTCCCCGGTGATATAGCTGATTGCATCCTCCCATTCGGAAAAAGAATAAGCCCGCGGCTCGATACCGTCCATAATTTCAGAAAGCCCCGGGAATAAATATGGCTTGCGTAAATCAGACAAATAGGCACAACCAGCCCTTTCCGCTAAAAAGTCAAGCAGCGTGCTTTTGGTATCTTTTTTCCCTGTTTGGCTCATGCGTTCCACCTCAATCCAGTACATCCAAGTCTCGAATTGGTCAAAAAAGTAGACTTTTTTGACCAATTAATAAATCCGGGCATTTTGCTGCATTTCCCCCAAAAATGCCCCGATATTTAATCTTTTAATCTTTTTTATCAGTATAATTCATATGGCTATAAAAGTCTACTTTTTTTGTCACTTCTTTTTATTATTTTCAACAATTTTTACCCATTTGAAAAATGTGTTATGCGTAATATAAAGCCTGCGCGCCGCCTCTCTTCCGCTGATTTTGCCTTCCTTCCAGATAT
>NZ_LAYJ01000071.1 GCF_000981035.1 Christensenella hongkongensis
GGCCAATGTACACGATTTGCCCGTCCGGATTATCGATGTCTTCTTCCATTTTGTCGACCATCGCGATCAGCGATTTTTTCCTGCCGCGGATTTTTTCCACGGGGATGATTTTTCCTTCATTATTGAACGCGAGCACAGGTTTGATGTTGAGCATCGTTCCAAGAAATGCACTGGCGCGGGAAACACGCCCGCCGCGCCTCAGGTGCTCCAGGCTTTCAACTGCAAACCAATGCGTGATTTTCCATTTTAAATCTTC
>NZ_LAYJ01000069.1 GCF_000981035.1 Christensenella hongkongensis
CCCCAAAAATGCCCCGATATTTAATCTTTTAATCTTTTTTATCAGTATAATTCATATGGCTATAAAAGTCTACTTAATAAATCGCAAAAAATTTACTGATCGCAAAAGTCTACTTTTTTGACCAATTCGAGACTTGGATGTACTGGATTGAGGTGGAACGCATGAGCCAAACAGGGAAAAAAGATACCAAAAGCACGCTGCTTGACTTTTTAGCGGAAAGG
>NZ_LAYJ01000012.1 GCF_000981035.1 Christensenella hongkongensis
ATCTGGAACAGGCTTGTGCCGTCCATGGAATTGACGCGGATGCTCTGGAAACAAAGCTGAACGCGTATCTTGCAGATAAATAAGGGACGATTGTTCCGCATTATAAATCAATTACTAAAGGAGAACAAAACAAATGGAAAAATATGTAGGCACAATCTGTGGCTATGTTTACGATCCCGAGGTGGGCGATCCGGATAACGGCGTTGCGCCAGGAACAAAGTTTGACGATATTTCCAATGACTGGGTATGCCCTGTTTGCGGAGCCGATAAATCGGCATTCGAGAAAG
>NZ_LAYJ01000057.1 GCF_000981035.1 Christensenella hongkongensis
GCAAAAGCAGCGCATATGCCAAAAACGGACTGGTTATGGAATGCCCGGGTAAAAATGAAAAACCGCCCGGTACCGGACGCCTGATTGCACGTTGATTCGCAATATTTCTACATTTGCGAAACGATGCGGAAATATAGGTTATTTGGTCTTATTTTAATCAACAACAGCGGCAATGTCAAGAAAAAAGCGGGAGCGCATCCGTTCTACAGGCGTTTGGCAAAAGCCGC
>NZ_LAYJ01000020.1 GCF_000981035.1 Christensenella hongkongensis
TTTGTTAATGTTGACCATTTCCAGCAACGTTTCTCCCATAAGTTCCCCTCCTGCATTTTGTAAAATCAGATTTTTTTGCACAATAAGTTACACTTTTTCGTTCAAACTGTTTTTTATGGAATTAACGCCGATTACGGCGTTTTTTTTATGTTTTTTTCCCGCGCGTTAAAGTGTGCTATTTCATTCAAATGTGAAGCGGGCTGTCTTACCCTTTTTGTGATTTTATTGAAAAACTTTTTCCGGAAATTCCGGAATTCCGGCCTTAAATGCAACCGTGCTCGTGCACATTCCTGTAAAAACCC
>NZ_LAYJ01000008.1 GCF_000981035.1 Christensenella hongkongensis
CTTACAATTTCATTGCAAATTATATTTTCCACATTATAATACCTGATTAATAAAGTATTATATTTTATTGTATTTCTGCGCAATTAACATAGCACGATCATTGATATAAAAAAACTTATACCTTTTCGTTCGTCTTATTTTTACGCTCACAGCGCCCGTTGGGGCGTTTTTTTGTGCTTTTTTTCTATGAGCGAAAAAGTATACTATTCAATCACACTATATCATTTTTCTTTCAAAACTGTCAAGATTTCGATACAAAAATCAGTTATCGCAAAAATTCTTTTCAAATGGCAAATACATATTAAAAAAGCCGGACGGATTTTATG
>NZ_LAYJ01000044.1 GCF_000981035.1 Christensenella hongkongensis
TACACAAGCCGAATAGAGCAAACTGGCGGACATCCATGTATATAGAGCGAGAAAAGCCTGCTGCATGGGCCAAAACGCGGCGCCGGGTTCTGCCAAGACCGTATTGGCGATCAACAGGATCAGCAGGATAGGAACAAGCACAGATACAAGCGTTTTTGCAAGCTTGCCCATTTTGTAATAGCCGCTGCTGATAAAATATCCCAGTGTGGTAAGG
>NZ_LAYJ01000131.1 GCF_000981035.1 Christensenella hongkongensis
GGTCAATAGGATATTATGCAAGCACAGTAGGGCTGAATGAAGCAACGATAGCAAAATATGTAAGGGAACAATATTTACAAGATCAGGTGATAGATAAAGTAAGCGTGCAGGAAATAGAAGACCCCTTTAGGGGTAGATAAGAACAAATGCCATGTGGCTTGAACGAAGAGAAAGCCAGCGTCTTTAGACGCTGGCTTGTATCATGCCCTTTTAGGGCTTTTCATGCCACCCGTTTTACGGGTGGTCATGACTTTGAAAAAACATTTTAAAAACAAAAAATTAACACAATGTATAAATTTTTGTTGCGCGGGGCATGGAATAGAAAAAAATAAACTCCCCCATAACAAAAATTATAACAAGAAATCCTATCACACTTTATTTTGATTAACTGTATAATGAGATCAACGGTGAAAGAAATTCGATAATCGACCAGACAAATCAAAACCAGACAGAACTGATAGATTGTATTCACAGAACAAAAAAAGATGAAACAAAAACAAACCGATTCGTCGGTGTCTTAAAGTAATGTTTTTTTATAAGTTTATATATTTGCGGTTTCAGGGAAGAGAACCCTGAAGAATGAAAAAACCAAGGAGGAAAAAAATGAAAAAAAGATTATTGGTATTGATGGTTGTTGTACTTATGGTTGCGTTTACAATGTTTGGCTGCGCTCAGCCGGCAGCTGAAACCGGATCGTCATCTTCGGCAGCGGGTTCTGCATCTGCAGACGCATCTGCCGCATCCGAAGAGAGCTCGGCTGCTTCCGGAGCGGCTGCGGCAGACTCAATTTATGGCGCGCCAAGCACCCTTTACAAGGAAGGCGGCGGAAACAAGATCGGCATCACGGTTATCGATAATACCATCCCGCATTGCCAGGCCTTCGTAAACGGGGCCTCGGAAGTGATTGAAGCCAATGGGGATATCCCGGTTGTGCTTGATCCCGGTTTTGATGCAGCGGTACAGGCAAACAATATCGACGACTTTGTGGCACAGGGATGCGTGGGCATCGTATGCGAGACAATCGACGGGCAGGCACTCATTTCTGTAACGCAGAATGCTGTAAATCAGGGAGTAATGGTCGTATCGGCAGACTTTCCGTTTGCGGAAGGTTATGAAAACCTGATTTGCTCACAGGTTATGACGCCGAATGAAGAAGCGGGTGCTGCGCTTGCTGAAAAAATGGCGGAAGACCTTAATTATGAAGGGAAAATCGTCATCCTCGCAAATCCGGGTACAGGCCCGCAGGCGAGGGCGGATGGATTCCGTTCGGTTATCGAGAAATATGAAGGACTTGAACTTGTATATGACGGAGACGGCGGCGGCGAGGTCGAGAAAGCAAATTCTGTGATGCAGGACCAGTTCCAGGCGAATACGGATATCAGCGCAGTTATCTGCTCGAACGACGAACAGGCGATCGGCGCACATACAGCGGCTGAAACAGCCGGTATTGCAGACCAGGTAAAATGCTATGGATTTGACGGAGCTCCTGAAGCGCTCGATTTTGTAAAGCAGGGTAAAGAAACGGCGTCCCTTGGACAGCAGCCGTATGCAATGGCCAAACAGTCCGCACTTGACCTTTACAAAGCAATGAAGGGCGAGCCTGTTGGCGACGCGGTGAAATATACCACATACAAGATCATCACTTCTGAAAACGCAGATGAAGCTGCAGAGTATTACTATGAAGGGGATCCGAACATCAAATATGTCGAGTAGTATTTGATTTCACAGACGATGGTGCGGGCAGGAAAATCCTGCCTGCAGCCATCAATGGTTAATCGGCCTTGTTACAAGGGAGAATAGGGAATATGAACAGCGATACGATATTAGAAATGAAAGGCATCACAAAGATTTTCCCGGGTGTAAAAGCATTAGACCAAGTTGATTTCGACCTGAAAAGGGGCGAAGTACATGCCCTGCTTGGCGAGAACGGCTCCGGAAAATCTACGTTGATCAAGGTTTTGGGAGGAATCCACAAAGCCGAAGAGGGAGAGATTTTCATCGATGGTGAAAAAGCTGAGATCGAAGGCGTGCACGACGCGGATAAATATGGCGTCAGCATCGTTCATCAGGAGCTGTCCTTTGCGCCGGATATGACGGTGGGAGAAAATATTTTTATGGGAAAAGAACCGAAGGGAAAATTCGGTCTCGTTGATTCCAAAAAAGTATATCGCGACTCCGAAAAAATCCTGCGCGAATTTGGCTCCGATATCGATCCGGACAAAAAAATGAATGCGCTCAGTATCTCGCGCCAGCAGGTAGTTGAAATAGCCAAAGCGCTATCCAATAACGCAAAAATTGTTGTAATGGACGAACCGTCGGCTTCGTTATCCCTAAAGGAAGTGGAGAACCTGTACAAAACGGTTGACAAGCTCAAGGAAATGGGGATATCGGTCATTTATGTATCCCACAGGATGGAAGAACTGTTCCGGTTGTGCGACAGGGTAACGGTGCTGCGCGACGGGGAATATGTCGGAACAAGGGAAATCAAGGATATTACGGAGGACGACCTTGTATCCATGATGGTTGGACGGACGATAGCAGAGCACTATACGACGCATCAGCCCTCGGACGAAGTAATTCTTAAAGTTGAGAATATATCTTGTGGGGATATGGTAAAAAATGTCGATCTCGAGCTTCATAAGGGAGAGGTAATTGGCATTTCCGGCATTGTGGGCGCGGGCAGGAGTGAATTCGCACGCGTGTTAGCCGGAATCGATACGGATTACAAGGGAAAGATCACATTGGAAGGAAAGCCGATCAGGATTCATAATCCGGTCGAAGCAATGAAGCATGGGATCATTCTCGTGCCAGAAGACAGAAAAAAACAAGGATTGGTTTTGTCGCAGACGGTGGATTTTAATTTGAGCCTCTGCGTCCTCAAAGAATTTATCGGCGTAGTTGGAATAAACAGTAAAAAGCAACGTCAGATTTGCGACGGCATGATCGAAGAACTGAATATTAAGGTCACATCCGGCGAGATGACGACGCAAAAGCTTTCCGGTGGGAACCAGCAGAAGGTGGTTATTGGAAAAGCGCTTGCGACAAACCCCAAAATATTATTGCTGGATGAACCTACGCGCGGAATTGACGTAGGCGCAAAAGCGGAAATTTATGACCTGATCGATAAGCTCGCGAAGAAAGGCATGGCGGTAATCATTATTTCCTCAGAATTGCCTGAAATTATGCGCGTGAGCGATACGGTATATGTGATGCGCCGCGGAGAAACCGTCGCAAGGATTCCAAAGGAACAGCTCGATGAGGAAGTAATTATCAAACATGCTACCATGGGGGGAAATTCATAATGAAACAGGAAATGACAAAACAATCTTTTTTGGATAAAAAATGGGCGAAGCCCTTTAAAGAGAATTTCGGCATTTTAATGAGCCTGATTGTACTTTGTGTCGTATTGGGCGTTGTAACAGGATCGTTTTTTACGACGGTAAACATATCAAATGTTTTATTGCAGATATCGACCAATGCGGTAATTGCCTTTGGTATGACGTATGTCATCCTGCTCGGCGGCATCGACCTTTCGGTCGGATCGGTCGTGGCGTTATCCGGCATTGCTCTCGTGGCACTTATGTCAAAATCCGGATTTGACCTTTTGCCTGCAATACTGGTTGCGGTGGCGATTGGGCTTGCAGTGGGAATTGTAAACGGATTTTTTGTAACAAAATGCAATATGCCCGCATTCATCGTTACGTTATCAACCATGATGATCATACGCGGCCTTGCGCTTGTTGTTACGAGTGGTAAACCAGTATATGTCACAGATGAACGTCTTAATTATATTGGAAACGGGAGGATTGGCAATGTGTTCCCGCTTCAGGTCATTTATATGCTGATCATATTCGTGATTTTGTTCATCGTGCTGAATTATACAAGGTATGGGAAACACCTGTATGCCACGGGCGGCAACAAAGAGGCCGCAAGATTTTCCGGTATCAATGTTGTAAAAGTATCGTGGATCGCATACATGATCCAGGGCACGCTTGCCGGCATTGCGGGCGTTATGACAGCAGCCAAGCTTTATTCCGGACAACCTACCATGGGCAATGGGGCGGAAATGGACGCAATCGCCGCGGTTGTACTTGGCGGCACCATGATGACAGGCGGCTCGGGGACGCTTGGGGGTACGCTAATCGGTGCGCTGATTATCGGCGTAATCAACAACGGGTTAAACCTTCTGGGAGTCAATTCCTACTGGCAGGACGTTGTGAAGGGAATTATTATTCTGTTCGCCGTATACCTCGACATTGCACGGAGGCTGCGCGAGCAGAAAAAGATCAAAAAAGCATAGGCCACAGCGGGTAAATGCCCGCATGGCATAAATTGATACAGGTTTCATAAGCGGTATGAATAGAGGGAATTTGGCCCCGTTTTACGGGGGCCTGGTTTCCTGTTGCCAAAAAAAGGGAAAAAACCGCAAATAAACAGGTGAAATACCGTCCGGACGAGGACGGGGCAAAACAATTATAACTATTCAGGAGGGTAACATGAAAATCGAAACTATGACACTATCGGAGCACATCAAGGACGACTATTTGATCGCAACATACTATTTGAACTCTGAAAAAGAGCCGGATCTATACAGCTGGGTAAAACTGATTGCGGCGGATCAGAGCGCAGGCACATGGACGCACGTGGAAGGCGAAACGCCGGAAATTATTGAAAAATACGGCGCAAAGATCATTGGTATCTATCCAATGGCGCAGGAGCACGCCTGCATCGCAAGGATTGCTTTTCCGGTAGCGAACTTCCAGATTTATATGCCCATGATACTGAGCACGGTTGCAGGAAATGTGTTGGGACAATCCGGCGTGCGTCTTGTGGACATTGAACTGCCCGATCCGGTTTTGGAGCAACTGCCCGGGCCGCTGATGGGAATCGACGGTATTCGCGGCCTTTTGAACGTTTATGACAGGCCGCTTGTCGGCGCAATATTGAAGCCCTGCATCGGCGTTGGGCCGGAGCTTTCGGCAAGCGGTGCTGCAAAAGCGGCAGCCGGCGGCGCAGATGTGATCAAGGATGACGAACTGCTTGCGGATCCGGCATATTCGCCAATGGTGGAACGCGTATCCACAGTGATGAAATATTTGAAGGATATCGGAAAGGATAAGAGCTGCCTGTATGCGGTTAATATCACAGGCGAAAACCTGATAGACCGCGCGCATATGGCGATTGACGCGGGTGCAAACTCTATCATGGTCAACTATCAGGCGCTTGGCTGGGGTGATGTGGAGGACCTTGTACGTCATTTGAAACGGGAAGGAATCAAAATACCGATCTTTGGCCATTGTGCTGGAATGGGAGCATATTATACTTCCAAAACAAACGGGATGTCTACATCGCTTGCATGCGGCAAGCTTCCAAGACTGATTGGTATGGATATGTCGCTTGTATATCCGGACAGCGGACGTTTTGGTATTTCCACAAACGAGCTAGTGGAAACGCACAATGCGCTTTCGGCAGATATGGGTGTGATCAAAAAATCCTTTGATACGGTTGCCGGCGGCGTACATCCGGGAACAATACCTTATCTGATGGACCTGCTCGGCGAGGATACCATTCTGATGGCAGGCGGCGGAATTTATGGCCATCCGATGGGCGCAACGGCAGGCGCAAAGGCAATCCTGCAGGCAATGAAGGCTTATAAAGCAGGGGTTGACCTTGCAGAAGCTGCAAAGGAACATGAGGAGCTTGATGCGGCATTAAAATTCTGGTGCAAATAGGAGAAAAACAATGGCAAAAACAAAACTGACAAAGGAAAAGCTGCTGGAAATGCTTCATACGATGGTTCGTATCCGTGAATTTGAGAACGAGGCCATTGAGCTTGCGAAGCAAAACCTGACGCGTGCGGCAGTCCATACCTATAACGGTGAAGAAGCGATTGCAACAGGTGTGTGCGCTCACCTGACCGATCAGGATTATATTACCTCAACACACAGGGGGCACGGGCACTGCGTCGCCAAGGGCGCGGATCTCAAAAAGATGTTTGCGGAGCTTATGGCACGTGAGTCCGGCTATTGTAAGGGAAAGGGCGGATCTATGCACATTGCAGACCTCGCAATCGGTATGCTGGGCGCAAATGGTATCGTAGGCGGCGGAATACCGATTGCAACAGGCGCGGCGCTTGGTATCGACCTGCAGCACGGCGATAATATCGCGGTTTGCTTCTTTGGAGACGGCGCGTCCAATGAAGGCTCGTTCCACGAATCGCTCAACCTTGCAAGCGTATGGAAACTGCCGGTGGTATTTATCTGTGAAAACAATAAATATGGAATTTCCACGCATATTTCAAAGTCCATGAATGTAACGCATGTTTCAGACAGGGCGAAGGGATATGGAATTAAAGGAATGACGATCGACGGGAACGACCTTATAGAGGTATATAACACCTTTGCCGAGGTAGCGGAATATGTACGCGCAGGGAATGGCCCGGTACTCCTTGAAATGGATACCTACCGTCTGAGCGGGCACTATTATGGGGATAATGAAAACTACCGTACCAAAGAAGAGGTCGCCCAATGGAAGAAAAAGGATCCTATTGTGCGGGTAAGAGAAGTCCTGAAATCGGAATATGCAATGACGGATGAGCAGCTCGACCAGATTCGCAAGGAAGAGCATGAAAGAGTCATGAAGGCTTCCGAAGAAGCAAAGTTGGAGCCGGAACCCGGTGCGACGGACCTGACGGAGGACCTTTACGATCCCGATTTTGAAACGATAGAATGGGTTCCGTTTCAGCCGGTTTCCTGATAAAACAGCAAAAAAGAAAGACGAGGCGTTTTTATGAGAAAAATCTCTATGAGACAAGCAGTAAACGAAGCGCTGCATATCGCGTTCAACAGTGACGAGCGGATTTTTACAATCGGTGAAGATATCGCGGTATACGGCGGACAGCTCAGGTGCTCTTACGATCTGCTCGACCATTTTGGCGCGGAGCGCGTACGGGATACGCCCATCTCGGAAACGGGAATCGTGGGCGCGGGAGTAGGTGCTGCGCTGATTGGCCTGAGGCCGATTGTGGAGCTGTCGTATATTGACTTTATCGGCACCTGTTTTGACCAGATTATGAACCAGGCGGCAAAGATACGCTATATGTATGGCGGAGCGGTAAATATTCCGCTTGTAATCAGGACGGAAGGCGGAGCGGGCCTTGGTAACGGGGCGCAGCATTCGCAGTCGCTGGAAGCGATTTTAAGCCATATTCCCGGAATACGCGTGCTCATGCCTTCCAACGCATATGATGCGAAAGGCTTGCTGCTGCGGGCAATCAGGGACAACAACCCGGTTGTGTTTATTGAGCACAAAGCGCTTTATAAGGTGAAGTGCGAGGTGCCGGAGGAGGCATACGAATGCGACTATACCTGCGACATTAAACGCGAAGGAAAAGATATTACGATTGTGGCATATTCGGCAATGGTAAATCAGGCGCTTAAGGCCGCGGAACAGCTGGTACAGGAAAATATCGATGTGGAAATCGTGGACGTACGCTCTTTAGAGCCGCTTGATACGGAAACGATTGTAAAATCCGTACAGAAAACTGGCCGGGCGGTCGTGGTGCACGAGGCATGCAGGAAAGGCGGATTTGGAGCCGAGATTGCGTCGCAGATACAGGAAGCGGCATGGGAAAGTTTAAAGGCCCCCGTATTGCGCGTTGGCGCGCCAAACGTGCCGGTTCCATTTGCGCCGGTACTCGAAAAGCTATTTGTTCCGAATGATGAAAATATCATCGGGGCCGTAAAGGAATGCCTGAATCAATAATAACAAGGAGACAAGACATGAAACTTTTGGTTACGACATATATGGTAGACGAATACAAAGAGGTATTCGAGAAAATGTTCGATGAGGTCCATTATAAAGGGATGATGGAACTTGGACGGCTTCTTACGGAGGACGAGCTTGCAGAGGCACTTCAGGGAATGGACGCGGTTGTCATTGAATTTGATCCGCTTTCCCGCAAAGTCCTTGAACAGGCAAAGGATCTTAAAATCATCCTTTCGGTCCGTGGGGGCGCGCACGCAAATATCGATATAGAAGCAGCGACAGAGATGGGGATTCCAATTACAAACGTTCCCGGGCGCAATGGCGATACGGTAGCGGATTTCACGATTGGTATGATGATTGCTGTTTCAAGGGGGCTTGCACAGGGAAACCACCTGATCAAAAACAAAGTGATGACCGACGAAAAACAGCATTTTGAAAACGGGTTCTGCAAAAACGATATTAACTGGGTTGGCTCGACTCCTGAAAAGTTTGCATATCTGCAATACAAAGGGCCGACGCTTGCAGGAAAGACACTTGGCCTTGTGGGATGCGGGGCGATTGGCATGGAGGTAGCAAAGCGCGCCGTGGCTTTTGACATGGAAGTGATTGCATTTGATCCATACCTGAAGCCGGAAAATATAAAGTATGGCATCAAGCTGATGGAGCTTGAAGACGTGATGCGACAGGCGGATTTTGTTTCGATCCACGTGCCGGTTACGCCATCCACAAGGGGGCTTGTATCTGCTGAGATGCTGTCGCTCATGAAGCCGAACGCATACCTCATTAACAATGCGCGTGCTGCGGTTCTCGATTATGACAAGCTGATCGATATGCTGCAAAAGAATGAAATTGCGGGCGCAGCCCTGGATGTTTATCCGATCGAGCCGCTTCCGGATAACCATCCTCTGGTGGCGATGGATAACGTGGTTCTTACACCCCACATTGCGGGATGCAGCCTCGATCCCTATGTAAGGTCTTACAAAAAGCTCGCGGTGGATGCGCAGAGGTTCCTGGCAGGGGAACGTCCTGAGAAGGTGTATAATCCTGACGTATACAAGGATTGAACGCCGGTTTACAAAACAAAACGACTTAAGATAGGTGGAATGGGAATGGATGCGCTCTTTTTAGGAATCGACGCCGGTACGACAAAAATAAAAACGGTGCTGTTTGATCAGAAAGGGAACGAATTGAAATTCGCCCGAAGGCAAATGGCGCCGGTCTATAATGATTTCGGAAATGTGCTTGCTGACATGAACGAAGTATGGAACATGGTGGTTGAAACGATTCGCGAGGTCACGCAGGACAGCAAACAGTTTGGGGAAATCAAGGCGATAGGGATTACCGCGCAGGGAGACGGACTCTGGATGCTTGATAAGGATAAAAAACCTTTTCACCCGGCGGTGCTGTGGCTGGACGGACGGGCGACCTCGTATATCGACAGATGGAACCGCGAGGGTATCCTGAATGCTTCGGGCAGAGTTGTATTTGCCGGATCGACGCTTCCTTATTCCGTATGGCATTATGACAACGAGCCGGATACGATGAAGAAGGCAAAACATGTACTTTTTTGTAAGGACTGGATCAAATATTGCCTCACAGGAAAAATCGTAACAGATCCAACCGATCTTTCAGACGCGTCGTTAATTCGTGCGAGCGAGGGGAAGTACAATGGAGAGCTGCTTGGAAAGTTCCATGCAGAGCAGCTTTTGGAGCTGCTGCCGCCCATTGCAGGGAGCACGGATGTAATTGGCTATGTATCGGAGGCGGCGGCTGAAGCAACGGGACTTGAGGCGCGTATCCCGGTTGTAAACGGCGCGATTGATGTGGTTTGCACAGCCGTAGGCAGCGGAGTTTATGAGAGGGATACCGCGGTATCGATTGTGGGTACGACAGTATACAGTGAAATGGCAACAGATTCCCTTGACCTGATGGAGGATGCGGGGGATGCCCCGCCTTCCATCATTTGCCATGCAGCAAAGGAGCGGTGGCTGCTTGCGTATGGTACGATGATGGGCGCGCCGAACGTTGACTGGTTCATGCGCGAGATGTTTCATGGGGAGCTTTCATTTGAAGACGCGGAACGCCGTATCAAAAAAATAGCGGCAGGTTCGGACGGGATTATATTCCTACCCTTCCTTGCGGAGGGAGGAGAACGGGCTCCGTTCGTGAAATCAACTGCATCCGCCCAGTTCTACGGAATGAAAGCGCATCACAGCATAGATCATATGCTGCGCGCGGTATATGAAGGGGTTGCGCTTTCCATGAAAGACTGTTATGAGCACTTCCCGGAGAAACCGACCAGTATTAGGCTTTCTGGCGGGGGAAGCGCCAGCGATATCTGGTGCCAGATATTTGCAGACTGTGCAAAACGCCCCGTTGAAACGATCTACGGAAACGAAGTGGGCGCAAGAGGAGCGGCCATTGCAGCCGGAGTAGGCGTTGGATTTTTTTCGGATGTGAGCGAAGGAATCCGCGAGATGGTTAAGGTCAAGCGCACCTTTGAACCAAACGAAGAGGCATGCGAAAAGTATGACCGTATTTATGCGGTGTATACGGAGCTTTGCAGAAGATTATGGGATGTATGGGATATGGAATATTAATAACAAAGGAGATATCATCATGAAAAAAGAAATTATTATGCCTAAGATTGGCCTCGATATGGAAGAGGGAACAATCAATAAGTGGCTAAAAAAAGTGGGCGACCACATGGAGGCAGGCGAGTCTATTCTGGAAATCGAGACGGATAAGGCTGTAACGGAAGTAGAAGCCGCGGTCAGCGGAACACTTGTGGAGATTGTTGCCGGGGATGGCGATACGGTAGAAATCACCAAGACAATCGGATGGGTAGAGACCGATGAATGACCGTGAATTGAAGCTGACGCCGCTGCAAAAGGCAATGAGCAGGCAAATGCTCGCGAGCTGGACTGAGGTTCCGCAATTTCAGTTGGTCGCAGAAATCAACTGTGGGGCGGTCATGGCGTTCCGCAGGCTGGTTCCATATAAGCCTTCATTTACGACGATTATGGTGAAGGCGATGGCGGATACGCTCCAAAACCATCCGAAGCTGAATTCCGCATGGGCGGGAGACCATATCGTCGAACATGATGAGGTCAATATGGGTGTAGCGGTCGATACGCCGCGAGGCCTTCTTGTGCCGGTAATCCGCAACGCGTCCAATAAGACGCTGCAGGAAATTCATCAGGAAATGGAAGAAATCAAGGAAGCCTCAAAGGAGGGCAAGTTTAAAATGGACGCGCTTTCCGGGGGAACCTTTACGCTCAGCAATCTGGGAATGTTTAACATACGTTCCTTTCAGGCGATTGTTAACGCTCCACAGGCTGCGATTTTGGCAGTTTCCAAAATTGCCGATACGCCCGTCGTAGCAGATGGAAAGCTTGAAGCGGGAAAAGTGATGAGCGTATCATTAAGCATCGACCACAGGGTAACAGACGGTGCAAGCGGAGCACGCATGCTCCAGGATTTTGTGGCTCTTATGGAGGCGCCCCAGGATCTTGGCTGAGCTTTCTGGAGCGTGCGGTACGGCAGGCGAAAATCCATAGTATTAATATCGACACTTAAACTCCTATGTCCTGAAAATGTTTGCCAGTACCGCATTTTGCAAAACAGACCGTGAAACTCACGGCCTGTTTTGTTATGATCTTTACATACACATGATTGAAATGTCACTATTCTCCGGCAAATTCAATCAGCACCTTTGGGTAAAAGCCCGTTTCGGTTGCTTCGAATGCCTCCTGAGCGTCGTTGAGCGAAAAAATCTTTGATATAATTGGCTCCAGGTCGAGCCTCGGCATAATCTCACGGATACGCGGAAGCATATAAGGAGCCATATAAAAGGGTTTGAGAGTTGCCTCCTTCAGGTAAAGCTCGGAGGTGGTAATCGGAATATCCGTATTTAGCCCGTAAACACTCGAAAACGCGATTGTTCCTTCACGTGCCAATAGCTTTGAAGAAAGCCTGAGCATTTTGATGTTGCCCGAGGTTTCGAAAATAACGTCGTAGCCAAGATAGTTTGTAATCCCGTTTGCCTCGGCGGCGATATTCTGCTTTGAAGGATCGATTATGTATTCGGCGCCGAATCTTCGCGCAAGGTCACGGTTTGCCTCGGTTGAATCGATTACTGTGATGCAGGTAGCGCCTTGCATTTTTACCAACTGGAGGATTAGCAGGCCGGGTACTGTTGCGCCGATTACCATCGCTTTGTCGCCCATTTTAATACTTGCGCGGTCCATACCATGAAGTGCGTAGCCGATAGGATCTGTAAGGCAACCTGCTTTCATTGGGACTGATTTTGGAAGATGAATCAGTTGTCGAGCCTTCCAGACGATATATTCGGACATCGCGCCCTCTGTCATACGCAAGTTCAAACAATGCGCTTCCTTTCCGCTCAGGCAGTAAAAACAATGACCACATGGCTGCCATGCGTAACCGCTGACTCTGTCTCCTTCAGAAAAACCAAGTGCTTTCGCTTCTGTTCCGCATTCGACGACTGTGCCGGACATTTCATGCCCGGTTGGATAAAGGATAGGCCCCCAGGCCAGCATTTCATCACTGCGCTCAAAAAATGGAAGATCGTCAAAACAAACACCTGCGTAGGATACCTTGATCTTTACATCGTCGGGAGCCTGGATTTCCGGCTCCGGCTTTTCAAGTAGTTCGACTTTTCGGCTATGTGTAATAGAGACTTGTTTCATTATTATTCCTCTTTTATTTGATGGAGTGGCAGTAACCTTTATATTCTGTTGGCGTCATACCGACGATTTTCTTGAAAATCTGGCTGAAATAGCGGTAATCTGAAAAACCAAGGGCTGATGCGACATCTGCGATCTTTTTTTCCGTATTGCGGATGTAGCTCTTTGCACTGCAAATTTTAAGAAGCGTAAGATAACCGGTGAAGGTAGTCCCCGTTTCTTTTTTGAAAAGATGGCTCAGGTAAGTATCGGTAACATGAACGCCGGATGCTATTTGTGTCAGGGAGACGGAAGATAAAAAATTGTCTATAATTTCTGCTGAAGCTTTCAGGATCAGCTCATTAACCGTGTGGTGGTAACCGGAGCATTTTTCTCCCAAAGCATAAAACCAGCTTTTGATTGCGGAGCATTCATCCTCGATCGTTTCAAAATCAAGAATGAAGGGGCTGCTGCCTTCAACCTCCTCCAAATGATATAGAAAGAGGATTGTGGATGATATCAGCTCTAGCTTGTGCCTGATATAAAAGAGCTCTGAAAAACTGCGGGAAGGCTTTAAATTCCAGATATAAAGCTCGTTTAGCAACTGTGCGGCAGAATCTACATCCGCAGGAAAAAGGCGTAAGATGCGAATGGCGTGAAATTGCTCTGCAAGCAAACCATCGGTTGAAGAAATGGAATCAGAGCATTTTACCACAAGGTCGGCTTCCGTAATAAGGTCCAGATTGCCGACAAAATAGCCATACCGGTATTGTTTCATAATTTGGCGGTATTTACTGCCTAAGACATTTGGCGCTGAAGGATTGCTCAGGAAAAAAGTGAATGACACGTTGCTTTTACCCTCCAGAAGATATTTAATCTCGAATAAAAGCTTTTCTCTGGATGCTTGATCGATTTGCTCTGCATGGTCGAGCATGATGCAGAGTGGGCCGTCGTTTATAAAAAACGCCGCGCCTCTACCATATTGTTTTAAAATATCTTCAATTTGCCAGAGCAGAGATTTTTTAAAGGACGTATCAAACTGCAAAAAAGGCCGGAAAGGACGTGGGAGAAGCAGGCTGATTTTGGATTCGGAATGAAATCCGTATTTCCCGCGCAGATAGTCCAGCGCAGCAGGGGAAAAAGAGCCGTCGCCCAAAAGCTGTGCGCTGAGTTTATAATCAGCGTCATCCTTCGACGGGGATGGTGCCGATTGCCTTTGCAGGATGCCGAGGATATCGGAAAAAGTGCTTTTCAGATATTCCTGTGAGATGTCGTTGAAACAAACCGTATTAAATACATACTGGTATTGCATGGGAAGGCAGCGAGCGTCAGGCTCGACAAGAAGGACAACAAATTCATTGGAATGATTGTAGATTTCGCCAATCAGCGTCAGATACCGTTCAACGCCAATAACGGGAAGGGAACGGTCCAGAATAATAATTTGTGGCTTGTACAGTTTTAACTGTTCCAGGCCAAGAGCTCCGTTATATTCTGCGCCTACAATGTCGATTGGAAGACCGCAACGGGAGATCATATCGCATAGCAAGGAAACAGCGCTATAATTATTCATCAGAATCTGTAATTTCAGCATTATAGTTCTCCGGTATCTTAAAAATCTTAAGACTTTCGTCCAGCCGTTTCAGGAGCATTTTTACCCGCATGGCTCTTTTTGTTTTTTCATTGAACGAAAATCCAACACAACAAGGCAGAATGCCAATAAAAAAGTATATTTATAGATTATCACGAACCGGAAAAAGGTACAAGCAAAACCCGGGAAGTAAAGTGCATTTTGATCATAATTAAAACCTGCTGCAAATGCCGGGAAACATCCTGGAATTGCGCCTGCTCGCATATTACGATATAAAAGATATAAAAAAATTTGTATCTGAATATGGATAGCACCTACTTTTTATTCTGTAAATATTGTATAATAAATTTGCATCACGCAAGACAGGTTTGTGGAATGTGAGCAAATAACCGTTTTGCAGGACGCGCGGCGTTGTATCAAAAAACAGAAACGCTGCGTAAAAACAAAAACAAGCTACTGTGAAGGTGAAAAGATGAAAGTTGCGGCGTTGAGCCATGTGGGCAAAGTCAGGACAGTCAATGAGGATTCTGTACTGGTGCACGAAAAAAGTGCTCCGGTCTATATGCTGGTTGCGGATGGAATGGGCGGCCACGCGGCGGGAGAGGTTGCAAGCGGGACGGCGTGCAGCGCAATCCAAGAGTATATTGACAGGCTTGGTGTTAACGAGCTCAATGAAGAACAGATTCGCAAGGCGGTTGAATTTGCCAACAAGAGATTGCGTGACGAAATGGAGAAAAACTCTGAGCTGGAGGGGATGGGAACAACCCTGACGCTCGCGGCTTTTTGCGGCGATGTGATTACTTTTGCACAGGTAGGGGATTCCCGTGCATACCATAAACAAAACGGATCGATCAGGAAGGTGACCAAGGATCATACGTACGTCCAGCACCTGATTGACAGCGGCGTAATCAAAAAGGGAGCTGCTGAAGATTATCCTTTTAAAAACATTATTACGCGCGCCGTTGGAATGAAAGAAATCAGTGTGGATTTTTTTACTGAAAAATGGGAAAAAGACGATATTATCCTGCTGTGCTCAGACGGACTCTCAAACTATACAAACGAGGATTTGCTCAACCGTGTGCTTTCCAAAGAGATAAGCCTTGAAGATAAGGCGAAAGAGCTTGTGGAGATTGCGCTTTCGGGTGGGGGCAAGGATAATATTTCAGTGATTCTCGCACAGTATTCAGGGGATGGAGGGCTGCCGGATGATTGAGCCCAACCGTTTACTCGCGGGCAGGTACCGCCTGATTGAACAGATTGACGCCGGCGGATCTGCATACATATATAAAGCGATTGACGAGCGCACCAAGCAGGAGGTTGCCGTCAAAATATTAAAGCCGGAGCTGACTCAAAACGAGGAGTTTGTCCAACGCTTTAAAAAGGAAGTGCAGGCCTCGCTGAAGCTTCGTCATGCCAATATCATCCGGGCATATGACGCCGGTCTGGACGACGGGACCTATTACATTGTGATGGATCTGATCCATGGTAAAACGCTCAAGCATTTGATCAATATCAATGGGCCGCTGCCATTAAAGTATGTGGTCAATGTGGCCAAAAAACTTTGTCTGGCGCTTGAATACGCGCACGTTAAAGGTTTTGTCCACAGGGATATCAAGCCGCATAATGTTATGATCGACATGACAGGCGAGCCGTTTATCGCGGATTTTGGGATTGCGCGCAATATCGCACAGAATACAATTACAGTGGAAGATAACAACGTGATGGGCTCGGTGCATTATTTTTCACCGGAGCAGGCGCGCGGAGAGCGCGTAGATAAGCGTTCGGATATTTATTCACTGGGGATACTGATTTATGAAATGCTGACGGGACACGTTCCCTTCGACGCGGACACTTCCGTTGCGATTGCATTAAAGCATATCAATGAGCTCATGCCTGACGTGCGGGATGAAATGCCGGATATTCCTGAGAGTATCAATAAAATCATTCAGAAAGCGACGCAAAAGGATAAGCATTTCAGGTACAAATCGGCATTCAATATGTACGAAGATCTGCAGCGTTGCCTTTCGGAGCCGGATGGGGAATATATCAGATATACGGAAAGCAAGCGCGTGCAGCAGCATATGGAGGAGCAACAGGCCAAACGCTCCAAAAGGAGCCTGAAACGGCTGTTTATCATGTTTGGGATTGCTGCCGTGATCGTTTTTGCGATTATTGCGGTCGCAAGCGCTGTGATCAATTATAATGCGGAAAAGCCGATCTCTATGCCAAGCCTTGTTGGGATGACACAAAAAAGCGCGCAGGAGGCGGTTAAGGACATAACGCCCACGACTACGGTCACATACGAGTATTCCTCGCAGGCAGAGCAGGGAATTGTAATAGGTCAGGAACCGGAACCGGGCGTGCAGGTCAAACCGGGCGATCCGCTGAGTATTGTTGTGAGCAATGGAACGGGTACGGATACAATGCCGGATGTGACGAATATTGATATTACGCAGGCACAGAAAATTCTTGCAGAAAATGGCATTGAGGTCAACCAGATTGTAGATGATATTAACGGTGAGCAGCCTATCAACTATGTAATCAGCCAATATCCGCTTCCGGGGGAATCGATTTCCGCAAGCGGAAGCGTATGGCTTACGGTGAAGGCGTCGCCAAATGTTGAAAAGGTAAAGGTGGCGAATGTGCAGGGCGACGATGTTTCCACTGCGCTTGAAAGCCTTAAGGCACAGGGGCTTACAACGTTTTTCCTTTACGAAAAGAGCTCTGACGAAAAAAAGGGTACTGTGATTTCACAATCTCCACAGGAAAACATTGAACTTGCAGTGAACAAACCCATGACGCTGACCGTTTCAAGAAGCAGCGGAACGCGTTATTCCTACAACGGAGAAGCGCTGGACCTTGTTATCCCCAAGGATGGGACGAAATTAAAGGTCGGTGTAAAGGGAGAAATTGACGGGATTCCGGTTTATTATATTATTTATGATACGATTGTACAATCAGGCGAGCAGGAGATAGACCTGAAAAAGGCGACGCAGATTGTAATCGATTCGGATGAAGAATCGGTGGAAACTGAGCTGATTATATTTTTGAACGATATTCAACTGAAATCGGAAACCGTTGAATTTACCAGGGGAGGTTAAGAACATTCAGGGCAGGATCGTAAAAGGAATTAGCGGCTTTTATTATGTAAGCGATCAGGATGGGCGCGTACATGAATGTAAAGCACGCGGAAAATTCCGAAAGGAAAAGATGACGCCGATGGTGGGCGACATTGTGGAGTTTGTCGAGCTTGAAGGTTATAGCTCGATTGAACAGATTTTACCACGCCGCAATTTTTTACTCCGTCCCGCAGTAGCGAATGTAGACAGTATGCTGCTGGTGATTTCTGCGGGAAAACCCGCGCCGGACCTTTTTTTGTGCGATAAGCTGTTGATTCAGGCCGGTTGCGCCGGAATTAAACCTGTAGTGGTGATCAATAAATCGGATGAGAATACAGCGGGAATCGATCGTCTGGCAAATCAATACTGTGGTTATTATGATACGTTCGTGGTATCGGCACGCACGGGAGCGGGCATTGAAGCGCTCAAGAAAATGATTTCCGGATTATGCGTATGCTTTGCAGGCCAGTCTGCCGTGGGGAAATCATCGATTATCAATGCGATTGATCCGGATTTTGAACAGGAGACCGGCGGACTCAGTAAAAAAACAGACAGGGGAAAGCATACAACCCGCCAGGCTGAGCTTTTGTATGTTCCTGCAATTCATGGATATGTGGTCGACACCCCGGGTTTCTCGATGTATGAAATCGAAGGGATGCAGAAAAATGAAATATCCGCACATTATCCGGAGCTTCAAAAGTTTGCCGGAAATTGCCGCTTCACTTCTTGCCTGCACGACAGGGAGCCGGATTGCGCCGTAAAGGATGCGGTAGAGGCGGGAGAAATAAACAAAGAGAGATATGACCGTTATTTACGGATTATACATTCACTGAAGGAGAGATAAGAGACATGATCAAAGTAGCACCATCGTTATTGGCAGCCGATTTCTGTAACATGGAAAAAGGCGTACGGAAAATGGAAGAGGCGGGCGCGGATTATTTGCACTGCGACGTCATGGACGGCGTATTTGTACCAAATTATTCGTTTGGCTTCCAGATGATTGAAGGACTCAAAAAGATTACGGATATCCCGCTTGACGTTCATCTGATGATTACCCAGCCAGAGCGTTATATCGAGCGGTTTGCGCAGGCGGGATCGGATATCATTACCGTGCATGCAGAGGCAACAAAGCACCTGCAAAGAGTGCTGAAACAAATTGAACAATGCGGCAGGAAACCGGCCGTGGTTCTGAATCCGGCGACTCCTCTTGACATGATTCAATATGTGCTTGACGATGTGGATATGGTTCTTTTGATGTCCGTGAACCCTGGTTATGGCGGACAGGGCTTTATTCCTGTCGTTCTGCAGAAGGTAAGAGACCTGAAAGCGATGATCGACGCGCATGGCAAGGAGATTGATATTGAAATCGACGGCGGGGTAAACTTTGAAAATGCTCCAAAGCTTATCGAGGCGGGCGCAAATGTGCTTGTTGCGGGCAGCAGCGTATTTAATGATCCGGATCCGGCGTTGGCCGTAAAAAGATTGCGGGAGAGCAAATAGTAATGAAGGTATTGATGGTTGCGTCCGGGCAGCGGCCCGGGCGCGGCTTATTGCTTAAAAGGGCTGCGGAAACAGACTATGTGGTTGCAATCGACGGAGGGCTCCATGCGCTTCATGACGCAGGAATTCTGCCGCAGCTTATTGTAGGAGACCTGGATTCGGTTGATCAGGAGCTGGTTTTCCAATACCGGCGTATGGAGTGTGAGTTCCTGACCGCACAGGAGGAGAAAAACGAAACAGACGCAATGCTTGCTCTTGATGAGGCAATCGGGCGTGGCGCATCGGAAATTATATTTCTGGGCGCGACAGGAGGCAGAATTGATCATTTGCTTTCCAATCTGATGCTGCTTAAGCGTGCTTATGAAAAAAGTGTGCCGCTTACGATTGAGGACGATCTGCAGGAAATAGAACTTTATACAGGCCGTTTTGAAATATGCGGGCAGGTGGGACAAACCGTATCAATCATTCCGGTGAATGAAAAAGCCGTCGTAAATGCAAGCGGGCTTTATTATCCGTTGGATGAGCTCGAGCTTCGCAATGATAAACCAAGGGGCGTGAGTAATATTTTTACAAGACCGCGCGCACAGATACAGAGCAGCGATTTTGTATTTATCATGAGGGATAAAGAGATAAAAAAATAGGACAGATACAAAATCTGTCCTTTTGTTTTCAAAATTATACGTAACGCTCTACTTTTCCAGAACGCAAGCAACGTGTACAAACATATTTTCTGGTAGGAGTACCATTTTCAATGACTCTGACGCGCTGTACGTTTGGAGCCCAAATTCTCTTTGACGTTCTGTGTGAGTGACTGACCTTGTTGCCGGAAGAAACGCCTTTGGAACAAATTTCACAATATCTTGCCATCTAAAACACCTCCCTCTTGGTGTATACGTTCAAACAGCATTTATTTTACCATGAAAGGGAACCGCGCGCAAGAGTTTTTTTGAAACAATTCAGATTGCCTGTAAGTATTTTTTATGAGGCCGGACATGGATATTCGTTTGATATTGTAATAAATATGTTATATAATACTTATAATAAACCATTAGGAGGTTCATTCCATGAGTGCAACTTTAAAAACTGATTTAGGAAAAATCGAGTATAACGAACCCTATATTGCGTCAATCGCGGGATACAGCGCATTAGAGTGTTATGGACTGGTTGGAATGTCGCAAAAAAATATAACGGAAATGATCTCGAACCTTTTTAAAGGCGACAATCTCAAAAAGGGCGTAAAAATAAAGACAGACGGCTCGGAAAATGTGATCGTTGAGCTGTACATTACTGTAAAATATGGCGTTTCCCTTGCTGCGGTAGCGGAAAACATCATTGATAAAGTAAAATATTCTATTGAAAAAGAAACCGGACTGAATGTGCAGAGCGTAGACATTATTGTGCAGGGCATTCAGATCTAAGGGGGTTTAGTGATTGATTGAAGCGCTTGACGGTCAGCGGCTGAAGGAGATGATCCTCGGCGCTGCCGCGACACTCGAAAAAAACAAGGACGCACTTGATGCGCTCAACGTATTTCCCGTTCCTGATGGGGATACGGGAACAAATATGTCTCTTACGATGATCACTGCCGCAAAAGAAGTGGCGGCTGTGCAGGACGACAGTATCAACTCTGTTGTGAAGGCGCTGAGTCTTGGGGCACTTAAGGGTGCGCGGGGTAATTCCGGCGTTATCCTGTCGCAGATATTTGCCGGTTTTGCGGATGCGATGGCAAAGGCAGACCATATAGACACGGTTATTTTTGCAGGTGCTTTGCGAAATGGCGTGGATTATGCGTATAAAGCCGTGATGAAACCCAAGGAGGGTACGATTCTCACCGTTGCAACCAAGATGGCAGACGCGGCGGAGCTCATTGCCACCAAATCTGACGATTTGTACAAGCAGATCGACTATGTGATTCAGGAGGGCGAAAAAGCGCTTAAGGAAACGCCTGAGCAGCTTCCCGTGCTGAAGGAAGCAGGGGTGGTAGATGCTGGCGGCGCAGGGTTCCTTGTCATTATGGTTGGACTGAAGGCTGTCCTGGACGGGAATGTGATCGATAGCGGTGCAATCCTTGACGAACAAAAGGTTGTCGTGGATTTTTCAAATCTTGACAACTCAAAGGACGATATACAATTTGGATATTGCACTGAATTTTTTATTAAAAACCTTTACCCTGATGTGAAGGAACGTGATATCGACGCGTACAGGGGTAATCTCGCAAAAATTGGGGATTGCGTACTTGTGGTGGGCGATCTTTCCCTGGTGAAAACGCACGTGCATACCAATGAACCCGGGCTTGCGCTTCAATATGCGCAGATTTTGGGAGAACTCAGTCATATTAAGATCGATAATATGCGCGAGCAGCACAGGGAACTTTCGGAAATCGATCCGCAGGCGGCCGCAGAGGCGGTGGCGATCCCTGCGGATATACCGGAACGGGATGTGGCTGTAGTAGCCGTTGTAGCGGGCGATGGCATCAGGACGATTTTCAGCGATTGGCAAATTGAAGCGTTTGTAGAGGGCGGACAGTCGATGAATCCGTCGACGGACGATATTCTGCATGCAATTAAAAATGCGCCGTCCCGCAATGTAATCGTTTTGCCAAATAATAAAAATATTATTCTGGCTGCGGATCAAGCGGCTGAAATGAGCGACAAAAATGTAAAGGTTATTAAAACGAAATCAATCCCACAGGGTATTGCAGCAGCTGTCGCTTATGATCCGGACGCCGATATCGACGTCAACGTAAAAAAGATGGAGCGCGTGACGGGGCAGGTTAAAACCGGCCTGATTACAAATGCTGTACGCGATACCAAAATGAACGGAAACAGCATCAAAAAGGATGATTTGATTGGTATTTATGAAAGCGATATCGTAGCGAACGGCAAAGAGCTTCCTAAGGTATTTGAGCAGCTGTTACAAAAAATGACGGATGAGGATTCTGAGCTTATCACGCTCTATTATGGCGATGGCACGGATGAAGGACAGGCACAGGGGCTTGCGGAAAAAGCGGAAGAACTGTTTGACGGGTGCGATGTAGAAATGCACTATGGAGGCCAACCGGTTTATCCGTATATTTTATCGGTGGAATAATCAAAATCGCGACAAAAGCCGGCATGAAAAACGTGTCGGCTTTTTCATACGCGGCATTCGCTTATGCGGCGGTCAAAAAAGGTTTGGGATCATATTGACCAGGAGTATTATATGAAATTATCGGAGCCGGTTACGAGCCTCACAGGCATTGGGGAGAAAACGGCGAAAACATTAAAAAAGGTAGAAATAGGCACGATTCGCGATCTGGTCTATTATTTGCCGCGCGCATATAAGGATTTTTCGGTTTGTAAGAAAATAGGGGACGTTAAGTTTGGCGAGACCGCTTTTTTTGAGGTTAAGGTTTTTACACCGCCACAGGTAAAGAGGATACGCAGGGGGCTTGAAATTACTTCATTTCAGGTAACAGATGCAACGGGTATCGTTACAGTCGATATATTCAATCAGATTTATATCAAAAATAATATCGTACAGGGAAAGACTTTGTATCTTTATGGAAAGCTGGAATTTAAATACGGAAAGATGAAGCTCTCTTCACCTGAAATTTATTTCAAAAAGCCGGAGGACAATTTTTTGCCGATCTATCCGCTGACGGCGGGCCTCAATCAGAATATGATGCGTAAATTTTCCAAAGAGGCATTGCGCCATATGGAAGTGAACGAGCCGTATTCCGATGCTTTTTTGCGTGAGTTTAAGCTGTATGACCTGAAAAGCGCGCTTCAGGCAGTTCATTTTCCTTCGGAGCTGTCAGTGGTGGAAAAGGCACGTAAACGCGTGGTATTTGATGAGCTTCTGGTATTTAACCGTATGCTGGATTTGCTTGGACAAGAGCAGCGGCAGGAAAGCAGGGTGATCATTAAACCGGGGGAGAGCGATTGTTTTACCCGGAAGCTGGGCTTTACGCCGACACGCGCGCAGGAACGGGTTATGCGCGAAATCAGGGATGATTTGCAGGGAACAGTTTATATGAACCGTTTGGTGCAGGGGGATGTGGGAAGCGGAAAAACTGTGATCGCGTTTTATGCGATGAATTGTATGCGCGAAAATGGATATCAAAGCATTTTGATGGCGCCGACAGAGATATTGGCAAAGCAGCATTACGAGACGGCGCGGGAACTTTTTGACGAAGAAGAAATCGTATGCCTTACGGGAGCGGGTACAGCCAAAAAAAAGGCGCAACAGCGTGAATTGATCGAAAGCGGAAAAGCCCGCATTATCATTGGCACGCATGCGCTGTTATATGGAGATATCGCCTGCCAAAACCTGGGCCTTATTATTACGGATGAGCAGCACCGCTTTGGCGTGAAGCAGCGAGCTGCCCTTTCGGGAGCGGGAAACGATGTGCATACGCTGATTATGTCGGCAACGCCGATCCCAAGATCGCTTTCGCTTGTGCTTTTTGGGCAGACGGATATTTCGATTGTCGACGAGCTTCCGGCAGGGCGCAAGCCGGTAAAGACTTACCTGATCCATGACAATAAATATAAGGATATGATCGGCTTTATCCAAAACGAGCTGCGTAAGGGAAGGCAGGCTTATATCGTTTGTCCGCTGATTGAGGACAGCGAGGGAATGGATGCAAAATCTGCAAAGCAGATGTTTGAGGAGCTCAAAGAATGCTATCCGGGCTTCGAGATGGCGCTGATTCATGGCAAGATGAAAAATGCTGAAAAGCAGGCGGTCATGGAGGGCTTTGCCGAGGGAAAGATTCATATTCTGGTTTCGACGACGGTAATCGAGGTGGGCATCAATGTTCCGAATACGACGGTGATGGCGGTGATGAACGCAGAGCGTTTTGGGCTTGCCCAGCTTCACCAGCTCAGGGGCCGTGTGGGGCGCGGCAGGGAGCAAGCGTATTGTTTCCTTGTTTCAGATAACCAGAACGCCTACGAACGCCTGCGCGAGCTTGTAAAGACGAACGACGGATTTGTAATCGCAGAAAAGGATATGCAGCTTCGCGGAACGGGCGATATGCTTGGTACAAGGCAGCACGGAATGGGCACGTTAAAGGTTGCGAACCTGATTGCGGACATGGAGCTGCTCATAGCGACGAGAGATGTATTGCAGGCAATGAAGCAAACAGAGCGGTTTGCTTTGGAATACGCTTCCATTACGCGGATTGCTGAAGAAAACCTGAAGGAAAAATTGATTGAAATAGCGCTTAATTAAAACAGAATGCTTGACAGGAAGCAAACATGTGTATTATTATGGTAATGTGATAGCGATTTACTACGCTAAATTATTTTTTGAGTGAGTACTGAAATGGAAAAATTAAAATTACAGGTTCCCGCCGGCGCATGGGATTATTTGCCGGAGGAATGCGCGGCAAAAAGAAAGATCGAAGAAGAAATCAGAAAATGTTTTACCAAAAACGGCTATCTGGAAATTGAAACGCCGTCGTTTGAATATTACGAAGTTTTTATGCACGATTCCGTGCCGTACGTGCAGGAAAACATGATGAAATTTTTTGACCAGAAGGGAAGGATACTGGCTTTGAGGCCGGACCTTACCGGACCGATTGCGAGAGCGGCGGCGACGAAGCTGCTTTCCGGCGAAAGCGTACTGCGGCTTTGCTATATCCAGAATGCGTTTGGCTTCCTGGAACGGGGAATTGCAGGAAAAACAGAATTTACGCAGGCTGGCGTAGAATTGATCGGCAAGCGGGGAGCGGATGCGGACGCAGAGGTAATTGCCCTTGCGATACGATCATTGCTTGAAATTGGCCTGACTGGCTTTAAGATTGATCTTGGGCAGGTGGCGTACTTCAAAGGGCTGATTGGCAGCATGGACCTCACAGAAGAGCAGGTTGAAAAAATAAGGCTGCTGATCGATACCAAAAATAATGTAGAGCTTGAATATGAGTTATCCCGCCTTAATATGGATGACGATACAAAGGAAGCGCTCCTTGCCCTCGGAACTCTGTTTGGCGGGCGCGAAACGCTTGTAAGGGCAAGCGAAATGGCGCAGAATGAGCTTTGCGCGGCTGCGGTAGACAATATCCGCGAGGTGTATGATATTCTTTGTGATTTTGGATATGAAAAGTATCTTTCGATCGATTTTGGTATCCTGAACAATTTTAATTACTATTCAGGAATTATATTCCGCGGAATTTCAGACGGAATTGGTACTGCGATCCTTTCCGGCGGGAGGTATGACGAGCTGTTGCGTGAGTTTGGCTCAGATACGCCGGCAACAGGGTTTGCGATTGGAATAAAAGAGCTTTTGGTGGTTCTGGAGCAGCTACAGAAGCTGCCCGTTTCCGGTGAAAAGGCAACCGTCATCTGTTGCAGCCCGGCAGGCAGGGCAAATGCGTTCGCTTATGCCGAAAAGCTGCGGAAATCAGGGAATAAAGTGATTCTCGAGCTGAATGGCTACCGGGGTTACGACCGCGCAAGATATGACGTTGTGGAATTTGACGAAGGGATGAACGTATAATGGAACTTACGATAGCGCTTGCAAAAGGGCGGCTTGCGAAATTTGCCATAGAATTATTTTCAAAATGCGGGATTGACGTATCCGAGCTGAAAGAAGATACGCGAAAGCTTGTAGTATACGACAAAAAGAATGAACTGCGGTTTGTGCTGGTAAAGCCCTCCGATGTTCCCGTATACGTATACCGCGGCGTTGCGGATATTGGAATTGCCGGCAAAGATACGCTGCTCGAGGAAGGGCTGCCGCTTTATGAAATGCTGGACCTCAGATGCGGAAAATGTAAAATATGCGTAGCGGGCTATGAAAAGCCAAAGGAACGCATCACGTCCAATATAACGCGCGTTGCGACAAAATATCCGCGCGTTGCAAAGATGTATTACGATGAAAAGGGCGAGGGAATAGAAATCATCAAGCTGCATGGAAGTATAGAGCTTGCGCCGATTCTCGATCTTTCGGATGTGATCGTGGATATTGTGGAGAGCGGTGCGACGATCCGTGAAAACGGGCTTACGGTACTGGAAGAAATTTGTGATATCAGCGCGCGCCTTGTTGTAAACCAGGTCAGCCTGAAAACAAAAGCGGAGAAAATTCAGCCGTTGATCGAAAAAATGAAACTTGCTCTGGAGGAGATGTAGATGTTACTTCCAATTTTATCTTCAAAGGAAACAGAAACGATCAAAAAGCGGCTTTTAGAGCGCGCGGATACCGACTACACCAAGCAGCAAAAGACTGTGGATGAGATCATAAAAAGCGTCCGTGAGAAAAAGGATGAAGCGCTTTTTTCTTACATAGCGAGGTTTGACGGATATCCTGCGAATGCACAAAACCTGCTTGTGACGGAACAGGAAATCGAGGAAGCGTTTTCATCGGTTGACGAAGGATTGCTTTCGGTGATGCGTGAGGCTGCGGAAAATATAGAAGCGTTCCACAATCACCAGAAGCGTGAAAACTGGTTTATGGAAAGCGGTGGGAAATATCTGGGACAGCTGTATTTGCCGGTAGAGCATGCGGGAGTATATGTACCGGGCGGAAAGGCGGCCTATCCTTCAAGCGTACTGATGAACATCATTCCAGCGAAATGTGCGGGAGTGCCTGATATTTCGGTGGCAACTCCGGCGCAGGGCGGCGCGGTTAACCCGGTAACGATTGCGGCGGCAAAAATTGCAGGAGCGCACAATATATATAAAATGGGCGGAGCACAGGCAATCGCCGCTTTTGCATACGGTACGCAGACAGTGCCTAAAATGGACAAAATTACCGGCCCGGGAAATATTTATGTGGCGCTTGCCAAAAAGAGCGTGTATGGTCAAGTGGGAATCGACATGATCGCAGGACCTTCCGAGGTGCTTGTGATCGCTGATGAAACGGCAAATGAACGATTTATTGCGGCGGATTTTCTTTCACAGGCGGAGCACGACGAAATGGCGGCCTGTATGCTGGTGACTACGAGCAGGGAAATGGCGGAAGCGGTAAGAGCGGAGATTTTGCGGCAGGCTGAGTTGCTGCCCAAGAAAAATATCGTTCAGAAATCGCTTGAGAATTATGGGACGATCATTTTGGCGGAGGATATGCGGGAAGCGGTTCGCATCTCAAACATGATTGCTCCTGAGCATCTTGAAATATGTGTGCGGGATGCGGAAAAGGTATTGCCTGAAATCCGTAATGCGGGTTCGATCTTTTTGGGAGAATATTCCCCGGAGCCCTTGGGCGATTATTTTGCAGGGACGAACCACGTGCTGCCAACAAATGGTACGGCGCGGTTTTCGTCACCGCTCAATGTTGACGATTTTCAAAAGAAATCCAGTGTGATATACTATTCCAAGGAAGAATTTGAAAAGGTCTACAAAAAGGTGGAATCATTCGCGGCGGCGGAAGGGCTTACTGCCCATGCGCGGTCTGCGGCGATCCGTTTTGAAGATTAAAGGGGTAAAAAGATGCGTAAAAGCACAGTTGCACGAAAAACAAATGAAACAGATATCAAACTGCAGTTAAACCTTGACGGAAAAGGCGCCTATAAGATTGAAACAGGCGTTGGTTTTTTTGACCACATGCTTGATTTGTTTGCCAAACATGCAATGATAGACCTGACGCTGTCCTGTGAAGGGGATACTTATGTAGATGCTCACCACAGCGTTGAGGATTGCGGGATTGCGCTTGGCGAGGCAATCAGGATTGCGCTTGGCAAGAAAGAAAAAATCAGGCGGTACTCCACAAAATTTGTGCCGATGGACGAAGCGCTCGTAATGGCAAACCTTGATATCAGCGGACGGCCGCACTTTGTTTATAACGTTGAATTCGTACAAGGCAGGACGGGTAATTTTGACGCGGAGTTATGCGAGGAATTTTTTCGTGCGGTTACAGTGAACGCGGGGCTTACGCTGCACCTAAACATGCAGTATGGTAAAAATACGCACCACATCATTGAAGCGTGCTTTAAAGCGTTTGGACAAGCGTTGCGGGAAGCGGCTTCGATCGATCCGGAGCTTACGGGCGTGATGTCCACAAAGGGCGTGCTATGATTGCAGTGGTCGATTATGGCATGGGCAATCTGCGCAGCGTAGAAAAGGCGTTTACGTTCCTCGGATTTGACGCGCGGGTAACTGCCGATAAACAGATATTACGTGATGCAAGCCATATTGTACTGCCGGGCGTTGGCGCGATTGCCGATGCTGTAAGGCACCTTAAAGAACGCGGATTCGTTGAAGAAATACAAAAACAGGCCGCATCAGGAAAACCTTTTTTGGGGATTTGCCTTGGCATGCAGCTTTTGTTTGATAAGAGCTATGAAAACGGTGAATATGACGCTCTTGGACTGATACCGGGCGAGGTAAAGCCGTTTGAACTTGCAGATATGCGCGTTCCGCATATGGGGTGGAATTCACTTATTGTCAATGATAACCGGTTGTTTGTAGATGCTGGAAAAGAGAAATACGTGTATTTTGTACATTCCTATCACGCCGACAACGTACCGGAGGAATACATTATCGCGAAAACAAATTATGGATATGATTTTGTTTCCGCGGTTCAGAAGGAAAATATATACGGCTTGCAGTTTCATCCCGAAAAGAGCGGGAAAACAGGACTTGCAATGCTGCAATCTTTTGGAGGTTTGAAACTATGAAGATTTATCCTGCGATTGATATCAGGGATGGTAGGTGTGTACGCTTAATGCAGGGAGAGCTGCAGCGTTCTACAGATTTTGGAGATCCGATTGAAATGGCAAAGCGCTGGGAGGCAGAAGGGGCTCATTATTTACATATCGTAGACCTTGATGCGGCCTTTTCCGGTGAGTTTGTCAACAAGGATGTCATTGCTAGGCTCGTTCAATCGATCAAGATTCCAGTACAAATGGGCGGCGGCGTGAGAACCAGGGAAGACATCAGCGTGCGTCTTGACGATGTTGGTATTTCCCGTGTGATTCTTGGAACGGCGGCAGTCGAAGATCCGGATCTTGTGAAATGGGCCGTATCCAGATATAAAGACCGCATTGCAGTTGGCATCGATGCGAAAAACGGCAAAGTAGCGATTAAGGGATGGGCCGACAATACGGATATCGATCCGGTGGAGCTGGCACACAAAATGCACAAAATGGGTGTTGCGAATATCATCTATACGGATATTTCCAAAGATGGCATGATGGAAGGACCAAATCTTGACATTACAGAGCACATCGTGAAGGAAACATGGATGAACCTGATTGCTTCCGGCGGCATCAGCAGCGTAGACGATATCAAAAAGGTTCGCGCGACAGGCGCGTGCGGCTGTATTGTCGGAAGGGCGATCTATGACGGCGCGTTTACGCTTCAGGATGCGATGAAGGCGGCAAAATAATGTTGACAAGAAGAATCATCCCCTGTCTGGACGTCCATGCCGGACGCGTGGTAAAGGGGGTTAATTTTGTCGATTTGAAGGACGCGGGCGATCCCGTTGAAATTGCAAAAGCATACAACGAACAGGGTGCGGATGAATTGACGTTCCTCGACATTACAGCCTCCTCGGATGGCAGGGGAATTATGGAGGAGGTCGTTGCGCGTACGGCTGAGCAGGTGTTTATTCCACTCACAGTAGGCGGCGGCATTCGCACGGTGGAAGATTTTCGGCGTATCCTCAAGGCGGGGGCGGATAAAATATCGGTCAATTCGTCAGCGCTTCAAAATCCGAAGCTGATCAGCGACGCGGCGGTAAGATTCGGAAGCCAATGCGTCGTGGTAGCGATCGACGCGAAAAAAAATCCGGAGGGCAGGTATGACGTTTACCTGAACGGGGGACGCGTCAATACAGGGATCGATGCGGTAGCATGGGCCAGGGAAGCAGTGAAGCGCGGAGCGGGCGAAATATTGCTCACGAGCATGGATGCGGATGGAACGAAGGCAGGATATAATATTGAGCTTACGAAGCTTGTGTCAGAAAGCGTAAATGTTCCGGTGATCGCATCAGGAGGCGCGGGAAGACTGGAACATTTTGTGGAAGTCATCCGGGAAGCGGATGCGAGCGCCGTGCTGGTGGCGTCTTTGTTCCACTATAAGGAATTGACGATAAAACAGGTAAAGGATTATCTGAAAGAAAATGGAATTGCGGTAAGGAGTAAATAAAAAAATGGAAGTGAAATTTAACAGCCACGGGCTTGTGCCCGCGATCGCGCAGGATGCGCGCACAGGAAAAGTGCTGATGCAGGCCTACATGAACAAGGAAGCATATGATTTAACCCTCGAAACGGGATATGCGCATTATTACTCCCGTTCGCGTCAGAAGCTGTGGAAAAAAGGAGAAACCTCCGGAAATGTGCAAAAGATTGTAAGCGTGAGTTTGGACTGCGACGGGGACAGCGTTCTTTTGCAGGTAGAGCAGACAGGCGTAGCATGCCATACGGGAGAATACTCCTGCTTTTTTAATACGGTACAGGAAAAGGAACGTATTGCAAATTCATCCCTGCTTTATGAGCTGTACGATGTAATTGCCGACCGGAAAATAAATCCGAAGGAAGGTTCTTACACAAACTATCTGTTTGAGAAAGGGATTGACAAAATACTAAAAAAGGTTGGCGAAGAGAACGCAGAGGTGATCATTGCGTCAAAGAATCCGGGTACGGATGAACTGCGCTACGAAGCTGCCGATCTCATTTACCATCTGCTGGTTCTGATGAACGAAAAGGGCCTGAGCCTGACAGAGCTTTTTACAGAGCTTCAAAGCAGGAGATAAGTCAAAGAATATTCTTGCATCGGCAGTGGGGATGTGCTATAATATCAACCGATAACGCACTCGCGCAGATTTTGATACTCGTGCCCAAATTTGGGTTCTGTCAAAAGTAAGAAGCGCGGGGAGGCATATAACGAGGAGGTATATTTACTATGTCAGTTATTTCAATGAAACAACTTTTAGAAGCAGGTGTTCATTTCGGACACCAAACACGCCGTTGGAATCCGAAGATGAAGCGTTTTATCTTCACGGAGAGAAATGGCATCTACATTATTGATCTTCAGAAAACAGTCAAAGAAGTAGAAAAAGCATATTATTTCATCCGCGACATCGCTATGGATAACAAAACGGTGCTTTTTGTCGGTACAAAAAAACAGGCGCAGGATTCCATCGAGGCAGAAGCAAAACGCTGTGGAATGTATTATGTATCCAACAGATGGCTTGGCGGTATGCTCACAAACTTTAAGACGATCAGGAGCCGTGTTGCGCGCCTGAACAAAATTGAAGATATGGAGCAGAACGGCGATATGGATTTACTGCCCAAGAAGGAAGTAATCCAGCTCATGCACGAGAAAGAGAAGCTGTTGAAGAACCTTGGCGGCATCCGCGAGATGAAGGACCTGCCGGGAGCGCTCTTTATCGTTGATCCCAGAAAAGAAAGAATTGCAATCGCCGAAGCAAGGAACCTTGGCATTCCGGTTGTTGCAATCGTAGATACCAACTGCGATCCCGACGAAGTGGAATACCCGATTCCGGGCAATGACGACGCGATTCGCGCCGTGAAGCTGATCACATCCAAAATGGCGGATGCGGTCCTTGAAGGAAAACAGGGTGAGCAGATGGAAGAAGCGGCAGAAGAAGCTGTTGCTGAGCTCACTGAGGCGGAAGTTGAAGTAGCTGCGGCGGAAGAAATTGCGGAAGATATCGCAAAAGAAATGATGCCGGGCGAAACAGTGGAAGTTGTTGCTGCTGTAGAAGAAAATTAAATCATTCGGAGGTAAGAATTCATGGTTTCAGCAAGTGATGTAAAAGCCCTGCGCGAACGTTCCGGCGCGGGGATGATGGATTGTAAAAAAGCGCTTCAGGAAGCGGATGGAAATATTGAGAAGGCAAGCGAGCTTTTGAGAGAAAAAGGCCTTGCTGCCGCTGTGAAAAAAGCCGGCAGAATTGCTGCGGAAGGCGTCGTTGGTTCCTATATCCACATGGGTGGAAAAATCGGCGTTTTGGTGGAAGTGAACTGCGAGACAGACTTTGTGGCAAAGACAGACGCTTTCCAGGCGTTTGTTAAGGATATTGCAATGCACATTGCAGCTGCAAATCCGCTGTATGTTTCCGAAGAGGAAGTAGATCCCGCCGTACTGGAAAAAGAGCGTGAAATCCTGATGGCGCAGGCGTTGAATGAAGGAAAGCCTGCGAACGTCGTGGAAAAAATGGTCGAAGGCAGGATCAAGAAGTTCAAAAAAGAGATTTGCCTGCTTGACCAGCCTTTTGTAAAGGATCCGGACAAGACGGTTGCAGACCTTGTGAACGATCAGGTTGGCACGATTGGCGAAAAGATTTCGATTCGCAGATTTACGAGATATGAAATGGGCGAAGGCCTCCAGAAGAGGGAAGACGATTTCCAGAAGGAAGTTATGGAACAGGCTGGCCTTTGATTCGTTAAAATCGGTCAAAAAAGTTAGTCAAAGAGTGTTTATTTGCAAAAGCATTTAAGCACTCTTTTTTTGTATTAGTTAAGTGGCTGGATGACTAAAAAACGGTATAATAAAGCGAAAATATTGATTTATTTCAATGAGTAATTTATTCATTCATTAGGAGTTCGGTTGAACTCCCGTTTGCCTTTTACCTATAATATTTATCCGCCATAAACATACATTTTTACTCCGCTATTGACACCACTCCCCTCTAAAGATTTTCTATTCTATAATGTCAATCTACTTATATAACTTTGCTGGGAAGAAAAATGGGGGCTTTAAAAATGCTATCAACAAACAATAGATTATCGTGATAAATATATGAGCTTAATATGATTTTCTGTGTTAAAATCAAATTAAAGCTATTAACGTTCTCTTGATTGATTGGGTGGTAATTTTTATGACAAATGATGATTTAATCAATCTTTTTGAGAATAATTACAGATATTATTTTGCTATTGTATTTAGTATTGCCCAAAATATAACAGATGCTGAAGATATCTTGCAAACTGCATTTCTCAAAGCATTTACAACTGATAAACAGAAAATAAAAAACGAGGATATGAAGCGTTGGTTTATTACCGTCTGTAAAAATACGGCAATTACATTTGTTATAAAACGGGAAAAGGATAAGGCCCGGGAACAACAGTATGCGCTCGATAACGTATCAATTAAGAATGTAGAAGAAGACTCTGTTTTCACAATTATAGTTGAGGAGCAACTGAAAGGTATACCACAAGAATTGATTCCGTATTTCAAGGGACTAATACTTCATGGGACTTCTATGAGACAAATATGCAAGAAATATGGTATTCCAAGAGACAAAATGCGATACTGGAAAAAATATTTAGAGAAAGCCATAAAAAAATTGTATTGATGATCTTGGCAGTTGTGCTTTGTATGTCAATACCCTTGTATTGGCATTTGCAGTAGAGAGGGAGCCAGATACAGAGTTTCATTTTGAAGGAGTTTGGGGAATTACAAGCTAGAAAGAATCAGCAATGTTTTCATCCTGACGGAGCTTCGTAAAAAAACCAAGAGTCGAACATTACCAGCGCATGTGAATTGTGTCAATGTCAATGATAAAACAGCCGCCTGGTAATTAGTATAGAAGTCGGCTACTAAGCTTCTTAAGGTGCTGTGAGAGCAAGATACCCTTGCAGGGGGAGTGCAAACTGTGCGTTCAACGCGCAGTTATGATTCTAATTTATCTTTTTTAAAAAATTATCCCCCATTTATGTGTTCTGTGAAGTTAAGTATATGAAGTATTTAAAAACCACATTATTCTCTAAATATTTGCACAACTCAACCCGATAACTCTCTTACTTAAATCTCTTATACTTCTATGCGAAAGAAGGTTTGATTATGAAAAAGAAAGTTTTGTCTATGATTCTGGTAGTTGGGTTAGTATTATCTTTTGCAACGTTAGGTATGGCAGCCCCGGAAAATCAACAAGGGAATGTGTCACCCCAAGATATTACTTTAGAAGATGTTATGTCAAGGGTACCGGATAATGCAAATATTGTTGATATCGGGATAAATAAAGACGGCATTCCATTTGTAATTACTGATGATATCACTCCTCTGATGACGCGAAGTGGTCCTCAAGGCTCACTCCGTCATCATGTGACAGCATACTGTGGAGCTATAAATTGCTCTTATGATGTACTGGTCATGAGTAATCAATTAGTCTGGGCAAATGATTGGTGGATAGCAACAATATTTGGTACTTATTCAAATGTTAATTTGACGTGCAACTCAAAAAAAGCAGAATTAACATTTGATTATACTGGATACACAGGTATTGGTATGATGCGATGCTGGGTTAGAGCAGTGCCAACAGGAAGAGACAATGCAATAAAGGTGACGCACTCTTAAGCATCGTGAATAGGAAAGGAGATAATTATGTGGTTGGCTTCACTCATCGGCATATTAGGATTTGCGATTGTTATAGCTATTTTAGTTATCCTAATACGAATTCTAAAGCTGCTAAATAAAAAATAAACGATTATTATTAGGGAAGAGCAAATGGTTGCTCTTCCCTAATATCGAATTGAGATATAAAAATGACTAATAGTATTGCGAAGAGAACATGAATAAGTGCAAAAAATTAAATAGTTTAGGGCGCAACCAAATAGGTTATCTGATCGCGATTGCCGGATTTTATAGTACAATTTTAAAAGTTGCTTATCAGGAATCGCAGAACATAAAAGTGTTGAAGAACGATTCTTTATTTGGTATAATTTTAAAAGCAAACAAAGCAGTCTTACAGTGAATCAGGTAGAATAATCTGTTTAATCTGTCAGGAGTTTCTAGCAGATATCTGAAAGAAGGCTTTGCTTGCCAGAAAGCATCCAATATTCTTTATTAGGCAGAGGAGCAGGTGATTTATGACTGACAGAATGATATGGATTCAATGTAGGATGATTGGATTTATTTGCCTCAATTCTGTGGATGACTAGATTTGCACATGGAGGGAACACATTCGTGTTCTCTTTTTTTTAGGTAAATAAACCATATGGAGGAATAACATGGAACCGAAATATAAACGTGTCATTATGAAAATCAGTGGGGAAGCGCTTTGCTCCCCGGAAAACAGGCCGCTTGATTTTGACATTATCAGCAATGTGACGGAGCAGATCATCGAGGTAGCGCAGCAGGGCGTCGAGGTTGGTATTATCGTAGGCGGCGGCAACATCTGGCGCGGTGCGCGCGTTGGCAAGCACATGGATCGGACGACAGCGGACTATATGGGTATGATGGCAACGGTAATCAACGCCCTTGCCCTGCAGGATTCTCTGGAAGAAAAGGGGCTGCAAACGCGCGTGCAGACAGCGATTGAAATGCGCCAGATTGCGGAGCCGTATATTCGAAGGAAAGCAATGAAGCATCTGGAAAAGGGAAGGGTTGTTATTTTTGCATGTGGTACGGGAAACCCTTACTTCTCCACAGATACGGCGGCGGCACTGCGCGCGGCAGAGATGGAAGTGGACCTCATTATGCTTGCAAAGAATGTGGATGCTGTGTATGACAGTGATCCGAAGGTGAATCCGAATGCAAAGCGGTTTGAGTATATCAGCTACATGGACGTAATTAACAAAGGGCTGAGCGTTATGGACAACACTGCGATTACACTTTGCATGGATAATAAGATACCGATCATCGTATTTGGCGTAAATGAACAAAACAGTATCAGGCGCGTTGTAAACGGTGAGGAAATCGGCACGCTGATCAAATAGTTCGTCAAAATAAGGCGAAGTAAGGATTGAGTTTTGAAGTATTTTGCTATACAATATATGGTAGATTAAGAATGCAGCCATTTTTATAAAAATCTGAAAATGATGAAAGGAATGAGTGGTTATGCAAATTAAACATGAGGCTTTGGAAGTGGCCGAAACAAAGATGGATAAAACGCTGGGCGTTTTAAGAAAAGAGTTGGTTAGTATCCGTGCGGGGAGGGCGAACGCACAGCTTCTCGACGGAATTATGGTCGATTATTACGGTACGCCGACACCGATCAACCAGGTCGGAAATATTGCTGCGCCAGAGCCAAGGCTTTTGACAATTTCGCTTTGGGATGCGAGCATGCTTCACGAGGTTGAAAAAGCAATCCAGGCTTCTGACCTTGGAATCAATCCGGCCAATGACGGAAAGATCATCCGTCTTGCTTTCCCGGAGATTACAGGCGAAAAACGCCAGGAGCTTGTCAAACTGGCAAAGAAACGGGCGGAGGAAGCCAAAATAGCGATCCGTTCCATTCGCCGTGACGCAAATGAAGCGTTTAAAAAAGACAAAAAGGCCAGTGTTGTAACCGAGGATGATTTTGATATTCTGGAGAAAGAAATACAGACGCTGACGGATAAGAAAATCAAGGAAGCGGATGAAATACTCGCGGCGAAGGAAAAGGAAATCACAGAAATATGACGGAGCTTCTTGGCCTGCCGCTCAATGAGGCGGTATCCATATTGGAAAGGAAACATCAGCCATATGATGTCAAAATGTATTATTCCTATAAGCCTTCGGATGATGTGGATTCTCGGCGGGTTATCCGTGTGAAGGAAACAGGCGGGGTTTATGAGCTTGTTGTGAGTGAATTTAAGACAAAGGTGAATAAGACGTCTCAGGGCTGATGCCTTGGGACGCAATTTTTAAAAAGAGATTTTGAGGAGAAATTACATTGGGGTTGTTTTCGAAAAAACGTTCGGCTGAATTGACAGAGCTTGATTTACATAAGCTGCCAAGGCATGTTGCCGTCATCATGGATGGGAATGGCAGGTGGGCAAAAAAGCGCATGATGCCGAGGGTAGCCGGGCATCGCGCGGGCATGAGCAAGGTTAAAACAATCATCCGCATGAGCAGCGATATCGGAATCAAATATCTGACTCTTTATGCGTTTTCTACAGAGAACTGGAAGCGGCCCAAGGAGGAAGTCGGCGCTCTTATGGGGCTGTTGATCGAGTATTTACAGCGCGAGCTTGACGAGATGCACGAACGAAACGTTATTTTTAATACGATTGGCGATATCACCAAACTCCCGCAGCCGGTGATCGAAGTGCTTGAAAACGCGAAAAAAAAGACGAAAAACAATACCGGGCTTACGCTTAATATTGCGCTGAATTATGGTTCGCGCACAGAAATAGCACAGGCAGTGAGAAGCATAGCGCAGGAAACAAAGGACGGAAAAATTGCTGTTGATGAGATTGATGAGCAAATGATTTCTGATCATCTGGAAACCTCAGGACAGCCGGATCCGGACTTTATGATCCGCACGAGCGGCGAAGAGCGGCTATCCAATTATCTGCTTTACCAGCTGGCTTATGCAGAGTTTTATTTTACGCCGGTTTATTGGCCGGACTTCGATGAAAAAGAATATGAAACCGCTTTGATCGAATATCAAAACAGACAGCGCCGTTATGGCGGACTGTAAGGAGAATATATGGGAAAAAGGATACTTGTTGCAATCCCAATCGTAATCATTGTTGCCCTCGCCGTTTTTTTACAGGGGTGGGTGCTTGCCGTTTTTGTGGCGGCTCTTGCATGTATGTGCCAGTATGAAATCGTACGGGCAATGGACTCGAATGGAAAGCCTGTCGTTAAAACAATGAGTTTCATTTTTACGGGCATTTTGGCGTTGCTTTTCCTGCTGACTTATCAGCAGAATTTTGAATATTACAGCTTTACATGGCTGACGCCGACGGTTGTAATTGCTTTGTTCGTGATCCTTATTATGGCGACTTTCATTGTGGCAATGTTTTCCAAAAAGCACACGATAGAAAGCGTATCGAATACGATTTTTACGTTTGTGTATCCGCAAATGTTTTTTATTTTATTCTATTTTTTGATTCTGAATGTCCCTGCCCAGCAAACGGGAGCGGAATGGTTTCCGGGGGTGATGCTGACAGACCGGTATATTCGCACATTAATCCTTTTGCTGATGGTGTTCCTTCCGGCAATGTTTTCGGATACGGTTGCATATTTTATTGGGAAAGCTTTTGGGAAGACAAAGCTTTGTCCGTCTATCAGTCCGAAAAAAACTGTGGCCGGGTGCGTCGCGGGAATTGTTGGCGGGGTAATTGCAGCGGTGCTGATCTGGCTGATTTTTGATAATATGGTCTATATTGCGGGGCATTATATTGAACTGCAACCGTTTATCAATTATGCAATCTCCGGCGCGGTGCTTGCGATTATTTCCCAGTTTGGTGATCTTTCCGCTTCGTTCATAAAGCGTTCACTGAATATTAAGGATTTTGGCAAGATTTTGCCGGGGCACGGTGGTATAGTAGACAGGATGGATAGCGTATTGTTTTGCATTCCCGTCGTATTTTTGATTTCAACGATGATGTTTATCTGACTTTAGGAGTTTATAGGTTGAAGAAATTATCGATACTCGGCGTGACCGGTTCTGTGGGACAGCAGACTGTGGACACGGTGAGGCAATATCAGGATGAAATGAAAGTTGTTTGTATCTCTGCACACAGGGATATAGAGCAGCTTGCAAGGATAGCAAACGAGCTGCAGCCGGAGTATGTGGCGATCACCGGAACGGTTGCTGGCACCGCTGAGCTTGAGGCAATGCTGTGCTATGACGCGAAGGTGCTTAGTGGGAAAACTGCGCTTGTGGATGCCTGCACAGCAGGGGAGCCTGACATGGTGGCTCTTTCCGTGCTTGGGATTGCAGGGCTGCCGGCATTTGAAGAGTGCCTGAAAAAGAAGATACCGGTGGCGCTTTCCAACAAGGAATCGCTTGTTTGCGGCGGGCAGGTCGTAAGGAATATGATCGACCGTACGGGAACGCTCGTATTGCCTGTGGATAGCGAGCATTCGGCAATTTTTCAATGTCTGAATAATTGTTATGATGTCTCTGAGGTAAGTAAGCTATGGATTACGGCGTCTGGCGGGCCGTTTTTGAATTGGACAAAGGAACAAATAGATCATGCGCCGCTTGAAAAAGCCCTCAGGCATCCCAAGTGGTCGATGGGGCAGAAAATAACGATTGATTCCGCGTCCCTTGCAAATAAAGGGCTGGAAGTGATTGAAGCGCATTTTATGTACCGGATGCCTGTGGATCGAATCAAGGTGCTTGTACATCCGCAAAGCCTGATACATTCCATGGTTGAATGGAAAGACGGTTCTGTGACGGCGCAGCTTGGACCGGTGGATATGCGTATGCCTATCCAAAAAGCGCTTTTGTACCCGCAGATGTTTGAAAATCCAACCATCGAGCCTCTTGATTTTTACGAAATCAGCAAGCTGGAGTTTATCAAGCCGGATTTTGAGCGGTTTCCGTGTTTAAGGCTTGCATACGACGCAATCGAAACGTCGACGACGGCAGTTTATAATACGGCAAATGAAGTGGCAGTGGATTATTTCCTGCGGGGACGCATGGAATTTTACAGGATTTATGAGATTATCCACGAGAGTATGCAGAAATTTTGTGGTATCCGGCCGCAAAGCGTTGCGGAAATCATGGAGCTTGATACAGACGTCCGAAAGTATGCGCAAAGTATGCTTGCGGACGATTCGGGAGGAAAATAGTTGCAGATTGTAATCAGCATTGTCGTAACATTATTGGTGCTGACAGGGCTTGTTGTAGCGCATGAGTTCGGACACTATATTGTTGCGAAAAAACGTGGAATTAAGGTCGCAGAATTTGCGATTGGCTTTGGGCCCAAACTAATTAAATGGCGCCGGAATGAAACAGAGTTTTCGATTCGACCTTTTTTTATCGGAGGATTTAACCGGTTTGCAGATGATGAGGAAAAGGATCCTGTTCCGGGAGATTTTCGTGCGGCTTCGCTGAAGAGCCGTTTCCTGACAATCATCGCGGGGCCGGCAATGAATGTAATTGTAGCGGTTATCCTGTCGGTTGTTGTACTGATGGCTGCCGGGACGAACCAGATTGCCGTTCACAGCGTGAGCGCAGATTCTCCTGCGGCGCAGGCAGGAATACAGGAAGGCGATATCGTAAAAAGCTACAATGGCGTGGATATCCAATTACAGTACGATTGGCAGGATGCGATTGGAAAACAAAAAACGGGCGACAGCCTGCCGCTTGTTATCGAGCGGGATGGAAAGGAAATGTCGCTCAATGTTCCATACATGCAAAATGAAGATGGACAGAAGCTCATCGGGATTGAGGTGAATCCTTATGGACCAATTAAAACCTTCAATTTTTTTGAAGCGATAGGTCTCAGTTTTAAGTGGCTTTTCATGGTGACGAGGGAGATGCTGCAGTCCCTGGGCCAGTTGTTCTTCATGGGGCAGGGGATTGAAAACATGGCGGGTATCGTCGGAGTGACACAAATGGTGGGAACCGTCGCCATATCAGGCGGTTTTTACAGCGTGCTGTCGTTATCTGCCCTTTTGAGCGTGAATCTTGCAATCGTCAATCTTTTGCCGATTCCTGCGCTCGATGGAGGAAAGATCGTGCTTTACGCTGTGGAAGGAGTTCGGAAAAAGCCTGCTTCTCCAAAGGTGGAAGGCGCACTGAATATGATTGGAATGGTCCTGATATTTGGACTTGCAATTTTCCTGGTGTTTCAGGATATACACCGAATGCTGGTTTAGCTGGTGAAAGGAATGAGACGATGAAAACAAGGGAAGTCAATGTCGGCGGCGTTTGTATCGGCGGGAAAAATCCGATTGCGATCCAATCCATGACAAATACGGACACAAAGGACGCCCGCGCGACGATAGCGCAGATTAAGGAACTCGAAAAAGCAGGATGTGAGATCGTACGGTGCGCCGTATACGACGAAGAGTGCGCGGCTGCGCTCAGAGAGGTCAGAGAGCAGATTTCTATTCCGCTGGTAGCGGATGTGCATTTTGATGCTATGGTGGCAGTCGCAGCGATTGAGAATGGCGTCGACAAAATCCGTATCAACCCGGGCAATATTGGAGGAGCAGATAAAATTGCGCTTGTCGTGGACGCTGCAAAAGCGCATCATATTCCGATCAGGGTAGGAGCGAATGCAGGCTCGCTCTCAAAAGAAATGCTGGAGCGCTTTGGAGGCCCTACCGCGCAGGCGCTTGTGGAAAGTGCGATTAACAATATCCGCATTTTGGAGCGGGCGCATTTTGAGGACATTGTGGTTTCTATAAAATCATCGAATGTTCCGGTATGCGTGGAGGCCTATCGCAGTATTTCAAGAAAAGTGAACTATCCGCTGCATCTTGGAGTAACAGAAGCCGGAACCTATAAAATGGCGGTTATTAAATCGTCGATTGCGCTTGGCGCGTTGATTCTGGATGGAATTGGGGATACGATCAGGGTATCGATCACAGGCGATCCAGTGCAGGAAATTTATGCTGCAAAGGATATTTTGAAAAGCTGCGGACTGCGGGAAACAGGCGTGGAGATTATATCATGCCCGACCTGCGGAAGATGCACGATAGATATTGAAAAAATTGCCGCAAATGTGGAACGTTTTACGCAGAATATAGATATCCCCATTAAAATTGCAGTAATGGGGTGCGCTGTGAACGGCCCGGGCGAGGCGCGCGAGGCAGACATTGGCATCGCTGGCGGAAGAGGAGAAGGGCTCCTGTTTTCGCACGGAAAGGTTATCAAAAAAGTAGATGAATTCGATATACTTCCAGAGCTTAGGCGTATGATTCTGGAACTGGTTGACGAAAGGAAAAACGAAAAGTGAACGCTCTCATAAACGATTTGACAAAAGTGCTGGACAAAATCAAAAAAAACAATCGTTTTCAGGATTTGATTGAATTTGACAGGGTTGAATTACTTTCAGACGAGGGAGCCTTGGAAGCATTTTTCAAAACCTCAAAACATCTTTCCCCCGTTGAGTTTATAAAAATAAGGGAAGAGCTTTCAAAAGAATGCAACAAAAAAGTAAAAATATCCCTTGACCAGTCCGGATATGCGCAGGAGCTGCGTGAAAACAGCGTGTCTCTCGAGCAGCATTTGAAGGACTTTTTGATCCTTTCAGAGCCAACGGTCATGCCCTTTGTAAAGGGCGCGCAGATTACGCTTAAGGATAACCTTCTTGAAATTGTTTTTGAGACAGAAATGGGCGAGAATATTTTCGGTGTGATGAATCTGGGACGATTGGCGGAAAGGTTTCTTTGCGATACCTACGGAATTCAGGTTGCTGCCCGGACGACGGTGTCAGGGGAAGCAAAGAGTGAGTATGAGCCGTCCGGTGAAGTGCAGGACGCGATTGCAACTCCCGTAGCGTCTGAGAGCAGGCATGCAAAACAGCCTGTTATGTTTTCCGCGCCGCCGCCGGACGAGGCGCCTCCGGAGACAGAAGCGGATGCGACAGGCGGCATTCCGGAAAGTACGGCGAGGCCTGCCGCACGCATGGAGCGAAGCGCAGGAACTGCTGCGCTTACAAAGATTTGCGATTTACAGGTGGATACCCGCAGCACGATTGAGGGCGAGGTCGTTTTTACTGAGGACAAGGAACTCAAAAACGGCGAGCTTATAAAACATAAATTTGTATTGAGCGATTATACATCAAGCATTACCTGTTTTTTCCTTGAAAGCAGCAAATACAGAACCAAGCTTACCGCACCCAAAAAAGGCCAGTGGGTTGTTGTTACAGGACTTTGTGCGGATGACACCTTCGAACATGAAAAAACGGTCAAAGCACAAAAAATCGAAAAATCCAACCACAAGGACAGGCAGGATAATGCCGAGGTGAAGCGCGTTGAGCTCCATACGCATACGCAGATGTCTGCGCAGGATGGTGTTTCGGACGTGAAAAAGATTGTAGCGCGTGCGGCGCAATGGGGGCACAAAGCAATCGCAATTACGGATCACGGCGTGGTGCAGGCTTTTCCGGACGCTGCCAACGCAGCAAAGGCGAATGGAATACATCTCATATATGGCGTAGAAGCGTATATGATCGACGATACGAAAAAAATATATGACTCCAACCAGGCAAAAAAATTTGAAGACGAGTACGTCGTATTTGATATTGAGACGACCGGACTTTCCCATATTAACTGCGATATCACTGAAATCGGTGCTGTGCGTGTGCAAAACGGCGAAATTACGGACCGTTTCCAGACGTTTGTAAAACCGTCAAAGCCGATTCCGCCTAAAATCGTTTCATTGACGGGAATCACGGACGATATGGTAAAGGACGCGCCGCTTCCCGAGCAGGCTCTGGCCGAATTGAAAGAATTTTGCGGGGACGACTCCGTATTGGTGGCGCACAATTCTGATTTTGATACGAAGTTCATATTCCATAAATCAAAGGCGTTTGGGATAACCTATCAGAACAAGGTAGTGGATTCGCTTGCGTTGTGCAGGCTTGCTTTTCCACGGCTGAAAAACCATAAACTCAATACGGTAGCGGCACATCTTCGTATTCCGCTTGAGCATCACAGGGCTGTAAACGACGCAATTTGTACGGCAAAAATAATGCTGGAATGCTTTGATGAATTCCGTAAGCTCGGCGCGGAGGATATGCAGGGGGTAAACAACCTCTTTTTGGAGAACAGCAATGGCAAAAGTGCCAAGACTTACCACACGATTATATTGTGTAAAAATAAGCGGGGACTGCGCAATCTGTATAAATTGATATCCCATGCGCATCTGGATTATTTTTACCGCAAACCCCGAATGCCAAAAAGCCTGATTGAAGAGCACAGGGAGGGCCTTATAATCGGCTCTGCCTGTGAGGCTGGCGAGCTTTACCAGGCGCTTCTTGCGGGAGCGGGCGAGAAGAAGCTCGAGCAAATCGCGTCCTTTTATGATTATTTGGAAATACAACCCGTCGCAAACAACGAGTTTATGGTTAAGCAGGGAATCCTTGCAAGCACGCAGGACATACGCCAGTGCAATAAGCGGATTGTGGAGCTGGGGAAAAAGCTTGGCAAGCTTGTTGTGGCGACCTGCGACGTTCACTTTCTGGATCCGCACGAAGAATATTTTCGCCGTATTATTTTCCAGATACAGGGCTATGACGATACACAGCAGGCCCCGCTTTATTTGCGTACGACAGATGAAATGCTCAAGGAGTTTGCCTATCTGGGAGAAGAAACGGCCTTTGAAGTTGTTGTAGAGAACTCCAATAAGATTGCGGACATGACGGAAGAAATCGAACTTTTTCAGTCGGAGACGGCAATGCCGAGCATTGAAGGCGCATCTGAAAAAATAACGGAGCTTGCGTTTAAAACGGCAAAGGAAAAATATGGTGATCCTCTCCCGGAGATGATTGAGGCAAGGCTAAAACGCGAACTGGACTCAATCGTTGGACATGGATTTTCCGTCCTTTATTACAGCGCCCACAGGCTTGTAAAAAAATCAAACGAAGACGGTTATCTGGTTGGTTCAAGGGGATCGGTTGGTTCCAGCCTTGCGGCAACCATGACGGGTATTACGGAGGTAAATCCATTGCCGCCGCATTATGTATGCCCGAACTGCAAGCATTCGGATTTCAATGTCGATAAGGAAAAGTATCCTTCAGGCGTTGATTTGCCGGATGCGAAGTGCCCGAAGTGCGGGACGCAGTATTTGAAAGACGGATATGATATCCCGTTTGAGGTATTCCTTGGAATCGACGCAGACAAGGTGCCTGATATTGACCTGAACTTTTCCGGCGAATATCAGCCTGTCGCGCATAAATACACGGAGGTTTTGTTTGGAAAAGGCCACGTCTTCCGGGCGGGAACGATCAGCGCGGTCAAAGATAAAATTGCCTATGGCTACGTCAAAAAATTTCTGGAGCAAACGGGCACTTATGCGAATGAAGCGGAAATAAACCGCTTGGTGCAAGGCGTTTCCGGTGTAAAAAAGACCACAGGGCAGCATCCGGGAGGCATTGTTATTGTCCCCAAAGAAATGGAAGTATATGATTTTACGCCGGTGCAAAAGCCTGCGGATTCCGCGGATGCCGAGTGGGTTACGACGCATTTTGATTTCAACTCCATGCACGACATCCTGATCAAGCTGGATATCCTCGGCCATGATGTTCCTACCATCATAAGGCTGTTGCAGGACGCTACCGGTATCGATCCGCTGACAATACCGCTTGACGACCAGCCCACGATGAAGCTTTTCTCCGGGCTGGAGCCGCTTGGCCTCAAATCAAAGGATTTGCTTGGGATCCAGACGGGTACGCTGGGCATTCCGGAATTTGGCACAAAGTTCGTACGGCAAATGCTGATGGATACCAAGCCAACGACAATGTCGGAAATCGTTCGTATCAGCGGGCTCTCCCATGGTACGGACGTATGGCTGGGAAACGCGCAGGACCTGATTAAGGCGGGCACATGCACCCTGAAGGAAGCCATTTGTACCCGCGATGATATTATGAACTATCTGGTGGACAGGGGCGTGGAAAAGCGCATGGCATTTTTCATTATGGAGGCGACCAGAAAAGGAAAGATCGCAAAGAACGGTTTTTCAGAGGATATGCAAAAAGCGCTTGACGACGCGCATATCGCAGACTGGTTTGTGGAATCATGTAAAAAGATCAAATACATGTTCCCAAAAGCGCATGCGGTTGCTTATGTCATTATGGCTTACCGCATCGCATATTGTAAGGTGCATTATCCGCAAGCCTTCTATTCCTCTTATTTCACAGTTCGTTCAGGCGATTTTGACGCGTCTTACGTCGCCGGCGGGCTCGATGATATTAAGAAAAACTGGCAGATGCTGGAAAGCAATGGAAATGCGACCGCGAATGAAAAGAATATGGCGACCATGCTTGAAGTAGCGTGCGAGATGTATCTGAGGGGCATTCACTTTTTGCCGGTAGATCTCGAAAAATCCGACGCGGAGAAATTTTTGATTGAAGAAGGGGGGCTGCGGCTTCCGTTCCTTTCCATTCCAAAGCTTGGCGGTAACGCTGCCGCGAAGGTTGTGGAAGAACGCGAGCGGGGCGCATTTTTATCGATAGAAGACCTTCGCAAACGCGCAAAGCTTTCGTCCTCCGTCATCGAAGAAATGCAGAAAATGGGAACGCTTACCGGATTATCGCAGACCAACCAGCTGAGTTTGTTTGATTTTTAATCGAATAAAACAGTTGTAATTGACTATTCGCCGATGCGGCTATATAATATATAAGTGAGTTTTTAGCTGCAATAGAGGGGAAACGTTGTTTTTTATTATTGCGTAAGCATTCAGCTGCCTGTGCGCAAAAGGCGCGCGTGTAGCTGAATTTTCACTGCGGGCAAAGGCTTGATTTTTGTCTGACAATCAAAATAGGAGGGAACAATTGATGAAGAAACGAAGCTTAGTTGGAATTATCGTTACGTTCATACTGATCGCTTTGTTGTGTTTTGTTGTCATCAACGGTTTCGATGTTGGGATTTATGAAATCAGGCCACTGAATGGTATCCAACAGGGACTGGACTTAACCGGCGGAGTTTATACCGTCTATCAGGCGCAGGATACGTCTGTAGATGATTTTGACAGCAAGATGGATGGTGCGATGCTTATTTTCAGGGACCGCCTTGATGCGAAGGGATTTACGGAGGCGACCGTAACCAAACAGGGAAACGATAAGATTCGTGTGGAAATCCCGATCAACGCCACAAGTGAGATGCAGGATCCGAATGAGGTGGCCGCATTTATTGGTACACCGGCAAAGCTGGAGTTTGTAGATCCGAACGGCGATACGATTTTTGATGGAAGCAAGATCAAAAGCGCACAGGCCGGACAGGACTCGCAAACCCAGAAATATATCGTCAGCTTTGAACTGGACGAAGAAGGCGCGAAGCTTTTTGCGGATGCAACCACAACATTTTTAGGGCAGAATATTTCGATTACGGTTGATGGAGAAACGATTTCCACGGCAACCGTGCAGTCCATCATTGCAGGCGGGAAGGGCCAGATTTCAGGCAACTTTACCCTGGAAGAAGCGCAAAACCTTGCGATGCAAATTGAAAGTGGCGCGTTGCCTCTTGAAATGAATGAAATCGAGGTGCGTTCCATCAGTGCAACGCTTGGATATGGCGCGCTGCAAAACAGCATTTATGCGGGTATCATCGGTCTGATCATACTGTTTGCGTTTATATTGATCTATTACAGGTTGCCGGGACTTACGGCATGTATGGCGCTTTTGGTATATATTTGCTTTGTAATGCTGCTTTTGGCAAGCGTTCCGGGCGTGCAGCTTACGCTCCCGGGCATTGCGGGTATCATACTTGGTATCGGTATGGCGGTCGATGCGAACGTCATTATATTCGAGCGCTTTAAAGAAGAATTCCGGACAGGCAAGACCTTGAGGACTTCGTTTAACGCGGGTTTCCAAAAAGCGTTTGTGACAATCCTCGATTCGAACGTTACGACGCTCATCTGCGCGATTGTGCTTGCCGTATTTGGAACGGGTACGCTTAAGAGCTTCGCTTACACGCTGATTATCAGTATCATCGTATCAATGATATCGGCGCTCTTGATTACCAAAGGAATACTTAAGATGTTTATCAACCTTAACATCAAAAATCCAAATGTGTTTATGGCGAAAGCAAAGCAAATCAGGGAAGCGGCAAAGGCTGCCAGGGAAGGGGGAAATGCGTAATGAAAATCACGAAACATTTCAAAAAATTCCTGATCCTTCCGATTGCGATCATTGTACTGGGTATCGTGTTTGGCTTTGTGAATGGAGGCCTTAACCTCGGTATTGACTTTACGGGCGGCAGCATAATCACCATTGACATGAAGGGCGAATTCGATACCAATGTGGTTGAGGATGCGCTTAAAAATAACGGAATGGGAGATTCGCCGATTGTAAAAGCCGGCGACGGCTATACGCAGGCGGAAATCCGTATGCGTGACTTAAACGATGAAGAGCTCCAGTCCACGACAAACGACGCAATCCTTGCGGATCTGCAAACCACTTATCCTGACGCGGAAATCGTAACGGTAGATAAGGTGGGCGGCGTGGCAAGCAGCGAACTTGTACGAAACGCATTTCTTGCGGTTGCAGTAGCATGTGGATTGATGCTGATTTATATTTGGATCAGGTTCCAGCTTTACAATGGTATCAGCGCAGTTATTATGCTGATTCATGACGTGGGAATCATGATTGCGATCATGTGCATTATGCAAATACAGATCAACAGTGCGTTTATTGCGGCGTGCCTTACAATCGTCGGCTATTCGATTAACAATACGATTGTTATTTTTGACAGGGTGCGTGATAATCTGACAATAGCAGGTGTAAAAAAGCTGCCAAGGCCGGAGATAGCGGACATCAGCATCAAGGAGACGCTCACGAGGACAATGAACACCTCCATAACGACGCTGATTATGATCGTATGCCTTTATATTTTTGGCGTACCGGCCATCAAGGAATTTTCCTTCCCGATCATCGTCGGACTGTTGGCAGGCGTTTATTCGTCCGTATTCCTCGCGGCTCCGATGTGGGCGCTTATGGCAGACCGTTTTGATAAAAAACAAAATCAGGCAAAGGCAAGCGGAAACAAGAAAAAGAAAAAGGCGCAGAAAAAGCCTGCGAAAGCATGATTCTGCGGATTTGCTTGTATATCAACAAGTAAACGTAATTGGATAACAAAAAGACCTTCTCTCAAAAGGAGGTCTTTTTTAAAAGGAAAACGTATGCGATATATCCTGAAACAAAAGGAACAACTGAATACGCAGGAGAATGCTGTGAAAGAGTTGTGCGGTGCGCTCAAAATTTCGAAGATTACAGCAAGGCTTTTGTGTGCGCGCGGTATTTGTGATGTCGGGCAGGCGCGCGAATTTTTAAATCCGGACATCAGCCAGTTGAACGATCCATATTTGTTTCACGATATGCGCGATGCGGTCAGTACAATTAAGCATATGATTGCAACTGGCGGCAGAATATGCGTTTATGGAGATTACGACGCGGATGGTATTTCAGCAAGCGCGATTTTATACCAGACGTTGATTCAAATGGGCGCGAACGTAGAGGTGTTCCTTCCCAACAGGATGGAGCATGGATACGGACTATCGACGGAAAACATTAAAAACCTTACGGATATTTCACTGCTGATCACGGTGGATTGCGGCATCACCAATGTGGAAGAGATCGCCCTCGCGCACGAAATGGGAATGAAGACAATCGTTACCGACCATCACGAGTGCCCGCATGTGCTGCCAAGAGCTGATTATATCATCAACCCTAAAAATCCGAAGGAAAAGTATCCTGTTGATTCGTTGTGCGGCGCGGGGGTTGCGTTTAAACTGTCTCAGGCGCTGATCGGCGATGACGCGCTCAGAATGATCGATATTGCGGCGCTTGCTACAATCGCGGATATCGTACCGCTTGTCGGTGAAAATCGTGTGATTGCATCGCTGGGGCTAAAACGTATCAACGAAGAGCCGAATCCGGGGATTGCCGCACTGATAAAACAGGCGTGTGCGAAGCGCGCGGGTGAAGTGGACGCACAGACTGTGTCGTTTGTTTTAGCACCGCGTATCAATGCTGCAGGGCGGATATCAACGGCAAGGATTGCCTTTGAGTTATTAACGGAAAAAGACGGGAATACGCTTGATCGGCTTGCTGAAGAGCTTTGCAGCCTGAATGCGGATCGGCAGCAGCGCCAGGAAAAGGTTGTGAGTGAGGCGCTCGGCATGCAGGAGGAAGAAGGCGACGAACAGGACTGGTTGATTCTTCTGTATCAAAAGGACTGGGATATTGGAATCGTAGGACTTGCGGCGTCCAAGGTATCGGAAAGATACACGAGGCCAACGATTTTGCTTGGCGAATCCGAACCGGGAGTCTATACCGGTTCTGCACGCAGTATCCCTGGGGTGAATATATATGAAGCCATGAGCTCGCAGGGAAAACTATTTGAAAAATTTGGCGGCCATGCCGGCGCGGCGGGGCTTACGCTTAAAGAAGAAAATTTACCGGTTTTGCGCCATCGGCTGAATGAATATATGAAGGAGCACTATAACGAAGAGGTTTTCCGGCCTTTAAAGACTTACGATCTCGAAATTGTTCCGGCAGATATTTCAAACTCACTCATTCGGGAATTTGATTGTTTAAGGCCGTTTGGTTTCAAGAACGAGCAGGTGGAGGTGCTGATTCGAAATGCCAGAGTCAGTGATATCCGTTCGATCGGCGAGGATAAGCACGCGAAATTTTTGCTTGGAAAAGGTGGCAAAAGTGTGAACGGCGTTATTTTTGGAACGCAGGCGGTGGATGTGCCGGAATGCGCTGACGCGGTGGGAACGCTTAACATCAATACATACGACAATAAACCACAGATGATCGTGAATACGTTTTCTTATCAGGAGACAGCAGGCGAGCTCGTCAGGACGATGAAAAAGCACCTGCTGGGCATAAAAAAGGCGAAACAGCAGGATATTGATACATACTTTATGGAACGAGACAGGCTGCTTCAGGTCTATGTGGTTTTAAAGGGAATCAGCGACCAGAAAATTTCTTTTGCGGACGAAGGAGCGATGACTGCTTTTCTGCAAAAGTATGTGCAGGGTATCACAATCCCCAATATTTGTTTTGCCTTGCTTGTTTTTGAGGAAATAAGTTTGCTAGATATCAAAAAAAATGATAGAATACACATTATGATACGCTCTGGAAAGCGTGATTTAAGCGAAAGCGGAACGTATCAAAAGTTTCTTTTAGGGAGAGCTCATAATGGACCTGAAATCTAAAATCAGAAATATCAACGATTTTCCGGAAAAGGGCGTTATATTTCGGGACATCACAACACTCATCAAGGATGCGGAAGCATTCGCGTATGTGACGGAAACAATGGCGGAACAGGTAAGCGGACAGGATATCGATATGATTGTGGTGCTTGATGCGCGCGGATTCCTGTTTGGATCGCCGGTTGCGTATCTACTGAAAAAGGGCGTTGTACCTGTGCGTAAGAAGGATAAACTTCCGGCGGAAACTTATCAGGTGGAATACGCGCTTGAGTATGGCACAGGTAGTCTCGAAATGCACAAAGACGCATTGGAAAAAGGAATGCGCGTTGCTATTTTTGACGATTTGCTGGCCACAGGCGGCACTGCAAAGGCTGCGTGCGAGCTTGTGGAAAAGGCGGGAGCGCAGGTTGCGTCCCTTAATTTTGTAATTGAACTGAAGGATTTACGCGGACGGGAAAAACTCGAAGGTTATCAGCTTTTTTCTTTGTTGGAATATTAAGCGGGACAGGCAGGGGAGAATTGGGTGTCGGACTTTTATAAGGATTTTATCAGGCGGCATAAATTAGAATATGATCCTATGGTGGAAAAAGCGTTCCAGATGGCGGAGAAGGCGCATGAAGGCCAGCTGCGCCATTCCGGCGAGCCCTTTTTTACGCATCCTCTTGCAGTCGCGGATATTATTGCGGATTTGGGCCTCGACAACACCACGATTATTGCGGGCATCCTGCATGATTCGGTTGAGGATACCGTTATCACCAACGAGGACATTGCGCGCGAGTTCAATCCTGAGATTGTAAAGCTCGTTGACGGCGTGACAAAGCTCAAAAATTATGATTTTAAGACGCGCGAGGAACAGCAATGGGAGAGCTTACGCAAAATGTTCCTTGCCATGGCGTCGGATATTCGCGTGGTCATTATCAAGCTTGCCGACAGGCTGCACAATATGCGTACGCTCAAATACCAGTCGGAAAACAAACAGATTGAAAAAGCAACGGAAACGCTGGAAATATATGCGCCGCTTGCACACCGGCTTGGAATCAGCACGATTAAGTGGGAGTTAGAAGATTTATCTTTGAAATTCCTGCATCCGGACGAATATTTTGAGATTGCCAATAAGATTGCCTCGACGCGCGCAGAGCGCGAAAAGCAAATCAATTCTGTTATTGTAAAGCTTGAGGATAAGCTCTCGGAAATGAAAATCAAAGCGGAGATCGAAGGCCGCCCCAAACATATTTACAGCATCTATAAAAAGATGAAGGAAAAGCACAAGGTCTTTGAGGAGGTTTACGACCTGATTGCAATCAGGATCATCGTATCCAGCATCAAGGATTGTTACGGAGTTTTGGGAACGGTCCACACGATGTGGAAACCAATCCCGTTGCGTTTTAAAGATTATATTGCAGTACCCAAGCAGAATATGTATCAGTCGCTGCATACGACGTTGCTGGGTGAGGATGGAAAACCCTTTGAGGTACAGATTCGCACCTACAATATGCACCGTACGGCAGAATACGGTATCGCCGCACACTGGAAATATAAAGAAGGCGGCAAGGGAGACCAGATGGACTCCAAGCTGGCGTGGCTCAGGGAACTGATGGAGTGGCAGAACGACCTTAAGGATTCCAAGGAATTCATGGAAACCCTGAAGGTGAACATTTTTGCCGATACTGTTTTTGTGTTTACTCCAAAGGGCGACGTAAAAGATTTTGTGAATGGCGCTACGCCGCTTGATTTTGCGTACAGCATCCATAGTGCGATCGGAAACAAATGCGTTGGCGCGAAGGTAAACGGAAAGATTGTACCGCTTGATTATCAGCTGCAGACGGGCGATATCGTCGATATCATTACCTCTAATTCGGCTACGCCAAGCAGGGACTGGCTCAAATTTGTTAAAACAGCGCAGGCGCGCAGCAAGATCAAACAATGGTTTAAAAAGCAGCTGAAGGAAGAAAATATTGTAAAAGGCCGCGAAATGCTTGAAAAAGAAGCAAAGCGGCAGGGTTATGCGCTCCATGACCTGCTCAAGCCGGATTGGCTCTCTGTTTTATACAAACGGTTTACGCTCAATTCGCAGGACGATATGTTTGCCGCAGTCGGTTACGGCGCGATTTCGGTCAACCAGATTCTTTTAAAGTTGATCGAACAATATAAGATCGCGAATAATATCGACACGGGAACGGAAGAACTGAAAATTGTCAAACGCACGGGCAAAGGTTCGGAGGATGATATCAAAGTAAAAGGCAGCACAGGGCTTGCCGTGCGCTTTGCAAAGTGCTGTAATCCGGTGCCGGGGGATGATATCATTGGATATATCACGCGTGGGCGGGGTGTGTGCGTACACACAAAAGAATGTAAAAATTTACATGATGTTGATAAGGAACGCCTGATCGACGTTGCATGGGCCGGAGACCAGACGACCTCATATAATGTCGAAGTACAGATTGTCGCGGACGACAGGCCGGGCCTTATGGTAGAAATATCGCAGGCTATGTATAATACCGGCAGGGATATTACGGCAATCAATGCACATTCGGCAAAAAATGGCAGCGCGACGATCTCGTTGCGTTCGAATATTACGTCTGTGCAGGACTTAGGCGATCTGATAAACAAGTTGAAGAGCCTGAAAGGCGTGCATGAAGTATCGCGTGTGAATTATTGAGGGGCTGTAGATGAGAGCGGTTGTGCAGCGTGTGAAAAATGCGTCCGTATCGGTGGACGGCGACATTGTCGCAAAAATAGATGCAGGTATTGTGGTGCTTCTTGGCATCGCGCAGGACGATACGGTAAAAGATATGGAATATATTGCGGACAAGTGTGTCAATCTACGGATATTTGAGGATGGACAGGACGTAATGAACCTTTCTCTTAAGGATATCGGCGCGGAGCTGTTGCTTGTATCACAGTTTACGCTTTATGGGGACGCGCGAAAGGGAAGGCGCCCAAGCTATATCAAAGCCGCGCCGCCTGAGGATGCGCGGGATCTTTTTGAACAGTGCATTTATATATTCCGCGAACGGTGCGACAGGCTGCAGACCGGGACGTTTCAGGCTGATATGGACGTTGCGCTTGTAAACGACGGGCCTGTTACGATCCTGCTTGACAGCAGAAAAGAATTTTAGGACGGTAGCAATGAAAATTATAACGATAGTAACCGGCGGGTTACAGGAAAATGCTTATATTGCGTATGACGAGGCTACGAATAACGCAGTCATCATTGATCCCGGAGACGACAGTGCTGTAATATTGGAAAAAGTACGCGCTTTGGGGTTGCAGGTTCAATATATTCTCCTGACGCACGGGCATGCCGACCACATTGGCGGTGTGGATGAATTGAAGGAATCGCTCAACTGTAAGGTTGCAATTCATGAAGACGATGCAGAAATGCTCAGGGTTCCCATGAAAAACCTGTCCTATTTTATGGGTAGCCCGGTCAGTTTATCTGCGGCGGATGTGGTGTTAAAGAACGGCGAAACGGTCGATGTGGATTCCATGCACTTTTTGGTACTGCATACGCCGGGACATTCCCAGGGCAGCGTATGCTATATAGCTGGCGATGTTATTTTTTCTGGTGATACGCTCTTTGCACAGTCGATTGGAAGGACGGATTTTCCGGACAGCAGTCCACAGGCGATGCAGGAATCCCTTGCAAGGCTTGCAGGACTTGAAGGAGATTATACAGTATATCCCGGGCACGGCGCAGCAACCACATTGCAACGGGAGAAAGCTTACAATCCTTTTATGAGGGAATAAAAAAATGTTTTCACTTTATACGGACACACCTGAATTTTTTCAGGATATCTGCGATGAGATCCGCTTGTTTTTGCCGGAGAAGCATATCCGGCAGTTGGATGACAAAAATGAAATGGATGCCGGCAAAATGCTTCGGCATTTTTTTTGGCATGACGAAGCGGGCTGGCATACAAGACTGGAATATTATATCGATGGCGTATTGGTACTGGAAAAGGAAGCAAACCCTGTATTTGCAGACCAAAAAACAGGACAGGACATTGACATCAAACGCAATACGCTTCTGTCAAAAAAGATGAGAAAGCATCATGTGAAGCTGGCGGTTTATGAGCTTTTGCAGGAATATTACGAGCGGCATATGCCCTGGGGTTCGCTCACGGGGATACGTCCCACAAAACTCCTGCGCGAGCTTGCGGCTGCGGACGGCTTGGAGCAGGCGCGCAGGGTATTTCTCGACACCTATCATGTGTCGCCGGAAAAAACCGATCTGGCTGCGAGGATCACAAAAGTGCAGGAGCCTTTTTTTGCAGATGTGGCGGAAAACGACGTGGATATTTATGTGGGAATTCCATTTTGCGTGTCCCGGTGCAAATACTGTTCCTTTATTTCGCGGGACGTAAGGCAAAGCGAGCAGCTGCGGGACGTGTATTTGCAAAAGCTTTTTTATGAAATGGAGAAGCTGCGCGGGACGCTGGGCAGCTACAGCGTGCGTACTGTTTATATCGGCGGCGGCACGCCGACGGCGCTCGGTGAAAGGGAACTGGAAGCATTGCTTTACAGGGTAAATACATTGTTTCCGCAGAAGCGTGAATTTACGGTGGAAGCAGGAAGGCCGGATACGATTACGCCGGAAAAGTTTGCGCTTTTACAGGAGGCGGGCGTAGAACGCATCAGTATCAATCCGCAGACGACAAAAGACGAAACCCTGGAGCTGATCGGCCGCAGGCATACGGCTGCCGATTTTTTTCATGCGTTTGAATATGCAAAGGAAGCCGGCTTCAAAAGCATTAATACGGATATTATCCTGGGCTTGCCGAAGGAGGATATCCATGACCTTGAACATACGCTTTGCGATGTGATGCGTTTTGAACCGGAAAATGTGACGGTGCATACGCTTGCGCTGAAAAGATCCTCAGAGTTTGCGCTCGAACGGCAATCGGACCTGCCTTCCGCACAGGAAGCGGAAGAAATGGTGGATTTTGCACAAGAGTTTTTGCTGGCGCATGGATACGAGCCATATTATCTTTACCGGCAAAAATATATGAACGGAAACCTCGAAAATGTTGGTTTTGCAAAGCCCGGGAGGGAATGCGTTTATAATATAGATATCATGGAAGAAACCGTGAGTAACATGGCATTTGGAGCGGGCGGGATATCCAAACGGGTGTTTGGCGCGCAAAACCGTATCGAGCGGGCGGCAAATGTGAAGGATTTGAAGCATTATACCGAGCGGACGGATGAAATGGTCGCGCGGAAAAAGGAACTGTTTGGGCAAGGAAATTAACCGCTGCGTTTGTTGACAGGCAAACGTTTCATGGGTATAATAAACCTAATGGAAATACGATGATATGGAGAGTAACCGTATGCCTTACGCAAAAGAGAGCGGCCGTCGCGGCTGGAAGCGGCTGTGCGTTTAAGATATGGCGAAGAACACCATGGAGTTTCCGGTGCGAAAGCGTAAAGCCGGTAGTATCGGGCGCGGGCCGGCGTTATGGGCGAGAGTGGAGAATTTATTTTCTCAAAGTGGGTGGTACCGCGGATTTTTTGAAACTTCGTCCCTTGTTCAGGACGACGTTTTTTTATTTGAAAAGAATTATCGGAGGTAGAAGGAAGTGGCAATAAAAGCTCCAAAAGGCACAAAGGATGTTCTTCCACAGGAGAGCTATAAATGGCATTATATTGAGCAGCTGGTACGGCAGATTACGTCGCTTGCAGGATACCGGGAGATACGGACGCCGGTTTTTGAGCATACGGAGCTGTTTTTGCGCGGCGTAGGAGATACGACGGATATTGTCCAGAAGGAGATGTATACCTTCACGGATAAAGGAAACCGCTCTGTTACGCTGAAGCCGGAGGGGACGGCTGGTGTTGTGCGTGCTTTTATTGAAGGAGGCCTTCCGTCCAACCCACAGCCTACTAAAATGTATTATCTTTCCACGCCGGTGTTCCGCTACGAAAAGCCGCAGTCCGGAAGGCTGCGGGAGCACCACCAGTTTGGTGTGGAAGTGTTTGGCGCGCCGGACGCGAGCATAGACGCGGAAGTGATCAATATTGCGCTCACGCTTTTGGGTGAGGCAGGCCTTAAACAGCTTAAGCTTAATATAAACAGTATCGGTTGCGATCAGTGCAGGCCGCAGTATAACGCGCTTTTGAAGGACTATCTGAACAGCAATATCGATTCGCTCTGCGAAACCTGTAAAGACCGCGTGGAGCGCAATCCGTTGCGCGTACTCGATTGCAAAGAGGAAGGCTGCAGGGGCGTGATCGAAAAAGCGCCGCTGATGATCGACCACCTATGCGATGAATGCAGCGCGCATTTTGAAGAATTGAAAAAGTATCTTAGCGTACTTGGAATCGAATATAAGGTCAACCCGCTCATCGTACGGGGATTGGATTATTACACAAAAACAGTATTTGAGATCATATCGGACAGCATCGGCGCGCAGGGAACGGTGTGCGGAGGAGGACGTTATGACAAACTGATTAAGCAGGTTGGCGGCCCGGATATGGCGGGTATTGGCTTTGGACTTGGGATTGAGCGGCTTTTACTTGTAATGGAAAGCGAAGGAATAGAGATTCCAAAACCAGCGCTTACGGATGTGTTTATTGTTACGCACGGGGAACAGGCGAGGCTTACAGCGGCAGTATTGGTGCGCGATTTGCGCAATGCCGGAATCAAGGCCGATATGGATCACTGCGCGCGCAGTATCAAAGCGCAGTTTAAATATGCGGATAAAATCGGCGCGAAAACAGTAGGCGTGATCGGCGAAAGCGAAATGGAAAACGCAACGGTTGTCCTCAAAACAATGGAAACAGGCGAGGAACGCGTTGTGCATCAAAAGGATATCAAGTTATATTTATAATCAATTTTATATCATCGGGAGAAGAGTGAAATGGGAGAATTATTAGGCGATTGGAAAAGAACCGCGCTGTGCGCAGAGTTTACAAAAGACGACGTTGGCAGGGAAGTTACGCTTATGGGTTGGGCGGATACGCGCCGGGACCTTGGCGGGCTTGTATTCGTTGACCTGCGTGACCGTTCGGGAATTATGCAGGTTGTATTTGACGAATCGGTGTTTGAGGGCGATTTTGATAAAGTAGGGAGCATCCGCAGCGAATTTGTTCTTGCCGTAAAGGGTAAAATCATGGAGCGGTCCGAGGATACGGTCAATCCGAAAATCCCTACGGGCCTTATTGAGGTAAAGGTTCGCGAAATGAAGATACTCAGCAAGGCGGAAACGCCCCCGTTTGAGATCGAAGACGGCTCCAAGGTCCGTGAAGAGCTGCGGCTTAAATACCGCTTTCTTGACCTGCGCAGGCCGGATATGCAAAAGAATCTTATCCTGCGTAACAAAATAGCCAACTCAGCGCGTGCTTATCTTTCAGATAACGGATTCCTTGATATAGAAACGCCTATGCTGCAAAAGAGTACGCCGGAAGGCGCAAGGGACTATCTTGTACCGTCCCGTATTCATCCGGGCGCGTTTTATGCGTTGCCGCAGTCTCCGCAGCTTTTCAAACAAATATTGATGGTTTCCGGCTATGACAGATATTTCCAGATCACAAAATGCTTCCGCGACGAAGACCTGCGTGCCGACCGTCAGCCGGAATTCACGCAGATTGATACGGAAATGTCTTTTGTGGATGCGGACGATGTGATGACAATACACGAAGGGCTGATTCAAAAAGTATTTAAAGACGTGATGGATATCGATATCAAGCTGCCGCTGCGCCGCATTCCTTATCAGGAGGCAATGGACCGTTTTGGCAGCGATAAGCCGGACACGCGTTTTGGCATGGAGCTAAGGGATGTCAGCGATATTGTGGCAGGCAGCGAGTTCAAGGTGTTCAGCTCCGTTGTGAAAAATGGCGGGAGCGTACGGGCGATCAATGCAAAGGGATGTGCAAACATCCTCGCGCGTCGCGAGATAGACGCGTTGGTTGATTTTGTTAAAATTTATGGCGCAAAGGGTATGGCGTGGATATCTATCCGCGAGGACGGCCTGAATTCGCCAATCACAAAGTTTATGACGCAGGAGGAAATCGACGCAATCATGCAGCGCACAGACGGACAGGTAGGAGATATCCTGTTCTTTGTGGGTGATAAGAATTCTGTCGTGTATGATTCGCTTGGCGCTCTGCGTCTAAAGCTTGCTGAAAAGCTTGAGCTGGTCAAAGAGAATACATGGGATCTTTTGTGGGTAACGGAATTTCCGCTGTTTGAGTATAGCGAGGAAGAAAAACGATATGTCGCGAAGCACCACCCCTTCACGTCGCCCATGGATGAAGATATCGATAAGGTGGTAAGCGATCCGGCAAATGCACGGGCAAAGGCGTATGATATCGTATTGAACGGCAACGAGATCGGCGGGGGAAGCATCAGAATCCACAGCTCAGAGCTGCAGGAAAAAATGTTCGAAGCGCTGGGCTTCTCGAAAGAGGACGCATGGAACCGGTTTGGGTTCCTGCTTGAAGCGCTTAAATACGGAACGCCTCCGCATGGCGGGCTCGCATACGGCCTTGACCGCCTTGCAATGCTGATGGCAGGCGTGGATTCTATCCGTGACGTAATCGCATTCCCAAAAGTGCAGAATGCGTCGGATTTGATGTCAAAGGCACCTACGGAGGTTGATAAAAAACAGCTGCGGGAGTTGCATATCAAGGTGGATGAAGACTAAGATGGACGATTCCAGAACGGTTGCGCTGCTCGGAGCGGATGCGGCGGCGAAATTGAAGGATTCAGCTGTCGCTGTGTTTGGCGTAGGCGGTGTAGGTTCCTTCGCTGCGGAAGCGCTTGCCAGAGCGGGCGTGGGAACGCTTATTTTGGTCGATAATGACGTTGTAAAGCCTTCGAACTGCAACAGGCAGCTGGTTGCGCTTTCGTCTACAATCGGCAAGAAGAAAGTGGGCGTGATGAAGGAGCGTATCCTGGACATCAACCCGCAGGCAAACGTGGTGGCGTATGATGCGTTCTATGACGGGCAAACATCGGATGAACTGCTGTCGGGCCCGATCGATTTTGTGGTGGACGCGATCGACAGCCTGCGCTCCAAAGAGCTTTTGATTTTGGAGTGCAGCAGGCGGGGAATTGAAATCATTTCGTCTATGGGCGCGGGAAATAAACTATACCCGGAGCGTTTTTGCATTGTGGATTTGTTTGCGACAAAGTGTGATCCGATTGCAAAAATATTACGCAAAAGGCTTCGGGATGCGGGAATCGATAAGCTGCCCGTGGTTTGCTCCGATGAGCTTCCCCAGAAAACGCAGCTCGCTGAGGATGGAAAGCACGTGCCCGCCAGTATATCGTTTGTACCGCCCGTATGCGGGCTATTGATGGCCGGTTATGTGGTCAGGCGGATTATCGGGGTAGAGCAATGAAGGAATCGGGACTCGTTACAAAAATAGATGGCAATACGGCGTACGTGTTGTTTGAGCGGACTTCGGCATGTGCGAAGTGCGGCGCCTGCGGGATGATATCAGGCCAGAACGATATCACCGTCACGATGGAAAATGCGCTTCATGCGCGTGAGGGGGAACGTGTAGAGGTCCAATTTACAACTAAAAATGCACTGCAATCTTCGGCGATTGCTTATATTTTCCCGCTGATCATGCTGTTTGTCGGCGTATGGCTTGGCTATGTGATCCCACAGGATATTTTCCCGGTAAAGGACGCTTTTGCGGCAATCCTTGGAATTATATTTGCTGCGGTTGCGTTTGTAGTGCTCAGGCTTTTGAATCCTTACTTCAAGAAGAAGTTTGCGAATGTATACACCATGACAAAAATTGTGGAAGAAAGCGAGTAAATCCCTTTGTTTCTAAAAAGAATCGAACTAAACGGCTTCAAATCTTTTTGCAACAAAAAAGAGATTATTATTAATAAGGGAATCACGGGCGTCGTGGGACCAAACGGCAGCGGTAAAAGCAATATTGCGGATGCGCTGCGGTGGGTTTTGGGCGAGCAAAGCTCAAAGAACCTGCGTGGAACCAGTATGCAGGATGTGATTTTCAATGGAACGCAAACGCGCAGTAAAAAGGGATACTGCGAGGTTGCGCTTATTTTTGATAACTCTGATATGCGGATCAAATCAGAATATACGGAAATTTCTGTAAAACGGAAAATGTACCGTTCGGGCGAAAGCGAATATTCGATTAATAATACAGGTTGCCGGTTAAAGGATATTCTGGAATTGTTTCGTGATACCGGAATCGGCAAAGAAGGTTATTCCATCATCGGACAGGGCAAGATCGATGAGATTTTGAACAGCAAGGCGACCGCGCGCCGCAAGGTGTTTGAAGAGGCGGCAGGCATCATGAAATACAGGGTGCGCAAGGAGGAAGCGGAGAGGAATCTGCAAAAAACAAACGAGAATATTACGCGTATCGACGATATTATTTCCGAGCTTTTCGCACAGATAGAGCCCCTTGAGAAGCAGATGAACGAGGCGAAGGATTACCTGAACCTGCGGGACAGGCTAAAGGAGCTCGAAATCAATCTTTACCTGTACCAGTATGACCGCGCAGGGGAGAGAATCGCCAAAAATGAAGAGCAGATTAAAGAAAACGAGCAGGAATATCATGATATTACCGCACAGATAAACGCAGAGGCAGCGCGTGTTTCTGAATGCAAAAGAAGTCTTCAGGCTCTGCAGCAGGAGATTGAGCAGCAAAATGCAATGTTAGCGGAGCAGATGAGCGAGCAGGAACGCCTAAAGGGGCTGCTGAATGTACTCGAGGAAAAGGAAAGCACGCATCTCGCTATTCTTCATGAAAATTCGCGAAAACGAGACGAATATGAAGAGGTTATCTCGGAAAATCAAAAAAAGGCCGAGGATTTAGGAAAACAGGTCAATGAAAAAAACAATGCGATCGACCAAAAATATGCTGAAATTCTGGAACTGAGAAAAAGAATAGAGGCTGTTACGGGCGAGTCGGGCGACGCGGCAGATGCGATTGACGATATCAAACGCGAGGTGGAAAGCGCCCGCAGCGTATTGCAGTCGATGAAGCTCGAGCAAAGCGAAAAAGAACTGCGCAGCGAAATGCTGACACAAAAAAGCAAAGCCACAGAAGAAGAGGCCAAGAAACATAAGGAATATGTCAAAAAGCAGGCGGAGCAGGTGCAGACGCTGCTTGCTGAGACGAAACGCTATGACGATGAGGCTGCCAGGCTTCGTGAAACGATGAACGAGGCAGCGCAGGAAATGGCTGCGTCGCGCGCACAGGAAAAAGAGCTTGGAGCGCAGGCTGCCGCGGTTTCCAGGCGTATCAGCGAGGATGAGTCGCGTTTTAAGCTTCTGAGCGATATACGCGCGGAATACGAAGGATATTTTGACAGTGTAAAATCCTTGTTTAAGCAGGCAAAAAATGCACCGGAAATCAGGCGTAAAATAAAAGGCGTACTGGCAGAAGTGATTGACGTTCCCAAAAAATACGAGACGCCGATTGAAGTGATTTTGGGAAACGCCCTTCAAAATGTTGTTGTGGAAGAGGACACGGACGCAAAGGATATTATCGCCTTCCTCAGGAAAAATAACCTTGGACGCGTTACGTTTTTGCCGACAAAGGCTCTGAAAGTACGTCACCTGCAAAAAAATGAAAAAGAATTTTTGGCGATGGATGGCGTGGAGTGCGTTGCCAGCGAGGCCATCGATTGCGCAGAAGAAATACGGCCCGCGGTGGATTTTCTGCTCGGCAGGACGGTGATCGTCCGCGATATGGACAGCGCAATCAGGCTGATGAAAAAATCGGATTATGCGTTCCGTGCGGTCACAATGGACGGGGATTTTATCAAGCCGGGCGGCGTGATTACAGGCGGCAGCCTGAAAAACACGAAAACAGGGCTTCTTTCCAGAAAACGTATGGCGCAGGAGCTTGAGGAAAATATAGCGGAGAACCAGAAACGCTTTGAGAAGGTCGGGCGTGAGTTAAAAGCTTGCCAGCAGTTGGCCGAGCAGGCGCAAAAGAGACAGCAGGAAGCGTTAAACGAGCTTCGCGCACAGGAAATCAGGTCAGCGGAAATAAAGCAGCGCCTCGCATCGGCAAAGGAAGCGCTTGCAGATCAGGATACCATATCGGCAAAGCTGCAGGATGAGCTGAAAAACACGCAAAGCGAATTGGAAGCAATCAACATGCAGATCAAAACGCTCCTTGATGATGTGCAAAAAGCGGGGGAGGATTTTGAAGCGCTGCTTGCAAAGCAGGCCGAGGCAGAGCAACGCGCGGCAAAGAATGCGGCACAAACCTCTGAAACAAAGGATTTGCTGTCTGCAAAAGAGCTGGAGCAAACCGAGCTTAACAACCAGAAAAATATATTGCTGAGCGAGGCGGAGCACGTGCGTTTTGCAGCCGCGCAGGCAAAGCAAAGCTTAGAAGCGATGCAAAACCAAAATGAAACGCTTATGGTTGAGATGAAGCAGCTTACGCACCAGAAGGCGGAGCTTCGCGGGCAGCTTGACGAAGTATTGGATCGGGTGCGGCGTGCGGGCGACGAGTCAAAAGAGAAGCTGGAAATGCGCAATGCGCTTAACGGGCAGATTGCACAGGCGGAGCAAAAGGGTGAAGAGCTCACTGGCGGCAAGGAGCAGTTAATTGAGCTGAAGTACAAGTATATCGCCAACCGCGAGAAGCTGGAGCTTGCACGCGAGACATACCAGACAAAGCTGTGGGATGATTACGGCCTTACCTATGCAAATGCGCTTGTGTGGAAAAAGGAATTTCCTTATCAGGCATCTATGAAGGAGATAGATGGCATCAGGGAGCAAATCCGCGACATGGGCGCGGTGAATCCGAATGCAATCGAGGACTATACGCGCGTGCGCGAACGTTACGACAGTTTGCTTGTGCAGCGCGAAGACCTTGTAAAAGCAGGCGGAGATTTGCAGGTGGTGATCGACAACCTGTTGTCCGGTATGAAGGAAAGCTTCCGCGCGAAGTTTGCACTGATCAACGAAAATTTCACCAATACGTTCAGGGACCTGTTTGGAGGCGGCCATGCGGAGCTTGTTCTGGAGGATGGGGATATCATGGAGTGCGGCGTAGAGATCATTGCGGAGCCGCCGGGCAAAAAGCTCCAGAATATTCAGCTTTTGTCAGGCGGGGAAAAGGCTCTTACGGCGATTGCTTTGCTTTTTGCGATGCTCAATATCAATCCTTCGCCGATCTGTCTGCTGGATGAGATCGACGCGCCGCTGGATGATGCGAATGTAATACGGTTCTCAGAATATCTGCAAACGTTATCTGAGGACTTACAGTTTATTGTCATTACGCACAGAAAGCCCTCTATGGCGATCTGTGATACTTTATATGGGATTGCAATGCAGGAAAAGGGCGTTTCAGACATTGTATCCGTGCAACTTTAACAGAAATGAGGCAGGAAAATGGGATTTTTTGACAAGCTAAAAGAACGAGTCAATAAGACGAGGGAAAATTTTTCAGCAAAAATAAATAATGTAATCAAGAATTTCAGGAAGGTTGACGAAGAATTTTTCGAAGAACTTGAAGAAGCGTTGATTTTGTCAGACATCGGTTATGCTACCACGGAAAAGATCGTAGAAACCCTGCGAGACCGCGTCAAAGAAAATAAGGTGGCGGATTCGGAGCAGATCAAGGATATGCTGGTAGAGATTCTTGCGGATTATATGGACGCGCCGCCGTTAGAGGTTAAAAAGCCAACCGTGATGCTGATTGTGGGCGTTAACGGCGTCGGCAAAACGACGGCGATCGGAAAGCTGTCCAATTATTATAACACCCAAGGTAAAAAAGTGCTTTTAGCTGCCGCAGACACCTTTCGTGCAGCCGCGGCGGAACAGCTCTCTATTTGGGGAGAACGTACGAATACGCGCGTAATCAAATATGCGGAGGGTGCGGATCCGGCGGCTGTGGTTTATGATGCGATCGACGCGGGAAAGCATGCCGATATTGATCTGCTGATTATCGATACGGCTGGGCGGCTGCACAACAAAAAAAATCTGATGAGCGAGCTTGAAAAGATCAATCGCGTGATCGACAAGGAATATGCGCAGGCGAACAGGGAGACATTTCTTGTGGTGGATGCGACGACAGGGCAGAATGCTATCTCCCAGACGGAGGTTTTCAATGAGAGCGTGAAGCTGACGGGGATTATCCTGACAAAACTTGACGGGACCGCAAAGGGCGGCGTTGTGTGCGCGGTCAAGGATATGACCGGCGTGCCTGTGCGCTTTATCGGTGTTGGCGAGGGCGTGGATGATTTGCAGCCATTTGATGCAAAAGAGTTTGCCAGGGCAATTCTGGAATAAAGCGAATCGGAGAACATAAAATGCAGGAGATTGTACCGCTCCGGTTTGGGACGGTGAATTGTTTTGGAATCATAGAAGATGGATCGGCAATCCTTGTGGATACCGGACCGGAGCCGATCCGTGAAAGACTGCTTGCAAGAATCAGCGGCTGGAATATCAGGTTGATTGCTTTGACGCACGGACATTTTGACCACAGTGCAAACGCGGCATTCCTGGCTGAAAAACTAAATGTTCCCATTGCGATCCACAAGGAAGATTACAGGCTTTCTCAGGATAACCGCCTCCGCAGCTTTGGATCGCGGGGGATAATTGGCGGTTTTATCAAAAGCTCGTCACTGCGGACAATCCATAAAATAAAGCTCGATCCGTTTGAGCCGGATTTTTTTCTGGAGGACGGGCAGGATTTATCTGAATATGGCGTGCATGTGCAGGTGATTGCGCTGCCTGGCCATACCGCAGGCTCTGTGGGATTTTTGTGCGGCGGCGCGCAGGCGTGTATTGTTGGCGATACGATGATGAATTTGTTCGGTGTAAGCGGCGCGCGTATTGCGGAGGATTACGGGCGGGCGGATAAAAGCCTTTTGCGCCTGAAGTCTTGCGAGGCGAAGCTTTTTTATCCGGGGCATGGGGCGGCAATCTCGATGGAAAAGCTGGACAGGCTGTAAAAATCAGGAAAACGGCTTGACAGAAGGGAAAAATCATGTATAATAAAACAGGTGTAAAGGTTACGTACTTGACACCTGTTTTTTGAATCAGGACATAAGATGTACTGGAAGGAAAATGTGCATCTGTATCGGCGGGAATAAGATGAAGCATGAAAAAGATTTGAGTCTCAGTTTATATTATGATTTTTATGGCAGCTTCCTGACCGAAAAACAGGCGAAGATATTTGCCTTATATTATGATGACGATTACTCGCTTGCGGAAATTGCGCAGGAATTTGGAATATCCCGTCAGGGCGTGCTTGATACCTTAAAGCGCGCGCAGGCAAAGCTTATGGATATGGAAGAAAAACTTGGACTGGTAGAAAAGCAGCTCTCTGGGGAGAAATAAATGGCATTTGAAGGAATTGCGGAAAAATTACAAAATGTATTTAAAAAGCTGACCTCGCGCGGCAAGCTTTCTGAAAGCGATATCAAAGCTGCAATGCGGGAGGTAAAGCTCGTATTGCTGGAGGCGGACGTTAACTTCCTTGTTGTGAAGAAGTTTATTAAGGAGCTTTCTGAAAAGGCTGTCGGTTCGCAGATTCTGGAAAGCCTTACGCCCGGGCAACAGGTAATCAAGCTCGTGCGCGACGAACTTACGGAGCTTCTGGGTGGCAGGCAGGCGGAGATCAAGCTTGCGGGTTCCCCACCTACGGTAATCCTGATGATGGGCTTGCAGGGCGCGGGTAAGACGACGTTTTGCGCAAAGCTTGCAGGGTATTACAAAAAGCAGAACAAGAAACCGCTTCTTGTGGCCTGTGACATTTATCGCCCTGCGGCAATCAAGCAGCTGCACGTGGTAGGCGAGCAGGTAGGCGTAGATGTGTTTGATATGGGACAGGATAACGCTTCCAGGATTTATAAGGAAGCGCTGAAACAGGCGACAAAGCTTGGTTGTGATATTGTGATTGTCGATACGGCGGGACGGCTGCATATTGACGATGAGATGATGAGCGAGCTTAAGGATTTGAAGCAGACGGCAAATCCGACGGAAACGCTGCTTGTGCTTGACGCAATGACAGGCCAGGACGCGGTAAACGCGGCGACGACCTTTAACGATAATATTGGAATCGACGGAGTAATCCTTACAAAAATCGACGGCGATACCCGAGGCGGTGCGGCAATGTCCGTGCGTGCGGTAACAGGAAAGCCGATCAAATTTGTGGGCGTGGGGGAAAAGCTGACGGACATCGAGCCGTTTTACCCGGATCGTATGGCGTCGCGTATCCTTGGCATGGGCGATGTTATGACGCTGATTGAGAAGGCGGAAGCGTCGTTTGAAGAGAAGAAGGCTGCGGAGCTCCAGAAAAAGATATCAAAGGATCAGCTGAACCTTGAGGATTTCCTTGACCAGATGGAGCAGCTTCAGGATATGGGCTCCATGAGCGATATCCTCGCTATGATGCCGGGAGGTAATAAGCTCAAAGGCATGACGCTTGACGAAAAACAGCTTGAACGCACCAAGGCAATCGTGCGTTCCATGACCAGGGAAGAGCGCCAGAATCCACAGATTATAAATGGTTCGCGCCGCAAACGCATCTGCGCTGGCAGCGGTACCACGGTGCAGGAAGTAAACCGCCTGCTCAACCAGTTTGACCAGATGAAAAAGATGCTGCGCCAGTTCTCCGGAAAAGGCGGTAAGCGCAAGGGAATGTTCAAAATGCCGTTTTAACGGCAGTGGGAAAGTGAGTCGCCGTTTGATCGGTAATCAAATATTAAGTTGAATTTATTTTGGAGGTTATACTATGTCAGTAAAAATCAGATTAAAGAGAATGGGTTCCAAGAAAAGACCTTTTTACAGAATGGTTGTAGCAGATGAAAGAGCGCCGCGCGACGGCAGATACATTGAAGAGATCGGCTATTACAACCCGCTTACAAAGGATCTGAAACTCGATAATGAAAAGGCGCAAAGCTGGATCGGCAATGGTGCACAGCCTACGGATACTGCGCGCGCATTACTGAAAAAAAGCGGCGCAATCAACTAAAAAAGGGTGATTTGCAATGCGTGAATTAGTGGAATATATTGCCAGGAATCTGGTAGACGAGCCGGATGCGGTAAAGGTTAGCGAGCGTGAAGAAGAAAACGCTTATATCCTTGAGCTGACGGTTGCGCCGGACGATATGGGAAAGGTGATCGGTAAGCAGGGAAGGATCGCAAAAGCCATCCGTACCGTTGTGAAAGCCGCTACGACCAAAGCGTCCAAAAAGTATATTGTAGAAATCATATGACAGACTATTTCGAACTTGGCCGCATCCTGAAGCCGCAGGGCCTGAGGGGAGAAATTAAGCTGGATGCCTTTACGGACGACCTGTCACGGTTTTCATACCTGTCTCATGTCTTTTTCCTGTCGGAAGGAGACTATAAGCCGGTAGAGGTGGAAAGCGCACGCGTAGATGCGCGCTATGCTTACCTGAAGCTGAAAGGCTATGATGACAGGGATGCGGTGGAAGCGCTTCGTGGAAGCGTTTTGTACGTCGACCGTGCAAATGCGGCAAAGCTGCCCGAAGGGGCTTATTATATCTGCGACCTGATTGGCCTTAGCGTGTTGCTTACGGACGGTCAAGTGCTTGGCACCTTGAAGGATATTCTGCAAAACGGCGCGGCTGATGTGTATGTAGTGCATACGGAAGAGCGCGGTGTTTGTATGTTTCCGGCAATTCCGGGCGTCGTAGTGGAAAAGGACGTGGATACGGGTGTGATACGCGTAGACGCGCAAAGGCTTGAAGAGGTTGCGGTATATGATATTTAATTGCCTGACAATCTTTCCCGAGATGTTTTTGGGGTTTCGCGGAACCAGCCTGTGCGAAAAAGCAATATCAAAACAGCTGATTGAGGTGAATACGGTCAATTTCCGTGACTTTACGGAAGATAAGCATAACCGTGTGGACGACTATCCGTTTGGTGGAGGCGCGGGAATGCTTTTGATGCCCCAGCCGCTTTTCAGTTGTTTCGAAGCGCTTGAGACAAAATATGCGCAGAAAAGAACGCGTAATATTTATATGAGCCCCGCAGGACAGACGCTTACGCAACAAAAAGCAGAGGAACTATCCGGGTTTGAGGTGGTTAATATTTTATGCGGGCACTACGAAGGTGTAGACCAGCGCGTGCTTGATCACCTGATAGATGAAGAAATTTCCATCGGGGATTATGTATTGACCGGTGGAGAGCTTCCTGCAATGGTACTGATGGATTGTGTGATGCGTTATGTACCGGGAGTGCTTTCCAACGACGAATCTGTCAGTGAGGAAAGTTTTAGCGAAGGGCTGCTCGAGTATCCGCAATATACGCGGCCGTCGTCCTTTCGCGGCATGGACGTGCCGGAAGTCCTGCTTTCAGGGCATCATAAGAATATTGCCGCATGGAACAGGGAAGAGGCCTTGAAAAAGACTTTTGAGCGCAGGCCGGACCTGCTGGAAAAAGCCGAGCTTACAAAGCAGGATAAAAAGTTGCTTTCTAAATTAAAAAACAATCTTGATATTTAAGTCAGGTTGTGATAAAATTTTAGTGTTTTGAATTAGGATGGTCCGCTGCCCGAATATGCGGGTAAGAACGTCTGTAGTGGAAGGAGGCTATTCAAAATGAACGATATCATTAAAGCGGTAGAAGCAGAACAGCTGAAATCTGATGTACCTAAGCTGAAAGTTGGCGACACTGTTAAGGTGTACGTAAAGGTTGTCGAGGGTACCAGAGAAAGATTACAGGCATTTGAAGGATATTTGATCGCGAAAAAAGGCGGCGGGTTGTCTGAGACGATCACGGTTCGCCGTGTATCCTATGGCATTGGAGTGGAAAGAACATTTCCGATCCATTCACCACGTGTTGATAAGATCGAAGTTCTTCGTCACGGCAGGGTTCGCAGAGCGAAATTGTTTTATCTGCGTGACAGAGTCGGTAAGGCAGCTAAAATCAGAGAAGCATAAAAGTCATAAGATGCGGGGGGCGGCAAGCGCCCCCTTTTTTTATATATGGCGCGGGCTTTGCCTGCTTGCAGGCGAACGTTCCAGCAGCGCCGTACAGGAAGGACGGTTGGAATGGATATTCAGTGGTATCCCGGGCACATGACAAAAGCGCGCAGGCAGCTGAAGGATAAATTGAAAATGGTCGATCTGGTGATCGAGGTGCTGGATGCACGTGCGCCCAAAAGCTCGCTGAATCCGGATTTTGACGACGTATTTTCAAACAAGACACGTTTTTATATCCTGAACAAGGCAGACCTTGCTGACGAAAATATCACCAAAAACTGGATTTCGTATTTCAGGGAAAAAGGGATCAGCGCGGTTTCCTTTTCCGCACTCAGGGGAAATACGCAGCAGTTGAAAAAGAGTATCATTGACTGCGCGGAAGGCATTCTGCAAAGGTACAGGGATAAAGGGATGAATAAAACGCTGCGCTGCATGGTAGCGGGTATTCCAAATGTAGGTAAATCTGCGATTTTAAACCGCCTGTCCGGCGAAAAAAAACTGAAAGAAGGCAACAAACCGGGGGTGACAAGGTCCCTGCAATGGGCGAAGATAGACCAGTATCTGGAAATCATGGATACGCCCGGCCTTCTCTGGCCAAAATTCAAGGATCAGAAGACAGGCGCTGTCGTTGCGCTTATTGGCAGCGTGAAGCTCGATATCCTCGACGAAGAATCACTCGCTTTTTACCTGATCGGGCTTTTGAAGGAGACGGCGCCGCGGCTTCTTGCCGAGCGCTATCAGCTCAGCAACCTTGACCGGAATGATTTTGAGATTCTGGAAGATATTTGTAAAGCGCGCGGTTTTCTGCTAAAGGGCGGCGTATATGATACGGAGCGCGGTGCGAAAACAATTCTCGACGAATTTAAAAATGGAAAGCTTGGAAGAATATCGCTGGAAAAGCCGGAGCGTTGCTGATATGGGAAAACGGGAAGAAGCACAAAAAGAAAAGCTTCATATCATGACGGAATATGAACGCGCGCATTGGGCAAACGGACAATTCCTGATTGCGGGCCTTGATGAAGCAGGCAGGGGCCCTCTTGCCGGCCCTGTGGTAGCCGCTTGCGTAATTATGCCAAAAGACGACCTGATTCTTGGCATCGACGATTCAAAAAAAATATCTGAAAAACGCAGGGAAGCGCTCTATGATATAATTATTGAAAAAGCGATTGATTATTCTGTCAGCGTAGTGGATAATAAGATCATAGATGAAATCAATATTTTAAATGCCGCGCGTATGGCGTTTGAAAAGGCGCTTAGCGGGCTGAAAACAGTACCGGATCACGTATATACAGACGCAATGGATATCAAAACGACTCTTCCGTACACCTCGTTGATCAAGGGAGATGCCAGGGTTTATACGATTGCGGCGGCCTCGATTTTGGCGAAGGTAACGAGGGATCGTATCATGCGTGAAATTGATAAAACTTATCCGCAATACCTGTTTGCAAAACACAAGGGATATGGAACAAAAGCGCATTACGATGCGATTCGTGAGTATGGGATACTCGATATCCACCGGAAGACGTTTTTAAAAAAGATATTAGGTGAATAATGGACAAGATGGCTGTAGGAAAGCAGGGCGAGGATTTCACCTGCGCATATCTTGTAAAAAACGGAAAAAAAATTCTTTGCAGGAATTATCGCGCAAAAAAAGGCGAGATCGATATCATTGTGCGCGACGGCGATACGGTCGCTTTTGTGGAAGTCAAGACGCGATCCGGCTCCGCTTATGGAACGCCGGGTGAAGCGGTTACCTATCGCAAGCAGCAAATGATCGTACAGACTGCGCGGTGGTATCTTGCGCAAAACAAGCTGTTTGATATGAATGCCAGATTCGATGTCGCGGAGGTCTATGTACGTACCGGTGGAATGCACATGAATTACATCGAAAATGCGTTTGGAATATAAGGAATATCAATCATAACAATAGGTGAGGCAATGAAGGAACAAAACGAACTGATCGTATGGTTTACAGTACTTGGCGTTATTTTTTTATTTTTGATCGCTTATCTGTATTATGGAAAAAAACGGTATAATCCTTTTGAAAAACCGATGCCGACAGGCCGGTTGTTTGTTATTTTTGCCATATTTGCGGTAGTTATGCGTCTTGCAATGGCTTATAACCTGCCGGGCTATGGTACGGATATGGACTGTTTCCGGGCATGGGCGAACAATGTTTATACCGGCGGCATAGAGAATTTCTATACCGGAGATTTTTTTGCCGATTACCCCCCGATCTATATTTACATCCTCTATTTCTTTGGGTTTATTCGCAATGTGTTCGATTTGGGGCTTGCAAGCCCAATGTATGGTATGCTGCTGCATCTCCCTGCGATTATCTGTGACGTTGCAGGAGCGTACATCGTCTACAGACTTGCCAAACAAAAATTCAGGGCGCCGGTCGCTCTGATGCTGAGCACGTTGTTGCTGCTCAATCCTGCGGTTATGTTTAATTCGAGCGTTTGGGGGCAGATGGACATCATTCTTACGCTGATGCTCGTTTTGACGATCTATTTGCTGGTCAAGGATAAACTCATATGGGCGTCTGTTGCCTTTATTGTTGCGTTTTTGATTAAGCCGCAGGCAATTATGATCCTGCCAATCCTTGGATTTGTATTTATTCGCAATATTATAGTCAGTAAGGATAAAAAGAAAGCCTGGTTCACATTTTTGATATCGCTTGGCATCATGATAGGCTTGTTTTTCCTGATTCCGTTGCCTTTTGGAGCAAATCAGGAACCGCTGTGGCTGGCGAAACAATACCTTAGCACAATAGGGCAATATGACCAGGTAACGCTTAACGCGCTCAATATTTTTGCAATGCTTGGCGAGAACTTTACGCCAGCGAGTATGGTTGTGTTCTTAGGATTGCCGGGTAATGTCTGGGGATTTATCATGATTGCGCTGGTGTGCGTGTATACGCTCTTCCTGTATATCAAAAATTCAAAAAAAGAATTTCTGTTTGCACTCACGGCTTTTTTGCTGATGGGCGTTTTCGCGCTTGGACATGGCATGCATGAGCGCTACCTGTTCCCGGTACCGGTTTTGCTGTTGCTTGCTTTTATCTTTATGAAAGACAAGCGGCTTATATGGTGTACGGTGCTTACGTTTATATCGCTGCTGCTGAACCAAAGCCTGTCGCTTTACTATTATCAGGTGATGATGCCGATGGCGTGGACTGTGGCAGTATCGGCTGTCAATATGGCAATCTTTATCTACACGGGTTATGTGATTACAAGGCTTGCTTTTGGCCCCGTGCGCGAAAAGGCAGGGGATACGGATATTCTTGCGTCAAGCGCTCCAATGGGAGCGTTCGACTGGGAGGAAGACGGCGTGCCGCTTGTTGGGACTGAAGCGGCCGTACAAGAAGAAACGCTTGTTGAAGAAGCCGGCAATGGGGAAACGGAGGCACCTGAAACTTCAAGGGTGGAATTCCAAAAAAAGCTGTATCCGGATGCGGAGTTTGAAGTGTTTGATAAGCCACCCGCGCAGATGCGGCTTGACAGCTTTGAACGGAAAAAGACCTTAACCAAAAAGGATGGATTGCTGATGATCGTAATATCGGCGATTTATGCCGTTGTGGCGTTTACGAACCTTGGTGCGTTCAAAGTGCCTGAAACGCCCGTCCATCTTGACAACACGCAGATTATCGTAGAGTTTGCGCAGGAAGAGCAGATTGCCACAATCGAATATTATGCCGGATATGGAAAAGCTGATTTTATGGTGCTTTCCTCAAAGGATGGCAACTCATATACCCCTGTTGACCTTACGAAGGGGAGCGCGGAAAGCGTAACAGAGGTCAAACACGAGCTCAAAGACCTCTATAAATGGCAAATATATACGACTGATATCAATGCGAAATACATTGCGGTCCGCCCATATGGCGGAGACCTTGATATGCTTGAAATGGCGTTCAAGGACAAAGACGGAAACCTTGTTACGCCACAGAGCGTAACGCCGCCGGAGGCTGCGCCGTTATTTGACGAACAGGAGCTTGTACCGGACGAACCGACTTATATGACGGATTTCTATTTTGACGAAATCTATCATGTGCGCACAGCCTACGAAAATATTCATCAGATCGAGCCTTACGAGATTACGCATCCGCCGCTTGGAAAAATTATTCTTGCTTGCGGGATCGAAATGTTTGGAATGAATCCGTTTGGATGGCGCTTTATGGGGACGCTTACAGGCGTTCTGATGCTGCCGGTGATGTATATCTTTGCGAAAATGCTGCTGAAAAAAACAAAATATGCAGCATTTGCGACGATTTTATTTGCAGCGGACTTTATGCACTTTGCGCAAACGAGGATCGGTACGATAGACAGCTACAGCATCCTGTGGATTATGCTGATGTACCTGTTTATGTATCTGTTTACACAAAGTAACTTCAATAAGGAGAAGCTGTCAAAATCCTTGGTTCCTCTTGCGCTGTCCGGCCTGTTTTTCGGCATCGGCGCGGCGACAAAATGGCTGTGTATGTATGCGGGTGCGGGACTCGCTGTCATATTCTTTATGACGCTCTACAAGCGCTACAAGGAATACCAGTTTGCGAAGGAGTCAAAACTGCCGGATTATAAACCCATTGTACAAAGCTTTAAATGGAATGTACTCATTATGCTTGCATGGTGCGTGCTGTTCTTTATCGTTGTTCCGCTGATTATCTATTTTGCATCGTATTATCCATATACGATCGTCACGCAGGGGAATGCCTATGATTTTTCAAGGATACTGGAAAACCAGTCGTATATGCTCAACTACCACTCTCTGCTTGATCCGGACAAGGTGCATCCGTTTGCTTCCATGTGGTACAGCTGGCCAATGGATGTGCGCCCGGTATTGTTCTTCAATGGACACAACACGGCGAATGGAACAATTTCCACACTGTCTACAATGGGAAATCCGCTTATTTGGTGGACGGGCGTTGTCGCATGTATTTGGCTGATCATCGATTCTGCGCGTGGTAAACATCGCAACTACGGCGTTACCTTTACTGCAATCGCTGCGCTTTCACAGTTTGTGCCGTGGTGGTTTATTGCCCGCGAGGTATTTATTTACCACTATTTTGCGACGGTGCCGTTCCTCATTATATTGATCGTATTCTGGTTACGAAACGTGGAACGTGATTTTAAGTATGGAAAAGAATTCGGCTGGATTTTTGTGACGGCATGTATTGCGATGTTTATTATCTTCTACCCGGTCATCACGGGGATACCATTCAATGCGGAATATGTCACCGGCCTGCGCTGGCTGCAGTCATGGCCTTTCTACGGCTGATTTTTGAGGGGGGTAAGCAAAGTTGCTTGCAAAGGTATTGAGCTTTGGCCTCAAGGGGATTGACGGATATCCGGTGCTGGTGGAAACGGATGTATATAACGGCCTGCCAAGCTACGAACTGGTGGGGTTGCCGGATACAGCCATCAAAGAGTCCAAGGAACGTGTGCGCAGCGCGATCAAAAACTCCGGTTTTGAATATCCGGCAAAGAAAATTACAATTAATCTCGCACCCGCGGACCTCAAAAAGGAAGGCCCGATGTACGACCTTGCAATCGCAGTGGGGCTTCTTGCCGCCAGTGGTCAGGTGAAGAGCGAGCTTTTGAAGTATATGGTGCTGTTTGGAGAATTATCTCTGAACGGCGATGTGCGTGCTGTTAATGGTATTTTGCCAATGGTGATTGAAGCGCGCAAACGTGGATTCAATTTGATGGTGGTGCCGCAGGAAAACGCTCAGGAAGCAAGCTATATTAAGGATATCAGGATATTACCGGTGAAGCACTTAAAGCAGCTTGCGCAAATACTGGACAAAGAAGAAACGCCGGAATTTTATCCGGGCTCGCAGTGGCGCCCGCCGGAGCGCGGGACGAAGCCGGACGTTGATTTTGCAGATATCAGGGGACAGGAAAAAGCGAAACGCGCGGTAGAAATCGCCGCTGCCGGAGGACATAATATACTATTGATCGGTTCACCCGGTTCCGGTAAGAGCATGCTCGCAAAAGCGATACCGGGCATCCTGCCTGATTTTACGTTTGATGAAGCGCTGGAAGTAACAAAGATTCATTCGATTGCGGGCGAACTGCAAAACAACGAAAAACAGATACTTGCAACGCGGCCCTTTCGCAGCCCCCATCATACGGCGTCAGCGATTTCGATTACGGGAGGCGGATCAAAAAGCCGGCCGGGAGAAATTAGCCTTGCTCACAGGGGCGTTCTTTATTTCGACGAGCTTCCGGAGTTTCGGCGGGATATTCTGGAGGCTTTGCGCCAGCCTCTTGAAGATGGGACAATCTCTATTTCGCGGGCAAATATGAAAGTACGTTATCCGGCGGATTTTATGTTTGTTGCATCCATGAATCCGTGCCCATGTGGAAATTTTGGTTCCGACGTGGAGTGCAGGTGCACCACAAACCAAATTTCGCGCTACCTTTCAAAGATATCCGGCCCGCTGCTCGACAGGATTGACCTCCATGTGGAGATGGGAAGGGTACGATACGACCAGATACAGGATCATAGGGTACAGGAATCTTCTGAAACTGTACGCGGCAGGGTGAACAGTGCGCGTGACCGGCAGGTAAAACGGTATCAGGATGTTGGGAAATATTGTAACGCCCAGCTTTCCTCTGCCCAGCTTGGCGAGTACTGCGCAGTGGATAACGACACACAGGCCCTGCTGAAAAGCGCTTTTGAAAAACTGAATCTGAGCGCAAGATCCTACACACGCGTGTTATCGGTCGCGCGGACAATCGCAGATCTTGACGGAAGCAAAAACGTGGGGCCAGCCCATGTTGCGGAGGCAATCCAGTATCGCACGCTCGACCGGAAATACTGGGGTGGAATGTGCGACTGAATCCGGAAGACCGTTTGTTTGAATAAAACGGCTTGTTTCATTTTTGTAAAAAAGATGATACTATATTGTAGTTGATTATAGCGATTTGTCAAAAGGCTGTTGCAGGCTTTTGGCATCAGTTGCCAATGCAAGCGGGTTTATCGTAAGTTTTGCATAATCTGCTTTCTGTTAAATCGCTGTAAAACAGGAATTATAAAAGCAAAGCGGTGGGGCTTATGCAGGATATTACAGAAGAAGAAAAATACTGGCTGTGGCTGGCGTCGGTAGAAGGAATCGGCCCGGTTCGGTTTTATCATGTGTTAAACACATTTACGGACATTAAAAGCGCGTGGGAAAACTGTACGGAAATTACGCGCTGTGTGAAAGGCATCAATGAAAAAATGGGCGCTAAATTATGCGAACGCGCCAATGATGCCTTCATCGAACGTTTTTTGAAGTTTCTTGCACATAAAAACATCAATGTGCTGACTCGTCTTAATCAGGATTATCCAAAAACGCTTGCGGAGATCGAAAATCCGCCGACGGTACTTTACTATAAAGGGACGCTGCCTGATTTTGACGATATGTCCTGCGCGGTAGTGGGTTCGCGCAAGCCGACGAAAAATGGTTTTCAGGCGGCGAAAAATATTTCTATGGAACTTGCGGCGCAGGGAGTCGTTATTGTTTCCGGCATGGCGAGAGGGATCGATACGGCGGCGCATACGGGAGCGCTTGAAGGCGGTGGTAAAACAGTCGCTGTCCTTGGAAGCGGCGTGGACGTCGTGTATCCTGCCGAAAACAGAAAGCTATACGACCAGATCGTTGAATCGGGAGCCGTGATCTCTGAGTTTTTGCCGGGCATGGAGCCTAAGGCCTCTAATTTTCCGCAAAGAAACAGAATTGTGGCAGGATTGTCCAAAGCCCTTATTTCAGGAGAAGGCGGCGAAAAAAGCGGGGCGCGGATCACCGTGGATTTTGCTTTGAAGCAGGGACGTGAAGTATATACGCTTGCCTGTAATTTGAGTTCGCCGGTTGCAAAGCTGCCGCTGTATCTGATGGAATCCGGCGCGCCCGCAGTGCAAAAGGCAACTGAGGTAATGAGCGACCTTGGATGGGAAATCAATCTTGACTGTTTGAAAGAAAAAGATGGAAATAATACGATTAAGCTTGATTTATTGGAAACGCAGATATATAATCTGCTTTTAAAGGAAGATTTAGCTCCAGAGGAAATTTCAGCAGAAACAGGGCGTTCCATGAGGGAAATCAACACACTTCTTACATTAATGGAATTAAGAGGTTTGATCGAGGGGATTCCGGGGGATAAATTTAGAGTTAACAGTTAGTTTACACAAAAGTGCTAACATTATAGTATAATATAGATAATATATTTGGAGGAACGGAATGGCAAAGGAAGCAACGAGCGTTGCAAAAAAGAAGCCTGCCGCAAAAAAGACAGGAAAAACGGCGGCGAAGAAGACGACTGCGGCAGCAAAGAACAATCTTGTGATTGTGGAGTCCCCGGCCAAAGCGAAGACGATTGAGAAATTTCTGGGCAAGGGATATGCGGTGCGCGCATCCAACGGACATTTAAGGGATCTGCCCAAAAGCAAAATCGGGGTGGACGTTGATAATAACTTCGAACCACAGTATACGACGATCAGGGGAAAAGCGCAGTTGATTAAAGCGCTCAAGGACGAGGCGAAAAAGTCGAAAAAGGTATACCTCGCAACCGATCCGGACCGCGAGGGCGAAGCGATTTCGTGGCATATTGCAAATATTCTGGGGCTTGATCCGGCTGAAGTCAGCCGGATTGAGTTTAATGAAATTACAAAAGACGCAGTAACAAGTGCGATCAAAAACCCAAGGAATATTGATATGGACCGTGTGGACGCGCAGCAGGCACGGCGTGTGCTGGACCGTTTGGTGGGTTATAAATTGAGCCCGCTTCTGTGGAAGAAGGTAAAAAAAGGTCTTTCTGCGGGAAGGGTTCAGAGCGTTGCCGTTAAGGTGATCGTTGACCGTGAGAACGAAATCCGTAATTTTAAACCGGAAGAATTCTGGACGATCAGCGCGCTGCTGAAAAAAGACAAGCAGGAATTTGAAGCAAAATATTACGGTGTAAAAGGGAAAAAGGCGGATCTTAAAACCGAAGCCGACGCACAGGCGGTGCTCGACGCGGTGAAGGGCGCTGATTTTATTATCGATAAGGTAAAAAGCGGAACGCGTAAGAAAAATGCACTGCCGCCCTTTACCACAAGCTTTTTGCAGCAGGCTGCGTCCGGCAAGCTTGGATTTACCGCGAAAAAGACGATGATGCTTGCACAGATGCTTTATGAGGGCGTGCCGCTGAAAGGCGGAAATACGGTTGGACTTATCACCTATATGAGAACGGACTCTACGCGTATTTCAGGCGAAGCACAGGCTGCGGCGCTCGATTATGTGAAGCAGACATATGGCGACGAATACGCGCCGGAAAAGCCGAACGTATATCGCGGAAGGAAAAACGCGCAGGACGCGCACGAAGCAATTCGTCCTACTTACATTGAAAATACGCCGGACAGCGTAAAGCAATATCTTACAAATGATCAATATAAGCTGTATAAATTGATTTACACGCGTTTTCTGGCCAGCCAGATGATGCCTGCGCTATTCGAAACGCTGAGCTATGAGATCGGTGCGAACGATCATATTTTCAAGGCAAGCGGCTCCAGGATACTATTCAAGGGCCATCTTGCCGTGTACGACTCCAAGACGGATGACGACGACCAGAAAATGTTGCCAAAGGCAGAAGAAGGGGAGACTCTGGAATGCCTGGGCGTAACGCCAAAGCAAAACTTTACGCAGCCGCCCGCAAGATATACGGAGGCTGCGCTGATCAAATTCCTTGAGGAACGTGGAATCGGCAGACCGAGCACCTACGCTCCCATCATTTCTACCATACAGGACAGAGCTTATGTGCAGAAGGAAGCAAAATCCTTTGTGCCCACAGAGCTTGGTGAAATTGTTACGGACCTGATGGCAAAGAATTTTTCCGATATCGTGGATATTACTTTTACTGCGGATATGGAAGAAAAGCTTGATGGCGTTGAGCAGGAAGGAAACGACTGGAAGAAGGTAATCGGGGATTTCTACGGTCCCTTTGAAAAGGACCTTGAAAACGGCGAAAAAAATATCGAACGGATTCAACTTCCGGAAAAGGTTTCGGATGTGATCTGTGAAAAGTGCGGCGCCAATATGGTTTATAAGACGGGCCGGTTTGGCGAATTTCTTGCGTGTCCGAATTATCCGGAATGCAAAAATACAAAGCCGATTGTAAAACAGATTGATGTGCCGTGTCCAAAGTGCGGCGGCAAGGTTGTAATCAAGCGCGGTGGAAAATCCGGAAAGAGCTTTTATGGCTGTGAAAATTATCCGAATTGTGATTTTGTATCGTGGGATAAGCCTCTTGAGGAAAAATGTCCGGAATGCGGAGCATATATGGTGGAGGCAAAATTCCGTTATGGCGGGAAACCATATAAAAAATGTTCGAATCCGGAATGCGTGACAAACGAGAAAAAGAAAACGAATGCAAAAAAAGAAAGTTAACGTAATAGGAGCCGGGCTTGCGGGATGCGAATGTGCATGGCAGCTCGCGAAGCGGGGGATTCATGTGCGGCTTTACGAGATGAAGCCGAAAAAGAAATCGCCCGCGCACCAGTCGGACAACTTCGCAGAGCTTGTGTGCAGCAATTCCCTGCGATCAGACAGGATTTGTAATGCGGTAGGGCTGTTAAAACAGGAGATGAGGCTGATGGACAGCCTTATTATGCGAATTGCCGATAAAAACAGCGTGGCGGCAGGTGGGGCGCTCGCAGTAAACCGGAAGGATTTTTCCAAAGATATCACGGAAGAGATTACCTCGTGTGAGCTTATTGAGGTTGTGCATGAGGAAGTGACGGATCTTTCTATGTTTGGGGATGAGATTGTGATTGTTGCGAGCGGACCTCTCACGTCGGAAGCGTTATTTTGTGATATCAGCAGGATTACAGGCGAGGAACAGCTCCATTTCTTTGATGCGGCCGCGCCGATTATATCTGCTGACAGCATCAATATGGAACGTGCATTCTTTGCTTCACGGTATGAACACGGCGGAAACGATTATGTGAACTGTCCGATGACGCGTGAGGAATACGAGGCGTTTTATACGGCGCTGGTGGGCGCGGAATGTGCGCAACTCAGGGAATTTGAGCAGAATAGTGTATTTGAAGGGTGTATGCCCATTGAAACGATGGCGGGACGCGGGCATGATACCATGCTGTTTGGGCCGCTAAAGCCAAAAGGACTTTATGATCCGCAGACAGGCAAAGAACCCTTTGCGGTCGTGCAGCTGCGCAGGGAAGATGAAAAAGGCAGTATGTATAATATTGTCGGTTTTCAGACTCATTTGAAATTCCCTGAGCAAAAACGGGTGTTTGGTATGATACCGGCACTTGAAAATGCAGAATTTTTGCGGTATGGCGTGATGCACCGCAATACGTTTTTAAATTCTCCAAGGCTGCTTGACCGGTATTACAGGCTGAAGAAGAACCCTGCTATCCGGTTTGCGGGGCAGATCACCGGAGTTGAGGGGTATATTGAAAGTGCTTCAAGCGGAATGATGGCAGGGATTTTTACTGCGTACGAATTACAGGGGAAACCGCTGCCGCAGTTAGGCGATGACACTGCGTCAGGAGCTCTTGCTGCACATGTTTCGGGAGCGGTTACTTCTAATTTCCAGCCGATGAATATTAATTTTGGCATTATGCAGCCGTTGGGCAAAAAGATAAGGAACAAGGAAGAAAAAAATACGCAGATCGCGCAACGGGCGCTGCGCAACATCGAAGAAGCCGGAATCTGATCCGGCAAAGAAGGAGGACAGTCTTATTATGATGAAGGCAACAACGATACTGGCAGTCAGGAAAGACGGGAATTGTGCAATCGCGGGCGACGGGCAGGTAACGCTTGGCGAAAGCGTAATCATGAAAAACGGGGCGACAAAGGTTCGCCGGATTTATGGAGATAAAGTAGTCATTGGGTTTGCGGGGAGCGTTGCGGACGCGTTCGCACTTTCCGAAAAATTTGAAGCGAAACTGGAAGAGTTTGGCGGCAGCCTGCAACGTGCGGCGGTTGAGCTTGCACAGGAATGGCGTATGGATAAAGCGATGCGCCAGCTGGAAGCGATGCTGATTGCGGCGGATGCGGAAAATCTTTTGATTATTTCCGGTACTGGCGAGGTGATAGAGCCGGATGATGGCGTGTGTGCGATTGGCTCCGGCGGATCGTATGCGCTTGCAGCCGCAAGGGCGCTTATCCAAAATACGGATATGACTGCAAAAGAGATCGCATACCAGGGGCTTAAAATCGCAAGCGAAATATGCGTATATACAAACGACAATATCAGAGTAGAAGAAGTGTAGGTGAAAATATATGTCATTTTTAACGCCAAAGGAAATCGTAACAGAACTCGACAAATATATCATTGGACAGGATAAGGCAAAAAAAGCCGTTGCAATCGCACTGCGGAACCGCTACAGGAGAAGCCAGCTTGACGCGGAGATGCGCGAGGAAATCACGCCGAAAAATATTATCATGATAGGGCCGACCGGCGTTGGCAAAACGGAGATCGCGCGCAGGCTTGCAAAGCTGATGGAGGCTCCGTTCGTCAAGGTGGAGGCGACAAAGTTCACTGAGGTAGGTTATGTAGGACGTGATGTGGAATCCATGGTGCGCGACCTTGTGGAAGCGTCGATCCGTATGGTGAAGCAGCAGCGTTTTGAAACCGTGAAAGACCGTGCGGCGGCGAACACGGAGGACCGCCTTGTAGATATCCTTGTTCCAAATAAGCAGGCACGCCAGAACAGCAATCCTCTGGGGGCCCTTTTCGGAGCGCCGCAGATCGAAGCCGCGCCTTCCGAAACAGACGAAGAAAAGCAAAAACGAATGTCCCGCAGGGATGAGATTCGCCAGAATCTGCGGAATGGAAAGCTCGAAAACCTGATGATCGAAATTGAGGTTGAGGTGAGCTCTGGCATGGGGATGGAAATACCCGGCATGGGCGGGGAGAGTATGGGCGATCTTTTGTCCGGGATTTTACCCACAAAAACGAAAAAACGCAAGGTTAGTATTACAGAGGCAAGGAAAATCCTCGAGCAGGAAGAGGCGGAGAAGCTCATCGATATGGATGAGGTAACCCAAACTGCAATCGACAACGCTGAACAAAACGGTATTATCTTTCTTGATGAGATCGATAAAATTGCCGGAAAAGGCGCGGGTAACGGCCCGGACGTATCGCGCGAGGGCGTACAGAGGGATATCCTGCCGATTGTCGAAGGGAGCACCGTTGTGACCAAATACGGCCCGGTGAAAACTGATTATATGTTGTTTATTGCCGCGGGCGCGTTTCATGTTTCCAAAATATCGGATTTGATTCCTGAGCTGCAGGGGCGTTTCCCGATTAAGGTCGAGCTTGAAAACCTGACAAAAAAGGAATTCGAGCAGATTTTGACGCAGCCTAAGAACGCGATTACAAAGCAATATGAGGCATTGCTTGCCGCTGATGGCGTCAACCTCAAGTTTACGCCTGACGCACTCGCTAAAATTGCGGAAGTGGCGCAGATCGTAAATGAAAGCACAGAAAACATTGGCGCGCGCCGCCTGCATACGATTATGGAGAATTTGCTGGATGACATTTCCTATAATGCCAGTGGAATTGAACCGGCAGTGGATGTTGTAGTGGACGCAAATTATGTAAGCGAACATTTGAAGCAGGAAGAACAGTATACGAATCTGCAGAAGTTCATACTGTAACGACTTTCGGCAGGAGTGCCGTATCTATGATATAATGAGTCAGAGATTATTTCCTGTATGTGCGTTCGGTATGCACGCAGGAATAAAAAAATAGAATAAGTGAAAAGAAGAAAAGAGAAAAGATTTTGGAAAAGACAAAACAGAATACACAAAATACAAGGAAAAGCGGGCCAAGGAAGCAAAACAATACAACGCCCGTGCCTTCGGTGAAAATTATTCCGCTTGGCGGGATCGGTGAAATCGGCAAAAACATGACTGTTATCGAATTTGGAAATGATATCATCGTGATCGACGCAGGAATGATGTTTCCGCGGGAGGAAATGCTGGGCGTTGACTATGTGATTGCCGATACGACCTATTTGCAGAAAAACCTGAATAAAATAAAGGGGATTTTCTTTACGCATGGTCATGAAGACCACATTGGCGGTGTGCCTTATATTTTAAGGTCGGTTAACGTACCGCTTTACGGATCAGGCCTTACGATGGCGCTGATCGAAGCAAAGCTTACGGAGCATCCGGGCGTAGAACCGCAGATCAATGTGATAAAAAGCGGGGATAAGATCAAAGCGGGCGTATTTACGGTTGAATTTATCAATGTCAGCCATTCGATTGACGACGCGATGGGGCTTGCGATTACAACGCCAATCGGCGTATTGGTCCATACGGGCGATTTCAAGATAGACCTTACGCCTGCGTGCGGCGAGGTGATGGAACTGAGCCGGTTTGCAGACCTTGGCAAAAAGGGCGTACTGGCCCTGATGTCGGACAGCACAAACGCAGAGCGTTCCGGGTTTACGATGTCTGAAAGCCAGGTTGGAGAGACCTTTGTCAATTATTTCAGGCAGGCGAAGGGGCGTATTATCGTTGCGTCGTTTGCCTCAAACGTGCACAGGATACAGCAGGTGATCGACGTCGCGAAGATTTTCAACAAAAAAATCTGCCTTTCCGGCAGGAGCATGCTGAAAATCGTAGGAGTTACGCGCGAGCTGGGATACCTTAATGTGGATGACGAAATGCTCGTGGGCTTCGACGAACTGAAAAAGCTGCGGGACAACCAGGTTGTGATCCTCACAACCGGCAGCCAGGGCGAGACGATGTCCGGCCTTGTGCGTATGGCAACGGGGCAACACCCGAAGCTGAGCATTAAGGAAGGCGATCTTGTGATTATATCGGCATCGCCGATCCCGGGGAACGAGCGCTATGTGTCGGATGTTATTAATATGCTCTACCGAAAGGGAGCGAGCGTAATCAACGACGCTGTGGATATGGTCCATGTTTCAGGGCATGCGTGCGAGGAAGAGCTGAAGCTGATGCTTTCGCTCGTGAAACCAAAGTATTTTATTCCGGTACACGGCGAATACAGGCATCTTTACAAGCATGCCGCGCTGGCGGAGAAAATGGGGATTAAAAAGAAGAATATCTTTATTCCCGAGATCGGTTCCGTCATAGAATTAAACCGGAAGATGGGCGTACAAAAGGAGACGGTTGCGTCAGGGAGCGTCCTGATCGACGGTCTTGGCGTAGGCGATGTCGGAAACGTCGTTTTGCGCGACAGGAAACAGCTGTCGTCCGACGGATTGTTTATCGTTGTTGTAACAACGTCTGCAGAGACCGGCGAACTTCTGTCGGCCCCGGATATTGTTTCACGCGGGTTCGTATATATGAAGGAATCGGAAGACCTTCTCGATCACGCAAAAGACCTTGTGATTAACATTGTGGATTCGTGCTTCAAGAGCGGCTCGAGCGACTGGTCTACGCTCAAGGGACTGATTAAAAAAGAATTATCCAATTACCTGTACGACATGACGCAGCGCAGTCCGATGATACTGCCGATTATTATTGAAGTATAAAGGAGCAGATTTGTGATGGTAAATGTTTATGATAAAGCAAATGAGCTTGCGTCTTTGATCAAGCAAAGTGAAGAATATGAGGAATATACGAAGATCAAGGATGAGGTGTACGAAGACGAGCAGAACCAGCGCATGATCAAGGATTATAAAAAACTGCAGTTTGAAGCGCAGGCTGCCTACCTCACAGGGCAGGAGCCGGAGGCGGAGTTGATGAATAAAATCCAGAAAATGGGTGAGGTTTTGCAGTTCAATCCCAAAATCACCGAGTTTTTTTCCGCTGAGTATAAGTTTAATACACTTGTCTCCGATATCTATAAGATCATCGGAGATGCGTGTGACGTTGGCGCAAATATGTTTGAAGAATAAAAACAGGAGACTGGTACGTTGGCAAAAAAGCTGAATCATCTGTATCCCGACGAAAACAACTACATCGATCTTGAGCCGCAAAAAACCGGCAATGGAAAAAAACCGCAAAAAAAGACGCGTTCCGGGTGGAGCAGGATGCGTACGCTTGTGATGTTCCTGATTAGCCTTGCGATTGTGGCCGCCATTGTGTATGGCGTGGTTTCCTACGTGCGCAAGGAATATTTCGATCCGGTAGACAGTGCCGACAGCACTGCGGTTGAGGTAACGATTCCCAAAGGCGCGTCACTCAATAAAATTTCAGATATTTTGTATGACAACGATTTGATCCGTAATAAGCAGGTGTTTAAACTGTATGTGGATTTTTCCGACATGTCCTCAAAGCTGAAGGCAGGAACCTATGAATTATCCAAAAACATGGATTTTGACGACCTGATTTATGCGTTGCAGGAGGGAAAGAGCGATTCCAATGTTGCAAAGGTAAAATTCCTGGAAGGCCTTACGATCGATGATTTCAGCGAAGTTTTGATTGAGAGCGGAATCCTGAAGAACACGACCAGATATCAGGAAATCGCAACCAGCGGCGAGGCTTTCGCGCAGGATTATCCTGTGATTGCGGACGTCATTGCAAAGGAAGCGGAAAAGGAACCCGATCAAAAACGAAAGTACGTATTGGAAGGTTACCTGTTCCCTGACACCTATGAATACTATACGGACGCTTCGGAAGAGGAAATTATCAAGAAGCAGCTCAACCGTTTCAACGAGATTTTCAGCGATGAATATAAAGCGCGTGCCGAGGAGCTTGGTATGACGGTCGACGATGTCGTGACGCTTGCGTCTATCATCGAAAAGGAAGCGAAGCCGGATGATTTTTCCAAGGTTTCCGCCGTTTTCCATAACAGGCTGAATAAGGATGAAACGCTTGGTTCCGACGCCACAATCATGTATGCCCTGGGCCTGAAAAACGTTTATAATATCGGCGATAAGGTAAATACGCCTTCCGCCTATAATACGCGCCAGAACAAAGGATTGCCACCGGGACCGATCGGCAATCCGAGTAAGGCGGCGATTGAAGCGGCCTTGTATCCCTTTGAAGAATATATGCAGGAAGGCGACGAGTACATGTACTTCACGCTGACTGATCCTGCGACAGGCGTGCTGGAGTTCAATAAGACTTTGGAAGAGCATAATGAGGCAGTTGCAAAATACAGGCCTTTGTGGGATGCGGCAGACGCTGCTGCGGGAGTACAGTGAATCGAGATATGAATGACGAAAAAATAGAATTGCTTGCGCCGGCGGGAAATATGGAGTGCCTGAAAACAGCCCTGTATTTTGGCGCCGACGCAGTCTATATGGCGGGACAAAGCTATGGCTTGCGGGCGTTTGCCGATAATTTTTCAGATGAGCAGCTATCAGAAGCCGTACAGCTGACGCATAACGGAAATAAAAAAATATATATTACGGTGAATTCGGTTATGTGGAACCGGGACCTCGACGGGCTTGGCGGTTATCTGCGCTATTTGAGCGAGATAGGAGCCGACGGTGTGATTGTTTCCGATCCGGCGGTAATTGAGCTTGTGCAGCGCGAACAGCTCAGCATACCCATTCACCTGAGCACGCAGGCAAATACGACCAATTATTTGTCTGCTTCTTTTTGGCATCGGCAAGGGGTTAAGCGTATTGTACTGTCGCGCGAGGTGTCGCTTGATGATATTCAAACGATCCGGCAAAATACGCCGGAAGGGTTGGAGCTCGAAGCGTTTGTGCACGGCTCCATGTGCGTCGCGCACTCAGGACGGTGTCTTTTAAGCTCTGTCATGACGGGCAGGAGCGGGAATAAGGGTGCGTGCGCACAGCCTTGCCGCTGGGAATATTACTTGTATGAAAAAGGGTATGACGGACAATATTTTCCAATTATGGAGGATGATCGCGGCACCTATATCATGAATTCGCGCGATCTGATGATGATTGAATATATTCCGCAGCTTGCGGAGGCGGGAATTACTTCGTTTAAAATCGAAGGACGTATGAAATCGGCTTATTATGTCGCATCGGTCGTTCACGCATACAGGCGGGCGTTGGATGCCTATTATGCCCAAAAGGATAACTACGTATTTGATGAGAGCCTGAAAGAAGAGCTTATAAAATCCGCAACACGCGGTTTCACAACAGGCTTTTTCTTTGGGAATCCGCACGAGGCCGCCCAGGATGTTACGCGTGACGTAGACTTGCGTAGATACACGTTTGTTGGCAAAGTGCATGAAAATTTACCGGAAGGGTATCTAAAAGTAGAGCAGCGTAATAAGTTCAGTATTGGCGAAAAACTTGAAATTTTGTCCCCATCTGTGGAAAATGCTTTTTTCACGGTTACACAGATTATGGACATGGACGGAAATATGCAGGACAGCGCCCCGCACCCGCAGCAGATGGTCAGGATAAACTGCCCGTACACGCTGCATGAGGGCGATCTTTTGCGCAGGCATGATTGAAGGAGAAAATATGATCAGATTCGGCCCGGCAGGAAATTCGGAAGCATTTTATAGCGAAGGGCATAAACATACCTATGAAGCGCCGCAGTGGGTACATTCCCTGGGGCTCAACGCCTTTGAATATTCCTTCGGAAGGGGCGTAAAATTGAAGGAAGAGACCGGTGCGAAAATCAGGGAGCAGGCGGAAAAATACGGCGTTGCAATGAGCGTACACGCGCCATACTACATTAATCTTGCAAACGACGCGCCTGAAAAGTTTGAAAAAAACCTGAGTTATTTTCGGGAATCAACGATTGCCGCCGGGTATCTGGGCGCGCAGCGCGTTGTTTTCCATCCCGGTTCATGCGCCAAAATGGATCGCAAGCTTGCATTTTCCAACGTCCAAAAAAATTTAAAATTAATTGTGGACGCCCTTTGGAAGGAAGGCTTCCATGATTTTATTTATTGCGCGGAAACAATGGGTAAAATCAATCAAATTGGCGATCTTGAAGAAATTGGGCTTTTGACGCAAATTTCGGATTGTGTATATCCGGCGATTGATTTTGGACACCTGAATGCGCGCACGTTGGGAGGACTCAGAAGCAAGAAAGACTACATTGCAGTTCTGGACTCCTTGAAAAAGAGTGCAGGAGAAGAAAAAACAAGAAAAATGCACGTGCATTTCTCACATATCCAATATACGGATAAGGGAGAGAAGCTTCATCTGACCTTTGAAGATAAAGAGTGGGGGCCTTTTTTTGAGCCGCTTGCAGAGGTGCTTGCGGAACGAACGGAAATGGAGCCTGTGATCATTTGCGAGTCGAGCGGCACACAGGCATACGATGCGTTAAAAATGAAGCAGCTATATGAGGAGGCAAAATGAACAATCTGATACAGAAAGTAAGGGAATTGGCTAAGGCGGATGCGTATCTGGTTTCTTCTGTTGAAAACGTGGCTTATCTAACCGATTTTACGGGCGATTGCTCGCAGCTTTTGATTACAAAAGACGAGGCGTTGTTTTTTACGGATTTTCGCTATGTGGAACAGGCGCGCATCGAAGTGAAAAATGCGCAGGTCGTCATGACCGGAGGCGGAGACCGCATTACAAAGATGAATGAATACTTAAGGGGGCGCGGCGTCAAAACATTGGGTATCGAAAAAAACAATGTGACGGTCAAGGTTTTTGAAGGATATGAGGCAACCTTTGAACCATATACTTACGTCGATATTTTTGACGATTTACTTACAATGCGTATGATTAAAACACAAAGCGAGCTTGAAAAGATCAAAAAAGCCGCGCGTGCAAACGAGATTGCGCTCGAAGAAATGCTCAACGTCATAAAGCCCGGAATCAGCGAGCTTGACGTAAGAGCGGAGCTTGAATACAGGATGCAGCGTCAGGGCATGGACCTTGCGTTTCCCACGATCGTTGCAGCGGGGGAGAACTCAGCCCAGCCGCACGCAACGCCTTCTTCATACCGCCTGAAAAACGGCGATCTGTTGACGATTGATTTCGGATGCAAATATCAGGGCTATTGTTCAGATATGACAAGGACTTTTGCAATCGGAAATATTGACGCAGAGCAAAAAAAAATATATGATATAGTTAAGAATGCACAAAAAAGCGCTGCAGACGCGGCGGTGATTGGTGCGGATACCGTATTTGTCGATAAGGTAGCGCGCGACATTATTTCAGAGAATGGTTTTGGCGCGTTTTATGACCACGGAACAGGGCACGGCGTTGGAAGGTTTATCCACGAGCTTCCGGTTCTGAATCCACGTTCCAGTATGCTTCTTGAAAAGGATATGGTTTTTACTGTAGAGCCTGGCATCTATGTGCCCGGCGTAGGCGGGGTGCGCATTGAGGATATGCACATCGGCGGCGAGGGAAGCGTATATTCCTTCAGCAGGGATTTGATTACATTGTAACATACGCCGGGAGGCGGTATAAGAGTTTCACAATAAACAGGAGGTAAGGTATTCATGGTTTCAGCCGGAGAATTTAGAAAAGGAATGACAATCGAAATAGACGGGCAGGTTTGGGTAGTTGTAGACTTCCAGCACGTAAAACCCGGAAAGGGCGCTGCGTTTGTCCGTACGAAAATAAAAAATGTGGTGACAGGAAATGTCCTTGAGCGCACATTCAACCCGACAGAGAAATTTCCCAAGGCACATGTGGAAAGAAAGGAAATGCAATACCTCTATACGGATGGTGAGTTGTATCATTTTATGGATACGGAAACTTACGAGCAGCTGCCGCTTAACTTTGATAAGGTGGAGGATGCGCTCCCATATATCACAGAGAATATGAACGTAACGATCAAGTTCTTCAAAGGCGAAGCCTTTTCGGTAGAGCCTCCGAATTTTGTAGAATTGACGATTACGGAGACGGAGCCGGGCTTTAAGGGAGATACGGCAACCGCGGGCAATAAACCTGCAATTATGGAAACCGGTGCAAAAATTATGGTCCCGCTGTTTATAGATACAGGGGATAAAATCCGTATTGATACCCGCACGGGCGAATATATGGAGAGGGTATAGGTCTTTTTTAATAAAAATGTTATTTGTATTTCAGATGGGGTATAAATGCAATATATAAAAAAGAAACCGGAGGTACATTCTAATGGCAGATACAAAATTAACCACGCAGGATACAGCAATTAAAAAAGAAAGCAACGGCACGATTACCTTTGCAAATGAGGTGATTGCAACGATTGCAGGACTTGCTGCAGTTGATATTCCCGGCGTTGCAGGCATGAGCGGCGGATTCGTGGACGGAGTCACAGAGCTACTCGGAAGGAAAAACCTTTCCAAAGGCATCAGAGTTGAGGTGGGATCGGAAGAGGTCGCGGTAGATATTGCAATCATTGTTGATTATGGCACGCCTGTTCCGGAAATTGCCCAGAACATTCAGATGGCCGTCATGAAGGCTGTTGAAACAATGACCGGTCTTAAGGTTGTAGAAGTAAACATCAGCATTCAGGGAATTAAGTTCAAAGAGACTTCCCGTAAAGAGCAAAAGGAAGAAAAACCAGAGAAAGAAACCAGCAGAGTAAAGTAAATTCGGATAAAATAGCGTGAGTATATAGAAATGCCCGGTCTGTTTATGTCTACGGCCGGGTATTTCAATAGCCTGTCACGCTTCATGAAAACGGATTTGTTTTTTAGGGAGGATCTATCATATGAAAATGAAAGTGGGAACACGCGTAGTCCTGACGATTTATCTGATTGCGGTAATCGTATTATGTGGTTTTGTGCTGGCGATTATTGCGGGCCTTCTGCCTGCAAGCAACCTGACGGATTTTGCGTATACGGCAGCCAATGGGGATATCTGGTTTAAAATCCTGTATGCTGTAATTGGTATTGTGGTCATTATCGTAAGCTTTATGTTAATGTTTTTTGGCCTTGGAAAAGCACCTGCTCCCAAAACGGCACAGGTTGCTACGTTTGAAAGCGGAAGCATCGTCATTACGGTGAAAGCTGTTGAAGAGCTGGTGGAACGCTTTGTGCACCAGGACAAAAACATAAAAGGCCTTAAGACAAATGTGATTTCAAATCAGGATTCATTGGATATTAACCTCGATGTCAGCGTATTGCCGGAGGCGGATATTCCCCAGGTCACGAAAGACCTTCAGCAGGGGCTGTCCGCGCACATCCAGCAGCATACGGGTATCGTGGTAAGCCAGGTCAAAATCGTTGTGAGTGGGATCAGGGAAAGCACGGTAAGGCCTGCCTGACGAATCGGAGGGGCAGAAATCATGAAAGAAAAGTTTTTCGAATGGTACGGTGAGCATGGCGGATTATTCTGGGGTATGGTAATCGGCCTTGCCGTGGCAATCCTGTTTTTAACCATTGGCTTCTGGGCAACGCTTCTGATCGCTTTATGCGTTGGTGTAGGCGCATTCTTAGGCGGAAGGCCCGATATTCGCCTGATGATCAGGGAATGGTTTTACGGATTGTTTACGAAAAAGAATTGAGATTGATGGAGGAATTGTTTTGGCATGAGCAGGAAAAGCGCACGCGAAACTGCAATGAAGCTACTTTATGAATACAGCATTACCGGGGCGTTAAGCAAGGATTCACTGCATGACGCCCCGGATGTGCTTGATTTCGAGCAGTTGGATGAAGAGAACTTACATTACATTGATCAGGTGATTGATGGCTTCCCGCAAAAGCAGGAGGAAATAGACGAGATAATATCACAGAATTCACACGCATGGAAAATTGACAGAATCGCCAAGGTGGACCTTGCAATCCTGCGGCTTGCTATTTTTGAGTTGCTATACATGGAGGAGATCCCCAAAAAGGTCACAATCAACGAAGCGGTGGAACTTGCCAAAAAGTACTCCGCAGAGAAATCCTATAAATATGTCAATGGGCTTCTGGGTGGTTACCTGAAAAATGGAGCGCCAAAATGAACATATTTCTTGGAATTGATACGAGCTGTTATACAACATCCGTGGCACTTGCGGATGAAACGCAAAAAATCATATGTAATATCAAAATACCGCTTGAGGTTGCGCAGGGGAAAAAAGGCTTGCAGCAGTCTCAGGCTTTATTTCTTCATGTCAGGAATTTGACTGAAATTTTTAAGGAGAATCATTTTTCATCCTATGGAAATATCGCTGGAATCTGCGTCAGTGAGAAACCGCGTCCACAGGAAGGATCCTATATGCCGGTGTTTCTGGCCAGCACGCTTGCCGGAACGATTGCCGGAAGCACAGCGGGAGCCGACGTCCTTTATGCCACGCACCAGGAAGGGCATCTTGCCGCGGCGCTGATCGGAAAGAAGGCGCCGGAGCGTTTTCTGGCAGCCCACGTTTCAGGCGGGACAACAGAACTTCTTGACGTCGTCCGCAAAAAGGATGGCTTTGCCATCGAAATAATTGGAGCGACAAAAGATATCGCGGCCGGACAGGTTATAGACCGGCTCGCGCAAAAATTGGGGTTTCCGTTTCCGGGTGGAAGGCATGTGGAGGAATGTGCGCGGAAAAGCAGCAATGATTTACAGTTTAAATGCAGCGCAGATGGTTGCGATATGAATTTTTCCGGCGTTGAGGCACAGGTAATGAAAGCGGTCGAAAGGGAAGCGGCCCCGGATATATGCCGCTCGGCGCTTTTATCGATTGCCAAAACCCTTGAGAAAACGCTTCGGGCCGCTCGAGAAAAAACCGGCGTAAAAAATTGCCTGTTATTTGGCGGAGTGATGAGTAACCTGTTGATTAGAGAGCACATTTCGTCTAAAATAGAAGAAGTACAATTTGCTAACGTGGAATATTCTGCCGATAATGCGGCTGGACTTGCAGTTTTGGCAGCACAGAAAAAAGGGGGAACAAAATGAGCGCACAAATTCTGAGTGGAAAAGAGCTTTCCGCTGAAATCAGGGAACAGCTGAAGCAGCGGGTAAAAGAGCTGAAGGAAGCCAAAGGCATCACGCCCGGCCTTGCGGTAATACAGGTGGGGGACGACGGCGGCTCTACAATTTATGTCAATAATAAGGAAAAAGCCTGTGCTGAAGTAGGTATCTATTCGGAGGTCAACCGCCTGCCGGAAGAAACTACGCAGGAGGAGCTGCTCGCAATGGTTGACCAGTATAATAACAATCCTAAAATCCATGGCTTGCTGGTTCAACTGCCCCTCCCGTCCCACATCGATGAAACGGAGATATTAAAAAATATTAACCCGCATAAGGATGTGGACGGCTTCCATGTGCAGAATGCGGGCAGCCTGTTCACCGGACTCCCCGGGCTTGTGGCATGCACGCCAAAAGGTATTATCAAACTCATCAAAAAGTCAGGCATCGATCTCACCGGTAAAAATGCAGTTGTGATCGGCAGGAGCAATATCGTAGGAAAGCCTGTCGCGGTTCTGCTGCTCAACGAAAACGCAACCGTAACGATCTGCCATTCCAAAACAAAAAATCTGCCGGAAGTATGCGCGCAGGCCGACGTACTGGTTGCGGCGATTGGCAGGCCGGAGTTCGTGACAAAGGAATTTGTAAAGCCGGGGGCTGTAGTAATCGATGTGGGAACATCGCGTGTGGACGGAAAGCTCAAAGGCGACGTGAAGTTTGCTGAAGTAAGCGAGGTTGCAGGCTATATCACGCCTGTTCCGGGAGGCGTTGGCCCAATGACGATCACAATGCTGATGGAGAACACTGTGGATGCCGGGGAGCTTTATGGATGAACTTGTTCTTTCTGTCCATGAACTGAATTATTACGTTGCGGATAAACTTTCAAGCGATCCTTTTCTGGAGGAAATCTGGGTGCGCGGCGAGGTTACTGATGTAAATTTGAAGCACAATACCCTGTATTTTGTTTTGAAGGATGACACCGCTTCTGTCAGCTGTATGCTTTTTGACTGCGACGAAGCGGTTGAATATACAGATTCAATCATCGAGGGACAGACGATACTCGTGCGCGGGGATATTTCCCTTTACTGGAAAAACGGGAATTACAGGATCATCGTGAAGGAAGTCCAGCTTGTTGGCCTTGGCGAGCTTTATGCGCGCTTTCAACGCATCAGGGAAAAGCTTGCGAAGCTTGGCGTATTCGACGAAGAGCGCAAACGCGAAATTCCCAGATATCCAAAAAAGATTGGAATCGTTACATCGCCCTCGGGCGCTGTGATACAGGACATCAGGAATATTGCCCTGCGCAGGAATCCTTATGTAAAACTTGTGTTGTATCCGGTCAAGGTGCAGGGGGCGGATGCGCCGGGAGAAATCGTGCGTGGTATTACTTACCTGAATGAGCATACGGATGCGGACGTGCTGATCGTAGGCAGGGGAGGCGGCAGCGCGGAAGACCTCTTTGCATTCAACGAGGAAGAAGTGGTGCTAAGCGTATACCGCTCAAGGATACCTGTTATCAGCGCAGTAGGACATGAAACGGATTTTTCACTGTGCGACATGGCTGCCGACCTTCGGGCGCCAACTCCGTCTGCAGCGGCGGAGCTTGCGATCCCTGCGCGCGAAGATATTATGGCAAAACTGTCCGTTTACCGTGAAACCATAGAGCAGAAGCTGACGCAGATATTATTTGCAAAGAAGACGCAGCTTTTGCAGGGCAGGCAGGCGCTGCAAAAGGATTTGCTCTCCATGCGGGCCGAGAATGCACGTGCGTTTATTACGCACAGCATAACCCGGATCAAAAACGATGTGCAACACCTTTATCACACGCGTAAAATGCAGTATAATACCTATAGGTCGGCGATTGAAAACCTGAGCCCGATGAGCGCGTTTGACCGTGGGTATTCTGTCACGACTTATCAGGACAACGAAGTAAAAAGCGTTAAGGACGTATCTGCGGGCGACGTAGTTAAAATTATGTTAAAAGACGGGACGCTGATTGCGGGAATTACCGGTAAAGAGGAGTAAATAATATGCCTGAAAAGGACTTGGAAGCCTATCTTGAAGATTTGAAACAAATATCCCAAAAAATTTCGGATGAGAATATCAAGCTTGCGGAAGCCGTTTCATTGTACAAAAAAGGAATGACGGCAGCCGATAAAGCGTCTAAGATTCTGGAAAAATATGAAAACGAATTAGAAATTGTTCATGATGAAAGCGAGGAATGATCATGCCTGATATTTTGAATCAATATACCGACATTATCAACCGGCGGCTGGGGGAATTGCTTGATATCAGCAATACGAATGCTGTAATCAAAGATGCGATGAACTACAGCGTCAATGCAGGCGGAAAACGGTTGCGTCCTACTTTGAACATTATGGCAAACGCTCTTTTGTCAGGGAATATGAAAGAGACTCTGGATATTGCGTGTGCGATTGAGATGATTCACACCTATTCCCTGGTTCACGATGATCTTCCTGCAATGGACGACGATGACCTGAGACGCGGTAAGCCAACCAGCCATGTGATGTTTGGCGAGGCGTTTGCCGTTTTATGCGGAGACGCGCTGCTCAATTTTGCTTATGAGGTGATGCTTAAAAACGCGCTCCGCTATGCTTCCAATATGGACTCGCATATCAAGGCGATGCTTGAAGTGGCCACGGGAGCGGGCGTTTATGGTATGATCACAGGCCAATGCGGCGATCTTGAAAACGAAGGACAGATTTTAACGGAAGTAGAATTGAAATATGTGCATGAACATAAAACGGGCGCAATGATCAAATCTGCGCTGTTGTCCGGTCTTTTGCTGTGTAATCCCCGGCAGGAATATATTGACGCGCTGACTGTTTATGGAAATAATATCGGCCTTACGTTCCAGATTGTGGACGATGTGCTCGATATTGTTGGCGATCAGGAAAAAATGGGTAAAACACTGGGCAAGGACAATAAATCCAAAAAGTTTACATTTCCTACTTTGTACGGCGTAGAGAAGTCTATGAAGATTGCCGAAGAGAAAACCGACGAGGCTGTAACCGCCTTGAAGGTATTCGGTACGCGTGGCGAAGAGCTTGCAGAGCTTGCGCGTTTTATTCTGAAACGGGAAAAGTAGTTGAGGGAGAAGGATTCGAGCATGAAAATAGCGATTGACGGACCTGCGGGTGCGGGAAAGAGCACCGTTGCCAGGGCGGTTGCAGAAAAACTGCATATCAATTATCTCGATACTGGGGCGATGTACCGCGCGGCTGCTTACGCGATGCTTGAGAAGGGGATTGAGCCGGAACGTTCACAGGAGGTCGTGCAGGCTTTGCCTGAAATGGATATGAAGGTTATTTATGAAAACGGTATGCAAAAGGTCCTGATCGGCGGAAAGGATGTAACGCCGTTTATCCGTACGCCGCGTATTTCCAGGGGGGCAAGCGATATCGCTGTTATTCCTGAGCTTCGTCTTAAGCTCGTAGAGCTGCAGCGCGAGGTAGCGGACGAATACGACGTTGTAATGGATGGCCGCGATATAGGGACTTATGTGCTGCCGGATGCAGATTTCAAATTTTTTATTACGGCTTCACCAAGGGAACGCGCAAAGCGCAGGTATCTGGAAATGAAAGATACCGATCCAAACGCCGATCTTGACGAGATCGAACGAGAAATTATCGCACGGGATAAAACGGATTCCACACGGAAATTTGCACCGCTGTGCCAGGCGCCGGACGCGCTTCTGGTAGATACCACAGAGATGAGCAGGGAGCAGGTAATTAAGCTGGTAGCCGAGCGGGTTTCGGGGGAGAAATAACATGGTTTATTTTCTTGCGCGGGTATTTGCTTATATCGTCCTGATGCCGATTTTTTGTATAAAGGTAATCGATAAGAAAAACCTGAAGATCAAAAGCGGAGCAGTAGTCATCTGCAATCATCAGTCTAATTGGGATCCGATCATTTTGGGGCATAGTATCAAGACGCAACCAGTATGCTATATGGCCAAAGAGGAGCTTTTTCAAAACAAAATAGCCAACTGGTTTTTACGGCGGCTTCACGCCATCCCGGTGGCCCGCGGGAAAAGTGATTTAAAAGCGGTTAAAACAGCCCTTACGACGCTTAAAAACGGAAAGATACTTGGAATTTTTCCAGAGGGGACGCGAAGTGAAACGGGTGAGATCCTGCCGTTCGAGCCAGGGGCGGCGCTTATGGCAATGCGGGCGGGCGTACCGGTGGTACCGGTCTATATCCAGGCAAGTTACAAGCTCTTTCATCAGGTGAAGCTGTATACGCATCCGCCGATAGACCTGAAGGAGATTGTTGGAGAGAAAACAAACAGCGCGGCGGTAGAAAAGGCGACGGAGTACCTGCGCGGGATTATGATTGAAATGAGGGAAAAGGCGTGTCAAAAATAGTGGTAGCCCAAAACGCCGGATTTTGCTTTGGCGTTGCGCGCGCGGTGGATTCGGTGAACGAAACCATCGGTAAATACAGGCACATCTATACCTACGGGGAATTAATCCATAACAAGGACGTAATCGTAGAGCTGGAAAACAAGGGCGTCAGGATCACAGAGGATATTGACAGCGTCCCACAGGAAGAAAGCACGGTTATCATCATTCGTTCGCATGGTGTTCCCAAAGCTGTATACCAAAAAATAGAAAACAGGGGCTTTGAGCTTTTAGACCTCACCTGTCCGTTTGTCGCACGTATCCATAACCGTGTCATTGAGGCGGGGGATATGCCTGTCGTTATTATCGGCGCAGAGGATCATCCTGAGGTAACGGGAATCAAAGGCTGGGCGCAGGGGCCGGTTTATGTGGTAAATACCGCAGAAGACGCGGCAACGATTCCTTCCCTTGACGAAGCGCTCGTGGTCGCGCAAACAACAATTACACACGATTTGTGGGATGAAATTGTGACTGTACTGCGTGAAAGGATTGTAAACCTCGAACTTTTCAATTCTATTTGCGATACGACGCAAAAACGACAGAAGGAAGCGGTAGAACTTGCGAAAAAGTCTGATATCGTCCTAGTGGTGGGAGGGAAGCACTCGTCAAATACGGAAAAATTGTACAAATTGTGTAAAAATAATTGTCAAAAAACGTATTACATAGACAATATTGCAGAACTTCCACTTGAAAATGTGACGAATCATGATATAATAAGTATTGTCGCCGGTGCTTCGACACCGGATCGGTTAATTAGGGAGGTAAAGACACTTATGAGCGATGTCGAAAAAGTAGTGGACGCAGAAGTTGCAGAGGAGACGGAAGTATCCACAACAGAACAAGAACAATCACAGGCAAACGAGGATTTCATGGCTGAAATCGAAAAATCGTTTGTATATATTAAGAGAGGACAGATAGTAACCGGAACGGTTGTTCAGATTTCCGACAGTGAAATATGTGTCAATATAGGCTATAAATCTGACGGTATCATCAAAAAAGAGAACCTTACCGCATCCGGTGATGCAAATCCACAGGATTTGTTCAAGGTTGGAGATGAGATCGAAGCAGAAGTCGTTACGTTGAACGACGGGGAAGGCAATGTTGTGCTCTCCAGAAGGTCTATCGAATCCAAGCTGAAATGGAAAGAACTGGTGGAATCTCTTGATGAAACCGCAGTTTATACTGTCAAGGTGGATAAAGTCGTAAAGGGCGGCGTACTTGCTAAACTGGAAGGATATGACGCATTTATTCCTGCATCCCAGCTTTCTTTGAAGTACGTTGAGGACCTCAACGAGTTTGTAGGCAAAGAGCTTGAAGTCAACATCATCGAGGCAGATAAGCGCCAGAGGCGTTTTGTACTGTCTCATAAGAATATCCTGAAGGTTCAGGCGGAAGAACAGGAAAAGAAGCTATATGAAACCTTCAAAAAAGGTGATAAAGTAACTGGAAAAGTAAAGCGCCTGACCGATTTTGGCGCGTTCATCGATATCGGTGGCGTAGATGGGCTTCTCCATATTACAGATATTTCCTGGGTTAAAATCAAACATCCTTCGGATGTGTTAAACGTGGGGGATGAAATTGAAGTCCTCATTATGAATGTTGATCCTGAAAAGAAGAGGATTTCCCTCGGATTGAAGCAGCTTTCACCCAAGCCATGGGATCTTGTTCCTGAGAAGTATCTTGTTGGAGACACAGTGGAAGGCACGGTTGTACGCATTATGCCGTTTGGCGCGTTTGTTTCCCTTGAACCTACCATTGACGGATTGATCCACATTTCCCAGGTGACCAACAGGCGCCTTGAGAAGGTTGAGGAAGAGCTTAGGATTGGCGATAAGGTAACTGCCAAGATTATGGAAGTGAACCCTGCAAAAAAACGCATCAGCCTGAGCATTCGCGCACTAATGGATGAACCGGAAAAGCCTGCAAAGCGTGAAGACGATTCCAGACAGCGTGAAGAGAAATTCCATTATGAAATTCCGCCGGTAGAAGAGGCTACTTCTTCACTTGCAGATTTCTTCCCAAAAATGGATGATCAGGACGAAGAATAGTTATTAGAATTGCATAAAAAAGCCGCACCACGCGGCTTTTTTTACGCAATTTTGTGTCTCTAAAAAAAGCATAAAAAAAAGAGTCAAAACTATTGACTTTTCAACCAAATTAAAGTATATTATAAAGCGTCGCAAATAAAAAGAGTATGCTTCGGGGTGTAGCGCAGTTTGGTAGCGCACGTGCTTTGGGAGCATGGGGCCGGGGGTTCGAGTCCCTCCACCCCGACCAAAAAATACATCTTAGCTTTTGTACGAGGCCCCATGGTCAAGCGGTCAAGACATCGCCCTTTCACGGCGGTAACCCGGGTTCGATTCCCGGTGGGGTCACCATTTGTTTTTTGAGCAAGTTTTACTCTTATTTGCTTGCGGGCCCTTAGCTCAGTTGGTCAGAGCGGTCGGCTCATAACCGATTGGTCCGGGGTTCGAGTCCCTGAGGGCCCACCAATTGAGTAAAGGAATTATGTACCTTTACATGATAATATTTACAGTAATGTGGCCTGGTAGTTCAGTTGGTTAGAACGCTAGCCTGTCACGCTAGAGGTCGAGAGTTCGAGTCTCTTCCAGGTCGCCACATTTGCCTCTGTAGCTCAGTCGGTAGAGCAGGGGACTGAAAATCCCCGTGTCGGTGGTTCGATTCCGCCCGGAGGCACCATGAAATATGCCGCGTCTTTATAAGACCGGCGTAATAAGTCAAAAAAAGCCTTTTAAAAAGGCTTTTTTTATACCTGATATTACCAGTAGATTTTGCGGACTGACCAATGTCATAATCCACGTATCGCAATATTTGCAACAGGGAATCCGATTTGTTTGGCCAAAACCGGTTGATCCTTTGGCAGCAACTAAAATTGTAAAAACTATTTTACAAAAAATACTTGATTTTTGCTGCGATTCTGGTAAAATATTAAACGCTGACATAATTATCCTGCTGGTGTAGCTCAATTGGCAGAGCAGCTGATTTGTAATCAGCAGGTTGCGGGTTCAAGTCCCATCACCAGCTCCAAACTTTAAACCGCGTTTTTATGCGGTTTTTTTATTTTTCTGAATGTTCGTGATCTTCAAAAATCCTTTGTTAAACTTTTTTATTGTTTGTAATTATCTTTAGCATCAAAAATTCTGATTGTCATAAAGGTTCATTTTTCTTTCATTCTTAACAGCTCCGCCAGTTGAGAACGTAAAGCGTCTGAACAAAAACTACTTTTTACTGAAAAGGTGACATTGCGTAGAAATTTCGATAGTTTCGTAGATAATACCATTCTATTAGCAGGATGTTTTTTTTATCATAGGATTAACGCAAGAAGAATTTCAAACATAATCTTACTATATTTATTTTATTGAACCAGTAACATTTAAAATACTGACACTATTTGCCGAGAAAAAAGGATAACTCTTTGTCAAAATTTCTAATTGTCCCGTAAGGGCCTGAAAATAAGGAGGAAATTATGAAAAAGAAAGCATTGATGGTAGTATCTATTGTGATCGTACTCTGCCTGCTTATGGCTGCGTGCGCATCCTCCCCGGCGGCTTCTTCCACTGGCGAATCGACGACGGAAGCGAGCGCGCCTTCCGAAGCAAAAGAAACGCAGGACGCAACCGCTACAACAGCTTCTGCAAAAAAGGACATTAAATTCTATGGTAAAATTGTAGAATATACATCAGGCGAAGCAACGTGCGAAAAACTCGAAGAGCTGCTTTCGGATCAGTATAATATCGAATCACTCCAGGTAGACTGGGGGAACCTCGAACAGGTCATCCGTACAGGCATCGCTTCGGGGGATCCCTGCGACGTTTATAATTATTGGCCGCAGTATATAAGCACATTCACAAAATCGGATATGGCGCTCGATCTTACACCATACCTTGACGCCGATGGCGGTGCGTGGCGCGATACCTTTGACGAAAACCTGTTGACGCTGGGAGAAATCGACGGGAAAGTCTACGACATACCTACTACGCCAAACTTCTCCTGCCTGATTGCCAATAAGGAATTATTTGAACAGGCGGGCGTACCGGTTCCGGACGGCACCTACTGGAGCTGGGATGATTTCCTCAAAGCCTGCGAAACCTTCAAGGAAAAAGATATTTTCCCGATGTCGGCGCCGACTGATAATCAAAAAGGGAACTGGGTATGGGGTAATGGTGTTCTTGGCTATACGAAAGACGCCAATAAGGTAGATGAAGTAGCGGAAGGAAAAGTGGCATGTACGGACGATATTTTTAAAAATGCGTTCACCAATACAAAGGAACTCTACGACAAGGAATATATGTATCCGGGCGAGGGCGCTGTAACGCTTACGACAGACGAAGGACGCGCTGCGTTCTCTCAGGGTAAAACGGCTCTTTGTGCGGAAGTTGCAGCAGGCATCGGCGCGGTGATAGATTCCCTCCCGTTTGAAGCCGTCATCGTTCCATGGCCGTCTATGGCAAGTGAAACGGCTATAACCGGCGGTGCTGACGGTTTGTTTATTCCAGCCAATGTCAAGGATCCTGATGCCGCAGTGGAAGTCCTGAAAACCTATACGAGCGTTCCTGTCCAGCAGATTAATGCCGATAACGGTTTTGTTGTGGCGGTAAAGGGAACGACCTCTGACGATCCCATCGTCAAAAAGCTCTCGGATTTCACATTTGCAGTCGTTGCAAAGGAAATTAAAAACCTTGATCCCGTCATGTCGGATTATTGCGTCAATCAGGCACTGCCAGAACTTATATTAGGGGGTGGCGTTGATTCCGTCATGCAGGCGATGGAAGATATCCGCCAGCAGATTGTCGGATAAACGAAAACGAACAAAAATGAATTAGAAGCGGCGTTCGTGGGGGATGCCGCTTCTAAATTGTTTTAATCCGGAATTCGTCAAAATATGTTATGATATATTATATTTAAACATATTCTATGACTGGCTACGTCGAGGAAACCATGCGTCTGTTTTCAAATCTAAACTTATCACAAAAATTCAGCGTAACGCTTTTGCTGCTTTTGCTTGCGCCTATTATTGTCGTTTCCATTCTGGTCAGTCACTATATCAGCGTTAACAACTACAGACAGACCTGCGACGCGCGCTTTGCGCTTTTGGAGCAGGTGAGCGGTAACCTGGAAAATTTTACGAATGACGCGAAGTATGTCTCCCTGAATATTTTATCGGATGCAAAAACGCAGTCCCTCCTCAAAGACTACCGTGATCCCACGATCGACGCGGTTGGCAGGCAAACGCTGACGGTAGGTTTTTCCGTTCAGCCGCTCCTTGAATCAAGGAATTATGTCGAAGCCATCAGCCTGTATGACGACGAAGGAATTATCTACCAGTATGGTCTGCGTATTGAAGCGGAGGATATGCAGTACGTCGAAGCGGTAAAGGAAGCGGAGGGAAGGCCGTTTTGGACGGCGGCCTATAAGCAGGTTTATCCGGGCGACTACTATTACCGTTACCTTGACGGTGAATACGTCGTATCGCTGCTGCGCGGAATCAATGATCTTGGAAATTATAAAACAATGCTGGGGATCGAACGAATTACCTTTGATGAAGCGTACATCGAGGCCCTCTATTCCGGTATTATGATTGGAAATGGGCGTATGTATATCGTGAACCGGGACGGGGAAGTCGTGTCATCCACCGATAAATCCATGCTTGGAAGCAACCTGTCAGGCGGCGGACGGTTTGCGGAGCTGTTCGGAAACAGTGGATATTTCGAACAGGATGGGAATGTTGTGCTCCATACGGTGCAGGATAGCCCGGATTGGAGCCTTGTGATGGAAGAGCCCAAAAGCGTCTTCCTGAGCGGGCAGAAGGAAGTAACGCTGCTGACATTTTTTAATATCCTTGTCGTGGTATCCTTTGGAATCGCGTTCCTGCTGGTACAGAACCGCAGCATCATCCGGCCGGTATCGCTGCTTTCAAAGGATGCGCAGAATTACAGGGAAGGGAATTTCAGGATTACGACGCAGTCGAGGAGTAACGACGAAATCGGGCAGCTCAACCGCTCGCTGCGTGAAATGAACGAATATATCAGGAATCTGATCGAGCAGGAATACAAAAGCAAACTTTCGGAACGGGAGATGGAACTGGAATACCTGCAAAGCCAAATTAATCCGCATTTTTTGTACAACACATTGGATAACATCCGTTGGATGGCCGTCATGGAAAACCAGCAGAAAATCGCAGACAATATCGAGGCGCTCTGCAACCTTTTCCGGCACAGCCTGAACAGCGGCAACAAATATACAACGCTCGAAGAAGAGATCAAAAGCCTTGAGTCCTATATCCTACTACAGCGCGCGCGGTTTGAAGACAGCATCTTTTTTGAAATCAGGGTGGAGGAAGATTTACTTCCATGCAGGATCATCAAATTGGTCATCCAGCCGCTTGTCGAAAATGCGATCGTGCACGGAATTGAGCCCAAACTGGGGAAAGGGCATATCAGGATACTGATCGACAGGTGGGAAGGAAAAATGCGCTGTCGCGTTACCGACGACGGGATTGGTATCGATGCGGAAGCGATTAACAAATATATCAACGGGGAATGGGATGCAGGCAGATCGTTTGCGCTTAAAAATATCCATGACAGGATTCAGCTCGAATACGGGAAGGAATATGGGCTCAGTATACAGGGCAGCAAAAACAAAGGTTCAGTTGTCCGGTTACTGCTTCCCATACTGTACAAAACAGATGAAGAATGAAATTAAGTTACTCATAGCAGATGATGAAACAAATATCCGCCTCGGCCTCCAGACAGGCATTGACTGGCAAGAACTGGGGATCGACCGTGTATTTGCTGCGCGCGATGGACAGGAGGCATATCGCCTGTGTATGGAGTATAAAATAGAGCTGGTACTGACAGATATCCGTATGCCGGGCCTTGATGGACTGGAGCTTGGCAGGAGGCTTAACTATGAGCCACTAAGAATTGTCATTATGAGCGGGTTTGCAGACTTTGATTATGCACACGATGCAATCAAGCTTGGCGCCGTTGATTACTTATTGAAGCCGGTCAATATTCAGGCCTTAAAAGAGCTGATACAAAAACTGGTCGCCCAGATTATTTCTGTGAAAAATGCGGCGATGGCGCTTGGCGAGGAGGGCTCGTTCGGCCTGGAAATGCACCAGGTCATTTTCGGCAGAGATCCCACACTGAACCTCAGCGAAAACAGCTTTAGCCCTTTGCTTGTACGCGCGTTTGCATATATCAACGAACGTTATGCAGATCGTATTACCGTGGAAGACGTAGCCAGGCACCTTGGGAAATCGAATAATTACTTTAGCTCCTGCTTTAAACGATCAACTGGGACCAGTTTTGTAGATTACCTTGCGCGGGTTCGAATCGAACATGCGCGGCGAATGCTGCGTACAACCTCGATGATGACTTATGAAATTGCAGATAAAGTTGGCTTCTACGATTATAAATATTTCTCAACTGTTTTCAAGCGGATCGTCGGATGCTCGCCCTCCGCATACCGTAAAAAAATGGAGCAGTGATTGCTATTGCAATTTTAGCGCGAATTTTCGCAGAAACGTCCACACTCTGAAATCGTAACAAAAGAAAGGGATTATCCATTTAAGCAGGATGATTCCTTTCTTTTGTTGCGTGCGGCTGGTAATTTGCTAACGCAGGCAGATATCACCTTTTGAAAGCGGAAGTCCACTTCGTAGAATTTTGGATAGTTTCGTAGTGTGCACCCTTCTTGAGATCAACGATTTTGCCTATAATAAAGTCATCACCAAATACAATTCAATGAACGTCGAATGATTCCGCAAAGTTTTATTTTTATGGGGAGGGAAAAATATGGAAACTGCAATTCGAAAAAGTAAGACAAAGCGTCGCCTGCTGTGTCTGCTGTTTTTGGTTCCTGCATTTGCATTTCTTGTTTATGCGCTGTATGTCCCGTTTGTATGGAATGGAGTTATGTCGTTCCAACAGTGGGATGGATTCAGTGCTCCACAATGGGTTGGCGCGGATAATTATGCAAAAGCCTTCACAAACGGCACATCCCGTCTCAGCTTGCAAAATTCTGTGTTTCTGGGGCTGGTATCCACTGCAGGATCGGTTCTTATGGGACTGTTTTTGGCGGCGCTTGTATTTAAGGTATACAGGAAGGAGGGAGCTTTTTATCGCTTGATGGCGTTTATGCCGGTAATGCTGCCTGCGGCAGTGGTCGGCTTATTGTTTACGTTTTTTTATAATTCAGACATGGGCCTGCTTAACAATTTACTCCGGTCAATCGGTTTGGATAACCTGACAACGGCGTGGCTGGAGAATAAATCGACCGTAATGTGGTGCATCGCACTCGTCAATATATGGAAAATGAGCGGTCTGACGATGATGCTCAGTTTTGCGGCGATGCAAATGCTGCCAGCCTCTATCTTTGAATCAAGCAAACTGGAAGGAGCGAGCTATCCGCGCCAGTTTTTCAGCCTGATCCTGCCATTGATCCGGCCTACTGTCCTGATGACGGCCGTCTATACGCTGACGGTGAATTTCAAATCCTACGATATTGTTTCCGTCATGACGGGAGGGGGGCCGGGCACAACCTCTTACGTCGTACCCATCAACATGGTAAAAACAGCGTTTAACTTTGGAGATTTTGGCTATGCAGCTGCACAGGGGGTGATTATCACGGTGATCGTCATCCTGATCGTGGTATTGATGAACCGGGTGTTCAAAGGAGAAAAATATGAATACTAAACGTATGAATATCAACCAGAAAACTGTCAGGATGCACATGAAGGGCGATGGCAAGGCGCGGGGATTCAGCCGCACATTATTGATTCTCTATTGTGCGGTAATCGTATTTCCAATTATTTTCGTTGTAATGACTTCTTTCAAATCAACGTCGGAATTTTATACGAACGTTTGGGGACTGCCCCAGCATGTTGCGTGGGAAAATTACGCTACGGCATGGAATGATGCGAAAATCGGTCAATATATGCTCAACAGCGTGATCATCGTGTCTATCGTGCTTATCGTATCGCTCATTGTCGGCGCACTGGCAGGATATGCCTTGTCCAGATTCCGCATCAAACACGCGGAGATTATTATGCTTGCGATTCTGGCATGTACGATGCTGCCTTCCGAATCGGTCATTATGCCACTGTATCTGATTACATCAAAAATCGGGCTGATCGGATCGCGGATGTCGCTTATCATCCCATATATCGCATGGGGGCTCCCCATGACGATCTATATTTTTCGGAATTTTTTCGATACCATACCAAACGAACTGCTCGAGGCTGCGCGTATCGACGGCTGCACGGAGGTACAGACTTTCACAAAAGTTGCGATACCGCTTATGCTTCCGGCAATCGCTACCAACGCGATTCTGATCTTTGTCGCATGGTGGGGGGAACTTTTATGGGCGACAGTAGCGCTGGCCTCCTCGTCCATGAAAACAATACCGATCGGCATGGTTTCGTTTTCAGCACAGTTTGGCACGAATTGGGGACCGATGTGCGCTGCAATCTGCATCATACTGATCCCGCTCGTTGTCTTCTTCTGCTTTGTTCAAAAATATTTCGTGCAGGGCCTGACCGGTGGAGCGGTCAAAGGCTGAGGGAGGAAAAAATATGGCTGCAATTACGTTCAAAAACATAGGGAAAAAATATAAACAGGGTGACGTTTATGCTGTGAAAGACGTGTCCATGAAAATTGAAGACGAAGAATTCGTTGTGCTGGTAGGGCCTTCCGGGTGCGGGAAATCGACGACGCTACGTATGATCGCTGGCCTTGAGGATATTACGGAGGGAGAGCTTTCTATCGGGGAGCGTATCGTAAACGGAGTGGAACCAAAAGACCGCGACATGGCTATGGTTTTCCAGAATTACGCCCTGTATCCGCATATGACAGTTTACGATAATATGGCGTTCGGTTTAAAGCTACGCAAAACACCCAAAGAAGAAATCGACAAACGGGTGAAAGAAGCTGCTGAAATACTCGACATTACCGAATACCTGAATCGAAAACCAAAGGCACTTTCCGGCGGACAACGCCAACGTGTAGCACTTGGGCGTGCAATCGTACGCAACCCATCCGTATTCCTGATGGACGAGCCTCTTTCGAACCTCGACGCGAAACTGCGCGTCACAATGCGTTCAGAGATACTCAAACTTCACAGGCGCCTGAAAACGACCTTCGTTTATGTTACGCACGACCAGACAGAGGCCATGACCATGGGAACCAGAATCGTCGTGATGAAGGATGGGTACATCCAGCAGATCGATACACCGATGAACCTGTACGAGCATCCGGCAAATCTTTTTGTGGCGCAGTTTATCGGCAGCCCGCAGATGAGCGTATGGAAGGGAAGACTCAGCAGGAAAAACGGAAAAGCCTTTGCCTGTATGTGGGGAAAGGAAATAGAAATTGACCGGGAACGGGCCGTCCAAATAAAAAAGGAGGCGTTTGGGAAGGAGGTCGTCTTTGGTATACGCCCGGAGGATATCAAAACAAAAGGGGAAACGCCTATCGAAATGAAGATAGAGGTAGAAGAGCAGACCGGCGCGGATATGTTCCTGATCGTGCTGCCGCCCGGCGGAAAAAGCGGACAGGAGCAGCTTAACGCCAGGCTTTCTTCCGGATATGCCGCAGGTGTTGGCGCTTCTGTCAATCTATACCTCGATACGGCCAAGCTTCATGTTTTCGATCCGGAAAGCAAAAAAACATTGATGGAGGTCTCAGAAAAAAATGAATCATAAAAATCGGTTTTTGATCAATCATACGGGCTTCCTGCCGGAAGCGTCCAAAAAATTTGTTTATGACGGCAATGCGGACTCTTTTACGGTATGCCGCTTACAGGATTTAAAGCTTACGCCGGTCTTTGAGGGCTCGTTTGAATGGCGCGTGCAATATGGTTCTTACGGCGTGGGAGATTTTTCCGGGCTTTGTGAGGAGGGGATTTACCGCATCCATACAGAGGATGGCAACAGCCGTTGCTTCGTCATATGGGAAAACGCATACGATCCTCTGGCGCGTATCCTTTTGAATTTTTTTGTCTGGCAGAGGTGCGGTGACGAACAGGGCTGGAACGGCGCGTGCCATACAGGCGACCATATTTTGTTGCGTTCGTCGCAGATGCGAAGCCTTACCGGGGGCTTCCACCAGTCCAGCGATTTGCGAAAATGGGTTTTTGGCACAACCTTGGGACTTTCGGCGCTCGCTGAATATGCACTGGAAGCGGAGCCTGCCCGGGACCAGAAAATAATCGGGGAAAATCTTTGGCATGGGGCAAAATACCTTCTTTCCCTCATTACGGAGGAAGGATGGCTTATCGACTGCACATGGATTCCGGAAGGATACAATACAAAGCTGGCGGGAAAGGGCTACGGTGATTACCGGTTCAGCTGGAAAAACAGGCAATACTATGAAAGCCCGAATAATGAGCCCTCACACTGGCAGACGATCAAATTTTTGGCGCTCGCTTCACGATACTTCAAAGAGAGCGATGCGGGTAAATCAGAAGAGTGCCTGGTGGGAGCGAAGGCTGTCTGGCGGTATATGCTTGGTCCCGGCAGCGAGATGCAAAATTACGATTTGCCGGCTTATCCGCCTTTGGGGCATGATGGTATGGCAAGGCAGTACCGGGGATATTATCAGGGTTCGGCCTTACGCTGCGCGGAGCTGGCGGGTGCGGCAATCAAGCTATTTGATGCTGAGCCCTGTATGGAATACCATGACGAAGCGGTTTTGGCCCTACGGCAACTGTCAAAACTTCAGGTTGGGGGCGACGTATCCCAAAATCCTGCGGCGGCATGCTTTTGGGAAGGGGAACATTCCGACTTTTTGGCGAATAACTATTATTACTTTTTTTCCACCTCAGTACCAATCGTATTGCTCGAAGCTGCGGAAACGTGGCCAGACGATCCGGACGCAGCCATATGGCAGGGCTGCGCCAGATTGATTGCAGAACAGCATAACCAAAAACACCGGGAAAATCCTTTTGGACGCGTACCCGCAACATGGCATACAGCCGGGCACGACAGGTTTGAGACGCCTGTTATTTTCAGCTACAGCACAGAACATGACGCAAGCCGTGATGAAACAAAGGGCGGTATCGCAAGCAAAGGGAACGAAGATTTTGAAGTGCTTTACAAGGAATACAGTTTTTGCTATAATCTTGATTTGATTGCGGCTGGCGTATTCCTCACAAAAGCGGCAAAGCATTTTGGAGAGCCCGAATATACACAGACTGCCCAGCGGCAGCTCGACTGGATACTCGGTGCAAACCGGTTTGACGCAAGCAATGTGGAGGGAGTTGGATATAACCAGCCGCACAGGGGTATTTTTGGTGAATTTTTTCCTCCGGTTCCTCAAATACCGGGTGCGGTATTCACCGGAATCACAGAGGAAAGCTTCGTTGAAGAGTCCTACGGGCTGGATAACGAGTATGATATGCCTATGGTTGGCTGGATGCTTTATCTGGTCTCCCAGATCGATGGAAATAAAAATAAGCGGTAGCGTCATGCGCTTCAGCAACCTGACCGGCGAAAGGAGGTGATGCTCCAGTGAATTTCCCGGATGAAACAACAGATCGTTTTTTGAAAGCGTATATTTACGCCGTCCATACTTTTTTTGCAGTTTGTAATTTTTTTATTGACCTCTACAAACCGCTATGCTATAATAAATATCGCTGACCGGGTAAGGGAAGCATTTGGATTTTGACCAGCAGGTTGCTGGTTCAGAACCTATTATAGGTTTCAATATGGAGAGATTCCCGAGTGGCTAAAGGGAGCAGACTGTAAATCTGCCGGCGACGCCTTCGATGGTTCGAATCCATCTCTCTCCACCAACTAAAAAAGCGCATATAAAAGCGCTTTTTTAAAAATTGCGGATATGGCGGAATTGGCAGACGCGCACGGTTCAGGTCCGTGTGAAGGCGACTTCATGCAGGTTCAACTCCTGTTATCCGCACCAAACCAATATAATCCGAACCTATTCCCAATTGGGGACGGGTTCGGATTTATTGTTTTCTTTGACCGCTACGAAGCGACCCATTTCCGCAACGGATTGGAGCGCAAGCCCACCTCCAAGCCGAGAGGCCCACGCAAGAAGAAGCAGACCCCGTAAACGCAAAAAGGGCGGGCGCTACCGTTTTCACGGTGCGCCCGCCCTTTTCGTCCTTACTCTTGTTTGGCCTCCTGCTTCTCCGCCTCCCGTTGCTTTTTCCATTCGGCAAACTCCCGCTGGCCCTCCTCGCTCTCGTAGAAAGCGAGAATGTCCGGCAAAAGACAGCGGGCAATTGCTTCAATCTTGTGCTGTGGAATGTCGGTGTTGTTGATTAGTTTTTTCCTTCTGCCCAAGTGCTACCTCCCGTTAGCATATTCAATTTTCAAGGTGCAAAGCCGTGTCACCGCTGCTGGTCTTTTGAATGGCCGTCCCTCCCTTGTTCCCGCAAATTGTGAAGCAGCTCCGGCGGAATGCTCTCCACAAACCGCCGAAGCTGCTCGTTTTCCTGTTTTAGCCTCGCGGCCTCCAACTGTTTCTTGATGCTGCTGCCATCCTTGACCTTTTCTTTCAATCCTTCATTCTCCTGCGTCAGAAAGTCGATTGTGGCTTGATACTTTTTCATCTGCCCCAAATGGCTTTCCAGCCGGGGGAAAAAGCGTTTCAGCAGTGCCGCCGCTTCATCCCGTTTTTTACCGGCGTTCAGCGGCGTAATCTCCGCCAACACCTTTTGAACTGCCGCCGCCTGTTTCGTTAAGTCAACCGACTGCTTGAACAGCCATGTGGGGATATGTTTTCTTCTGGTGACAAGGGCGCTCTCGCCCCGCTTGAGGACGGGGAACGCCTTTTGCATATGGGCGTGAAACTCGTCCTGCCATTGGGAAAGCTGCGCCCGGTTGCCCAAAATCTCCTTTGCTGACAGCCGCCCGTCCTCGGTGATGGGGGTGAAGCACAGGTGGAGGTGGGGCGTTTTCTCGTCCATATGTACCATAGCGGAGAAGATGTTGCCCCGGCCTATCTTCTTCTCCATGAAGGTCACAGCCTCGGTGAAGTAGGCTTGCACCTCTTTCTTGCTCCTACCCGTGAAAAACTCTGGGCTGGCGGTTATCAGCGTGTCCACGAATATGGTGCTGTCCTTCCGTGTGCGGCACCCCGCCGCCTTGATCCGGCTGTCGATCTCCCGCCGGTACTTTTGGGCGGGCTGGATAATGTGAAAGTTGTCCCTGCTCCTGCTGGTGTCAATGTCGGGATTGCTGGCATACTGCTCTTTGGTGCGCTCGTGGTGGGCTTCCAGCGCCCCGGCTGGCCCCGCCTTGTGTTTGGCGAAGCGTAGGATTGCGTGTTGTGCCTTTTGCGCCATTGTACCTCCTTGTAGAAAGATAGAACCCCGTTTCCGGGGTCTTAAAGGGATTTATACTGCCCTGCTTGTTTTTCGCTGGAAAAGTCTTGATATATCAGCCTTTTTCGGGTTCCATTTTTCTACTCTCCGCCCGCTTCTTCCTCGCGTGTTCGGCCTTCTGCCGCCGCTGTACTTCCGCTTTGCAGCTCTCGCAGTATTTGGCCCGGTTAGAGGACGAAGAAAACGCCTTGCCGCACCGTTTACAGTGCTTCAAGGCGTCGTGCTGGAAAACCGCCGCTTCCAATCCTTTCCCTTCCTTGTCCTTCAACAGCACATGGCGGAAAAACTTGCAGCAGACGGAATAGGAAATGCTCTGGGGGCAGGTCACTTCCTCGCCTCTGTCCAGATAGAGGCAATTCCCGCTGTCGTAGTAACTGCACAGGCCCTTGATGAGCCGCAGCGCCTCCCGCCGCTGTTTGGCATCCATGCGGTATAGGGAGCCGTCTGGCCTGCGTTCAATGGGCGGAAAATCTTTGATGTTGAACATTCGCACCTTCTTTCCTCTTATTTGGGGCGCAGAAAAGCCACGCTTGCCATCTCGGCTTGCGTGGCTTTAGCACCCTGCTTCTTTCTCGTATTGGATAAACCGCTTTTTGATGGCCTCCATCCGCTTCACGACCCCGCTGTGATTTTTGTATCCCAGCTTGTCCGCGATTTCCTCGTAGGTATGGCCCTCCACCCGCAGTTCCAAAATCGCCATGTCCTTTTCGGATAAGGTGGCCTTGAACCGTTGGCAGAAGTCCTCCGCCTCTACCTGTTCCGTAAAATCGCCGGAAGCCTCTGCGATCTCATGGATGCCGCTGTTCTCGTCCTCTATGCAGGCTTCCAGCGAAACCGTCTGCACCCTCTTGGAACGGGTGTGATACCATTTCCGCAAGAAGTCCTTGCGAACATTGGTGTCCCACGATTCAAAGTCCTCGTCGCAAGGTATCTCCCGCACCACGTCTAAAACAGGCTGCCAACCTTGTTCCTCGACAACACGTTTGACCGCCAGCGAGAAAACCTCCGAAACATATTCCGGCTGGAAGAAAGGGATGGGCGTATGGGGCGGCAAACGAAACAAGGCTTGCACTCCCCAGCCGGTGATCTGCTCCACGCCCTTGACCCACAGCGGCAGGGCGTAGGACAGACGCCAAATGGGACACCAGCCGGTATAATGCTCCTTCCAGCCGCCGAAACCGAAGTGGGGAAACGCAAGGGAAGCGGCGGCGTCCATGATTTCCTTAAGAAATTGATCGCTGTCGATCAGCGAGATCAGTTCCTCCGAAGCGGCTAAAGCAGCCAAATCACGCGGCAGCCTACGAAGGGTAGGGCATTGGGCGAATAAATCTTCCGGCAGGAAATAGGCCAAAGGCAGATAGCGGATGTTGCTGTCATAGGGAAACTGGACAAGCGAAGGGTCGTTCATGGGGTGAACCTCCTTTCCTTTGAAATCAGATGAAGTTCATCTATTAATTTACGACATAAGTATATACTTTTTGTTCCTGTATTGCAAAAATATTTTTTGGAGGTTGTGTAGCAGTGCTTCACTCTGATGTGTTCAGTGCAAAATTATGTTGGAAATTGCCATCACTTATGCTACAATTATTTTGAGTTTTTGTGCCCATAACAGTATGGCAAAGGGGAATGTGCATGGATAAGAAAAAATTGACAGAACAAGAAATCCGCACAAGATATATTACCCCTGCAATATCGAAGGCGGGTTGGTCTGCTTCTCAGATACGGGAAGAATATCCTATTACGAAAGGCCGCATCATTGCCAGAGGTGGTACATATAAGCGCGACAAAGCTAAATTTGCAGATTATGCTTTATTCATCAAGCCGCATATTCCACTGGCTATTGTTGAGGCAAAGAACAACAATCATGCTGTTTCTGATGGAATGCAACAAGCCCTTGATTATGCGGAGCGGCTGTTGATTCCGTTTGTATTCACATCCAATGGTGACGGGTTTACTTTTCATAACCGCATGAGCGGCGGAGGCGACAGAGAAACATTCTTGACCCTTGAACAATTTCCATCCCCTGAAACACTCTGGACGATGTATCGAGAGGGTACTGGGCTTACCGCGCAGCAGGAAGCAGTCATTACAGAACCCTACTATACGGCACGGGAAGACCGAACGCCAAGGTACTACCAGTTAAATGCCATCAATTTAACTGTTGAGGCGATTGCGCGTGGGCAGAACCGTGTCTTGTTGGTGATGGCAACTGGCACAGGTAAAACGTTCACAGCATTTCAGATTATTTGGCGCTTGTGGAAATCTGGTGTGAAAAAGCGTATTTTGTATTTGGCTGATCGCAACGCTTTAATTGATCAAACCTATGTAAACGATTTTTCACCGTTTAAGGACAAAATGACGATTGTTCGCAATCGCAAGGTTGATAAATCTTATGAAATCTATCTGGCATTGTATCAAGGTTTAACCGGGGATGGCGACAAGGAAATTTTCAAGCAGTTCTCTCCGGGATTTTTTGATTTGATTATCATTGATGAGTGCCACCGCGGCAGTGCAAAGGAAGATAGCGAATGGCGCGCTGTATTAAACTACTTTACCGCAGCAACGCAAATCGGTTTGACCGCAACACCGAAAGAAACAAAGGACATTTCTAATGTTGATTACTTCGGAGAGCCGATTTATACCTATTCTCTCAAGCAAGGTATAGAGGACGGCTTTTTAGCGCCGTATCGTGTCATTCGTGTTTTGCTAGATAAGGATGCAGAAGGATTTCGCCCCTACAAAGGTCAAACTGACAAATATGGAAATGAAATCCTTGACCGGGAATATAACACGAAAGACTATGATCGCGAATTGGTGTTGGAACAACGAACCCGCATGGTTGCAAAAGTTGTGTCCAACTATCTTAAAAAGCATAATTTGCGCTATGACAAGACCATTTTCTTCTGTGTCGATACCGAACATGCTGACCGTATGCGTCAAGCGCTTGTCAACGAAAACGCCGATCTTGTAAAAGAAGACGAGCGCTATGTCATGCGCATCACCGGCGATGATGACATCGGCAAAAAGCAGATTGATGCCTTCCGCGATGTTTCAAGCCGTTATCCTGTGTTGGTGACCACTTCTAAATTACTTACCACCGGCGTGGATGTGCAGATGGTAAAGTTTATTGTGCTTGATGCCAATATCAACAGTATGACGGAGTTCAAACAGATCATTGGTCGAGGAACCCGTGTGCGCGAAGACCTCGGCAAAATGTTTTTTACTATTTTCGATTTTAGAGATTCTACACGACTTTTTGCTGACCCGGACTTTGACGGCCCAGTTGAGCAGGACGATTCTTTCACGCCATCAGAGGATGGACAAATCCCCGACCTGCCCGGCGATCCGCCAACGGACCCAGAAGAACCAGATTTTCCTGAGGACCCGGAATATCCTGGGGCAGGGGACGAGGAACACAAGCACGAGCGCCGTATGAAATACTTTGTTGACAATGTAGAAGTGACCGTACTCAAACAAAGGGTTCAATACATTGACAAGGACGGCAAGCTGATTACAGAATCCCTCACTGATTACACCAAGCGCAATGTCCTCGACCAGTATGCGACCTTAGAGGATTTCCTCACCGCATGGCACAGTGCGGAGCGCAAACAGGTAATCCTTGATGAGTTTGCAAGCCAAGGCGTGCTTTTGGAAGAATTGCAGGAGCAAATCGGCCGAGAGTTTGACCCCTTTGATTTGGTGTGTCATATTGCCTACGACCAACCGCCGCTTACCAGAAAAGAACGCGCTAACAACGTGAAAAAACGCAACTATTTTACTAAGTATGGCGAACAGGCGCAAGCAGTCTTAAATGCTCTATTGGAAAAGTATGCGGACTCTGGCGTTGTTAATTTGGAAAGCATGGATGTGTTGAAGGTAAATCCCATTAGGGAATTTGGCACGCCGCAATTCATCGTGAACAAGATTTTTAAGGGAAAGGCTGATTTTACCGCCGCCCTACGCGAATTAGAAAGCGAACTGTACGTCGCTTGACATAGGAGGAAACCACGATGGCCGTTTCAGGCACTACAAAAGCGCTCAAGGATATCATGCGCATAGACGCTGGTATCAATGGCGATGCACAGTATATTGAGCAGATAACATGGATGCTGTTTCTAAAGGCTTTTGACTATAAAGAACAGGAATGGGAACTGACAGAGGATGACTACTATCCCATTGTTCCAACGGAATATCGTTGGGGCACTTGGGCTACCGACGCCGAAGGGACAACCGGCGACGCTTTGCTTGCGCACATTGACGCTATGTTCTCCGCTTTGCGTGGCCTTGATATCAGCGACGACCCAAAGCACCGCAAATGGCTTATTAGAAGCATTATGGAAGGCGTCAACAACTTTATGAAGTCCGGTACCCTGCTGCGCCAAGTCATCAATAAAATCAATGCTGATATTGATTTCGACGCAATGCCTTCCGGCCACCTGTTTAACGGTCTGTACGAAACCATGCTGAAAGACTTGCAAAGCGCGGGCAAATCCGGCGAATTTTATACGCCGCGCCCTGTTACCCGCTTTATTGTGGAGCAGGTCAATCCAAAGCTGGGCGAAACAGTCCTCGACCCGGCCTGTGGAACAGGCGGATTTTTGACCAGCGTAATTGATCGTTTTACTGTCAACACAACCGAGGAATATAAAACCTTGCAACGCACGATTAAGGGCATTGAGAAAAAGCCTTTTCCGTATCTGCTTTGCGTCACCAACCTGATTGCACACGGCATTGATGTGCCCGATATTCGCCACGATAATACCCTGCGCACCCCTACGACAGATTATACAGCGAAGGACAAGGTGGATGTTATTGTCACCAATCCGCCGTTTGGCGGCGCAGAGGAAAAAGCGATTTCGCAGTCTGTTCCCGCAGAGCTGCGCAACTCTGAAACTGCCGATTTGTTTTTGGTGCACATGATGGCACTCCTAAAAGACGGTGGACGCTGTGGCCTCGTTTTGCCAGATGGCTTTCTGTTTGGGACTGGTGTTAAAGCTGCCATCAAGAAGAAGTTGCTGGAAGAATGCAATCTACACACCATTGTTCGCTTGCCCAAGGACGTATTTGCTCCCTATACAAACATCAACACTAACTTGCTGTTTTTCACAAAGGGAACTCCTACAAAGGGCATCTGGTACTACCGACTGGAAACGCCAAAGGGGTATAAACATTTTTCCAAAACCCGCCCCATGTTGGATGAGCACTTCCAGCCGGTACGTGATTGGTGGAAAAACAAAGTGGAAAGCGATGTGTCGCAGTTTGTGCCAGCGGAAGATATCGCCGCCGCTGACTATAATCTGGATTTCTGCGGTTTCCCGCATGATACAGAAGAAATCTTGCCGCCGGAGCAGTTTATTCCGCAGTATCTAAATGAAAAGGCCGTTCTTTCCGCCCGCATTGAGGAAATCTTAGGGCGCATTTCTGCTGCCATGACGCAGGAGGACATGCTATGAAAGCCGCAGATTTGAGAAAGGCAATTTTACAGGCGGCAGTTCAGGGCAGGCTGGTGCCACAGGATAAAAACGATGAGCCTGCATCCGAATTGCTCAAACGGATACAGGTTGAAAAAGCTGCACTTGTTAAAAATGGTAAGCTAAAAAAAGAAAAGCCTTTGCCGCCAATTACAGAGGATGAAGTTCCATATGACTTGCCAAATGGCTGGACATGGTGTCATGTCGGTGATATAACGGTAATTAATCCAAGAAATTCTTTAAGCGATGAGATAAAAGTTTCCTTTCTCCCCATGTCATTGATTTCTCAGGAATACTTCGGTGGGCATCAGCAGGAAATTAGATTTTGGGAAGAAGTAAAAAGTAATTTTTCTCATTTTGCGGAAGGCGATGTTTTGCTTGCTAAGATTACGCCATGTTTTCAAAACGGGAAATCTTGCATTGCACATAATCTCTTATCTGGATACGGAGCAGGCACAACAGAGCTTCATGTTTTGAGAAGTATCTTGGTAGATTCTCAGTATCTGCTTTTATTTTTGAAAAGTCCAGTTTTTATCACGGTCGCTGCCAAGAACATGACTGGCACAGCTGGACAGCAGCGTGTGCCTACCAGCTATCTTAAAATGTTTCCATTTTCCGTTCCACCTCTTGCCGAACAGCAGCGCATTGTCGCTAAAGTTGACGAGTTAATGGCCATGTGTGACGAGTTAGAGGCCGCTGAAAAAGAATTGGATGCTCTGGAAGAACACTTTTTTGACTATCTGCCAAAGTCCATTTTGCAGGCGGCAGTACAAGGCAAGCTGGTGCCGCAGGATAAAAACGATGAGCCTGCATCCGAATTGCTCAACCGGATACAGGCTGAAAAGGCTATACTTATCAAAGAGGGCAAACTCAAAAAAGAAAAGCCCCTGCCACCGATTTCGGAAGATGAAATACCGTATGACCTGCCAGATGGATGGGTGTGGTGTCATATTGGTGACATTCATCAAATTATTCGAGGTATAACTTTTCCGTCTGCTGCTAAACATAACCAAATCGGTGCTGGATTGGCGCGTTGTGCAACGACGGGATCGGTTCAAAAGGAATACAATGAAGCCGCAGATGTATTCATTCCAATCGAATACGTTAAGCGTGAAGACCAGTGGCTAAAGGAAAACGACATTATTATGTCGACTGCAAATTCGAGAGAACTTGTCGGAAAAACATGTATTTGGCGTGAAAACAAGAAAAGAACTTTTGGAGGATTTCTTACCACACTCCGTCCATTGGGCGAAATAATAGCTGCCTATTCTTATTATGCTTTTAAGTATATGCAAGCTACTGGAGCCTTCAATATTTCGTCCACTCAGACAACCAACATTGCGAACATCAATAATGAAATATTGAAAAATACATTATATCCACTTCCTCCGATTGCAGAACAGCAACGCATAGTTGCCAAAGTAAATGAGCTGATGGCTATGTGCGACGAATTAAAGCATGTTGCCGAACCGCCGATCTGCCATGATAATGTGATACCGTTTCCAGAGGTACCAAAAGAAAAAGATGAACCGATTGCGATGGCCGCTCGCGGGGAAGTGGAGGGTATGTCCGACCAGGCAAAGCAAGCGATTGAAGATTTGTTTGGAGAGGATGGATGATGAACGTTGTCCCAACTCCTGCGGCAAAAGTAGAACAGGTTTTGGCAAGTATGGGAATCACCGATCCACCCGCCCTCCATTTAGATGAGATAGCAAAATCACAAAACATTCGTGTGGGCAAAAAAGAACTTCCCGATGATCCGAATCTCAGCGGTCTACTGTTGTTTCGCGGCGAGAAGCGCGCCATACTCATCAATACATTTATCCATAACACAGGACGCATCAATTTTACTTTTGCCCATGAGTTAGGGCACCATTTTTTGCAGCATTCCCCAACTTATTTCTCTGATGGGCAGCAAGGTTTTCGCTGTTCGCCGGAGGATATGCAAACCGGCATTCATTCCAAAGAAACAGAAGCCAATCGTTTTGCATCGGCTTTACTGATGCCGGAAGAACAGTTTTACCTTAGCATGGCGGGCGCGGTTTTAGACTATACCCTCATCAACAACCTTGCCCGACAGTTCTATGTTTCAAAGCACGCCTGCTGTAATCGTCTGCTTGAATTCACAAAAGAGCCTTGTATTGTGATTCGCAGTCAAGGCTATCTGATTACAGAAATAAGAGCTTCCGCAGCGGCCCGCCGCAAATTGCCAGCACTGAAACAGGTTCCGCCGGGTACTGTGTCCTACGAGGCAATCACAGCAAAGCGAAATCAAAATGCTTTTGAAGTAAGTGATTCTACAAAATGGTTCTTGAGGCCCAACTCATCTATTCAACTTTATGAGTGGACAAGGGGCGATTGGGAACACGGCGTGGCGATGACAATTTTGAGATGGTAAGCGGCTCACAAGCAAGTATACCTGCCGCCGCTCTCTGAAACCGAACAGGATTTTTGTTCACTTCCGTTCACAAAAACCTGTCCGCTTTCCTGCCGGTGAAAACGGGCGTGTCCATACACGACACCCCCGTTTCCCTCGTCAGCCGCGCCAGCAGGTATAACACACTACACTTTGCTTTGCAAAGTCGTGTGCCAAAGGGTACCCCTTTGGAAACCCCGGTTTTGTCGGCGTGTGGCCACAGATCGCATCTCTGCGCCTGTGTCCCCACCCCTCCAAAACCCAAAGAAACGGCGCACATCAGCCCACCCCACGGGCCGATGTGCGCCGCTTCTTTGTTCGGCCTGCGGGCCGGGACGAGGGATTGCGGTTGCACTTTGAGACGCAAAAAATGCGTTTTGTTTATGCGATTTTGATGTTGGAATATATGTCGTATTGTGGTATAATTATAGTATCAGATAGGGGGCGATTTGCTTGAAAGTAGTTGCAGAAAGAATACGAAGCCTGCGGGAAAGTGCAAGGCTGTCACAGGTAAAGATGGGGGAAATTGTAGGTGTAAGGCAGTCCAGCCTAAACCGCTACGAGCAAGACCAGTCCTCTCCCAGCTATGAAACCCTTGTGCGCTATGCAGATTATTTTGATGTGTCGCTGGACTATATTATGGGGCGCACCGATGACCCACAGGGCAAGCTGTACGAGTGCAAGCCCAAGTTTGAGGAAAGCGACCCGGGGATGGAAAAGTTTGTGGAGATGTGCTTTGACCCTAAATCGCCCATGAACGACCGCTTGAAGAAAACCCTGTTGACGATGTTGCGGGAGGGTAAGAAATGAAAGCTGTGATATACGCCCGCTATTCCTCCGACAGCCAGCGGGAAGAAAGTATCGAGGGCCAAATCCGGGAGTGTACCGCCTTTGCCGAGAAGAACGGCATCACCATCCTGCGCCACTACATAGACCGGGCCTTTTCCGCTAAGACGGACAACCGCCCGGAGTTTCAGAACATGATAAAAGGCAGCGGCAAACGCCTGTTCGATATGGTTATTGTCTGGAAGCTGGACAGGTTCGCCCGGAACCGCTACGACAGCGCCCGGTACAAGGCCACACTGAAAAAGAACGGCGTGAAAGTCGTGTCCGCCACCGAGGTCATTTCAGACGGGGCCGAGGGCATCATTTTGGAAAGCGTGTTGGAGGGGTATGCCGAATACTACTCCGCCGACCTGTCCGAGAAGGTAGTCCGAGGCATGACGGAGAACGCCTTAAAGACCAAGTACAACGGTGGCACCCTCCCTATTGGCTATCTAATCGACAGCGAGCGGCATTTCCAGCCTGACCCGCTGACCGCCCCTTTTATACTGGAAGCCTTCCAGCGTTACGACGAGGGGGACACCATGACCCAAATCCGGGACTGGCTCAACGAGCAAGGCGTGAAGAATACGAGGGGCCAAAAGCTGACCTATAATAGCGTCCAGCACCTTTTGAACAACCGCCGCTATATCGGGGAGTATACCTACCGGGAAATAGTAGTCCCGGAGGGCATACCCGCCATCGTCCCCCAAGACCTCTTTGACCGGGTGCAGGAAAAGCTGGCGAAGAACAAAAAGGCCCCGGCCCGTCACAAGGCCGAGGACGATTACTTATTGACAACCAAGCTGTTCTGCGGCTATTGCGGGGCGTATCTCTGCGGCGAGAGCGGCACCAGCCGCACAGGGAATGTGCACCACTATTACAAGTGCGTATCTGTGAAAAAGAAGCGTACCGAGTGCCACAAGAAGTCCGTCAAGAAGGGATGGGTTGAGGATTTGGTAGTCAGCGAAACCATGAAGCTGGTGATGGACGATACCGCCATTGAGGCCATCGTGTCCATGCTGATGGAGTTGCAGGACAGGGAGAATGTGAACTTGCCGCTGTATGAGCAACAGCTACGGGAGGCCGACACTGCCATTCAAAACCTGCTCAACGCCATCCAACAGGGTATTCTAACCAAGTCCACCAAAGGACGGCTGGAGGAATTGGAGGCCACGAGGGAGGAACTGGAAATCCGGATAGCCTGTGAAAAGCTGGCGAAGCCCAAGGTGAGCGCCGAGTTTATGACCTTCTGGCTCCACCGCTTCCGTAAGCTGGACGTGCGGCATAAGTCCCACCGCAAGATGTTGATTGATACTTTCGTCAACGCCATTTTCCTCTATGACGATAAAATGGTGATTACCTTCAACTACAAGGAAGGGACAACCGCCATCACCTTTGACGACCTAAAAGCGGCGCTGGACGGGAAGATTATGGGTTCGGATTTGGATTGCTTAACGGCACCAAAACCGTTCTTCATACAAGGGTATGCAGAACGGTTTTTTATGGTGCTTAAGCGTAAATAATCCTGCGGTTCTACCGCAGGAAGAGAAAAAGAGCTTTAGCATGAGAAAAACCTCCGAGTGTACAATTAGTAAAGGTTTGGCAACCGCATTACTAAAAACACGAGGAGGTTTTTGACATGAGTGAAATAAAAAGTTCAGCACATTCAAAATGGAGATGTCAATACCATATAGTATTCGCGCCCAAGTATCGGCGAAAAGAAATCTATGGGAAACTGAAGTCGGATATCGGCCAAATCTTGAGAAAGCTTTGTGCAGAGAAGAAAGTGGAAATACTCGAAGCAGAAGCTTGCCCAGACCACATCCATATGTTGGTGTGTATCCCACCGTATCTAAGTGTAGCACAGTTTATGGGATTTCTCAAAGGTAAGAGCAGTCTTATGATTTTTGACCGGCACGCTAATTTGAAATACAAATACGGCAGTAGACACTTCTGGAGCCGGGGATACTTTGTAGATACGGTAGGACGCAATGAACGCGCAATCAAGGAATACATAAAAAATCAACTGGAAGAGGACTATATAAAGGATCAAATTACGATGAAAGAGTATATGGACTCGTTTACAGGTAACAAGACCAAGTAGGCAAAAAAGACAGCCGCTTAAGCGGCTGCCCGAGATAGTAATGCGGTGTCAAACTTCGATGCCCCTTGAGGGGCTAAGTCCGCAATTCGCCCTTCCAGGGCGAGCGCAAACCACCAGTTTACTGGTGGTTATGAT
>NZ_LAYJ01000106.1 GCF_000981035.1 Christensenella hongkongensis
GATAACGGCGTTGCGCCAGGAACAAAGTTTGACGATATTTCCAATGACTGGGTATGCCCTGTTTGCGGAGCCGATAAATCGGCATTCGAGAAAGAATAAGACGGAGGGGTATGTATGACAGCAGCACCGCCAAAAATAACGGACGGCATCTGGTGGGTAGGTGTTCAGAATCCTGATCTGCGTATTTTCGACGTAATCATGAGAACCGAATGGGGAACTTCCTATAATTCGTATTTGATTCAGGGAAGTGAAAAGATTGCGGTAGTTGACGCTGTAAAA
>NZ_LAYJ01000130.1 GCF_000981035.1 Christensenella hongkongensis
GGAGATGTCCGGCGGGCAAAAACAACGGATCGCGGCGGCAAGGGCTATGGTGCCGGAACCGTCGCTGGTACTTGCGGACGAGCCGACGGGAGCGCTCGATTCCAAAGCGGCGCGCACGATGCTGGAAAGCTTTGCGGGCATGAACAAAAGATTGCGTGCGACCATCCTGATGGTGACGCACGACGCATTTGCCGCAAGCTATTGCAGCCGTATTCTTTTTTTGCGCGACGGGAAGATTTTTACGGAGCTATTGCGGGGAGGGCAGACACGAAGACAGTTTTTTGACAAAATTATCGATGTGGTATCCCTCCTCGGCGGCGACGTAGCGGACGCGGTTTAGGAATGTTTTTCATCCCGGATGATCTCCCACAGGTCTTCTGCGAGGTTTGTATAAATGCCCTTTCCGGTTTTAGCGGTTTTGGCCTGGAACAGCCAGCGGGACGTTTTCTCAAGCTCGCCGGTGCGATACAGCATACCGGCGATTTGCAGGGATACAACC
>NZ_LAYJ01000002.1 GCF_000981035.1 Christensenella hongkongensis
AGCACCGTTGTGATCGCTGCCGTCAGCGTTGTTTTTCCATGGTCTACGTGTCCGATTGTTCCAATGTTTACGTGCGGCTTGTTTCTCTCAAACTTACCCTTTGCCATTACTTTTTTTCCTCCCGAAAAATCATTTTGTTGAATGAGGTTTTTTCCTCAAATTTACTTTCAACGAATCATAATACGCTATAGTATAATATTTTAAGGTTTTCCGCGGCGTTTGTCAAGCATAACAACCGCTCAAAAACCTCTTATTCAGCGGGTGCATTCCCCGGATCGGTCACCGGATCGGTCGTCTCCTCAGGCGGAGCCGAAGGCTCTGTGGACGGCTGCGCAGAAGGCTGCGGATTGTTGGCCTCTTCCTCCTTGGCCTTAAGCTCAGCCGCCTGCGCTTTCACTTCCTCGATTGACGTTCCATCCGCAGGGATTGGTATCCCGCTGCCAAGCTCCACCACCGGCGCGCTCGCGTTGTAGGTGGAGGTCGTCACCTTGAACTTGTCGCCGATCTTCTGATCTGTCTCTTTATCGTACTTCTGGCCCCATATCTGGTATTTCTCACCCTGCTGTCCGACCTTTGTGCGCTGTATGCCGTACTTATCCAGTTCAGAGTTCGTCACATATTTAACGGCCGGTAAATCCTGCTTTTCGATCAGCTCACTCTCGAATTTCAGGTAATAGTCGCGTTCCACCGTGCCATAAATATCCACCGTAACCTTCATATCCGGGATATTACAGGTCACGATCATGACCATATCGTCCTCATATGGGTTCTTTACCTTGAAATCCGGTCCGCCGGTGGAGATCGTCGCGTCCATGCCCGGATCCACATATCCTGCCATAATGCTGTGCGGCAGCCTTGCCACGATATCCATTTCCGCGCGCAGAGCAGCATTATAGAAGGTGGAGGAAACCTGGCAGATTCCGCCGCCCGCCTGATCAGTATAGGTGCCGTTCTCAATTCCCGGCGCAAGCGCCCATCCAAGTTCTACCGTACGGTCTCCCACATAATCGTTGACCGAGAAGGTCTCTCCCGGTTTGAATACCGCGCCATTGAGTTTGTCGCTGATCATCCAGATGTTAAACTTCCTGCCCTTGGATGAGCTTGAACCAATTTTGGTGGTATAGCTTCCCATTTTTACCATTTCCTTGGGATTGGAAGACCCCTGCGCCTGCACCACTTCTACCGTAGCTTCAAAGGGCGCAAATTGCTTTGTTTCTATTTCATTTTTGACGGCGGACTTGATGCTTTCCACATCTACCTTCCAGCCGTCCTTTGCTTCCTGCGTTACAAGCGTACCGCCCGTAGTGAGCGCGTCCTCGTCTTTTTGTTTTTCCACGACAAAGGATGCTTCCACAGCTTCCTCGCCCCATTCCGCTCCATCGCGTTCCAAAAGGGATGCAAGCTTTGTTTCATCATAAGCATAGTCAATCGGCCAGTTCTTCGCCTCAACTTTGCCAAACTGCAAATCCCAGCGCGTACCTTCACGCCCGTAAAGCATCGCCTCCCGCAAAGGCGTTTCGTAGTCCACCGAGGCGCCCACTTCCGAAAGCGAATAGGAGTAAGGCTGATCTTTTACAGTAAACTCGATTTTGTTGTCGTTCATCATACTGTCGGCAACCGCTTTTACCTTTTCCTCACCCTGCTGGTATGTGAGCCCGCCAAGCGGCACATCGGCTACCGATACCCCCTCGACAAACGTACCTGTTTCAAACAGCTCTTTTTGCTTTTCGTCCGTTAATTTCACTTCGGAAAACATATATACGCAAAATAAAATTACGATAACTGCAGCCGCAATCGCCGCCGCAAATATCGCAATTCTTTTTGGGTTAACCACACGCGTCGTCGTTATATGGCCTCTTGCCGGCCTGTACTTTCTCATAGTCTCTTTTCTCTCCTACGCTGCTGTTTTCAGCTTGAATTATTCACTATCTATGATAGCTTATCGCCTTATGAATGTAAACACAACTTTCATTTATTCAAACAATTTTCATATTTAAATTGCATTAAAAAAGGCCCGCGCGATAAACACGCCGGGCCTCTTGTTTTTTATGCCGCTTCCCCCTCCGCAGGCGCCTCAGGCGTTGGCGTCTCTACCGGAGCCGGCGTTGGATCTGGTTGTGGTACCGGAGTTGGCGCCTCCGGTGTTGGCGTCTCTACCGGAGCCGGCGTTGCCGCCGGTGCGGTTCCGACATATACAATCGCCGGGAATGCCGCATAGGTTTCCGTCGAGAACTTCTCCTTCTTCACTTCGTTGCCATCCGCGTCGTACCAGTGCTTATACACTTCATAAACCCTGCGCGGATGCTGATCCTGCTTCACCCTGCGCTGTCCTTCCGCCATGGATGGATCCTGAATGACCTTCTCGCCTCCGCTGTAGGACTCGCTGATTTTTACCGAGGTAAAGTCTCGCGTGAGGCCGTCCTCAAATTTCGGCCCATAAATCGAAACCTCTATCGTACGCGCGCTGCCGTCGCATGTCGCTACAATATAGATCGGAATATCATAATTGTTCTGTATTTTGAAGTCCGGCGCGCCGGTTGAGATCGTCGCATCGAGGCCCCCGTCCACATAGGTAAGCGGCCACGAGTGATGCGTGCGGTCCACAACTTTTACCTCTGCCCGCAGGATCGAACCATAGAGCGTTGAGGAAACCTGGCAGATTCCGCCGCCTGCTTCTTCCTGGTATTCGCCGTTGCTGATGCCCGGCGCTCCCTTCCAGCCGCGGGAATATGTCCTCGGGCCCGCCTCTTCGTTGATCGACCAGGTTTCGCCCGGTTCAATCTTTACGCCGTTGATAATATCCGCCATTTTCCAGATATTATAACGCCTGCCCTCGGCAGAGCTGCCATATTCCGTCTTGAAGGTTCCAAGCATCGTATATCGGTCCTCAAGTTGCGCCTTTGTCAGCTTTGGCTGCGTCACCTGCGTTTCTGCTACCACCGTTTCAAAATTATTCTGCCCAAGCTGCGTGAAAATCGTTTCTGCAAGAGCCTCGTCGTCTACCTCTTTGCCCACGACCTCGTCTGTCAGGGTAATTTTGGAATTTGTGGTCATGGAGCCTTCGTCGGATATCTTCTCAAAATTAACGCCTGCATCCTGCGCGGGTACGTTGATTTTATCATCGTTTGCCTTGAGCGATTCAAGGATCACCGACTGATCGTAGGTAACGGGCATTTCTATTTCCACGCCCTTTTGCTTTGCGTCGTTAATTGCGCTCATGCGCTGCGCGAAATTACCCTCACGCCCGTACAATAGCGCCTTTTGCAGCGCCTGGTCAACGTCCGCCTTTGCACCCAGTTGATCTGCGGTAAGGCTGAAGGTATCTTCATCCACCTTGTAATCAATCGAAATTCCCTTTAAGGATTCGTCCGCTTTTTCTTCTACCAAAGGGCGCGCTTCATCAAGCGTCATACCCGAAAGGTCTACGCCTGCCAGCCTCACGCCGTCATAAAACGTTCCGTTGTCCAGTATTTCCTGAAGATTGTCTCCCGCGAGTGTATTCTTAGGCCCAAGGAACAAATATCCCATTACGCCCGCAGCCGCAATAACGATTACAAGCACCGTCACAAGGGCGATTTTTTTCGTGCTCCATTTTTTCCGTTCCTTTTTCCCGGTTTGGCCTTCCATCTTATTTTTGCCAAAGGTTCCCTGCGAAGCTTCGCTGCCCGCGGCACCCATTGCCGCATCTGTCTGCATTGCCGGTTCTTCTGCCGATGGTTCCTCCTCCGGCAGCTCATCTATTGGCGTTTCCTGCGGTACGCTCTGCTGCGTATCGGCCTCTTCCGGCGCGGACTGCGCTGCCGGCTCGTCTGCGGGCGCTTCTTCTGCAGGCGGCTGTGCCTGCATTTCGTTTTCAGGCATAGACGGCTCTTCGCCTATTTTTCTTGCCGTATGTTCTGTGTTCTTTTCTTCCCGGTTGTTTGCATCAAAATCGTTGGGCATTTGCTCTTTTTCCTCTCAATATCCTTCTACTGCGCAGTGCGCAAACGAGATTCCTCCCGCTTATCACAAAGTAGTTATTCCGCAGAACCTGCGGTTACATAAAACTGGCGGGAACGCGGCCCGTCAAATTCACAAAAATAAATTCCCTGCCAGACGCCGAGGCACAGATCCCCGTTTTTTACAGGGACGCTGACGCTGTTTCCCACCAGAATCGATTTCAAATGGGCGGGGGAATTTCCCTCGGCATGCCGGTAGTCAATATCCGGCGTAATTGCGTCAAGCGCGCGGATCATATCCGCACACACGTCGGGATCCGCATTTTCAGTGATCGTAATACCTGCGGTGGTATGCGGGCAATGCACGATCACAATGCCATTCGTTACGCCGCTCTTAATCACTTCCTCACGCACGCTGCGGGTAATATTGATAAAAGCCTCTTTTTTGTAGGTTTCCAAATCAAAAACTCTCATAGTGCCGTTCCTCTTATTTACTTACTTTCAATTTATATGACAACACATACAGGCTGTCCGAAAGATGCACGTTTTCCACAGCAACGCCGCGTCTTACCGCAACGTCTGTCGGGGCAAAATTCCAGATTGCCTTGATTCCAAAGCTCACAAGCAGATCCGCCGATTGCTGGGCATATTCCTTTGGCGTGCAGATAATCGCAATGTCGATATCCCCGTCCTTCAAATAGGTGTCAAGGCCCGCAATACTCTGTACCTTGCGTCCCTGTATATCCGTTCCGATCTTTGACGGATCGTTATCGAAAATGTCGATTACGTTAAAGCCTTCCAGCATAAAATTTTTATAACCCATCAACGCCTGGCCGATGCGTCCCGCCCCTACGATGATTACATTATAACGCTTATCCAGCCCCAAAATGCGCGCAATCTCTTTTTTCAGTTTTTGTACGCTGTAACCGTATCCTTGTTGTCCAAACCCTCCAAAGCAGTTGAGGTCGCGCCTGATCTGCGAAGCGTTAAGCCCCATTTCCAGACTCATCTGGGAGGAGGATATTTTATCCATCCCCTTGCCTTCCAGCTCTTCCAGATACCTGTAATATCTGGGCAGCCTGCGAATGACCGCCGGAGAAATTTTCTCACTCATAATAGTTTCTCCTTTTCCAAAATCCACGTATACTATTTTATTATACTACACACTTGCCAGTATGTGTGAAAAAATTTCACAACTTTTTCACAACTTTGGATTTATTAATCTGCTCAACGCTTCCTGACCATATCATCGTGCTTCCCTCAAAAGTAAAACAGGCACATCCTTTTTGGATATGCCTGCGTTAGCATTCATCTGATCAATAATACATCCAGTCGTAATAACTCAATCCCGTTGCGACTGCTGCAAACATAACGGCAACCACGATCATAACGATCACCGCGACCACAATAGCAACAATGCCGCAGATAAATCCTGCCGTCGCCATGCCCGCCTGTCCGTCAGGCAGCTTCTTTTTCGCCAGATTTCCAAAAATAATTGCCAGAATGCCAAGAACGATAGCCAAAGCCGGTACCGCGCAGGTTATGATACCAACGATACCACATACCAAACTGCCGATTGCAAAACCTTTTCCATTGTCTGCCGGATTCTGTACCGGAACTTGCTGGTATTGCTGCTGATATTGCTGAGCGTTCTGCTGGGGCTGCTGATATTGCTGCTGCTGATACTGCTGCTGCGGCGCCTGCTGGTATTGTGCATCCTGCTGCGCGCCCGGTTGCTGCTGTGGCTGAGCCGGCTGCTGCTCCGGTTGCTGATACTGTTGCTGCTCCGGCTGAGTTGGCTGCTGCACTGGCTGCTGATACTGCGTATCTTGCTGCGCGCCTGGTTGCTGCTGTGGCTGAGCCGACTGCTCCCCAGGCTGCGCTTCGTTTTGCGCGCCGCAAAACGGGCAGGCTTCTAAATTTCCGTCATAGTCCTGACGGCATTGTTTACATTCCATTATTTTATCCTTTCTTCTCTATAAATGACAACTCATCTACCGGATACTAATAAAGCCACCATAATCCTGTGCACGCGATTCCAACTGCTATTGTTACAAACAAAGCAACGATAAAACCTATGATTCCGCATACAAATCCTGCTGTGGCCATACCACTTTGAGCATTCGGGCCATCCTTACGCGCAAGAATAAAGAAAATGATCGCCATAGCGTTGATAATCAGTCCCGCGAACGGCACCCAGCACAGAATCAAGCCGAGGATGCCGCATACAAGCGACGCAACCGCCATACCTCTTTTATCTCCCTGTACAGGTACCGGCTGATACTGCTGCTGATATTGCGGCTGTCCATACGGCTGCTGGTACTGTTGATTTTGCTGTTGGTACTGTTGTTGGTATTGCTGTCCATTTTGCTGCGGTTGCTGATATTGCTGATTTTGCTGCGGCTGCTGGTATTGCTGTGCGTTCTGCTGTGGCTGCTGATACTGTTGATTTTGCTGCGGCTGCTGATATTGGGTATCCTGCGGCTGTTGCACAGGCGGAACATATGTTTGCTGCGGCGTCGCATTTCCGCAGTAGGGACAAGCGTCCAAACGGCCGTCATATTCCTGATGACATTTTTCACAATTCATAATTGTTTGCTCCTTTCGCTCTACCCTTTATTTATAACATATCCAAAGGCGTTTATCAAAGGTATATTCTTAATATTTCCTGACAATAGAAGGACAAAATTCTTAACTTTTGTTAAACCGTTCCGGGAATTCCAAAACGTGATATTTATAGAATTGAAACCGCTCCGTAAATACATTCTTTCTATTTGATCCGGCGGCGTGCCGGTCACGGTTCTTTTCGTACAAAAAAGACGCAGGCGGTTACAGGCCCCTGCGTCTTCCCATGCGTATATTCTTCTAGGTAATGTCCATCACCGCAAGCAACGTTGTAATAATGACCGTACTAAGCACGATCGTAATAGAATTGACCATGCTTGAAAGCGCCACATTTCCTTTGCATTTTTCTGTAAATACCGGCGCCATTGCCGGAATCGGCCCGCACAGCAGGATAACAAGTACCTGCCGTATCTCGAGCGAAAACGGCGATACGAAGTAAACGAGCACGGACAGCACCGCCGCAACGCCATACCGCAGCAAAATGATCACAACAGCATCCTTAATATATTCTTTTTTGATGTTCATCTCAAACATCATTCCAACCATAAACATGGCGAGGAATACGTTTGCAACGCCAATCGTGGAAGAGATTGAAACCACAAATTCCGGCATCCTGACTTGAAAGGACGTCAGGATAAGCATGATAATATAAACGTCAAACGGGATCGACGCAAACAAGGTTTTTAATATCCCGCCGATTCCCTTTGTATCGTTTTTGCCTGTAACGCCTTTTGCAATCGCATAGGTAGTTCCCGTGCACATAATCGAATTGCCCGTATCAAACATACAGGTCATGACAACGCCCGCCGGGCCAAGAAAATTCTGGATAAAGGGAAGAGTGTAGCATCCAATGTTATAACCCGCAAGGTTAATCATATAGAAGGCCTTTTCATCCGCACTTTTTTTGAGCGTAATCAGGTAGCCGATTCCAGACATCAGGAGATTGCAGGCAAGTCCGATCACAATCAGCCACAACAGCGACGAATCCATGATAAAGTTGGAGAAACTTGCAATAATCGTGGCAGGGAAGGTAATATTAAAAACGATCTTGGAAACCAGTACATAATCTTTGGGCCCAAAAAAACCAACGCGTTTTAAAATATATCCCAATAGGATAATACAAATCAATCCGATCGCTTTGCTCAACACTTCTGCCATTTACATTCTCCCTTTCCGCCGCACCTGTTTATTATATAACAGCATGATAATGGGCGCAACGAAAAAAGGATACCGCCATAAAAGCGGTATCCTTTTTTTACTTTCCTAACTGCGTTTCCACGGACAGTTCCTGCCCAGCCATCCGCGCTCCTCCCAGTATTCCCGGTCGAGCGGCAGCCATTTGTTGTTCTTCTGCATTTTCCGCATCATCAGAAACATGAATTTAGTGAAAAGTCCCGGTGGTTTGGGCGAGGCAACGTTACGCTTCACCTTTTTCGCCACCTTAGCGGCCTTTTTTTCGATCTGTTTCTTTTTCCGGTCCGTTACCTGTTCCCAATTCATAGCAAATACGCTTTCTCCAAATGAAAAAACTTTCGGAATACATATCCCTGAAAGGCAGCTCTTCATCGCCTTATTCGCCTGTTTTGTTCCATATCCTCCCGCAGTGGATATCACAAGCCCTGTTTTAAAAAACATCCCGGGATCCGGCCTGTGTACCATAAACCGGTACCCGGTGTGATCGAGAAAGCATTTCAGCTGTCCGGTCATCCCAAGAACATAAACAGGGCTGTCCAGCACAATAAGGTCTGCCTCCTCAAATGCTTCCATAATCGGTTTTACCTGCCCCGCATGCGGACATGTGTGTTCTCCGTTCACAAAGCAGGAAAAACACCCTTTACATGGCTCTGAAAAATTCCCCGGAAGAAAAAATTCCGTTATCTCACCTCCAAGCCGCTCCAAAAATATTTGCACGGTATGATAGGTGCTTCCTTTGTGCATGGCCCCATGCACAACTGCAATTTTCATTATTTCCCATCCTTTTTCTTTGTTTTTTTCCCCACATTGATTCCGTCGCCGATAATTTTACCAATTACTTTTCCGTGTACGCCATTTTTCACAGAACCCGAAACCCGTCCGTAAAGGCTCCCTTCCACGCATCCGGAAATATCGCCTTCCACCTTGCCCCAAACGCTGCCCTCCACATTCCCATAAATATTCCTCACACGGCCAAAAATGCCGCCCTTGACGTCTCCGTAAATATCGCCTTTGACCGTTCCAAAAACATTGCCCACATCCGCGTGAATGTCCTGATGCACGCCACCGAATATATTTCCAAAATAAGCCCTTTGCTGCTGGCCGATATCGTCCGTTCCCATCAGCTCGTCGAGCGATATCCTGAATATCTTTGCAATCTCCGGCATAATTTGTATGTCTGGTATTGATAAATCATTTTCCCATTTGGATACGGCCTGGTAGGTAACTCCAAGATGATTTGCCAGCTGCTCCTGCGTCCATCCGAGCTCCTTCCGCCTTTTTCTGATTACTGTTCCGATCTGATCCATAGCTCTTCCGTTTTCTCTCTTTCTTTTTCTGCAACCGATACGCAAAGTATACGCGAAAACGCCATAAAAAAGCAATCAACAGCTCTGTATATTTTCTCAACCGTTGGTTGATTTTTCTTTTTGGAACGCAAAAAAGCCGTATTCCAGAACGGAACACGGCTTTTTTGATTTCTATTTTATTTTTCAAATCATTTTCCCGGCATCTCATATCCGAGCGCCCTTGCACTGTCACCAACGCCCTTTGTCGTCGGATCAACAAGTGCATTGTAAAGCGCCGCCAGCATCAGGAACACGACATATGGATTGCTGACCGCTCTTACAATCAGATCTCCTATCGCCTGCCATGTCGTGAGATCCGCTCCCGTAATGCCAAAATAAGCAAGTACAGGCGCGATAACGGCAATTACCACCGATACCCAAAATGAAAAATTCTTTACCCTTACTTTTAAATTCATGCTGTTCTCCTTTCTATCGCAAAAGCTTCCACGTTTTTGGCCCGATCACACCGTCTGCGCCCGCGCTGCCAAGATCATAACCTTCCGCAATACGGGCCTTTTGGAAACGGACTGTCGCAGCCTTTGTATTCTTACCAAAAACACCGTCAATCTTTCCGGGCTCCGCAAGGTGGCACTCCAACCGTTCCTGCGCTTTCCGCACGTCATCCCCGCGCATCATGGGTGATACAAGCTTCAGATTTCGGAAAAGGTTTGAAAATTCATGTTCTTCTTCCCGTGTCTGCTCTGGCGCTGGCTGCAGCGCCTGATCATTGCCAAGCGCATAAGCCCTTATCTCGTCAAGTGGAAAGTACTGGCCAGGGCAAGTCGTGTAATCCCTGCCCGCTACCTCATTATGTCCCTTGATCTCGGTAATCCTGTAATACTGCGCCACTTCCCGCGTGATGCGCTTTATTCCGTCCTTCTGTGCCTCCGGCATTTGATCAATGTCAAAATTTCCAAGTGCAACGATTGCTACGGAATCGTCGTTCATTCCTTTTGTGGAAATATTGGAATTGTTGACGCTGCCGCCGCAGTATTCAAGCCCCCGCCCCCATACCACTCCTCCGTCCTTTTCCACACAAATGTTGTAATCAATGCCCTTGTGTCCTCTTGAGAGATGGTAAGCATGGATGCCCAGTACCGTTTCCAACGGTCCGCCGCACGTTTCATGCAGCAAAATCCGCTTCGTACTTTTGCGCGGTACAAGCGTCCCCTTAAACTTCAGGGCATAATCCTTTACAAATTCAAACATCCTTTTCTCCTTATTTACTTATGTGTTCTGTGATCCTGCAATGCGCCTGCTTTGCACTCTGCTCCACTGCAGTGATCCTCTCGCCCTGCAAATCGACTTTTTCCTCCAGTACCTTTACGTCCTGTTTGATCCCCATGATCGCATCCAATTTTGCATCCACACTGCCGCGCCATTTGCTTTCACCGGAAATCTTTTTATCCCTGCCTGATAGCCAGCCGGCAAGGCCGACAAAACATCCGACTACTGCAATCAGGACTGTAATTTCTATTGTGTGCATTGCTTTTCCCTCATAACTTTTACCATACTATTTCATATCCAAGTTTTTCCATCTTTTTAGCCGCATCTTTTCCCATAACCCATCCAGTTGTAACTCCATTTTTTTTGGTTATATATTTAATCTTATCGTTATCTGTTGTGCCAGAACTCTTTTTGCCAGATGATTTGCTACTTCTCCTTGCCGCTGCTTCCCTTTGTTGCCTTTCCGCCTCTTCCTGTCTTTTGCGTTCTTCCTCTTCCTGCCGCCGTCTTTCCTCTTCTTTCAGGGCAATTTCATATGCAAATTTAGCCTGTTCCATGGCTTGCGACCGTTGCTGCTGATCCAGTTCCGCCTGCTTTTGCGCCCAACTGCTTTTCAGTGTCGAGCTGTTTGTCATATAACTGTTTTGCAAATCTGACATCGCCGTGTTGTAGGAGGCATCCGCAGCACTTTTTGATCTCAGGTAATCCCTGAAAATATTAGACGCTGTCGTTTCCGTCATTCCCCCGCTGATTCCCTGTGCCGCAAGCATTTGGGGCATTTTTTTGCCTGCCATGGTTCGCGCAATATAAGCCTCCTGACTAGCCCTTTCCAGTTCCTGCTGCGCCCTTTTGGAGGCAGTGTCCCTCTGCTTGTCAAGGGCAGCCTGCTCCGCTGCCTGTGCATCCTGATATTGCTTTCTCTGCTCATCAAAACCCTTTGAGCTTTCGTTAAATTTGTCCCGGTATATATCATCCCAATTTGGTGCCATTTATTGTCCCTCCTGTTCTTATCGTTTTTCATTTTATTACTATTCTGCTTATTTATTCCATATCCGCTTATTTCCATTTGCCAATTGCCAATATGTATATGATTACAGCTTTTAACGTAAGCGGCGACGAGGCCGTAACCCATATCGTATCTCCAGATAACGTAGAAGCCCATACCGGCGTATTGGTCGTATTGGTTAATGCGACTTCTACGCTTCTGTATTTTGTCCCTATGAAGGGTACCGCGTAAGCTCCCTCACGTATTTCCGTCGGTTGGATATATACGGAATTTTTCTGTAAAGTTACTTCTAAATCTCCTATGTTAAATGTTTTTGTACAGATTAGAGTCCCGTCTGCAAATTTGATTGCAGTACCATTCTTATTTTCAATTCTTTCCGGGATGTAGTATTCTGGTGTACGTCCGCCCAGCTTTTCCGTATTTTCGACTGGTTTTGTTGTCTTAATACTCATTTTGTGCCTCCTCAATAAATTTCTGCATCGAGCTTCATCAATGCGTTATTTCCCCATGCGCAAACGGCTTGCGCCGGTTTGGACGCAAATGTTCCAAGAGTGAATGCCATGCCAGTATTTCCCCTGGCATATATTTCCTGAATAGTCAGTTTATCCAATATTCCTCCATTATATGCAATATACCAGGAGGAAACTCCCGTTATTGCCGGTACGCTTCTCATTGGCGCTGTAAACTTAACGTATACGTTGGCATTGGTTGGTGTGTATGCGATAGCACCGTTTAAATCTGATGGAAGAACTTGATAATACCGTTCGCACAGTGCCAATTCCTCTTGATACATTCGATGCACAAACGGCGTTGCGACATTTCCATATTCCAATTTTACCTGACCGATTTCCAAGCATCCCGCTGAAAAAACAGTCGGCCGTGAGAATCCGTATGTTCCCGCAGTATTTGTTGCCAATCCAATAATTACATACAGATAACCATCTTCAGACGAGAACGTGCCTTCCGGAATATCAAATGTCATAGATAACCTTTGTTCTTGACTATCCAATGAAAATTCTTTTGTTGCAATAGAGTCCGTTGATACCGGCCCTTTCCCAACGTACGCCGTAATAGTTCTCGGTGTTGGGGTATACGCTTCAAAAGATAGTGTCAGCGTCTTCCCGTTTAAATAGTCGCCGAAATTTTTTGCAACTTCTACATATTGGGATATTCGCGCATTATTATTTAAAGCTTGCGTGGCAATAATCGCACATTGCCTTTTTCCGTTGTTTCTCGCAACTGTTGCCGAATTGTCACTGTTTGCCGAATCGAATCGCCACCGGTCTGCTGTATAACCGCCACCTGTAAAATTGCTTTCGCCGCGTTGCCACACCTGAAAGTCGCCGTTGATGATTAGATTCTGGTTATCACCTTCCACAACCGGAACGTCCCCATCCATATCCGGCGTCTTCCCATTGACAGATAACACCCTGCCCGCAGGTACCAAATAGACACGGTCAATGTATGCCGTTCCTTCGAATGTCGTGTCCGAATAGATCACAATATCACCTGCGCTGTTTTTTTCCATTTCAAACAGCACTGCCTTCATCTTATCCGTTTCCGTCGTATCGTAAAGCGCAGTCAATACGCAATGCTCACCCCGCCTATGCTCGCGTTCGGGGATATTCAGTACATATCCGCCGGCTTCGTTCTCCTGCCAGTCGGAATCAGAAAACGCCCAGATGCACGGCGGAGCGGTTACCCCTATTTCCTCATAAGATCTATCGTATTTGATAATATAGTTGCATACGAGATAAGGTTGAAGATTGTTTTCTGGCGCAGTACTTCCAACAACTTTTACGCCATATCCTGCTACTGGTCCGACCGACGCGCTATTGGTAATATTCATCTGATTCGTAAATTCAATAACACTACCATTAAACGCGCTTCTCATCTGTCCATTATGCACTAACATCTGTGCTGTTGCCGTTCCGTTCGTTAAGTCGTAGCTTTGCGTCTCACTCCCTCCTGCCTTGCCAAGCGTGTCAAACGTGTCCTCATCCTTACCGACTCCCACGCGTCCCCGCATGTCCGGAACGCGAAATGTATTTGCCATATCATCGGCCTGGTTGTATCTCGTACCAATAATTTCAAAAAGAGTTTTATAATCCCCATTTGTTGGATAACTCGCGCCGTCGCACCATAAATATCCATCCGGCAATGTCTCGCCTGCAAAAAATTTCATACATCCTACAGGTTCAAATT
>NZ_LAYJ01000088.1 GCF_000981035.1 Christensenella hongkongensis
GCCAGTGGTGGATTTCGGTGATTATTCTTGGTGCGGTCATCGGTGCAATCTTCGGTATCCGGTATGCCTTGAAACGCAAAAAGCAGAAAGCGAAAGAACATGAGAACGTCTGATTTATTCAAATTGTCCCTGCTTAATTTAAGCAGACGTAAATCGCGAACATTCCTTACTGTGCTCGGCGTGATCGTGGGGACGGCGTGCATTGTTTTGATGCTGTCTATCGGATATTCCAACTATAAGCAGTTTTCAGATATGCTGACAGACAATGCAAGCCTGACGCAGATACAAATTAACGATTATTCATCGTCTACTTCCGGGCGAGGGGGGATTACGGACAGCACGGTACAGTCTATCGCGGCAATGGAACATGTGCGGGCGGCGTCACCCGTGATCCAAATCCCTGTCACGATTTACAGCGGAATTTACGAGGCAAACGCGCAGGTTACAGGGATTGACCGCACGGTTCTCGACCTGGATTTTGCGAAAGGAGAAATGTTCGCGGAAGGCGGCGCCATGCCCGTTCTTGTGGTGGGTGGAGATGCGGTACAGCAATTTGTCGATCCCAAAAACCCACCCAATTATGCGGATTATGAGGAATACAGCAAATATGAGCCGGAGATCGATTGGCTTGGAACAGAACTGGAAATGCAATTCGGCTACAATATGGAGGATACTGGCAATGCAGAGATACCGACGGGCAGCATTTACCGTGCGTCAGCATCCGGGGTGACAAAAAAGAAACAAAACCAGGAAAGCAACAGTATTTATATGGATTTATCGATTGCCAAACGTATGCTGATGGATAACAGGGAGCTTGCTGATTATATGGGAATTCCGGTCAATACTTATCAGCAGGTTATCGTCCGGGTGGACGATATGGACAACGTACAAAGTGTTATGGATGAGATCAAAAAGCTTGGTTACGAGACATACAGTGAGACGGAATACATTTCGCAAATGCAGGAGGAACAAAGCAGACAGCAAGGACAGTTGTTTGCCATCGGTCTGATATCCTTGTTTGTTTCTGCAATCGGAATTGCAAACACGATGTACGCCTCCATTCTCGAGCGGAGGCGGGATATCGGGATCATGAAGGTCGTGGGGATGAAAATCAAAAAAATACGGCAGCTATTTTTGACTGAATCGGCTGTCATCGGACTTTTGGGTGGGCTGATTGGTTTGGCTGTAAGCTATATCGTTGTGCTTGCCATCAATACAGGAACGGAGCAAACAAGTTTCCTTGGGATGTATTTTTCTGAAGGGATGAAAATAGAGATACCCGCGTGGGTTGCACTCGGCGCGATTGGTATAGCGGTGTTGGTTGGGATCATATCGGGCGTCTACCCCGCGCGAAAGGCAACGAAGATGAGTCCCCTCGAGGCGATGAGAAGCGGGAACTAGGTGAGAAATATGGAACGGGAGCAAAAGATAAAAAGCGATAAACGGTTTTGGATTGTTTTGTTGGTTGTGATTGCTGCACTCATTTGCCTGCGGGTTTTCGTACTGGATTGGATATGGATCAGCGGTGAATCCATGCTGCCGACATTGCAGGACGGCGAGCTTGTACTGACCGAAAAGATATCCAAAAATACCGGAGGACTTTCCCGGGGCGATCTTGTGATCGTTATTTATCCGGATGGAATGCAATGTGTGAAGCGTATGATCGGTATGGAAGGCGATACGATTTCTATACAGGATAATATGGTTATTGTGAATGGTGATGTAATAGATGAACCCTATTTAAATGAAAACAGTTTTCCAGATATGCAAACGGTGATTGTACCTGAAAATAGTATATTCGTGATGGGAGATAACCGAAATCATTCATCTGACAGCAGGGAGCCGATGATTGGGCCGATACCTGATGACAACATTGTGGGACAAGCGATATCCGTAATATATCCGTTCGATAGAATAAGAGGTGTAAAATAGATACGATACTACATTGTTGTATCTTAAATGAAAGCCTTGGTTTCTTAAAAAAACACATCCAATAACTCGCACCTTTGCGGTCTTAAACTGCAAAGGTGTTTTTTGTATACCCTTTTTGAGGGTGCGAGCGCCTCCATTCCTCCATTTTGACTGGAAGTCTTGAACGAAGAGCGATAAGCGACAAAATGGAGGTTGCTATGAAAAAAGTGAATTTAAGGAAGTTTTATCCATCTCTCTATACGAAAGATGCCTATATTTTTCTGCCGGACAATGTAGCAGCTGCTTTATGGGAAGAAACAAAAAGAGAAAGGGCAGGATATGCAAAAATACGGTATCACCGCGCATACTATTCCCTTGACCGGGAGGATGGGATAGAACGATTTGCTCTGCACTCCCCTATGCTGCCGGAAGATATCCTACAGCAAAAGGAACTGCGCGAATTTCTTTATTCTGTCATTAGGGAATTGCCGGAAAAGCAGTTAAAAAGATTCTACGCCTACTATGTACTGGGAATGAAGCTGAAAGATATTGCACGGATTGAAGGAACCGATGCCGCTGCTGTATTACGGTCTGTTCAAAAGGCAGAAAAAACGATCCGCAAAAAAATAAAAAATTTTTTAGAAGATTGAGACAAAAAACGGTGTGTTTTTCTGCTGAATAATAAGGGAGTATTTTTCTTCCGATAAAAACGAAATATCCAATCGTCTGAATACGTTAGCTGTATAGCGAGCAAAAGGACGCACACGCGAGGACTGCCTGCGGGAAGATTCCCGTCAATAAGATAACATCAAAGGCACGAGCGGGAATGTCAACGTCCGAAAACTTCCGTGGCTGGGAGTGTGCCATGACCTATGTAGCCTATCATGATACTTGTGCGCAGTCGAGATTAGGTTCCAGAGCGTACCCCTGCCGCGTGGGCAGGGTGGTGAGATCCCAATGTGGCGCTTGCCCGCGCCAGTTCAGACGATTGCCTGTCCGTTATGGGAAGTAGTGTCGAATAATAACGGAATAGAATATGGAAAGCGGGGGCAGATTTTCTGATCTGAATATCAGCACGAATAGTCTGCCTCCGATTTCTGAATTTGTCAAACCTCTTTGTTGTAATTTGGAAATATGAGTTTTTTTGCATGGAGCTTATTTCGGAATATAATAAGAGCATCTGCCAAATCTTTGAAATGAGGTGCCTATTTGTACGAAACAAAGTTGCCATGTGAGAGAAAGGAGAGTGCATTTATGGAAAATCTTTCCTCTCGCGTCTATACGGTCGAGGAAGTAGCAAAAATGTTAAATATGAAGCCGAGGACCGCTTATGCCTTTTGTGAATCCACAGATAAATTTCAAGTAGAACGTGTAGGGCAAAGAGGGCTTCGTATCAACAAAGCATCATTTGACGCATGGATGCCCAGCGGAACCCAATCGGCTAATACGAAAGAGGTATAGAAAATGGCAATTTCAATAAAACAAAGAGGTAAAAAATATACGTTCACATTCTATTATAAAGACGAAAATGGAATAAACAGGCAACAATATGAAGCATATAGCAACCTGGATAAAGCCGATGAACGAGCAAAGATGATTGAATTTCTGAAATGGAAGAATGATGATAAAACGCTGCTACAGTTAGTAAATGAGTATAATGCGAATAAAGCAGGAACAAAAACAAAGCATTATTCTAAAAATGATAATATGTGCAAAACATTCTCAGAGTTTATTTGGGCATGGGCACAGCGGCATGCGCATAAAGTACGAATGAAGCCAAGTTCGTACGCAGGTTTGAAGCGGAATATTAGGAATCACATCGAGCCATATTTCGGAAAAATGATTGTGAGCAAGATTACACCGGAAACAATAGAAGATTTTTTCTTTCAATTAAGCCAAAAGAAATGCAGGGGAGCAAAAAGTTATAAAAAGAGTGAAGATCAAATACCTACTCTTAAAGGAAGTTCGCTAATGAAAGTATTTAATATTATCCGGCCTGCTTTTCGAGATGCGGAAACATGGGGATATACGAAGCGAAATCCAATAAGCAGTGATCAAGCCCCGGCATATAAGTATGCAAAACGAAAATTCTGGAAAAAAGAACAGGTGCAGCATGCTTTGAAAAAAATTAATGATCCCGTTTTGCATTTAGCTGTACATCTTGCATTTATGTGCAATATGCGACCGGGCGAAGTTGTGGGAACGGATACTGAAGGTATTGATTTGGCAAATAAATACTTCCAAATCAGTCAAACGCTTCAGCGTGTTGAAACAGAAGCCCTTGAAGAGCTTGCTCAAGATGATATTATCCGTATTTTCCCGAAAAAGAAACCGGACGCAAAGACTGTGATGATCCTAAAAAAGCCAAAGACAGAAAAAAGTGAGCGCAAAGGATTCCTAAACATGAAACTGTGTGAGGAAATCGAGAAACGTTTGCAACAGATCGAGCAAGATAAGCGATATTACGGCAAGGATTATCATGACTATGGCTTGCTCCTTTGTTTCCCAAACGGTGATCCGATTGAACCCCGGACAATGGATAAGCGATTTAAGAAGTGGCAAAAAAGTGATGGGGTGAGTGCGGAAGATATAATTGATATGCAAGGATTACGAAAATCTGCAACAATGTATAAATTGAGGTTAACAAACTATGATGTGCAGGTTGTCGGAGGCGAAGGCGGACAGACATCGGCTACAACGATTCTTGACCACTATGACGAAGTTCTCGAAGAAGATAGAAGAAAGTTATCTATACAAGTGGAAAATGATTTTTATGGGCGGCTGGAACAAAAACGGGTAACAGAGGACTTTGACTTGCGAAGGTTATTTAAGGAGTTAGTCGAACAGCCGGATTTAGCAAAAAAACTTTACGCTTGTTTACCCGTGTTGCAGAAAGCGACCTGAATTGCACTCAAAATTTATGAGCAAAATTTATGAGCAAATAATTTTTGTTCATAAATAATAGATATTGGCAGAACAAAAATAGTAGAAAAACTGAAGACCTCGATAAAGATGGTAATGGAAAAGCGGTTTCCTACAAACCCGTAAAAAACCGCTCTACCAAAGGATTTCTTTGGAGCTGATGGCGGGACTCGAACCCGCGACCTATACCTTACCAAGGTATTGCGCTACCGCCTGTGCCACATCAGCATTATGAAATTTTTAGGTGAAACGCAAATCCTTACCAAGGACGTGCTCTACCCCTGAGCCACATCAGCAAAATTATTGTCAGCCCTAGTATTATATGATACTATTCACAAATTTTCAATAGGTTTTCCGGTGATTATTGATAGAATGATTCGATTCAATGAACCAAACGCAGGTGATTTAACATTAAAAATGAAAATTTCTGATTTTTTTCAAATTTTTTGCAGGAAATAAAAAATAGATGGAGAATATATATAATAAGATCACAGGAAAATGTTTGAAATCGTCAAAACCGTTTATATTACTAATAAGACGGAAGATACTTCGGCGGATAGTTGATCCGGAAGATATCCTCAATAAAGTGAAAGGGCGTGATACCAATGTACGATCTAGATAGTTCTATATGGGGCACGCACACACAAGCCCAAAAATAGAGCTTTGAGGAGCACGAAGGGAATCGCGGAACATATTTTTTAAATTGACAGTTTGCAGTTTGGAAATATCCGCGGCGGCGATAGAATAATAAGATTCATCGCAGCAGGACCGCAAAGAAGGTCCGGTGAGGGCGCCAACAAAAGCAAGCGCATAGCGGACGCTGTAGCCGCATGGGGTTTGGAAACAAATAAATGTGTGTGGTGCCGAATCGCAGACCTGCGAGTAACTACTTGCACTACCGGAAAAGCCGGTTTTCGTGTAAATATATGGTAATAAAGCCTTGCGCGTAAATGTGGTGGTCGGCAGAAACCGATGGGGGATGCATGATCCGAAGGTATGGCAAAACGAGCAGAGATGCAAAATAAAAACTGAATGTAACGATGCAAAGAGGGATTCCTGATGGAAGCCCTCTTTTTTTCTTTATTTCAGGCACCTCAAAGAAGGATTTTGCGGCTTGTATTGATCCACAACTGTTTGCGCGCACTGGATAAACGTTCTCATTGCATCGCTCATAAATTTATTTTTGTGATACACAAGGCAGAAGGTCCTGTCCCACTTTCCCATATCATTTTTAACGGCAAACAGTACGCCGTCCTCTATTTGCTCCTTCACAAGGCGTACGGAAGCAATCCCCACGCAGTTTTCCTGCAAAACCATACGCAGCGTTGCGTCAAAGCAGGATACTTCCCATTTGATATATATTTTCGCATGGTTTTCCCTGATAAAATCTTCAAAAAGCTCCCGCGTACCGCTTCCCTGCTCACGCATCACAAATTCCGCTTCCTGCAAATCCTCAAGCCGGATTTCTTTTTTTTGCGCAAACCTGTGGTCGTTTCTGCAAAACAATACCAAATAGTCAGTTTCCAGTGGGATCGCTATAAGCTCCGGGCTTTTAATCGTTCCTTCCACAATCGCAATATCAAGCTCGGAGCGCAGCAACCGCTCCTCCACGGTTTGCGTATTCCCAACGTAAGTATAGGTTTCCACAGTGGGTAATTTACAGCTGAATTCCCTGACAATATCCGGCATACGGCAGGTTCCTACCGTAACCGACGCGCCGATCCGAAGGCGGGCCCTGTTTCGCCCGGGTGACATATTGTATTCCAGATTGTCAAACGCTTCCACTGTCTTGCGCGCGTATTCCAGAAGCTTTTGCCCTCCCTCTGTAATATACAGCCTTTTTCCAAGGCGTTCGAAGAGCAATATTCCATAATGCTCCTCCAGTTCGCGAATGGTTTGGCTCACCGTAGGCTGCGAAATAAAAAATTTTTTTGCAGCTGCATTCATTTTGCCAGTTTCCGCAACCCCGATAAATATTTTTAAATGCCGGATGGTCATATCCATTTCCCTTCCTATATAGGTTTTACCTATTATATAGTTTACATATTATCATTTTTAGCAAACCACAACAAGTGTTACAATAATAGTATTAAAATAAATAAAAGGATGTGTTATTGTGAAAGTAGTGATTATCGGTGGCGTTGCCGCAGGAACAAAGGTTGCGGCCAAGCTGAAACGGGAAGACCGTTCGATTGAAGTTCTTTTGATTACCAAAAGCAAGGATATTTCTTATGCGGGCTGCGGACTGCCCTACTATGTAGGCAACGTAATCGAAGACCGCGGGCAGCTTATTGTAAATACGCCCAAAAGTTTTGCCGCACTCACCGGTGCGGACATTATTACGGAGACAGAAGCCATTGCCGTTGACCGTGAAAACAAGCGGATAACGGCGCGGAACCTGAACACCGGAGAAGAAAAAGCTTACGGCTACGATAAGCTTGTGATCGCTACGGGCGCTTCGCCCTTCGTCCCGCCGGTTTCCGGCGTCGACCTTGCCAACGTTTTTTATATGCGTACGCCGGAAGACGCGATTACGCTCCGTGAACAAATCGATACGCAGGAAATCAGCCGGGCCGTTGTTTGCGGTGCGGGCTTCATCGGCCTTGAGGTAGCGGAAAACCTTCTTGCAAAAGGTATTCGCGTTTCCGTCATCGATATGGCAGATCAAATCCTTCCGGGCTTTGATCCTGAATTCGCGGGCTATGTGGAAAATAAGCTCGCCGATAGTGGGATTATGTGTTTTACAGGCACTTCACTTGAAGAGATTATGGGCGACGGCAAAGTGGAAAAAATCAAAACCAGCAAACGCGCCATGAAGGCCGATGCTGTTATCCTCGCAATGGGTATCCGTGCCAATACTGCTTTTCTGGACGGAACGGGCATTGAGCTCATGCCAAATAAAACCATTGCCGTAAATGAATTTTTGCAGACAAACGATCCTGATATCTATGCGGTTGGCGATTGTATCAGCGTCAAAAACCTGATTACAGGAAAACCCGCATGGTCGCCCATGGGTTCCTCAGCCAATATCGAAGGGCGTATTGCTGCGCAAAACATAACAGGGAAAAAGCAAACTTACCGTGGCGTTCTTGGCACAGGCATCTGCAAGCTTCCCGGTATCAATGTCGGCAAGACGGGCCTTTCCGGGGCCAGCGCAAAGGAAGCCGGTTTTGATGCTGAAACAGTGATTGTTGTTGTGGACGATAAGGCTCACTACTATCCCGGCGCGTCTAACTTTATCATCAAATTGATTGCAGACCGCCCGTCCCACAAGCTTTTGGGATTACAGGCTGCCGGGCCCGGCAGCGTCGATAAAATTGTGGATATTGCCGCAACGGCACTCACGCTTGGCGCGCGGCTTGAGGATGTGGAGGGGATGGACCTTGCTTACGCTCCCCCGTTCTCCACGGCGATTCATCCATTCGTGCATGCGGTCAACGTAATGCTCAACAAATTGTGCGGTTGTTTTGAAACCTGCACCCCTGCGGATTACCAAAAGGGTGCCATGGAGGGCTATCAGTTGATTGACGCGTCGCCTGCGCCGTCCATAGAAGGCGCTCCCTATGTAAACCTTACTGATGTCTGCGGGCCTGTGGAGGGAATTGATCCCGATCAAAAGCTGTTGCTTGTATGTGCAAAGGGAAAACGCGCCTATATGCTGCAAAACAGGCTGAAGCATTATGGATACAAAAACACAAAGGTTTTAGAGGGCGGATTGTCTTTTAACGATATTGAGGAATAATCAGGAGGATTTTTTAATGGCACTTAAGGTTACACCAGAGGAAGAGAAAAAAGTAAAGGCGCTCGGTTTTTTGCGCAATAAAGGAACCGATAATTTTTCAGGCCGTATTATCACAGTCAACGGGAAGATTACATCAGAGCAGAACGCCTGCATTTCAGAGGCGGCAAAACTTTATGGGAACGGAATCGTGACACTCACCACACGCCTCACCATTGAGTGCCAGGGTATCCCCTACGATAAAATAGAGGATTTCCGTGCCTGCATTGCAAAGGAAGGGCTTGTAACCGGTGGAACAGGCTCCAAAGTACGTCCTGTCGTGAGCTGCAAAGGCACCACATGCCAGTACGGGCTGATCGATACCTTTGCCCTCTCTGAAGAAATCCATCATCGTTTTTTTGAGGGATATGCTACTGTAAAGCTTCCCCACAAATTTAAGATCGCCGTGGGCGGATGTCCGAACAACTGCGTCAAGCCGGACCTGAACGACATCGGTGTGATCGGTCAGCGCATACCGGATTATGACGAGGAACTCTGCAACGGCTGCAAAAAATGTGTAATTGAAAATAACTGTCCTGTAAATGCGGCAAAGGTAATTGACGGCGTGCTCGAGATCGACGAAACCCTATGCAATAACTGCGGTCGTTGTATTGATAAATGCCCCTTTGACGCAATCGAGGATGGAAAAACAGCTTATAAAATTTATATCGGCGGACGCTGGGGTAAAACAACCGCCTGCGGGCAGCCGCTGTCCAAAATTTTCACTTCGGAAGAGGAAGCGCTGAAGGTCGTAGAAAAGGCAATCCTCCTGTATCGTGAAAAAGGAAAAACCGGCGAACGGTTTGCCACCACAATCGACCGGCTTGGCTTTGACGCGGTAAATGAAGAGTTGTTATCAGACGATATCCTGGCTCGAAAGCAGGAAATACTGGATGCGCAGCTTCATCTGGCTGGCGGAGCCACCTGCTAAGCAATCACATAAAAATTTTACACATCCGTATAAAAAAGAAGGCAACGGTTTTGCCGTGTGCCTTCTTTTTGTTTTATACTTTTCAGACCACCTTTGGCTCAGCTCCCTGCGGCCCGTTTTCCCGAGCGATCCTGATGTGCAGCTTGCGCTCAAGGTCTTTTATTTTTCCACGCTCGCGGGGGGAAATCAGCGTGCACGCCTTTCCGTCTTTTCCCGCGCGCCCCGTTCTGCCAATGCGGTGGACATAATAGTCGCTCTTGTCCGGCACGTCATAATTGATCACCATATCGATCTTTTCAATATCGATTCCACGCGCCGCGACGTCCGTCGCCACAAGCACCTTTGTCTTTCCCTTGCGGAATGTATTCATGATGGTGTCGCGTTCCCGCTGCCCCATATCCCCATGCAGGCAGGCTGTCGCGTATCCCTTATGAAATAACTCGCGCTGAACCTCCTTCACCTTTCGTTTGGTGTTGCAGAATACAAGCGTAAGACGCGGCTGCGAATGGTTGATCAGGTCGCAGACGGTATTGGACTTCCTGTTTGTTTGCATATAAGACTGTGCAACCGTTTTTACAGGCTGGTTTTTCTCACCCACCTCCACCTGCTCTGGCTCCACCTGGAACTGCCTTGCAATCTGCCGCACTTCCCTGTTCATCGTTGCTGAAAAGAGCATCGTCTGGCGGCTTTCAGGCACGCAGGATAAAATTTCCTTCATATCGTCCCTGAATCCAAAATCCAGCATTTCATCCGCCTCGTCAAGCACCACCGTACGCACGTTCTTCAGCTTTAAAACGTTCCGCTTGATCAGGTCCTTCAGCCTGCCCGGTGTTCCCACAACGATCTGTGCACCTGCGCGCAGCGCACGGATTTGGATGCTTGCCGGCTGCCCGCCATATACGCTCACTGTCCGCAGGCCTTTGATATGACCTGAAAGCTCCTTTGCAACCTTTGCGGTCTGCATCGCCAGCTCGCGCGTCGGACACATAATCAGCGCCTGCACCTTCTTATTCGGCGGAAAAATATTCTCCAGAATAGGAATCATAAAAGCCGCCGTTTTTCCTGTTCCCGTCTGGGCAAGCCCAATCATATCCCTTTTTTCCAAAAGGGCGGGCAATGTCTGCTCCTGAATGGGCGTAGGTTTTGAATACCCCACCTGCCGGAGCGTGTCGTTCATTTCTTTTGTCAATAATTCTGAAAAGCTCAAATAGTTACCTCTTTCTTTCATTTGCAATCAAAAAGACTTCGCCATCAAAAGCAAAGTCCTTCGTTCTTACTTTGTTATGACGCTGTGGCCTGCATAAGCTCAATCTTATGCGGTTGTATCATAAATACCCTGCCACCAGCCTTTTCACTGTCCGCGTCCGGCATAACCGGATCATACTTATTAATACTTTGCAAGTATACCACACTTTCCCCTGCTTGTAAAACAATTCATTTCCAAACAAAACAATCCCCGCAATAAATGCGGGGATCGTTTGATTACTTCTGTCAGGAAAGCTTATTTTTCTTCTGCAAGTCCCTTGTAGTATTCGTAGCGTTCCTTTGCTTCTTCTTCGGATTTCTTGAACAGTTCGTCCGCCGTCTCCGGGAAGAGCTTCTTCAAGGATTTGTACCGCGTCTCGCTCATGATGAAATCCTGGAAGCTTGCCGTAGGCGCTTTGGAATCCAGAGTGAACGGATTCTTTCCTTCTGCCTTAAGCGCAGGATTGTATCTGTACAGCTGCCAGTAACCGGCTTCTACCGCACGTTTTTCCTCATGCTGTGATTTGCCCATATTGATGCCGTGGTTGATGCACGGTGCATAAGCAATAATGAGGGACGGGCCCGGATAAGCTTCCGCTTCCTGCATTGCTTTTAAGAGCTGCGACTGGTTTGCACCCATCGCAACGCTGGCAACGTAAACATAACCGTATGTCATGGCAATCGCGCCAAGGTCTTTTTTCTTCACCTTTTTACCGGATGCCGCAAATTTCGCGATCGAGCCGGTAGGCGTCGCCTTGGAGGACTGTCCGCCTGTATTGGAGTAAACTTCAGTATCCATAACGAGGATGTTCACGTCCTCGCCCGAAGCGATTACGTGGTCAAGTCCGCCGTAGCCGATATCATATGCCCAGCCGTCTCCGCCGAATACCCATACGGATTTCTTGATAAACAGATCCTTCTGGTCGAGAATTGCCTTGCAGGTATCGCATTTGTCTGCAACCTTTTCGAGGGCAGCTACGAGGTTTGCCGATGCAATCTTGGATTCTTCTCCCTTGTCGGCAACCTCCAGCCATGCTTTCATGGCTTCAACAACCGCCGGATCTTTCTGTCCGTCAGCGTCGATCGCAGAGCGTACCTGATTCTTGAGCGCGCTCCTGCGAGCCGTGAACGCCAGGTTCATGCCATAGCCAAACTCAGCGTTATCTTCAAACAGCGAGTTTGCCCAGGCCGGGCCTTTGCCTTCATCGTTTACCGTGTACGGGCATGTCGGCGCGCTGCCGCCATAAATGGAGGAACAGCCTGTCGCGTTACCGATCACCATTCTATCGCCAAACAGCTGTGTTACGAGCTTCACGTAAGGCGTCTCTCCGCAGCCTGCGCAAGCGCCTGAGAACTCAAACAGCGGCTTTAAATACTGGCTTTCCGGAACGAGGTTCTTTTTGATCTCGATCTTCGGTTCAGGAAGACTTGCCGCGAATTCCCAGTTTGCAGCCTGCGATTTTTCCATTTCGGCAAACGGCTTCATGATAAGAGCCTTTTCCTTCGCCGGGCAAATGTCTGCGCAGTTTCCGCAGCCCGTGCAATCGAGCGGGGAAACCTGAATACGGTAGCTGTAGCCTTCTTTGCCGCGTGCAGGTTTTGTTTCATATCCAGCCGGAGCGTTTTTCATCGCTTCTTCGTCTGCGAGGAACGGACGAATTGCCGCGTGCGGGCAAACATAAGAGCACTGGTTACACATGATACAGTTGTTAATCTGCCATTCAGGCACGTTAACCGCAATACCGCGTTTTTCGAATTTCGTGGTTCCAACCGGAACAAACCCGCGCGGATCAAACGCCGAAACCGGAAGCTCGTCGCCCTTCTGGACAAGGATCGGATGAATCACATCGCGGAAGTATGCGTCGTCCGGAACTGCAACGCAGTCTGCGCCCTGCGTCGTGGTCGCCCAGCTTTCCGGATATTTCACTTCCTCAACGGCCATACCGGCGTCAACTGCCTTGTAGTTCATGTTTACAATGTCGTCGCCCTTTTTGCCGTATGTCTTTTTGATCGCCTTTTTCATGTAATCGATCGCATCCGCTTCCGGAATAATATTCGCAATCTTGAAGAACGCGGACTGCATTACCATATTCGTCCTGCCGCCAAGGCCGATCTCGCCGGCAATTTTGATCGCGTCGATGTTGTAGAATTTCAGCTTCTTTTTCGCGATAATGTTTTTCATAACCGCCGGAAGCTCTTTCTCCATTTCTTCCTCAGACCAAGGCGAATTAAGCAGGAATGTGCCGCCTTCCTTGATGCCTTCCAGCACGTCGTAACGGGTAACATAAGACGGATTGTGGCAGGCAACCATATCCGGCTGCGTAATGAGGTATGCCGACTGGATCGGGGACTTACCAAAACGCAGGTGCGAAACCGTGATACCACCGGATTTTTTGGAGTCGTAGGAGAAGTATCCCTGCGCGTACATATCCGTGTGGTCACCGATAATTTTGATGGAGTTTTTATTTGCGCCAACCGTACCGTCGCTGCCAAGGCCGTAGAATTTCGCGCTGAAAAGTCCGTGCGGCGAAGAATCGATCTCTTCCTTCACTTCAAGGGACGTATTCGTCACATCGTCGTTAATACCAACCGTAAAGTGGTTTTTCGGAGTCGCTTCCTTCATGTTGTCAAAAATTGCTTTGACCATGGAAGGCGTATATTCTTTGGAACCAAGGCCATAACGCCCTGCGAGAACTTTTACGAACCTGCCTGCTTCAAAGAGCGCCGTCACAACGTCTTCATACAGCGGCTCGCCCAGGCTGCCGGGTTCCTTTGTCCTGTCAAGGACCGTAACCGTCTTAGCGGAAGCCGGAATCGCGTCAACGAACGCGCTTGCGTCAAACGGACGGTAAAGGCGAACCTTTATGAGACCGTATTTTTCACCTTTTGCGTTCAGGTAGTTAATTGCCTCTTCCGTTACGTCGCAGCCGCTGCCCATTGCAACGACAACATGCTCTGCATCCGGAGCGCCGACATAGTCAAACAGGTGATACTGCCTGCCGAACATTTTTGCGAATGCGTTCATTGTTTCCTGAACAACTGCAGGAGTCGCGTTGTAATATTTGTTTGCCGCTTCCCTGTTCTGGAAATAAATATCAGGGTTCTGTGCCGTACCCTGCTGGTGCGGATGGTCAGGATTCATTCCCCTTGCGCGGAATTCGTCGATCGCTTTCCAGTCTACCATTTCAGCCAGCTTATCATAATCGAGCAGCTCAATCTTGGAAACCTCGTGTGACGTCCTGAACCCGTCAAAGAAGTGTACAAACGGAACCTTTGCTTTGAGTGTGGAAAGGTGCGCAATCGCGGCCATATCCATCGTTTCCTGTACGGAAGCCGCAGCCAGCATGGCAAAACCAGTTTGTCTTGCAGCCATCACATCGGCATGGTCGCCGAAAATAGAAAGTGCGTGAGCCGCAAGCGCACGTGCGGATACATGGAACACGCATGGCAGCAGCTCGCCGGAGATTTTATACATATTCGGGATCATCAGCAGAAGGCCCTGAGAAGCCGTGAACGTTGAAGTAAGCGCACCCGCTGCGAGCGAACCGTGAACAGCACCTGCTGCGCCACCCTCAGACTGCAGCTCGGAAATCTTCATCGTCTGCCCAAAGATATTTTTTCTTCCCACAGCAGCCCATTCATCACAGGATTCTGCCATCGGCGAAGAAGGAGTGATCGGGTAAATCGCGCCAACGTCGGAAAAAGCATATGCGACGTGTGCGGCGGCGGTATTACCGTCAATTGTTTGTTTTGCCATTATTAGTGACCTCCTAATATTTTTAATTCTAGCCTAAATAATCGTAACATTATAATTATAGTATTTCCCCACCTCAAAAGTCAAGGAATAGCAGGCGGGGAAAGACTTATTTTGCAATTTTAACGGCCTGTCTTTCAAAACAGGCGGCGACACCCCTTTTTCCTGTTGGTTTATGCAGGAAAAGCCTATCTTTTTTTGACAGAAAAAACGGACTCGTTTCACGAATCCGTCTCCTGCCCTTTAAAAGTATGTCCGCTGTATTTTTCCTGCTGCTTTCGCACCCTTTTCAGCGGCGCTTTCTTATACAGGCGCTTGAACGGCTTGCGTTCCTCCTGCGGCAAAATAGACTTTCCATGGAAGGATACGTTATAAAATTCGCTTTGCAGCTGCGAAATATCTATCCTGTCTTCAAAAAATGCCTGCACAAGATTGATCCGGCGAACGCTCCACGCCACCGCCTTGTCCAGCAGGCTGAAATAAAAATCGTAATCGTAAAGCCCTTCATATGTCTCGATCGGCTGGTACAGCATGGTTTTCAGCTTCAGCTGCGAGATCACATTCATCAGCCTGAGCGTACGCAGGTCTTTTTTGTCCGGCTGGGATACGAGACCGTTATAATATACATAATAACGGCTTGCACGCTGGTAGGGCTGCTCCTCCACCCTGAGCCCGGGGAACAGGTAAGACATGTGCTTGTAAAACCGGTCGATTTCCCCGGATTTGTCCCAGATATCCCGCGCGAATTGCTGTTTGTCAAACGTATAAGCGTCCACGCCGTTCTTTTTTGCATAAAGGATATCAAGCGCGCACTCCAGCGTGTTGTGCGTTGACATCGGTTTTGTTTCCTTATTAATGTGGGGATGCAAAAGCATATCAAGGCAGTAGTGCGTGATGTATCCGTAAAAATAGCTTTTGAGCGTATCGCTCCCCTGCTCCTTCACATACTGCGCCCCCTCGCAGAAAAAACGTTGCGGGCGCGTATAGTGCAGGGCCCATCCAAGCATTTTGGATTTTGCGCCAAGCAAAAAGAAATAAAATTTATACAACAAAAAAATATCCCCGCCCTGCGATCCGGAATAGTATGCGTTTTTATTCTCCTCAATGATACGTTTCGCCTGAGTATCGGTAAGATCCCGCAGGATATTATCCGCGGCGATCTTGTGCGTCAGGGTTGTGGGCATCTTTTTGCCTCCGTTCGTTTTGTATTGATTCCATAAACCATATCTTAACACATTTTACGCCACATGGCCCAAATTTATGGTAAAATTATATTGAATTTAATACAGTTTCTTAAATGGATGCGTATGAAGCATTTACAGGAAACCGCTGTGCAGCAAACTTTTCATGCGTATAACGCGCTGCAGTTTGCTAGTATACAATAAGAAAAGGGAGTCGGCATGAAGGAATTCTGGAGTGAAAAGGCAAAGCGCCTTACGCCTTATACCGCGGGCGAGCAGCCCACGCAAACGATGATCAAGCTCAATACAAATGAAAACGCATATCCTCCCAGCCCCAAGGTTAAAGAGGCCATTATGGAGGCCGCCGGGGATTTGAGGCTGTACCCCAACGCGGATGCGGATCACCTTCGCAAGGTGATTGCAGCGCATCACGGCGTTGCCCCCGGCGAGGTTTTTTGCTCCAACGGTTCAGACGAAGCGCTGGCATTCTGTTTTGCTGCTTTTTTCTCAGATTCACAGAAAACGGAGGCAGAAGGCGGCTCCACAGCGTGGTTCCCCCGCAGCTATCCTGACAGCCATGTCAGGACGCTGGATGTAACCTACAGCTTTTATCCCGTGTGGGCAGAGCTATTTGACGCTCCACTCCAGACAGTACCTTTAAAGGAGGATTATTCTGTTGATGTGGCAAAGCTTTACGGCGCACGCGGCGTCGTGCTTGCCAATCCCAATGCGCCAACAGGTATTGCGTTGCCGCTCTGCGCGATTGAAAAAATCCTGCACAAAACGAACGGCGTAGTGATTGTAGACGAGGCTTATGCTGCCTTTGGCGCGGAAAGCGCAATCCCGCTTGTCAAAAAGCACAAAAACCTCGTTGTGGTCCGTACCCTCAGCAAATCGCACAGCCTTGCAGGGCTGCGCGTGGGTTACGCGATTGCGGATGAAAACCTGGTCTCAGCTCTCAGGACCGTTAAAGACAGCTTCAACTCCTATCCGCTCGACAGGCTTGCACAGGCGGGCGCCTGCGCGGCGATCGAGGATACGGAATACAACGAACAGACCACGCAGGACATCATCGCCACACGCGCCTATACCATCGGCGAGCTATGGAAAATCGGCATATCCTGCCTGCCTTCCCACGCAAACTTTATTTTTGTGGAATTTTCAAACCCCAGTGCAAAGCAGGTATTTGCAGCGCTACGCGACAGGGGCATCCTCGTACGTTACTTTCCCCAAAACCGCATGGAAAACTTTTTGCGCGTAACGATTGGCACGCGTACGGAAATGGACGCGTTCCTTGCAGCGGTAAAGGAGATCATATGAAAATAGGCGTAGTGGGCCTTGGGCTTATCGGCGGCTCGATTGCCCGTGCAATCAAGCAACATACAAACCATGTGGTGTGCGGCGTGGATACGAATCCCGCTGTAATTTCCGCCGCATACGCCGCGGGGGCGATCGATACCGATACGGACGTTTCGCAGTGCGATGTTGTTTTCGTATGCCTTTACCCGCGCGACTGCGTTTCTTATATGTTGAATACGGAGTTTAAAGACAATGCTGTCATTGCGGATATTTCAGGCGTTAAGCGCTTCCTTGCAAAGGAGGTGGCGGAGCCGCTCCGAAAAAGAGGGTTGCGTTATGTGGGCACGCATCCAATGGCAGGCCGTGAAACGAGCGGCTTTGAACACAGCGACGCAGACCTTTTCCAGAATGCCAGCTTTATCATCACGCAGGACGAGCATACCGATGAAGATGCCCAGGCGCTCCTTTCACAGCTTGCAAAAGAGCTTGGCTTCTCCCGTATTACTGCGTGCAGTGCGAGAAAGCATGACGAGGTGATCGGCTATACGTCACAGCTTGCGCACGTCATTTCCAACGCATATGTCAAAAGCGATGCAGCGCAGGAATTTGAGGGCTTTTCCGCCGGAAGCTTTATGGATCTTACGCGCGTGGCAAAGCTCAATCCCCAAATGTGGTCGGAGCTTTTTATAGAAAACGGCGATATTTTAGTAGCCGAAATCGATGAATTGATCGGCAATATCAAGGATATCAGGGATGCGGTTGCAGCAAAGGACGAGTCGCGGCTGCGCGGACTGCTCAAGCGCGGCAGCGATATCAAGGAAACATTATCCCGGGAGGATTAGTATGAAGCATATTAAGTGGCTGGCGCTTTTGATTGCGGCCCTTTTTTGCCTTTTTGGATGCGCCGCTCCAGACGTTACGTTTGACCTGCCGGCGCTTCAGGAAAAAAGCAGGGCCTATACGCAAAATATGATAGACGGCGATTTTGATACCGTTTCCTCGGGCGTGGCGCAAGCCGTTGCAGAGAAGCTCAGTGCGCAGACGCTTCGCGAAGGCTGGGATAAAACGGTCTCCGGGCTTGGCAGCTTTGAGCAGATTGCGGATTCCCCGGCAACACAAACCGGCGCGGCGGCGACTGTAGACGTCGTGTGTGATTTTACGAATAAGGGACTGCTGATACGCTATACATACAATGCCAGGAATGAAATTTCCGGTCTTTGGCTGACCTATGTTCCAAAGGCCACCCAGACGCAGAGTACGGATGCTTATGAAGAAAAAGAGGTTTCTGTAGGCGAAGGTGAATTTGCCCTCTCCGGCATTCTTACGTTGCCTAAGGGAGCGGGCAATTATCCTGCCGTCCTTATGGTGCACGGCAGCGGCGCGCAGGATATGAACGAAACGATCGGCGCGGCAGGCAACCAGCCGTTTGCGGATATTGCACACGGCCTTGCAGAGCAGGGCGTCGCTTCGCTTCGGTATAACAAACGTACGCTCCAATATCCTGATGAACCGCAGGATCCGCAAAAGCTCACCATAGAATATGAGGTTCTGGACGACGCGGCGGCAGGCGCGCAGCTTTTGAAAAGCACGCAAGGCGTCGATCCGGATCATATTTATGTACTCGGCCATAGTCTGGGCGGCATGCTTGCTCCCAAAATCACAGAACAAAACGAGCTTGCCGGACTGATTTCCCTCGCAGGCTCCCCACGTTCCCTGGAAGATATTTTATTTGACCAGAGCATGGATGAAATCGAAAAACAAGGACTTACAGGCGATAAAAAAGACGCTTATGTTGCGCAGCTCAACCTCCTGATCGATCAGGCAAAAAACGCAAAGCAGGGAGACTCCAACGTTATTTTAAACGCACCCGGTAATTACTGGTATTCCCTGAACAGTATCGATACGCCTGATATCGCAAAATCGCTTTCTGTTCCCATGCTGTTTTTGCAGGGCGGTGCGGATTTTCAGGTCTACCCGGAGAAAGATTTTAACGAATGGAAAACGCTGCTCGCCGGAAAGCCAAACGTTGAGTTCAGGCTGTATCCAAACCTGAACCACCTGTTTATGCAAAGCAGCGGCGAGAAAAGCCTTGACGAATATGACGGGAAGGCAAATGTCGATCCGCAGGTCATAACCGATATTGCCCAGTGGGTTCTGGCGCATACAAAATAGTTGTTTTTTGTTGCCTTGCATGAGAAAAAAGTGTAGAATAATCCATAATAAAGTTACCATTGTTTACAGATAATATATTACCATACTGCATTTATATTATATTCTGATAAAAGCTGATTGATTTCGATTGAAAGTTGGTGTTCATGACTAAGGAATATCATTCCCAAAAAATATATACTGTGATTGGCATATTGGTTGTCGTTTGTATTGCCATCGTTTTAGTTTACAACGCCGGCGCTTTGCTTCCGTCTACCGTTCATAGTGATGGTATTTCATTTGATTCCGGCTGGACAATGGATGCGGAAGGCCAGATTTCGCAGCAAAACCTGCCGGTTTCCTATGCCGGCGCGGAAGATCAAAAAGTCACCCTCAGTCACGCGTTTGCAGACGAAACCCTAAGCGGGAACTCGCTTTGCCTGCAGGCTTATTCAGCTCCGTTTTCTGTCTATGTTGACGACGTCCTCATCTATCAATACGGACAGGAAGCAATCGCTCAGGGCTATTCCTCCGTGGGCAGCGGCTATCATATTATTCCCCTTCCGGAAAGCGGACATACCGTTCATATCGTCTTTGATCTGCCCGTAGGCTCGGACGGGTTTATCCTGACCGATGCAACGGTCATGCCCGGCGCGGATTACCTGACATATTTTATCCGCCAGCATATTTTCACAATTATTTCTTTTGTTATCCTGTTTGCAGTATTTATATACGTCATCATCTCGCGGGGCTTTCGCGCGCCGGGTTCAAACCGCAGCACCCCTGCGTTCGTATGTATGGCGCTGTGTGCCGCCGTGTGGGTGGTCGCGCGCTCCGGCCTGCTTCAGATTTTTATCAATAACCTGCTTGTTGTAAACGCAATCGATTTTCTTTCCTTTTTCCTGCTGCCCCTTACAGTCATTTTCTTTGTCAAAAAGCAGTTTCATATGGATGATTCCCGCATCCTCAACACACTGCTTGTGGTGGGCACCGTTTTCTTTTTTGGGGCTTGCATCCTGCATACGCTTCAAATTGTGGATTTTACAAAAACGTTGATCGTTTTCCATCCCCTTCTTGCAATCGATATGATTCTCCTGCTTTTCAGTATCTTCTGGAAAAAAGACGCCGCCATTCCGGTTGTCCTCAAGGCAGGCGTGGCGATTCTCGTAGTCAGCGGCGCGCTTGAGATGGTGCTTTATTATGTGCTCTCGTTCCACTTTCTTCGTTTCTCCGTCCTCGAAATCGGCCTTCTCGCATTCACGCTTTCCATGCTGTATCTATGGAATACAGAATCCAAAAACGTGCGTCTGCAACTGCGCCGCCAGTCCGTATTCAAACGAATGGCGTTCACGGACGAATTGACCGGTCTTGACAACCGCACCTCCTTTGAGCAGAGGATATCCGTTCTCTCCACAATAGAAAGACGCGGAGTTTATGTGGTTATGATTGATCTGAACGGCCTTAAGCTCGTTAACGATACCCAGGGACATACTGCGGGAGATGAATTTATCAGGCAAAGCGCGGATACGCTTCAAAAAATCGTGAACGGCTCCGGCCAACTGTTTCGCATTGGCGGAGACGAATTTGTCGCGCTGCTCGAATGCAGCGATAAGCAGGCTGCTTTTATCATCAAAAAATTAGAACCCTATCTCAGGAAAAACGACGGTACCCTCTCTCCTTCTTTTGCGATTGGCTATTCTTTCTTCGATCCCGCAAAGGATGAGGATTTGAACACAGCCTTTCGCCGCGCAGATAAGCGAATGTACCTTTGCAAGCGAAACATCTATTCTCCAAAAAAGAAAAATCCCTGATGGTTATCCTGTCTGGCACAGCTTTGTTACCATTTCGCGTACCCGGTACGAATTTTCTTCATTGCATAATATGACAAGGATATCCCCCGGGCGAATGCGTACCGTACCCTTGGGGATAATCTCATGGCTGCCTCGTTTCACCGCCACGATCAGGCTGTTTTCCGGCCATTCGATCTGGCTTATTTTTTTCATGCAGATCGGCGTGCCAAAATGTACGGGCAGCTCAATCAGTATTTTAACCTCCTGCTTTTGCGGCGCAGACTGCGCCTCGTCCTGCCTTGCAATAATACGCTCCAAAAGCTGTTCATAAATTGGTTTTGATTTCAGCAGATCCGCAATCACATAAGCGATCAGTGAAACCAGCGTTACCGACAGCAGCTGCGTGAACGATCCTGTAAGCTCGCAGATCAATATGATGCCCGTGATCGGCGCTCTTACGATCGCCGCAAAAAAACCTGCCATTGCAAGCACGATAAAGTTTTGGATCAGCTCGCGCGGCACGCCGAACACCTGCACCATCGCCGTGCCAATGCCTCCGCCAAGGAGCGCTCCCAGCACAAGCAGCGGCAAAAAAATGCCGCCCGGAGCTCCCGAGCCAAAACTCACCATCGAAAAAATAAACTTGATTGCAAACACAGCGAATATCATAACAAGCGCAAATTTCCCACTGATCAGCATAGGGATCAGTGAATTCCCGCCGCCAAGCACTGCGGGGAATGTAAAGCCCAAAACGCCCGCGCATAAAAACGGAATCAGCAGCCGAACCTCGGTTTTTTTGATCTTTCCATACAACTGCTGTGATTTTTTGATGCAGAAATTGTAAAATACCCCCACCGCGCCCAGAGCGACGCCCAAAACCACAACCACCCAATAAAGGTCAAGAGGAATATTCTGCGTGATATCAAAGCTGAAAATCGGCGCGAGTCCAAATACGTTCCTCGAAATAAAATCCGCCGTCACCGACGCCGCCATCGTGGAAAGAAGTACCTCGACAGAAAAGCTTTTATGCAGCTCCTCAAGCGAAAAAAGGACTCCTGCAAAGGGAGCGTTGAACGCCGCCGCAAGTCCTGCGCTCGCCCCGCACGTCATCAACAGCTTTTCTTCTATTTTGATGCGTTTGGAAATACGCGAAAATCCCTTACCCGCCATTGCGCCAAGCTGTATGGACGGGCCTTCGCGCCCAAGCGACAGTCCCGCGCCAATCGCAAGCGCGCCGCCCACAAATTTCGCGATCAATACCTTCCACCAGTTCTGGCTGAATACGCCGTGCAGTTCTCCCTCCACCTGCGGAATTCCGCTGCCGCTGATCATAGGCTGCCAGCGCACAAGCCTTGCTACAAGCAGGGCCAAAATTGCAATGGCGGCAAACCATGCGATCTTAACCATAACCAGTTGGTTCCCATAATCGAGCACGAAAAAAAGCAGGTCGTTTGCATGCTCGATTACAATACGAAACAGCACGGAAACAAGCCCTGCGAGCGCGCCTACAATTACACCCTGCAAAATAAGCCCATACCTGAAATTCTGAAACCGTTTTAGAACTGTATGCGTGTTATTTTTCAATTTACTTCTCTTCCCATCCAAGCTTCCTTTTCATCTTAATCCGTTCAGAATATACTTTCAAGGGCAGAAGCAAAAAAAGCGGCTGTCCTGCCGGATTGTTTATTGGAATCCTTCAAAATCAAGTATCTTAAAGCTGTTTTTCCAATAATCGATCAGCCCTTCCTCCCGCATCCGGGACAGCTCGCGCGACATTGCGCTGCGGTCTACGCTCAAATAGTCTGCAAGTTCGTTGCGGTTGATGTCAAGTAAGAATGGATTTGATTTCTTCCTTCCATATTCCGCAAGAAGGTATGCGCCCAGCTTTTCACGCGTTGTACGTCTGCCCAGATAATCCAGTTTTTCATTCAGCGCCACATTTTTGCGGGCAAGCATACGTACCAGCCGTTTTATGAGCCCGTTGTGGAAAGCACATGCACTTTCGCATGTTGTAAGCAATTTATCAACATTCAAAAAAAGCACGCGCGTATCCTGTCCTGCTACCACCGCCACAGGACTTTCCCTGATTCCCGCGCATACAAACGCCTCTCCAAATATTCCGCCCTGCGGGATTGCCGCAATCATGCTGCGTTTTCCAAAGTAGTCTTCCCTGACCACCTGCGCCTGGCCTTCGAGCACGATCCCAAAGCTTTCTATGTGCGTTCCCACGTTCCATACCATATCCCCCTTGGGGTAGCTCCTGATCGAATAACCAAGGCAGGCCAGCATAGCGCTGATTTCCTGTTCTTTTGTTTCCAGAAAAAGTTCATTTTTTTGAAGAACCTCAATATATTGTTCCACAACGGCTCCTTTTGTTGCAAAAGCAACATATTCTTTTCCCGTATTGTACTATTCTTAAGATCATAAATCAACAATCGGTTTATCTATTACTTACCATCTCAAAGGAGGATTATGAAATGGAAATGTTTTGCTTTCAGTGTGAACAGACCGCAAAAGGAACCGGCTGCACGGCAGGCGGCGTATGCGGCAAAAAAATCGATACTGCGAATCTACAGGATGATTTGACCACCGTCATGGTGGAGCTTGCCTGTGCGGCGCAGGACCATCATAACGAGGAAACAGACCGGTTCCTTGTCGACGGGCTTTTTACGACCGTAACCAACGTTAATTTTGACAACAATGACATCACGTCCCTCGTAGAACGCGGCAGGCGGCTGATTCGCGAGCATGGCGGCACCTGTGAGTTTTCTGCCGATCAAATCTGGCACAATCAGGAGGATATGCGCAGCCTGCAGGCATTGCTGTTATTTGGTATGCGTGGGATGGCGGCGTATGCGCACCACGCGCGCGTGCTTGGCAAAACCAGCCGCGAAGTAAACGATTTCTTCTATCGCGGGCTTTCCTCGCTTGCGCTGGAGCACTCCGTCCAGGAAAGGCTCGCCCTCGTAATGGAATGCGGGCAGGTAAACCTGAAATGTATGGAGCTTCTCAACGACGCAAACGTAGGGGCGTATGGCAACCCCGAGCCCACCACAGTATCCACGGATATCGAAGCAGGCCCCTTTATCATTGTCACGGGCCACGACCTTCACGACCTCAAGCTCCTGCTCGAGCAGACGGAAGGAAAGGGCGTCAATATCTATACCCACGGTGAAATGCTCCCCGCACACGCTTATCCGGAGCTTAAAAAATATTCGCACCTGAAGGGTAATTTCGGTACGGCATGGCAAAACCAGAAAAAAGAATTTGACGGCGTACCCGCGCCTGTACTCTTTACGACAAACTGCCTGATGCCGCCGCTTTCTTCCTATTCCGACCGGATATTTACCACCTCTGTAGTGGGCTATCCGCAAATGGCGCACATCGGCGAGGACAAGGATTTTACCCCTGTGATCGAAAAAGCGCTTGCATTGGGCGGCTATCCGCAAAAAACCGAAATGAGCGGTATCAACGGCGGGCACGTCTTAACAACGGGCTTTGGCATGAACACCGTGCTTTCCGTGGCAGACCAGGTAATCGATGCTGTGAAAAGCGGAAAAATCAGCCGTTTCTTTTTGGTGGGCGGCTGCGACGGCGCAAAGCCGGGCCGCAATTACTATACGGATTTTGTCAAACAAACGCCCGAGGATTCTGTAATCCTGACGCTTGCGTGCGGCAAATACCGCTTTAACGACCTTGACCTTGGCACGGTGGCCGGCTTGCCGCGCATTATGGATATGGGCCAGTGCAACGACGCGTATTCAGCAATCCAGGTAGCGCTTGCCCTTGCGGACGCTTTCGATTGCGGCGTAAACGATCTGCCTCTTTCCATGGTTCTTTCCTGGTATGAGCAGAAGGCCGTCTGTATCCTGTTGACGCTGCTTTCGCTCGGCGTTGAAAATATTTACCTTGGGCCTTCCCTGCCTGCGTTTGTTTCGCCGGGCGTACTGGATATTCTTGTAGAAAAATTCCATATCAGCCCAATCTCCACGCCGGAGGAAGATCTCAAAAAGATACTTGCCTGCAGCGATTGATCTGAATGCAGGTTATGCAAAACATATGATAAATCGCTTGCATATGAAATTGATACCAAAGCCTGTAACTGGCCTTTTGACAAATTGCTATAAAGCCTCGTTTTGCTTTTCCACCCATCATATTTATGGTATACTGGGGAAAAAACAAAGGCGGTCATACGTATGCGTGAAATGAGAAGAAAAGAGCGCGAAACCTCGTCTGAGGAAGCGCTCGACCTGTTTCGGAATTGCGAATATATGGTGATGTCCATGGTGGATCCGGACGGAAAGCCCTATGCCGTGCCGCTCTCGCCCGCCATGGACGGCGACGTCGTTTATTTTCACTGTGCGCTCTCAGGCACAAAGCTTGACTGTATCAAAAAGCAGCCCCGCGTATGCCTCGTATGCGCGGACGGCGTTCAGGCAATCCCCGAGCACTTTACCACCGCTTATCAAAGCGCGATTTTGTACGGGGAGGCTTCCGTCGTCGATGACGATACGGAAAAAATACATGCGCTCCGGCTCATATGCGAGAAATATGCGCTCCCTAATATGGCAGGTTTTGACGATGCGGTTAAAAAGTCCCTCAGCCGGACCGGTATTGTGAAAATAAAAATCGACGGGGTAAGTGGCAAACAGAAAAAAATCCCAAAAAATTCCTGATATAATGTACCAAAAAAGGGTGCTATCCACAGGACAGTAATCGAAAGGAATCACTGCCAGGCAGTATCTGAAAATAAGGCCGGTGACAAAATTGTCACTGGCCTTTTGCAATATTACGCATTGAACCCCCATTTTTGATGCTTCAGGTGCAAGCACCTTAAAATTATCTTTTAAAACCTGCATGAACTAAGATATTTTTATTCATGCGGCTCAATCCCTTTAAAGAACTCCGCAAAATCCACATTACAAACTTGCTGAAATGCAACCAAATCCGTCACCTTTATATTGCGTGTTCCGAGTTCAATCCTTGAATATCCGCTACGGGAAATCGTGCTTCCCAGTACCTGCATCCTGCTCACAAGATCATTTTGGAAAAGTCTCCGTTCTGAACGAATCTTTTTTAAGTTTTGACCAAAATTTGCATTTTGTATTACTTTTTGCATAACTGCCTCTTTCCGCAACCACATAGTTGCTAATTATATCTTAATTATAGAGGACAAATCATGCTACAATGCCACTATATGGTGGCTATTTATAATTAAGGAGTTTATTATGTCAAATAAAAAAGTATTGGAATGTTTGGCGCAAAATATAGAATGAAAAAACGGTATAGCGGAAAACCGCCATACCGTTTCAAATACTCATACTGTCTTATGCAGCAGCCGTTAATCACCGTTCTTTTTTATAGCAATTTGTCAAAAGGCCAGTTGCAGGCTTTTGGTATAAACTGCATATACAAACGGTTGATCGCAAGTTTTGTATAACCTGCTTTACGTTAAATTGCTGTGAAACTCGATTACCGCTTTTATCACCGGGCTATCCTGCATAAAAATCTCTTTCAGCGCGTCCGTATCCTCGATTTTTACCCTGTGCGTAATCAACTTTTCCACATCGATCACCCGCCGCCTGATCAGGTCTGTACTAAGCGGAAACATCCTTGCAGGCTCTGCAAATACCGAAATAATGTTGTTCTTGTTAAAAACAAGGTCGTCAATATTCATCGGCACGACAGCCCCTTCCCCAAAATCGAGCCCGATATTTACAATGTTGGCTCCATAGGCGGCAAGCTGCATTGCATCCGGGATAGTCCTCGGCGGCGAGGTAACGATCACTGCGTCCGCCCCTCCGCCAAGATACTCTTTTATTTTTCCGGTATAGTCCGGCTCTGAAGCATAAAAAACCGCATCCGCTCCCAGTTCTTTTGCTGCGGCGCTCCTTGCGGCGCTGCGCTTTCCCTGCGGGCGCGAACCCACGCACACAACGCGCATCGCTCCATAATGCTTTGCAAGTGCGGCTGTCATAATACCAAGTATCCCGGTCCCCATGACGACAAGCTTTCCTTCCGGCGGCAGCTGCGCCGCGAAAAATGTATTCAGGCACACCGCAAGCGGCTCTGTGACGCACGCGGCGATATCGTCTATACCTTCGTACCGGTTCAGCATGTTTTCATGGACGCACAAATATTCGCCCATGCCGGACTGCCCTTCCAGCGTATACATATTGCGGCACAAATGTGTTTTTCCATTTTTGCAGGCCTCGCACGTGCCGCACATTGTCACATCCTCCACAATAACATGGTCGCCCGGCTGTACCTTCGTAACACACGCTCCCACCTCCGTCACAACGGCAGAAATCTCATGCCCCATCGGCGTATATTCCTCCATGCGTTCCAGGATATGGATATCCGATCCGCACACGCCGCACGCGAGCGTCTTAACGAGCACCATATTTCCTTCCGGCTTTGGAAGCTCCTTTTCACGCAGCGCAATGTTATATCCGCGCTTTCCCTGTAAATACTTCATCGTCCGTCTCCTTTTCGTTCTTCAGTCACGGCCCGTTATGCTGCCGCTGCAAGCGCCGCATTCAAGCTTCATAACATTCCCCTGTCTTTCTATTATACACGAATCAAAGCCAAAGGGCTGCCGCTCAGGCGGCAGCCCTTTTTTCGTATCGCCCGAGCCAGGAGGAGGAAATACTTCTCAGCTTTCTCGCTTTTCAGTTGCAGTCCGCCGTAAGCGGGCCCGCGAGGTCCCTGATATAAAAGAGCTTTCCGGGCATGGTCGGCATGAAGCTTGCCGGCACCCATTTATCCGGCCCATAACGCAGCGCCACCCAAAAGGACATACCCTGCCACATCATACCGCGGCTGTATGCGCCGTCGCATCCGCCGATAATCCTGTCGGACTGCAGAAACAATCCGGGCCCAATCGTATTTGCAAAGCATGGCACAAGCGTCGTCCTGCTTTTAAAGCTGTGCAGTGCGTTTTGCTCGATCGTAAGCGGATTCAGGTGCGCTCCCAAACGGTGCGTTTGCGCCTTCCACTCTTCGAGCGTATCAAACTCGCCTGCAAATTGAGGTTCCCAGAAGGCAATATGGAATACGCGCCCAATGCCAAACACAGTCACAAGCTCCGCGCCCTCTGCCTTCAGTTTTTCGATTTTCCCGGCATAGGTCGGTAAATTGTCCTTTGTGGCAAAATTGCGCTGGCTCTCCGGAACGGTAAGTTCGCCGAGCGGCCCATAAAACGCCTCTTCCATCGCATTCTGGAACGATCCCTTTTCTGTTGCGGGCAGTGTCGTCCCTGTTTCGTCACTCCATTCGTCCATGTTAAAGCCGTATACGTGCCTGCAGTCCACATTCCATTGCTTCAAAAAATAGACCGCCCAGCGATACATCCCCATCGGCCCTACAGGCAGGATCAGCGCCAGCTTTTTCCCTTTCTCCTTCGCCTGCCTGATCGTATGGGCAATTTCGTGCCCCATCATCATGCCGAACGTAATGTCGTTATCGCATTCCACAGGCGCAAAGCCTTCGTGCCAGAAGCTCTGCCGCTCCATAACCTCCTGCGGGCCGTGGGAGCAGCATTCGTCTATTTTTTTGAGATCCCATCCCTCCGGAAAATAATGCTCCATATTAGAGCCCTTGATCGTCGATAATAAATCCATTTCATTTCTCCTATCTCATTCTGTATTTGTCGCTTTTAAGGCAATAAACGTCTGCAATCCATTCTCGGCCATCCCTGGTACCTGCGGAAGCCCTCCGCATACTGGGCTCCGCATTGCAGCCCGCGGAAGCGCGAGCATGTAGCGTGGAATTCCACAAAATCGATTCCGTCGTGCTCCTTAAGCCATTTCAGCTGGCTCTCGTGGCACTCGATGGCCCTGAGCTTTGTTTCCAGCGTATCGGTGATGTCCACATATTCCGTGGGCATAAATCCGATGCCTGCCAGCGTCTCCATAAAGAAGATCGGCGCGACCTTGTCGATGCTGGGGCTTTCCGTTTCAAGGTGCGGCAGCGTCGCCATAAAGCTCGCGTTGTAGGCAAGCTCGCTCGCCTGCTTGTGGTCGCTCATATAATCCTCCGGATTATGCGTAATAATCACATCCGGCTGTGTTTTGCGGATCACCTCCACAACGCGCAGCTGCACTTCGCGGTTTCCCGCATCCACCATCGCGTCGCCAACATCGAGGCAAAAATGCTCCGCGCCAATGATCGCCGCTGCTGCCGCGGCTTCTTTTTTGCGTATTGCACTCAGCTCGTCCGGCATAATGATTTTATGTCCAAGATTTCCATTTGCAATATTGCACATAAAAACCTTATGCCCCAGCTTTGCATATTTTGCGAGCGTTCCCCCGCAGCATCCGTCCAAATCGTCCGGATGCGCGCACAGTCCCAATACATTCATAACCGTATGCCCTCTCTTTCCCGTGCCGCTTTCAGCCGCACCATTCTTTGATGAAATCGATCAATGTGTTTTTCACGATCGTCATGCTCTCAATGTCCACCCACTCGTCCGGCCCGTGCAGTTTTTCGCCCGCCGGCCCAAATACGGCGGCAGGCATATTCCCATATTCCTTCAAAGCGAACAGGTCGCAGGAAAACATCGCCCCGCACACCTTTGCTTTACCTGTATACCGCGCAGCCTTTTCGGCAAGGAGCGGCAGGGCCAGGCTGTCTTCAGACTGTGCGGCCTTGCAGTAGTGGTATACCTGCCGGATTTCCAAAATTTCCGGCTTTTTATAGTGCGAGTTGATATAATCCAGAAAATAATCTGTGGCTTCACGCTCCGTTTCGTTCGGATACGTCTGGATTACAATTTCGATCCATGCGTCTATGGGCGCGGAAAGCTGTCCGCCGGGCGTAATATCCCCTGCCTTTAGCTTTGTGACCACAAGCTGTGGATCCTGCGGCGTTTCCTTCCAAAGCTCCGGCTTCTCGAGTATCTTCATCCGTTCCCGGTCGTATTCCCGCAGCACGGTAATCAGGTCGTTCATGTCGTATACCGTATTGGATATTTCTTCCCCCGTGTACGGCATCCCGGCAATCCCCTTCACGGTAAGCCGGAACAGCAGGCTGCCCACGCATGCAGGGCAGATCGCAAGCCCGGTTGGCTCGAGTATAATTCCATAATCTGCATTGTGGCCCATCATACGCGACGCGAGCGTGCCGCTTGCCCCGGCGCATTCCTCGTCCACCACGCTTTCAAACAGGATATCGCCCTTTGGCACAAAGCCGCTTTCCCTAAGCTCCCGCAGCGCCGTAAGCGCACAGGCCAGGCCTGCCTTCATGTCCGCGGAACCCCTGCCGTAAATACGCCCTTCCTTTACCACGCTTTCATACGGCTCGCACACCGTCCAGTTCATCGGCTCCTTTGGCGCCACGTCCATATGTCCGGTCAGCAGCAGCGAACGTCCGCCGCCGCTTCCCTTCCAGATGCCAATCACATTGCTTCTTCCCTCATAATTCCTGTCGTGCAAAAACGCCTCGTTTTGTTCAAAACCCGGCACCTCCGGCGGGGACAGCTCCGTAACCTCCATCCCCAGCCCCAGGAGATACCGCTTCACGTACTCCTGTCCCTCTTTTTCATGCCCATCCGGCGGCCTGTTTTCCGTCTCAATATTTACGAGCGACTGCGTCAGCCGTACCAGTTGCGTATCATAACTTTTTTTATCCATTTCACGCCTCTATTTCCGGATAGCGCCCCTGTTCCATGTCGTGAGCTGCTCGAGTCCTGTTTCCGTCACAAGGACTCCATCTTCAAACCGCACGCCGAATTCGTTATCCGCGATCCAGATATCTACGTTGAACACCATATTGGGTTCCAAAACCATGCCGGTACGGTTATCCACCCACGGCCCTTCGCATTCCTGCATTCCCGTTCCGTGCGCAGGGCCGTACAGCGTCAGGCCCTCAAAGCCCTCTTTTCTGAGCCTCGCCTGAAACGTATCGTATACGCTTGCAAAGGGCACTCCCGGCTTCATCACATCGATTGTTTCACCCAGGCAATCAAGCGCGACGCGTATCATATCTTCCTGCTTCTGCGGCAAATTGCCAAGCACTACAGGGCGAACCAGATTCCCGCAGTATCCGCCGTACTTTGCGCCAAAGGTGAGCTGTACCATCTCGTTTTCACCAATCACCCGCTCTGTGGATTTGCACAGGCTCTGATAAGTCGCCGGGCCGGACGTCACCCAAATCGGATACCCCGTGCCCTCCGCGCCCATCCGGTATGCCGCCGCGCGCCACGCGGCCTCGATCTCCCATTCGCGCACGCCGGGGCGAATCATCTCCGCCGCTTCCTTCATTGCTTCTTCCGTGATACGGTATGCCTCGCGCAGCATCATAATTTCATTTGCGCTCTTATACCTGCGCACCTTCATCACCAGCTCCTCCGCAGGCACGATCTGCGCCCCCTGCGCGCCGGAAATCAGGTCTTTCATAATTTCGTGCGGAATGGTATTCACATTTGCAACACCGATCTTTTTGATTGGGAAACGTTCCCTTATCTCGTCGAGTATCATCTGGTAGTTGCAGGCGTTCGTCGGCTTATCCCATTCCGGGGCGCTCGTTTCCACATACATCGGATGGATTCGAACATCGCCCGTCTGTGCAAACTGTACTGCAAAGTCATAAGACTCCGGCCCTCCGGTAAGCAGGATCGGTTTCCCTTCCCGCGGAACCAGTATCCCTACAAAATCAAACACTGCCCAGAAATTGGATAAATATCTTACCGTAGCGCTTTCGCATTCACAGGCATGCGTGATCAGAAGGTCGATATCCTGCTCTTTCATCGCTTCCTGTATTTTGGAAATACGCTCGTCATATTCGTTTCTTGGAATGGTCATTCTTTCTTTTGTCATTTCCTGTTCTCCCCTGTTTCTGCCTGAAACCATTGCGGCCATTACCGCAATTCAAATCGTTTGGGCAGGGATATCCTCCCATGCCTTCCTGCACATAGGCCAATGCTTTTACCTGCATTTGTTTTTTATTTTGCGTTCCGCCGCAAATTGCGGCGGAACGCTCTTTCTATCTGTGCTACTGGACGTATTTCATATATTCGCTGATGTTGTTTTTATCCACGATGCCAAGCTCGATGTTCTGCTCTTTGGGAATATCCGTATCTCCCTCAAAGTATTTCTTCGCTGTGTCAAGCGTCGTCTCCACAATGTTTGCCGGAGGTACTGCAACACACATCATGTAATAAGGATCGCCGTCGTTGATCGCATTGAAGGGTTCTGCTCCCCAGTCGCCGGCTACCACGATTTTCGGACCTGTAACGCCCGCTGTTTCGAGTGCGGATTTTGCGCCAAACGCCGCGTTGCCCACTGCCGCCCAGATAATATCAACAGGCTTTGCAATGTTGTTCGTCACGATATTGGCAGCGCTTTCACGCGTTTTACCGAAATCCTGGTCAAACACATATTCGATGTTTTCTTTTCCCAGTTCTTTTTCAATCGTTTCTTTGAATTTTTCGGAACGGATCGACGTATGCGGCGCGTCGAGCATGGCAAGCACGCCTACCCGCAGCTTTCCGCCAAGATTTTCTTTTGCATAATCCGCTACATATTCACCCGTGAGCACGCCCGTCTGCGCGTGATCCCATGCGATGTGTGAAACGAGATCCTCCCAGTCTGTACCCGAGTCGAACGCGATTACAGGAATTCCTGCCGCCTCCGCTTTATCGAGTGTGGGCTGGATGCCGTCCGGTGAAACCGGATCGATGAGGATCATGTCGTATTGCTGGTTGATAAAATCCTCCACCTGCTTCTGCTGTGTTTCTGCGTTGATGTCGCCGTCCTGGATATTGACTTCGCTGAAGCCCATTTCCGGCGCCTGTACCATCAGCTCGTCGTAGACAGCCTTGCACCACTCGTCATAGATCGAGATATGAGCGACTGCAAGGCGTTTTCCCTTAACCGCATCCGAAACCTTGGAAGCGTCCAAGCTTTCCGCAGGGGCCGCGCTGCCATCCGCCGCCGGAGCTGAACTGTCATCTGCCGTCGGAGCCGCGCTGTCACTTGCCGCCGGGGCGGATGATTCTGCGGGCGCGCTGCACCCAAACAGCGAAACCGTCATCAGGATTGCCAGAACCAGTGCAACAATCGATACTTTCTTCATTTTTCTTCCTCCTTAAGATTCTTTTATTTTTAAATCGGTTTCCGATTTAAATTATTATGCGCCTGTTCCCTNAACGCACATTGTCATGATTTTTTCCTGCGTGGCTTCTTCCCTTGTGAGTTCGCCGGCAATTTTGCCGTCGTGCATTACCATCACGCGGTCGCTCATCCCAAGTATTTCAGGCAGCTCTGACGAAATCATAATGATTGATTTTCCGCTTTTCACCATCTCGTTCATCAGCTCATAAATCTCTGCCTTTGCCCCTACGTCCACGCCGCGCGTGGGCTCGTCCATAAAAATAATGTTGCTCTGCTGCATAATCCATTTTGCAATGACCACCTTCTGCTGGTTTCCGCCTGAAAGGTACTGCACCTCCGTATCGAGCGACGGCGTGGATATGTTAAGCTTATCCACATATTCCCTGCCGTATTTATCTTCGAGCGACGGCATCACCACGCCATGCTTTATGATATTCTCCATCTTGACCATGGAAATGTTTTCCTTTACGGACAGGATCTGTACAAGCCCCTGCTCCTTCCTGTCTTCCGGCACAAGCCCAAACCCGTTTGCAATCGCATCCTGAAAGCTCTTTTGGTGAACAGGCTTTCCGTTGAGCAACACCTCGCCGCTGTCTATCTTATCGATTCCAAGTACTGCCCGCGCGACCTCCGTCCTGCCTGAACCCACAAGCCCCGCAAATCCAAGTATCTCGCCCGCGCTCACATGAAAGCTGATGTCCTCGAGCACCCCCTTGCGGTTTAATCCCTTTACCTCAAGCACTGTCTCTCCCGGTTCAACCTCGGCTTTGGGATATTCGTTCACAAGCTCGCGTCCCACCATGAGGGAAATCAGCTTTTTCCGGTCGACGTCCGCTACCGGAAAGGTATCGATCTGCCTGCCGTCACGCAGTACGGTCGCATTGTCCGCCAGATCAAAAATCTCCTCCAGCCTGTGCGAGATATAGATGATGGTCATCCCCTCCGCTTTAAGCTTGCGGATGATGTCAAACATAATCGTCTGTTCCCGCGTGGTGAGCGTGGCAGACGGCTCGTCCATAATCAGCAGGCTGCAGTTGATGTTGATCGCCTTACAGATTTCAACGATCTGTTTTTTGGCGACGGAAATGTCCTCCACCACAGCGTCCACATCGATATCGATGCCCAGCTCATCCATCATTTCCTGTGCTCTCCTGCGCATCGTGCTCCAGTCCACCAGGCCTTTTTTATAGATCAGATTTCCAAGAAATATATTTTCTGCCACCGTAAGCGTTTCCGAAAGCTTCAATTCCTGATGTACGACGCTGATCCCTTTCATCTGGGATTCATGCGGCGTATTGAAACGCTCCGCTTCCCCGTTTAAAATAACCTGCCCTTCGTCCGCACGGTAGATTCCTGCGAGTATCTTGATCAGCGTCGATTTCCCGGCGCCGTTTTCTCCCACCAGCGCGTGCACCGTTCCACGCTGCACAGCAAAGCTCACATCATCAAGCGCCTTTACGCCGGGAAAGACCTTGGATACGTGTTCCAAAACCAAAATATTATTATCCATACTGTCCGCCTTTCCAAAGAGTATTATTTGTTGCGCTTATTCCTGATTACGTCAATCGCCACCGCGCCAATGAGTACAACGCCTTTTAGGACAAACTGTACGAACGGATGCACATTGAGCATTGTCATGCCGTTGAAGAACAACGTCAGGAATATGGCTCCAAAGAGCGCCTGTACGATTTTTCCTTTACCGCCTGCAAGGCTTACTCCGCCAATAACACATGATATGATCGTATCAAACTCGTACAGGTTACCGTTTGTAACAGCCGCCGAATCCAGCCTTGAAAGAAGGATGATGCCGCCGAATGCCGCAATACCGCCGCCCAGCACATAAACGATTGTTTTGTATTTTTTGACGTTAATGCCTGCAAAGTAAGCGGCCTCGTTACTCCCGCCGATCGCATATACATTTCGTCCCATTCGTGTACGTCTGGCTACGAATGAAAATATGACATACAAGGCGATCATAATGATCACGCAAATCGGTATCCCCCATTCTGCGCCGCCTACAAATCCTCTGCCGAAAAACTCAATTTCCTGGGGCATAGACGGTATGGGCGATGCGTTGGTCACGATTCTCGCAAGGCCGGTGCACACCATCTGCATTCCGAGCGTCGCCACAAAGCATGGTATTTTGCAATAAGCGATCAAAAATCCATTTGTCGCGCCCACCGCGCATCCAAGCGCAAGCGCTGTAATAACGGCAATCCACGGGTTTACCTCGCCAAATTTCATCATCCATGCCGCCACGCAGCTTGTAAAGCACAGGTTTTGTCCAAGCGACAGGTCAAAATCGCCAGTCAGGATGATGAACGCCTGGCCAATCGCAACAATCGCAAGCGCGCTGCTCTGGATAAATATGTTCCTGATGTTGCTGTAGGTGAGGAAGTACTCGGATGAAAACGCAAATACTACTCCCAGCACCAGAATTGCGATCACAATGGCATAATTTTTTGTGAACCTGGAAAATCCATTTTTTGCGTTTGATTTAAGCTTTCCTTCTTCTGCGTTGATTGATACTGAATTAAAAATCATTTTCTACCACTCCTTAAACCGTATTTTTGAAACCGTTCCCTCAAAAAAGGCAACACGAAATAAACTTCCTTTCAATACAGGACAAAAAACATTTTAAATTGTTACTTGCTTATTGGATTACTTCCTGAAGAATGATATTATCATGTACATACTCTTTTAACATTTGGATCCCTCCCAAAAGCTGTGCGTTTTCTCCGCAAATACTGTATCTGATTTCGGGTTTGAACAATCCCAGTTGACTAAACTGCCGATCCAGCGCGTTGCAAATGTATTGGTTTTCTTTTGATATGCTTCCCCCCAAAACGATAATTTCCGGATTGATCATCAAATCAACATTGATCGCGAGCATTGCCCACATTTTTATTGTTTCTTCCAATATGATTTCAATATCTTTGTCATGATGCTTTGCCGCTTCTTCCAGCAGCGCGAGTGTAATTTTTTCCTCCCTCCTTTTCTCCATCAGGTTTTTTAATATAGAAGCCTTTCCCTCCGCGAGCGCTGATTGTGCCTTTTCGATCAGCATTTGCAGGCCCGCAAGGTGCTCTACCTGACCTTTTCCGCTGATATATTCCTCCATGCTGCGCGTTCCAAGGGACGCTGTCTGTCCAATCTCGCCCGCATAGTTTTTATTTCCCGTTACAAGCTTGTTATTTACAATCACCCCCATACCGATTCCCATGGAAGACGTCAGCATGATGTATACAAGATTTTCCACAAACGGATAAACCTCCGCTTTTTCGCCCACCGCTGAAAGCCATGATACATTGTTTGCAATCACGGGCACGCCCAGAATGCGTTCCGCATAATCGATCAGCTTTGTATCGCTGAGCATACAGACGTCGGGTATGGTATGGATAGTCCTTTGGTTCTTGTTGATTACGCCGGGTACTGCAAAGTCCGCCGCCAGAATTCCCTTGTTTCTCTGGTTCCTGTCCCGGAGCAGCTCGTTTTTGATGTTTTCGAGTATCACAAGCAGTTGCTCGAGCGTTCCCTGCGGATCGTACTTCACACTGTACCGCCCGAGGACTGTTCCGTTGAGGTTCGCGATATACCCATAAACCACCATAGGCGTAATGTTGTAATGCAGCAGATATCCGTATTCACCATTGAAGCAAAACAGCTCCGGGCTCCTGCCCTTTCCTGTTTTTTCCTTTCCAATATAACGGATGAGATCCTTTTCCTGCAGGCTTTTAAAAATCCGGCTGACCGTAGCCGGGCTCAGCTTTGTTTTTGCCGTTACGTCAATCGCTGATATTTCCCTGCTGCCAATCAGGGCGTTGAGTACCTGAAGCTGGTTACGGTCTTTATCTGAGAGGCCTGCTCTGTTCATATTCATGCTTATTCCCCGCTGTTTTCAACTGCTGTTTTGATGCCGGCATAAAGGCCGGTTTCATAGAAAGCGATCCATAATTGAAAACTATACTTTTTCGCTCATGGAAAAAAGCACAAAAAAAACGCCCAAACGGGCGCTGTGGGCGTAATAATAAAACGAACGAAAAAGTATTCTTTTTTGGTCGCCTTTGACTGTAAAAATTTTAAATGTTTTTTGCTTTGTAATACAATTATGTTTTTCCCTGATTGTGATTTTATCATAACGCTTCGCTTTTCATTTGTCAATAATTATTTTCTCTTTGAAAATAATATTTTTTATACGATGTAATGCGTTCCTTTTTTCGCTATATAAAAGGATTCATCCAAAGCCGCGCCTTACTTTTTCCATTGAAACAATGTCATGAAATCTATTTTTATTCTCCTCCGCGCTCCATAAGCGCTCCACACCGTCCTGTCAAAAAACAGTCTCCTGCGCGCTGAAATCTTTATACAACTTTAATAAAGTTTCGTTTGAACCGGGTGCGATTGGGCGTATAATAATATCACAAAGGATGAAAAGAGGGATCAAAATGGATATTGCGCGTTCCAAAAAGATAAAAGGCTTCGTGCTCGACGGACTGTTGTTTTTCCTGGGCAGCCTGATTTACGCCCTTGCAATCAACACATTCACAGCGCCCAACAACATCGCTCCAGGTGGGCTTACCGGCGTTGCGACAATGCTTAATTATGTATTTGGCCTGCCAATCGGTACCATGATCCTCGTGACCAATATTCCGCTTTTTATCCTTGGCTTCCTGTATTTTGGCTGGAAGTTCATCATCAAGACAATCATCGCTACGGCTCTGTCCTCTGTGGTGATCGATATTACATCAGGAATCTTCCCACAGTATCACGGCGAACCGCTCATTACGGTCGTATTCGGCGGCCTGCTTTCCGGCGTGGGGCTCGCGCTCATATTGGTACGCGGCGGCACCTCCGGCGGCACCGAGCTTGCGGCAAACCTCATCGCAATCAAATTTCCCCACATATCCATCGGCAAGCTGATCCTTGTGCTGGATGTGATCGTCGTACTGGTCTCCGCATGGGTTTACCAGGATTTTGAAAGCCCGCTTTACGCTATGATTGTGATCTTCATCACTTCGTGGGTAATCGACGCGATTTTATATGGCACCAGCATTGGCACCGGGAAAATGATGTTTATTGTTTCCCCCAAAAATAAGGAAATCGCAGACAGCATACTCAATAAAATGGAGCGCGGTGTGACTGCGCTCAAATCGCGCGGCGGCTACAGCGGCGTGGAGGGCGAGGTTCTTTTGTGCGCGGTGCGCAGGCAGGAGGTTTATAAAATCTACCACCTCATCCACGAGATCGATCCGGACGCATTTATCATCGTTGGCGACGCGGGCGAAATCAGCGGCGAAGGCTTTCGTAAAATCGCCGAAAAACCAATGGCGAAAAAATTTGTCAAAAAGCAGTAAATATTCTTTCCTATCTAAATTTTGTTGCAAATGCAACATCATTTATTTTCTGTTTTGGTATGATAATTATAACAAAACAAAGAACGAGGTAATGGTATGAAACGGAAAATTATAACGATAGATGAAGAAAAATGCAACGGCTGCGGTTTGTGCGTATCCGCCTGCCAGGAAGGGGCGATTGGCCTTGTGGATGGAAAGGCAAAGCTGCTGCGCGACGATTATTGCGACGGACTTGGAAACTGCCTGCCCGTTTGCCCCACAGATGCGATCACCTTCGAGCAGCGTGAAGCCGCTGCCTTTGACGAAGAAGCGGTAAAGAAAAATATGCAGGCAGCGCAATCACAGAAGGCGCCGCTGCCCTGCGGGTGTCCGGGCTCCAATTCCAAGGTCATCGAGCGCAGCGCACCGGCGAAAACCCCGGCAGCGCCCGCAGCTTCTGCCGAAATGGATTCCCAGCTTTCGCAGTGGCCGGTGCAGATCAAACTGGTTCCGGTAAACGCGCCGTACTTTAATGGGGCCCACCTGCTGATTGCGGCAGACTGCACGGCGTTTTCCTACGGGAACTTCCACAACGATTTTATTCGCGGAAAAATTACGCTCATCGGCTGCCCCAAGCTTGACGACGTGGATTACGCGGAAAAGCTGACGCAAATCCTGAAAGAAAACGACATCAAAAGCGTCACAGTGGTACGGATGTCGGTTCCATGCTGCGGAGGCATACAGAAGGCGGTCACAGACGCGCTGCGCGCTTCCGGCAAGATGATCCCGTGGAATGTTACCGTCATAGATACGGACGGCAGCATCATCGAACAGTAAGTAATGCAGGACGGATGTCAAATTAGTTTGACATCCGTCTTTTTTGTGCCTATCATGTTATATATACAAAAAAGGGAGAATTGGTAAATGAGATGTGAATGTGCGCAGTGCGGAGTTTATATGGTACATGCAGAGGACCTTACCCTAGGCTGTGTCTGCCCAAACTGCCAGTCGCGCTGTACGGCGTGCCTTGGTACAAACAGCGTTATGAGCCGCGAGGAAATCAGAGCGCTCAAAGACGATCCGCGGTTTGCCTCCTTCACCGGAGACGAAGACGAATTTTACAGCAAATAAGTAAAACGCAGCGCATGACGCGCGTGCAATAAAGGCCCTTCCTGCGCAGTGGCGGAAAAATCTGCCATATGCGTCCCAATCACACGAAAAGGAGAGAGTGTAATCATGATCATCAATTCCAAAACCGCCGAGGAAACCGCTATCCTTGCCGTAGCACAAAAGATGTGTGCAGCGGCAAGGACCGCCCCCAAAACACGCGGACTTGATTTTATCCAGACCTGTATCCTGACCGGCACTGAAAAAGACGCGCTTGCAGACGAAATGGACCGTCTTGCACCCATTCTCGATTATCCCTTCCTGAAACGCGACGCTGGCAATGTCCGCGACAGCCACGCGATTGTGCTCATTGGTACAACCTACCAGCAGCGCGGTCTGAATGAAGGCTGCCAGTACTGTAACCACAAAAATTGTGCGGAATGCGCACAGCAAAACGGCGTATGCGCGTACGATAATATCGATCTTGGGATTGCTGCCGGTTCCGCCGCAGGCGTTGCCGCCGACGCGCGTATTGATAATCGCATTATTTTTTCAGCGGGAAGGGCCGCCCTTTCCCTGAAGCTTATGGGCGACAGAGTCAAAGTCATTTTGGGCATTCCGCTTTCCGCGACAGGAAAATCGCCTTATTTTGACCGTAAACCCCAAACATAAAAAATTCCCGGGTGAAATCAAAAAGCCAATGGAAATTTCCATTGGCTTTTTTGCCGGACATCTGGACTTTTAGCCGCCTAAGTGTGCTTTCCCATCCTGTCAAGCGGAAAGGGCGGCAGCGCCAGCGGTTTTACCGCGATTGACATCAGTAAGGTGGGATTATCGTCCGCGGCTATCCTGTTTGAGCTGAGTGCGCCGCACGTCCTGCAGCGGTGAATCAGCGCCCATTCGCCATTTTTACGTACCCAGACACCGATTGCCTCCATCACCCCATGGCACAGCGAAGCCCTGTCTCCCGGTTCGTTATCCACATGGATACTGGATAAACAGTTTGGGCAATGGTTGCGGTGTCCGCTGCCCGCGCCTTCAGCAGTGACATGCGTCCCGCACACCTTGCAGGTAAATGTTTCCATACAGGGCGTGTGGCAGTAATCCGTTTTTTGGGCCTGCCTTACAATTTGGGCGATTTCTTTATACCGCTGTTTTTTCTGTTTCAGATACGTTTCTTTATCGTCAGAATACCTGGCTTCAGCTTTCAGCGCAACATAACTCTCCCATCGTTTCAGGGACAGCTCTCCCTTTGCAATCGCCGCTTTGACCGCACAGCCCGGCTCGCTCTGGTGGCTGCAATCGGCAAATTTGCACCTGCCGAGGTACTGCTCCACATCTGCAAACGCCTCGTCAAGCCCTGCCCTCACATCCCACATGCCAAGCTCGCGCATACCGGGCGTATCGATCACCATCACGCCGCTTTCCAGCATAAAAAGCTGACGGGCAGTGGTGGTGTGACGGCCCTTGCCGTCGCTCTTCCTGATATCATTTACCGCCATAACCGTCTTACCTGAAAGCCTGTTTAGCAGGCTTGACTTTCCCACCCCCGACGAGCCGAGAAGCACAATCGTTTTGCGCGGCTTCAGGTAGTCCGCCAACACATCGAAGCCAAAGCCCGTTTTCGTACTGACTGCAAACGCATCCACTCCTGCGGCTACCCTCTGAACGGCGCGCAGGTAGCTGCTGTGGTCTTCCGCCAAATCTGCCTTGGTCAACAGGATGACAGGGATTGCGTTTGATTGCCGGGATAGCGTCAAATACCGCTCCAAACGTTTTGGATTGAAATCATGGTTTAAGGACTGCATGATAAAAACATAGTCAAAGTTAGCGGCGACCGCCTGTTCGCCACGCCCGGGCGTAGGATCCCTGCGGGAAAAATATGTCCTGCGGGGTAACGTGCCGATAATCCGGCTGTCTCCGTCCGGTACATAGTCGATCTGCACAAAATCCCCCACTGTGGGGAAGCTCTCCCCGCCTTTTCCATAATAAACGCTTGCTTTCAGCCTTCCATAGAGCTCTCCGTGCCCGCATATGAGGGCATACCGCTCCTTATGGACGGCAGTTACTCTTGCCGGAATCCCCTTGATCGGTTCCTGCAGCATATTTGGCGTCAGACCGTAGTCTGTTAAATTCATCATCCGGAATCTCCTTGTTGATTCAGCGAAAATTGAAAACGGGCATAAAAATACCGCAGGAAGCAGCCTTTTTTTGTGGCTCAAACTGCGGTTTTTCCATAAAAATAACACACCCCGCGGTGTGCTACAACAGACAGTTATAGTATTCACAAAAGGTTACCTTGTACGGCATGGCAAACCGGGGATAATTGCTCCCGCGCTTACGCAGCCCATATTCAATTTTAGAAAACAGCCTCCACATAGATGACCGACATCAACATGCAACTCCTTTTGTTCCGCTTTCCGCAGAATAATTTTTTATATCATAACATATGAATTTATAAAAAGCAATTAAAAAATAAAGAGGCTGCCGCGAAACCATAAATTGCGGCAGCCTCTTTTTGCATCTTTACCCGTTATCCCGCGCTCTGTTCCCGCCTCCCTGTCCTGCATGGATCAGACTGCGCTTCTCCCACCTCCTGCTTTTAAAATAGAGGAAGCCTGCTATGGCGGGCAGCACCGGCGCTGCCATTTCCACAACGTAAATTCCAAGGAATCCACAGCCAAAGGTCACTCCCACCAAATAGCTCAACACAATACGCGTCACAACGCAGTCGATCATTGAGTTTACCAGCGCGAAGCCGGCTGCGCCGATTCCTGTGGCAAAAGAATTACAGGTATACATCACCGCATATGCAGCGCAGTTGAGCGAGCAGCAAATCCTCAGGTACAGCACGCCCTCCCGCACGACTTCTGCGTCTGTGTTAAACAGCATAATTACCTGCTGTGCAAACAGCTGGAACATGGCAATCATCACAAGCGAAACAAGCACGCTGATCAATAGTCCCGCACGCACGACCTTCTTCACGCGCGGAATATCTCCCGCGCCCATGTTCTGTCCCGCCATCGTAGTCACAGCCTGTCCAACCGCCCAGCAGGGCATTGCCGCAAAGGTGTTCACCTTAAGCCCAATGCCCGAGGCGGCGGCAACCGCAACGCCAAAGCCGTTCAGCATCCCCGTTACGATCAGGTACGACAGGTTCACAACCGCCATCTGCGCGGCGGACGGCAATCCAACACGCAGGATCAGCTTTGCCTTATCCCTCTTAATCGCAAGGCTCTTCCACCTGAAATCGAAAACCGTGGTCTTTTTCCATAAGTAAAGGATCGCGATGACAAACGACACCGCCTGTGATATAACTGTGGCAACCGCCGCGCCCTTTGTACCCATGCCATAACGTCCGATCAGCACAATATCCAGCACTACGTTGACGCATGTTGCAATCATCACAAAATAGAGCGGATTTTTGGAATCCCCAAGTCCGCGCAGCACCGCGCACACAGCGTTATAGCCGAATACAAAAATGATGCCGCCGCAGATCATGTGCATATAGTCGCATGCGTATTGCATTGCTTCGCCCGGCACGCGCATCAGTTCAAAAACCGGCCTGTAAAGGAGGTATCCACATATTGTAAGCGCTATGGAACAAATCATCGTCAGCGAAAAAAGCATTCCGACAGCCTTTTTCAGCGCCGGTGCGTCCCCCGCGCCCTTATACTGCGCGACAAGCACCGTTCCCCCCATCGCAACTCCCGTGCACAATGCCGTCAGGATAAAGCTGATCATAGAGGCGTTGCTGATTGCCGCAAGCCCGGCGCTTCCCACGAACTGCCCTACCGCAATCATATCCACAATGCCATAGAACTGTTGCAGCAGGTTTGCAAAAAATACCGGCGCGCCAAAGGCCACGAGGCCTTTTGTCACGTTTCCTGTCAATAAATTATTAGTTTGTGTTTTCATTGTTGTTTTCCTTTTTTTGTCCATCAAAAAACCGCGGACAAAACATTGTCCGCGGCCTGGTTTTTTGACGCACAACGGAAAAACAGGAACATGAAAACACGCGGTTACCCCGCCGGAATTCTATCCCATATTAACCGATGACTCAGGCAAAAAACACCCTATTATAGCAATTTGTCAAAAGATTGGTTACAATCTTTTGGTATAAATTGCATATACAAGCGGTCTATCAAACGTCTTTCATAATCTGGTTATGTTAAACCGCTGCAGGCTCCGTACAATGTCTCATCCAATCCATTTGTGCGGAGCTTGTCCTGATGCAAAGCTTATCAAACATTTCTGCTGTCCCTCTCGTTTCTGTAAGTTCCATTATAAGAACCCAAAGCATGATTGTCAAATTAAGCCTGTGCCCGGGCGAGCGTCATTTTTCCTTCCTTTTCATCTTTTTTGATCCATCCGTTCAGCTTCTTCATTTCAAATACCACAAAGACCGCCACAATGAGCGCCGATCCGATATCTGCTATCGGCCCTGCATACAAAGCGCCGTCCAGTCCAAAAAACATTGGCAAAATCAGCATCATCGGTATCAACAGCAAAAGCTGGCGAAGCATGGAAAGCACCGTCGCCTTGAGCGGCTGGCCTGTCGCCTGGAAATAGCTCGTTGCCACAATCTGGAAACCCGCGCAAAAAATCCCCCCAAGGAATATCCGCAGGCACTTTACCGCAAACGCTGAGAAATTCGCGTCCGAATCGCCAAACAGGCTGATAATCTGCCCGGGGAATAGCTGGCACAGGAGCCACGCAACCGCCACCACCGCAGTCGATATCCACGCAGCCATCACAAAGGTTTTTTTGATGCGTTTGGGTTGCTTTGCCCCCTGGTTGAACCCAAGGATAGGCTGCGCGCCGATGCCGATACCAATACAGGCTGAAGCCAGTATCATCGCGATTTTAAGCACGATTCCCATCGCCGAAAGAGCCGTATCGCCTCCCACCGCCGTTTGGTTTCCATAGTAAACAAGGACGTTGTTCATAACGATTTGCATCACGCATCCAACCAGCTGCGTTACAAACGAAGAAATTCCAAGCAGGCACGTCATCTTGCACACGCGCCCGGATAGCCTCATGTACTTTTTGTGAAAGCCCATTGTCTTTCCGCCCCTTGCAAAATAGACGGACAGGATAATCGTCGATATCAGCTGCGATGTAACCGTCGCGATTGCAGCGCCTGTAACGCCCCAATGGAATACAAATATATAGATCGGATCCAGAATCGAATTCAAAACCGCGCCGATCAGGATACTGTACATCGAAAGATTTGGGCTGCCGTCCGTACGCGCCATATTGGAAAGCGCGATACTGATAATGCTAAACGGTGAACCGATCAGTATTACCGTGGCGTAATCCTTTGCGTAAGGCATCGTCGCATCGCTTGCGCCAAACATTGTAAGCAGCGGCGTTAAAAAGACAAGTCCCAGCGTTACCACAAGCGCACTCGCGATAAAACATAATATCAGGACATTATTGAGAGTCCTTTGCGCCTCCTCTTCCTTCTTTTCCCCAAGCTTGAGTGCCGCAAACGCGCTGCCGCCCGTACCAATCAGCGTAGCGACCGCCACCATGATGGTCATGATCGGAAAGGATATGGTAGTTGCCGCATTGCCAAGATATCCGACTCCCTGCCCGATAAAAATCTGGTCCACAATATTGTAGATCGAATTTACAAGGCAGGAAATGATTGCCGGAAGCGCAAAACTGCGCAACAGTTTCCCTATAGGCTTATATCCAAGCGGATTTTCCTTTTCAGGCGCCTGTGTTGTCATGGTTGCTTCTGTCATTGTTGTCCTCCTTTATAGAATTAGAAATATATTCATAAGCATTTTTTGCCATATGATCCATAATGTGTTCCGTCATTTGCGCTTGCTCGGCAGGCATTCCGCTTTTCAGGATATGATTCCATTTTTCCACGGCGGCGTAAACCTTTTCCATGACATCCTCCGCTTTTTGCGTGGTGTAAAAACGGTTGACGCGGTGGTCAATGTCGTCCGTTTCCCGTGTAATATATCCCCGCTCTTCCAGCCTCTGCAGCGCGCGCGTTGCCGTCGCCTTGTCAAAATGTCCCTTTTTTGCAAGCTCCTGCGCGCTGACTCCCTGCTCCTCGTAAATACGGGCAAGAAAGAAATATTGCCCTCCGCCAATCTGGAACGTACCCAGCTCCTGGTCGTAAAACTGCAGGCTGAAACGGTTGATCATCGAAGCATATTTACTCAAAGAAAAGCGTTTTTCCAATGTGTCCCCCTTCGTCGTCCCGGAGCGATATTTTCCTGAATAGCTTTCCGGACGCAGACATAAAAAACAGTTGCGCACGCAACCTTTATAGTAATTATACTCATAATTGATTGCGCACGCAACTATTTTTTGCGAAAAACAACCCCCGGAGATATTCCTCCGGGGGTTGTTTCAGAAAAAATCGGTGTATTGATTTCCAGTTTTATCGTATATTGGGGAGATACTTTAATGAGCTACTTTAAAAGGAAACCATATCCCGTCCAAACTCTTTGCAGAGCTTTAATGCCTCTTCATCAGGCTCATTGTGTACAATCAGTCCTTCTGTCTGGAACAGCTTTGCTCCCGCCGCATTCACACGGCGTTCCCATTCGCGCATCCACTCTCCGTCGCCCCAGTCATAAGAGCCGAACAGTGCAATTTTTTTGCCGCCGAGCTTTGGTTCCATATCGGAAAAGAACGGTTCCATATCCCCTTCCTCCAGCACCTCGTCTCCCATCGCCGGGCATCCGAGCGCCACAACATCGTAGCCAAGCGCGTCGTCAACGCTGATCTCCGACACCGTAAACAGCTTGGCATCCGCTCCCGCTCCCTGTGCTCCCTCGAGTACAGCCTGCGCCATTGCTTCCGTATTGCCCGTTCCGCTCCAATAGATAATTGCTGCTTTATTCATTTTCTATCCTCCCGTGTTTTTATATGGTCAGGCAGCGGCAAACAACTGTCCCAGCGTATATCCGCTCATCAGTCGCCTGCACACCGCATCCCTGCATTTTGTATAGCGCTCAAACAATGTCCGTGCGCGGTATTCGTCGGAATATACCTTCCAATATCCGTTCAGCTTGTAATTTCTCCCGCCGTACTCCATAAATCCTTCCACGTCCTCCGGCGGATAACCGAGGAAAAGGCCGATTTCGTGGGGAAATCCCTGCGCTTCACAGATTCTTTTTTTCAGATGCGCAATCCGCGCGTCAATTCCACCCTGCGGATAACCCGTCTCGTCCATCAGTCTGTTTACGTCATTTCTTTGCAGGTGTTCCTCCAGGCTCTTTTTCCTGTAGACAAGCAACAATATCCTGCAATCCCGCCCGGACAGTTTTTCAAAAAATATCCCTTTTTGATTCATCTGTGCGTTCCACTGCGAAATGCGCTTTTCGATATCCGGATGTTTTTTCCGGCAGCAGGAAACAAGCCCAGCCGCTTTAATTCCGGCCAACGCAGGCGCGCAATGCCGCGCAATCATTTGTTCCAATGTATCCACAATCGTCACCCTCCGATTAAATTAGCATACGCTAACTCGCTTGGTTTAAGAAAGGCGCCGCGCGCCTTAGTTAGTCATCGCTAACCATGAATAATATATCATATCCTTCTATGCTTGTCAAATCATTCATTTCGTTTTGACCGTTCTGCTTTATTACCAATTCAGGCCTTTGGATATAATAAAAAAACTTCGCGTATTTATGCGCGAAGTTTTTATTTCTGATAACCGTATTTGTAAACTTTGTTATCCTTTACCATCACAGCCCGTTCGACGTTTTTGCTGCTTACCAGCTTGTTAAAATCTCTGTCTGTGATGTTTTTTGAAAGCTTTTTCTCTTTCATTTTCATCACTCTCCTTTTTCGTATGTATTAATATAAACCACATTTGGAGAGTTTAAACACCATGCCCCGTTTATTTGTTTTGCAGCGCGGTTTCCAGCCTTTGCATAGCCTGTTCCAGCACTGCCTTAGGGCAGGCGATGTTAACGCGTTCAAAGCCCTTTCCATCCTCGCCAAAAATATAGCCTTCGTCAAAGAAAAGCTGCGCTTCCTGCGTCATAATCCGTTCCAGCTCGCGATGGTCAATTCCATATTCCCTCAGGTCGAGCCACATCAGATAGGTCCCCTCAAGCCGGCTTACCTTGATTTTTGGAAGGCGCTGCGCGATAAAGTCCTCAACAAAGCGCCTGTTTTCGTCGAGCACAGACAGCAATTCCTCAAGCCAGCCTTCGCAGCTTCGATATGCGATTTCGCACGCCTGATAACCAAGCGCGTTAAGCTCGATCATGCCGCACCCATACTTTGCGCGCGCAAATTTTCTGCGCAATTCCTTATTTTTAATTACAATGTTGGAAACCTGCATCCCCGCAAGGTTAAACGTTTTGCTGGGAGCCGTGCATATCACGGCGTTATCGGCAAAACCCTCCCTTACGTTTGGAAAAACGGTATGTGTAAAGCCCGGCATGATAAGGTCGTTATGTATTTCGTCCACAACTGCGAGCACACCGTTTTGTTCACAGATTTCGCCCACACGCAAAAGCTCTTCCTTTGTCCACACACGTCCAACAGGATTATGCGGGCTGCACAGAATCAGCATCTTTGTGTTTTCATCCCGCGCCTTTCGCTCAAGGTCGTCAAAATCAATCTCATAATATCCGTCATTATTGATGAGCGCATTTTTTTGCAGCTTGCGACCGCTTTGCTCCACCACCATATAAAATGGATAATATACCGGCGTCATAATGATTACGCCGTCGCCCGGCTGCGTAAACGTCTGCACGCTGAGGCCCAGCGCAAATACGATACCCGGCGTTGTCACAATCCATTCCTTTTCGATCTTCCAGCCGTGCCTGCGCGCCATCCACATGGAAACCGCTTCATAATAAGAATCCGTAGCCTGCGTATAGCCCACGTTCATACTGTCAAGGTATGCTTTTAATCCTTGCACGATTTCCGGCGCGGTTTTAAACTCCATATCCGCGACCGAGAGCGGCACGATACCCTTCCCTACGGCGGGGTTGGCTTTTTTCATCTCGTTCCACTTCACGCTTCCGCTTTCCAGCTTATCGATATGCGTTTCAAAATCATTTTTCATGGCCTGTTCTCCAAAATCCCCCTGCGCCAGCCCACGTACAAACGCTGTATCCGCAGGTAAAAAATCATATTCCGGCAACGAGCTTCCCGCCGCCCATTTTGCATCCGCATGGACGTTTAGCGTCATTGTCCCCCCGGTGATGCGCGCCCGGTAAAACGCAAGCTTCACCGAAAACGTATCATATTCATGCTCGACGCGCGCCAAAAGCATACCGGGTTCCACAGCAACGCCAAGCTCTTCCATAAGCTCTCGCGCCAGGCATTCGCGTTCTGTCTCGCCCTGCTCGAGCTTTCCGCCCGGAAATTCCCACCGGCCCGCGCTGCCGTCCCTGTTCTTTCTGCGGCAGATGAGTATTCTTCCCTGTTCTTCAATTACCGCGGCAACCACACGCAGGCTTTTTTTAATCATTGAGTCCCTCAAACTGCATATTGTAATATCTGGCATAGGTGCCGCCTTTCCTGATCAGCTCCTCATGCGTCCCGCGCTCCTGTATTCCATCCGTTCCCATTACAATAATCTCATCCGCATTGCGGATGGTTGAAAGCCTGTGCGCAATTACAATCGTCGTGCGGTCTTTGGACAGCTTCTCAAGGGATGCCTGGATATGCCGCTCGCTCTCGTTATCGAGCGCGCTCGTCGCCTCGTCGAGAATCAGTATCTTTGGGTTTTTGAGGAAAACACGCGCAATCGCAATGCGTTGTTTTTGCCCGCCGGACAGCCGCACGCCGCGTTCACCCACATTCGTTTCATAGCCTTCCTCAAGGCTCATAATAAACTCGTGGATGTTCGCACTCTTTGCCGCTTCCACAACCTGCGCGTCCGTCGCCTTGGGTTTGCCATACGCAATGTTGTCGCGTATCGTGCCGCCAAACATATATACATCCTGTTGCACAATACCAATCGTACTGCGCAGGGATTTCAGCGTTACGTCACGCACATCCTGCCCGTCGATCATAACCGAACCGTGCGTCACGTCGTAAAAACGGGGCAGCAGGGAACAAAACGTCGTTTTTCCGCCGCCGGACGGGCCCACAAGCGCCACTGTTTTCCCCGCCTCGATCGACACATTGATATCCTTGAAAACGTGCGTACTGTTGTCATACGAAAAGGACACGTCCCTGTACCTGATATTCCCCTTCACATTTTCAAGCGGCTTCGCATCCTTTTTATCCTTGATTTCAGGATCTGTCCTGATGACCTCCATAAACCGTTTGAATCCGGCGTATCCTTTTTGGAACTGCTCTGTAAAATTGATCAGCACTTCAATCGGCGCGACAAAAATACCAATATACAGGGCGTAAATAGCAAGGTCGGTCACCCGCAGCGTGCCGTTCGCAATGAAAAAACCGCCCGATACAAGCACCGCCGTATACAGCAGGCCGGTAAAAAAGTTGTTACCCGCCTGAAACGTCCCCATGATTTTATAGCTGCTTTTCTTGGAATCCAGAAATTCCAGATTGCTGCGTTCAAATTTCTTACGCTCAATGTCTTCATTGGCAAACGACTTTACGACGCGTATACCCGAAAGACTGTCCTGCACCTGCTTATTGACGTTTGAAATCTTTTTGCGGTTATCCATAAAGATCGCGCGCATCTTTTTATTTTTGCTCAGGCTGAACAGGATCATTACCACTGTCACCGCAAGCAAAATCAAGGTCATTGGCACGTTGATCATCATCAGCAGGACAAACGAACCGATAATTTTGAGCGCGGAGATAAACACGTTTTCCGGGCCGTGGTGCGCAAGCTCCGAGATATCGAACAAATCCGAAACGATACGCGACATCATATCGCCCGTGTTATTTTTATCATAATAGGAAAACGACAGCCTCTGCATCTGGTCAAACAGGTCCTGACGCATATCACTCTCCATGCGCGCGCCCATCACATGGCCCCATGTCGTGATAAAATACTGGCAGCCATACCGGATCACATACATTGCAATCAGAGCCACCGCAACAATCCACAGGCTGCGGATGATCACGTCTGCATTTTGCGTATACAGGCCGTCCGTCAAAAAATTCAGGATCTGCGGAAACGCAAGGTCCACGACGGAAACCACGAGCGCGCAAAACATATCAAAATAAAAAAGACCGCGGTACGGTTTATAATAACCGACAAAACTTTTAAAAATAGACATTCTCTCTTCCCTCAGTCACTTATTATACTATCCAATTATTGATACCGCAAATAAAACGTATGGAAACCCTTTTGCGCGCATTCTAAATATGCAGGCCATGACACGCCGTAAAATCGGACAGTATGGCGCGCTTTCCTCTTCGTTTTTGTTTCCGTTATTTTTGAATATTCCGTTTAGGCCATTTTCTTTGCGTGTATATTATAGCGGAGCCAATAAAGAAGTACAGCAATTAATATAGTTAAAATTCTTTATTGGCGGAGCATACAGCCTGTATTATTATGTCGTTTTTTTCATGAAATGGCTGTAAAACCACAAAGCAGTGAAGCAAAAGGCGGTGTAAGAATGATTACGTGCACAACAATCAAGCGCGAAGAAATCGGAATGCTTTCAGAATGGCTGATGAGCAAGAATGCGCAGGAATTTTTGGCGTATGACGCGCAGATGTCTCTCGCGGGCCAGTTCAAGTGGTTTGAGCATATGAAAAACGAGGAATTTCCTACGCACTGGATCATTCGCAGGGACGACGTGCCGATTGGCCTTCTTGCCGTAATCGACATCAACCTTGAAAACAAGCGCTGCGCTTGGAGCTACTATATGCACGATCCCGCCGACGATACGGACGAAATGTCCTCGCTGCTTGAGCGCAGCATCTATCATCACGTGTTCCATGAGCTTGGCTTTAACAAGGTCACGTTTGCGGCGTTCACAGATAACAGCTGCGCCATCAACCGCCGTTCACGCAGCGGCTGCGCACAGGAAGGCGTGCTCATCGACCATGTTTTATGCGGAGGAAACTTTTACGACGTATCCCTGCAATGTATGACGGCAGCAATGTGGCGCAAAGCATGTCCGGATCAGCAATGTGAAATTATCAAACTCAGATAAATTCCTCTTTTCCCCTTTGCAGCGGTTTCACACAACGCAGGTTATGCCAAACGTTTGATAAACCGCTTGCATATGCAATTTATACCAAAAGCTTGTTACCAACCTTTTGACAAATTGCTGTAAAAAGGCGTTTCCCCCGCACAGGAAACGCCTTTTTTACGTTTGTCGTTTATGTATCCGTTATTGCTTCGCATCTTCCGTGCGAATCTGTATCCGCCGGATTTTACCGCTCACTGTTTTGGGCAGCTCTTCCACAAATTCCACCACGCGCGGATACTTATATGGCGCGGTTACGTTTTTCACATGCGTCTGAAGCTCCTTTTTGAGCTCATCACATGCCTCAAAACCACGCGCAAGCACAACCGTCGCCTTTACCACCTGTCCCCGCACAGGATCCGGAACGGCGGTCACCGCGCATTCCAGCACAGATGGATGTGTCAGCAGTGCGCTTTCCACCTCAAACGGCCCAATACGGTATCCCGAGCATTTAATGACGTCGTCATTTCTTCCCACAAACCAGAAATACCCTTCCGCATCGCGCCACGCCGTATCGCCGGTGTTGTAAACGCCGTCTTTCCAGCAGCGGTCTGTCGCTTCCTTGTCCTTGTAATATTTTTTGAACAATCCTGTAGGATGCTTTTTGTCGGTGTTCTTTACTACGATAGAACCAACGATGCCGTCCTCGCAGGAGTTTCCATCCTCATCCACAATGTCCACGTCATAAAGAGGGGACGGTTTGCCGGTAGAACCCGGCTTGATTGGATCCCATCCAAAGTTTGCGATCAGCACGCTCGTCTCCGACTGTCCAAATCCCTCCGTAACAGATAAACCCGTCGCCTCCAAAAAGCGGTTATATACCTCAGGATTCAGCGGCTCACCCGCAATACCCGCATGCTTGATTGTAGAAAAATCGCATTTGCTCATGTCTTCCTTGATCAAAAACCGATAGATCGTGGGCGGCGCGCAAAAGGTTGTAAGCTTCAGCCTGTTGATTGTATCCAGCATTTTAGAAGGTGTAAATTTCTCAGTATCGTACGCCACGATGACCGCACCGCAAATCCATTGTCCATATATTTTGCCCCAGCCAAACTTTGCCCAGCCGGAATCCGATACCGTGAGGTGCAATCCACCGTCCTCCACCTTCTGCCAGTATTTCGCGGTGACAATGTGTCCCAGCGGATATGTAAAATCATGCAGGATCATCTTGGGCATTCCCGTCGTACCCGACGAAAAATAGATCAGCATGGGTTCTTCATTTTCATTGCGGTATTCGCGCGTCCATGTCTCGCCTGCCTGCTCCAGTTCTTTACGCAGGTCAAAGGCCCACTCCGGAATTTTCTCTCCCACAACGCCCACGCTTTGAAGCGTTGGGCATTCGCCAAGGGACTCCCCAATATGCCTGAGCATTTCGTCGTCGTCCACCGCGCAGATCATTTTGACCTCCGCAGCGTTGCAGCGGTAAATGATATCCTTGGGCGTAAGCTGGAACGTAGCCGGAATACAGATCGCACCAAGCTTGTGCAGGCCCACCATCATAAACCAGACCTCCGGGCGCTGCCTGAGCATCAGCATGACGGCATCGCCCTTCCTGATCCCCATATTTTTGAGCATATTCGCCGCTTTATCGCTCATGCGTTTGATATCGCCGAACGTAAACCTCTTTTCATTTGCATCGTCGTCACACCAGACGAGCGCAGGCTTATTTTCGTCCTGTCGTGCCCACTCGTCCACAATATCGTATCCAAAATTAAAATGCTCCGGAATATTCAACTTATAGTTTTGTTTAAAATCCTCGTAGCTGTCGTATTCAATCCGATCCAAAAACCTGTTTAACATCAGTCTGCCCCGCCCTTATTCGTTGATTATGGTCAAAAACTTTGCCTGTCCTCCCACCGCGCGCTGCCCGTGCGGCAGAGCCGGATTGAAGTAAATGCTGTCGCCCTTGTTCAGGATAAACTCCCTGCCTTCGATGACGACTTTAATACTGCCTTCCAGAACGTAGTTAAACTCCTGTCCGCCATGCGTCACCAGCTCGGCCTCCTCGTTGGGCGAAAGCGTAACGATCATCGGCTCCATGTCGCGATGCTTGTAATTGAAGGCAAGCGATGTAAAGGCATACCCGGGATACCGTTCCACACTCACACCGTTTCCGCCCCGCACGATGGTGTATTCATCCATTCTGGGCGCTTCTCCGGTCAGCAGCTCTGTCGGATCTACCCTGAGCTCCGCCGCTACGCCGTAAAGCACGCCAATCGGAATATCGTCCTGCGCCGATTCATAGCGTTTATACTCCTCTATATCCACGCCAATCTTCTGTGCAAGCGCCTCCTGCGGAACATCCAGTATTTCGCGCAGCTCACGTATCCGCGCAGCAATTTGTATCACCTGATTATTCATTGCTTCACCCCTCATTTTGTCGCGTTTTGACCGCGTCCCCTGTTTTGTTTTTCTATCGAAATTAATGCGGCGCCGTTACCCTCTTCAGATAACCGGCCCCGGCGCTATAAAATGCTCTTTCTATTGTATCGGTTCCTTCGTTTGCTGTCAAATAGACGGGCTCCCCACGCTTCGCCGCAGGACTGCAACGGAAAAGGGCCGTGCAGAATCTCTGCGCGGCCCTTCCTGTTCATGTGCGTTGCCTTACTTTGTTTCGCCTGCTTTGCGCTTTTTGACCAGCGCAGCGGCTAGCACGGCAGCAGAGCACATTGCCCCCAGTACCAGCAGCCCAATAGGCGTTTCATCTCCTGTTTTAGGAGATTTCTTTGTACTCACATCGTTATTTACATCGAAATCCACTTTTGCATAGCCATCTGTGAATCCTGCAACCAGCGTATGCGTTCCATTTTCAAGCCTGTCAAGCAGGGATTTGTGTAACTTAATGATCGTACTTCCCTCGCGCACCGTGTAGTCGATCCCGCGCGTCAGCAATTCATTGTCAAGCCATACGTTCTCAAATTGATCCAGCGGCGCGTCGAACCGGAATTCAAGAAATGCGGTTCCTTTATATGCGGTCTGCCCGTTTCCATCCAGAATGGGGTATTGCGTGCCGCTCATATTTGGCGCGGCCTGCCCTACCGTGACAGGAACCGTAATTTCTCCAGTAACGCCCGTTCCTTTTACCTCGCCCTTAATTTTCAGGTAGGCTCTCCCCGCTTCCATCCCTACTATCTTATTCGGCGCTACGATACGGGCTACATTTGTCCCTTGCGTTATATTGAAGCTATACTGCACCTCATAGCCGTCCATCACATCGCTTGTCGGGCTTACTGTATAAAATTCGCCTTCCTGCAAATTGATTTCCTGCGTACCGATATCCACGGATAATTTATCCCGCAGGGATATCACATAATTGATACTGAACTCTCCGCTTTTACTTTCCAGCTTTCCATTCTGCGGATTCGCAGAAAGCTGAAACGCGCCGCTTTTGTAAAAGCTGTTGCTTACCATTTCATTTCTTGCATAACCCCTGTCCCACAAAACAATGCTTCCTGTTGGCGGCGTATATGTAGCAGGCAATGTAATCGTCTTGCGGTACAAATTGATGGTTACGCTCTGGTTTCTCGCGTCAAAGTCGCTGACCTTGTCCGGCACCAGGGAAACATCCGTCAGATGGTTTCCCGACAGGTAAAGCTTATCAAGCTTTTGCATATCGGCGATTTCATCAGGCAGGACTGTCAGGTCGTTGTTCCTTGCCGACACCTCATAGCATTGCGGCAGACGCCCGATGGACGCAGGCAGGGCGCTAAGCCTGTTGCCGTCCGCCTGCAATACGCGAAGCTCGTCAAACGAACCGATCACATCCGGTAAACTCGTTAGTTTATTATCGTTTATATTGAGCGAAAACAGCTTTGTCAGTTTACCCAAACCCGCAGGGAGCGAGGTCAGATTATTTTTATCGGCATTAATCATCTCAAGCTGCGGACAGTCGCAAATTTCTTCCGGGAGCGACGTCAGGTTGTTGTCGTAAACCACAAGCTGGCTGAGTTCCTGTAAATTTCCAATTCCTGCGGGGAGCGCAGACAGTTTATTTCCATTCAGGGAAATGGAAGTTACCTTTTGCAGCCTCGTAATGGCGTCAGGAACAGATGTGAGCCGGTTATTTTCCAGATTGATGCTGGTCAGGCTATCCAAATCCCCATATTCCTCCGGCACGGATGTAATTTGGTTATTGCCAAGCATCAAAACCTGCAAATTTTTAAGCGTTCCAATTCCCGGCGAAACAGATGAAATCTGATTGTTATTCAACGCCAGAAATTCAAGGCCTGTCAAATTTCTAATTTCCACCGGCAGTTCTTGCAGGCGGTTATCGGAAAGAACCAGCCGCTTCAGGCCGGGCAGGCTGAATACTACGTCAGGGATGCTCCCAAAGTGGTTTCCCGACAGGTCCAGTTCCTGTAAAGCAGTAAGGCCGCCGATTTCCGGCGGCAGCGAAGAAAGCGCGTTGTTCTGCAAACGCAAATGTTCCAGTTTTTTCAGGCTTCCGATTTCCGATGGAATCTCGATATCCGGATTTCCATATTCCTGGAGAAGCTCCAGGTTCGCGAGGTTCTTAATTCCCGTAAGGTTTGATACTTCACTGGATAAATAGAGCTCTGTGATCCCCAAAAGTTCGTCCTGTGTTACGGTAGCGTCTATACTCCCTTTGCTGAGTTTCACTTTGATTATATTTGCAAATTCCGCATCCGGAAAAAGCTCGCTGATTTTTTGCGGCGCGCTTGCAGTCAATTCATTGTTCATGCCCTCATTTAGTTGCATCGCTGAATTCTGTTCCGCCGGCGCAGGCGATAACTCCGCCTGTTCCGATGATGCAGCCGGCTCGGAGGCCTGTGGCTGCGCGTCCCGGCCCGGCTCTGTGGATTCTTCCGGTTGCTTATCCTGCTGCACGGCAGCCTGCGTTTCCTGCGGCTGCGGAGCCTGTGTGCCCTGCGCTTCCTGTAATGTATCGTCCGCCACTTCCTGTGCGTTTCCCGCCATGGAAATTGCCGGAACCAATACGAGGCATACCGCCAATAGCACCGTCAAAAGGCAAACGCCTTTTCTGATCTTGTTTTTCATCATAACCAATCCCCTTTTCCCACTCAAAATAAACCATTGTAATATTTCGAGACCTGTTCATTTGATTGTATCGTGAAAAACAATTTATTTCAATTTATATTAATTTTTTATCACGAAAATAAATATATTTTATACGAAAGGGATTTGAATCTCTGGAACGCTGAGTAATGTTTCGTTACCTTTTTATAAACACTTACCGATAACAAACTCTGCAATCATAAATAGATTATTAAGTATTAGTTATTTTTTTAAAAAAATTGCCCCCATTTATATGCTTTGCGAAGTTAAGTATATAGATACAACAATTTACTTTTACTGTTGCCTTATATTCCAATTCTATATCAGGAGGAGGGAAATAATATGAGAACGAAAATGCCGCTTTTATTGAGTATTCTTTCCATACCAGTATCGTTGGTTATAAAAGCGATTGCTTTTTATAATGGATTATTATTTGATGGAATGTTTTTAGCGGTGGTAATCACCTTAAACGCAATAGCCATTGTTTTATCCAATGGTTCAAAATAGCAATAAAGGGGGGAGGAATTTCTATGTTTATATAATATGTGGTTGATTGTGTTTTAGTACTCGCTACCAAAAGGGAGGAAATAAATCATGAAAAAATCATTGGTTGCTATCTTAGCTATTTGCATGATGGTCGTTGGTTTAAATGTCACTGGATTTGTAGAAGAATTTCCAGATGACGAAACCACTATGTATGTAAACGAAGAAGGAATTTTAATGATTGAACCTCAATCACAGGAAGAGTACGATACAATAGTCGCTCAAATCGAAAACAATAATAAAACTGTAGATGAATTATAGGAAGCTGCAGTAGCACAAGCTCATGCAGAAAACTCTCCAATTATAGTTGACGATGATACTCCCCAGATCACGCCGCGTGTTTATGCAAATGTAGGTATTGACAAATCATATATGACACCTTGCGGAGTTTTTGCACGTATAAGATTCGGCGCCACAATAAATCGCGAAAAAGCACCCGGGGGGTATCTCATGGCAAATAAGGTATATAGTATTAATGCCAGTGCACAAGATAGCGGTACAAGCGTTGCAACAAATCATAAAAAATATACTATTCTAGACTCAGGTAGAACCATTGCCTGTAATTTCAGTATGACGCTTGGTGTCAAGCAATTTGGCGGTGGTTTTGCATATTACGATAGAGCAGCGTATGTTGAAATTGGGGCTAGTGGAAAAGGCGGATATGTAAGAATGTAATTGTAATATCTTAACATAAACACATTGAGAATGCAGGATATACCAAGGCCATACCTTTACAGGTATGGCCTTGGTGTGTCCAGAAAATAACGTCTTTTCTGATCCTGTTTTTCATCATAACCAATCCCCTTTTCCCACTCAAAATAAACCATTGTAATATTTCGAGACCTGTTCATTTGATTATATCCCGAAAAACAATTTATTTTATCTGTTTTTATATTGATAAATGCTTCGAGTTTCAGCTCTTTTTTGCAAGGTACCAAACAGCATATCACGGCCATAAAGCTTGAATGTTAATATGCGTTGCTTGTGGCAACGGGCAGTTTCTCATACAATAGTGGTAGCGATTGAAAGAAAGGCGGTTATACCTGATGTTAAACGAAAACATGAAAGCAATCAGAAAATCAAAAGGACTTTCGCAGGAAGAGCTCGCTATTAAGCTGAATGTGGTGCGGCAAACAGTCTCTAAATGGGAGCAAGGATTGTCAGTACCTGATTCTGATATGCTGATTTCTATATCAGAAGCGCTTGAAACACCAGTAAGTACTTTGCTTGGAGAATCTGTTATTGAAACAAAGGTTAATGACTTAAAAGCTATTTCCGAAAAATTGGAGATTATAAACTTACAGCTTGCACAAAGAAAGATTACACGACGAAAAACGTTTCATTGGCTGCTTATCTCATTGTGTGTTGCCATAGTAATAATTTCTGCGGTCTTAATCGTATTAAATAGCCCTTACTTAGGTTGGGACTATAATGATCCTGAAACCGCCGTTGTCGGAGTCGCTTTTCACGCATTTGAATGGCTGTTTGTCAGATTGGTACCGATTATCCTTATAGGGGCAATCATCGGAATTATCCTGACACGGAAAAAAGTATAAAACCGCTCTATGTTGTGGGTAAAGTTCAGGCTTCAAAAAAGACCGTGCAAAGCCACGGTCTTTCCTTCGCCGTTTGTTTATTCCTTTTCAGCCTCAGCCTTTTTTGACAGCCTCTTTTTATAGAACAAAATCCCCGCAACCGCCACGACTGCAATGATAATTACCAGAACAATATGCGCATAGGTATCGACTGCCGCCGCAATCTTCTCCCACGAGGCCCCCGCCAGCACGCCCAGGTTTACGAGCACCAGGTTCCAGAGGAATGTCCCCGCAGTGGTAAACGCTGCAAATTTGCCCGGATTCATCCCTGTCATTCCTGCCGGTATGGATATCAGGCTGCGTACGATTGGAATGAACCGGCAGAAAAACACGGCCTTTCCACCACGCTTTTCAAACCATCCCTGCGCCTTCTCCACGTCATCCGGCTTTAAGCGAAGGATACGTCCTGCCTTGCCGGAAAGCAGGCGTTCCAGGCGTTCCGCATTCAGGATACGTCCAATCAGATAAAGCACAACCGCACCGATGACAGATCCGATTGTCGCCGCGAGCACTACGCCCCATACGTTCATACTCGTATAGGTCGTCATAAACCCTCCAAACGTCAGAATAACTTCCGAGGGGATGGGCGGAAAAATATTTTCAACTGCGATCAGCAGCGCGATTCCAAAATATCCAAATTGGTCCATAAGCGTAATGATCCAATCCATATTCTTCACCTCCACCTCTATTACTACGCCATATTTCTAAATAATCTATAAACGCGTTCTAAAAAAACCAACAAATCCGAACGATCTTCTGCCGCTTTTGTTTTTGAAGGGCTGTTTTCATGGTATGATAGAAACAGAACGGCAAAAAGGGAGCTCTGCAACAGAGCTGTAAGGCTTCTGTGAATTTTGACGACAACGGGGGAAAGTCCTGCGATGAAAATAAGTACGGTGGTCAAACAATTTGACGGGAGCGGGCATGTTTTGCGCTGCCCTTTGTGTAAGGGCAATCTTATGCCTGTAAGCACCGGCAGCTTTGTATGCTCAAACGGGCACTGCTTTGACCTTTCATCCAAAGGATACCTGAACCTGATCCCCCATCAAAACCAAAGTAAAATAAAATATGACGGGGCGCTTTTTGAAAGCAGGAGCCTCGTTTTCAATGACGGATTTTATGCGCCCGTTGTTTCGCAGCTGCTTGACGCCCTGCAAAAACACGGACAGGAAAAGTCCCCGCTTACCATGCTCGATGCGGGTAGCGGGGAGGGTTATTATTCGCTTGCGCTCAAAAAAGCCTTGCCGGACGTGGACGTATATGCGGTTGACAACAGCCGGGACGCGGCGCTTCTCGCGGCGCGCAGATCCAGAGAGGTCAAATGGATCGTTGCAGACCTTGCGGAGCTGCCCGTTAAAGACCATTGCGTCGATCTCCTGCTTAACATCCTCACACCCGCCAATTACAATGAATTCATGCGCGTGCTCGCCCCCGGCGGCATACTTTTAAAGATCGTGCCGGGAGACAGCTATCTACAGGAAATCCGCAACTGCATAAAATCCGGATTACACCGCAAAACATATTCCAATCAAAAAGTCCTGGACTATTTTTATGCGCATACGAAGCTTCTGGAACAAAAAAAAATCAGCTACCGGCTGCCTGTAGACAGAAGACAGCTGGAAGCCTTTTTTCGCATGACTCCAATGACGTTTGGCATAGATGCAGGCCCGCTGGATTGCGGGGGCGTCACGCACATCACAATCGACCTCATTCTTCTTGCAGGAACGCATCCCTCAGAATAACGCTATGCCCGGAACCGGTATCCCGATCCCCATACGGTTTCGATGTATTTTTCTTCCCCATTTTCAATTTTCTCACGTATCCGGTTAATGTGCACCGTTACAGTTGCCGTGTCCCCAAGGGACTCCATATCCCAAATCCGGTCAAACAGTTTTTCCTTACTGAATACGATATTCGGATTCTCCGCCAGAAAAATAAGCAGCTCGAATTCCTTATTTTTGAGCGTTACTTCCTCCCCCTGCACAAAAACCCTGCGCGCATCTGCGTCGATCCTGAGCCCTCCTACGGTAATAACCCGTCCGGCCTGCGGCTTTTCCTGCGTTTGCGTCAGCCGTTCAAAACGTGCGATGTGGGCCTTTACCCGCGCGACCAGCTCGGAAGGACTGAAAGGCTTCACCATGTAATCGTCAGCGCCCAGGCCCAATCCGCGAATCTTATCAACATCGTCCCGCCTTGCCGAAACCATGAGCACAGGCGTATCTTTTTCCGTCCGTAGCCGCCGGAGCACCTCAAACCCGTCCATGCCGGGCAGCATCACATCAAGCACAATAAGCGCGTACTCCTGCTTTTTTGCAAACCGCAGGCCTTCATCCCCGCAGGCGGCTGTCTCCACCGCAAATTCGTTCGCTTCGAGGTAATCCCGTTCCAGTTCCGCAATGCTTTTATCGTCCTCTATGATCAATATTTTTTTCATTACGACCTCCCTGTTTCCGGCAGCACGATCGTCACGATCAGCCCAAGCTGCGGGCTGCCCTTGGCAACTACGCGTCCGCCCACGCGTTCGACAATCTGCCTGACGATTGATAATCCAAGCCCGCTTCCCTTTTCCGTGTTGCTGCGCGCGGGATCGGTACGGTAAAAGCTATCGAATATTTTCTCTTCCTCCGTGCTTTCAATCCCAATTCCATTGTCCGCAAACCGAATCACAGCATACGCATCTTCGCTCGTCAGGCTGATTTTTATTTTCAGCTTCACGCCCTGCTTCCGGTATTTTACACTGTTATCCACAAGGTTTGACAGCACGCGGTCAAACTGCAGCCTGTCTATTCCTGCATAAACAGCCCTGTTGCATTCGTTCTCAAAGGACACCTCCGCGCCGTCCTTCTCAAGCTTGATCCGAAGGCCTGCACAATATTCCTTCAGATATGCGCCGAGCTCCACCGCTTCCATGTGAAACGGCTCTTTTTCCATATCGAGCTTGGAATACAAAAACAGGCTTTCCACCATTTGTTCCATGTCGGCCGCCCGGTCGTAAATCGTCTGTAAATAATGCCTCTTTTTTTCAGGCGTATCTGCGATCCCTTCCATCAGGCCGCTGGCATATCCCTTGATCGACGTGATCGGTGTGGAAAGGTCGTGCGAAATTCCCGCTACCATTTTTTTGCGTTGCTGCTCATATTTGCGCTGCATAACCATGGACTCCCGCAGACGCAGGCGCATTTCGTCAAATTCCTCGCAAACCTGTCCAAGCTCGTCGTTTGAAACGTATCCGACAGGACTGTCAAGGTTTCCATTACGCACCTGCACGGTTGCGGCGGAAAGCCTGCCAAGCGGTATGAGGATGCTGCCGGAGAGCTTTTTTGACAGCCATATCCCCGTAATTACGATGATCACAATCGCCGCGCCAAACACAGCCACCAGTATCAATTTCAGGTAATCCTTCATTTCCTCATAGCTGTAATATTCGCCGTTTTCATACAAAAACCCCGGCGCGGACGCTTCGATCAGGTACTCGCTTCCATCAGGCGTGCGTAAAAGCTCACGGTACGCAAAACCGTCCTGTGTGCGGCTGAACAAATGCCCATCGCCGCCTGCTAAATTCCGAACCTCGCTTCGCACCTGCCCCGCTGTCTTTCCCGGCGATACATAAAGCGCGCGCCCGTCCGATTCGATTGCCACGCTGATCCCCATCTGTTCAAGTTCCCCGCAGATTTCAAGCAATGCGGAGCCTTCTTCAAATGCCCTGCTGTTTTCCACAATATCCTCGCTGACCGAATCCATCATAAGCTGCAGCTGGTAATTCGTGGTGGTTCCACTCAGCTTCTCCACAGCGGCAATCGTAAAGCTTGAACCCGCACCGGCGAGGATTCCGATCAAAATCCCCACCATAATCACGACCACAAGAGCCACCGGTATTATGATCATCATAAAATTGGTAAGCGTTATTTTTTTATGTAACGGCAAATCGCGCAGCTTCAAATTTTTATGTTCCTTCCCTGTTGTTTCCTTCTTACTGTATAGCATAAAAGCCGCCTGAATACAAGTATTACCACCTATATACGCGTCCTGAAAATATATCGCGCGGCATTGCCATCCCGTTGATTTTGATGTATCCTTATGATGTAGTAATTAAAAGAATGAGACAAAACATTTGTCGGAATTTTTTTGCTGGCGCAGCATACAGCCTGCATGATTGTCCTGATCATTATTCAAAAGGCTGAAAAAGGAATAAATGGCGCCTGTTGTAAGATACCGGCATTCATAATCCAATCATAATCACAGGAGATTTTGACGATGAAAACAATTCTTTGTTATGGAGATTCCAACACCTGGGGATTTGATCCTGACGGTCACAACGAGGAAGCGGGAACCGAAACCCGATTTCCTTACGACGTTCGCTGGACGGGCGTACTGCAAAAGAAACTTGGTGCGGATTACCTTGTATGCGAAGAGGGGATGAACGCGCGAACCACTGTGTTTGACGATCCCATCTGCCCCTACCGCAACGGGCTTGCCTATATCACGCCCTGCCTGCTTTCCAAAGCGCCGGTTGACCTTATTATGATCATGCTTGGAACCAACGACGTCAAAGTACATCTTCATCAAACGGCCTCCACTATTTCCAAGGGCCTCGAGCGCATTGTCACCACTGCGCAGGATCCGGTCTTTGGGGTAAATGGCAAGGCGCCGGAAATATTGATCGCAGGCCCGATCGATGTAGGCCGGAAGGTCGGCACGCGCTGGACCGGGGCTTATTACAATGAAGACGCGCATACGCTGATGAAGAAACTGCGTCCGCTCTACGAAAATATAGCGCGCATCCACGGATGCCACTACATCGACGCTTCCCTGTATGCACAGCCAAACGAAGCCGATTACCTGCACATGGACGCGCAGGGGCACGCAGCCTTTGCGCAGGCTGTAGCGGGCAAAGTAAAGGAAATCCTCGGCTGACCAAAGCAAACCGCGGGCATTTTGCCTGTTATTTTATGAAAAAGCTCCGGCTGCTGTTGCATTCGGAGCTTTTAAATCCTTACAATATTATACAAACGCGCCGCAAAACCGGCAGCACAAAAAGCGCAGGCTATTCCACCGGATCGTAATCGATTTTTGACTCCTCGTCCGTTGCTTCTATTTTAAATATGACCGGACGCAGTCCGTCGTTACAACTGCAAATCGCCACGCCCGGTTTCCTGATCCAGTCCCCATAATAAAAGAGCCCGTCCTTTGCGCCGTGCGAAAGGGCAAACACATATTGGTAAATAGCTTTCCACGCTTCGTCGCACAACCCTTCCGGTTTTGCATAGTCCGCATAAAATACTTCCCCTGCCCTGTGCATTGGGCAGGCTGTCAGGCCTTCCACGCCATATTCCTTTGCCAGTTCCTCATCCAGCGTTTTTTTCAGAACGGTAATCTTACATTTTTTCATTTTTCCTGATCCTTTCCGCTGACTTCCATCCATAGCTCACCCTCGCCCGGCATATACGGCCACCGCCTTGTTATCTGCACCATCCTTAGAAACACGCCTTTCTCAAATGTAAAAATGGCAGAAGGTTTTCTTCCTCCTGCCATCCGTTTCCATAGAGAATACCTGCGTACCGATTACAAGCAGGAATACGGTTATTCGCCCTTTTGCTTCCCATCCAAGGCGGCTTAATACCTACTGTTTCCCGAACGCGAGTTATAGCCTTCCTTTTCCCAGATACGGAACCACTCGTGCAGCCTCGCCAAAAACTCTTCGTTTGTCTGCGTACGCACGATCATACCGATCAGCTGCTCCGTAACCTCTGTCGTATTGCCGGAGGAAAGGGCCTTCCTGAGCGCCCACGTACCCTCGAGCTCCTTCTGGGACAACAGCAGATCCTCACGCCGCGTACCGGATTTCGCAAGGTCCACCGCAGGAAAAATACGTTTTTCCGAAAGCTTGCGGTCAAGGTGGATTTCCATGTTGCCAGTCCCTTTAAATTCTTCATAAATGATCTCATCCATGCGCGAGCCCGTCTCTACAAGGGCCGTTGCAATGATGGTCAGCGATCCGCCGCCTTCAATATTCCTCGCCGCACCGAAAAACCGTTTGGGCTTATACAGCGAAGCGGGATCAAGACCGCCGGACAGCGTCCTGCCGGAAGGCGGGACAATCAGGTTGTATGCGCGTCCAAGGCGCGTAAGGCTGTCGAGCAGGATCACAACGTCGCGCCCATGCTCTACCAGCCGCTTTGCACGCTCGATCACCATATCCGAAACGCGCGCATGGTTTTCAGGCTTTTCATCAAATGTCGAGTAAACGACTTCCCCTGCAATCGACCTTTGCATATCCGTCACTTCCTCCGGACGCTCGTCGATGAGCAGAACAAGGAGCTCCACCTCAGGGTAATTTGTTGTAATGCTGTTTGCGATCTTTTTCAGCAGGATCGTTTTACCTGCCTTTGGCGGTGCGACAATAAGTCCGCGCTGCCCTTTACCGATCGGCGATATCAGGTCTATCATCCTGATTGCAAGGTCGCGCGACGCACGCACGTTCTCGAGCGTAAACCGCTCCTCAGGATAGATTGGAGTCAATTCCTCAAACGGCCTGCGCGTCTGGCAGTTCTCTACCGGCTCGCCATTCACAGTTTCAATATACAGCAACGCGAGCAAACGCTCTCCGTCCTTGGACGGACGCGTCTTCCCATACACCTTATCGCCTGTTTTCAGGTTGAATTTCCTGATCTGGGCCTGGGAAACATATACGTCCTTTGTGCCGGGCAGGTAATTTTCGCTGCGCAAAAAACCATACCCCTCCGAATGCACCTCCAGGATGCCGTTTGCTTCCTTGCATTCGCCGGTATTCAGGATTTCATTGACCGCATCGTTGTTCGGCACATATTCAATAATCCTGCGGCGGCGGGAATCATGATGCTGTTCTTCCTCATCCTGTCCGTCGTCGCTCAAATCCTGCATTTCAGGTTTTTCCGATGGTACCGGCTGCGTTTGCTCTTCCACCGGCGCTTCCACTTTGGGGGAACGCGCAGTACGCCTGCGCTTTTCCACAACCTTTTCAGGTTCCGCCGGAGCCTCAATGGCCACTTCCGGCGCCACGGCCTGCATCAGTTCTTCTGCCTGCGGCGTTTCTTCCGGCTCATCCTGCTCCAGCTCAAGCAATTTCCCGAGCAAATCGGCTTTTTTGTACTTGGTTGGGGACTTCACGCCAGCTAATTTTGCAATCTCCCGCAGATCAGCTAAGCTTTTCGATTCTAGTAAACTGGTATCCACAAAAATACGCTCCTTAAATATGATAAAAATATGAAAAATTTTAACAAACTATTAATCAAATAATTGAAAAAAAGGAAGAAAGTGACAAAAATACATTCGCAAGAAAGACGGCCGGATCTCCGTCTGAATAAATTTCCACTATCTGTCTTCCTTTATTATGCTAAAAAACAGCAGTTTTGTCAATGAAAATCAACTTTTTTTATTCGAATATATACATAATATACTGCTTTGCCACAACTGAAACAAAAATTTCACTAAAAGTTCATATTTTACGTGTTTTTTCGATGAATCGATTTGACTTTTACGGGGTTTTCCCTATATAATATAGTTGGAAAGAAGAGGGAGTTATTTCCTGTTTTTTCTGGAACTATATACCATAATAAAATATATATCACGGAGGTATCATTATGGAAAACAACAACAACACACTCGCAATCGTATCGCTTGTACTCGGTATCGTTTCGGTCATCTTCGCATTCGTATTCGTATGGGTTGGCCTTATCTGCGGTATCGTTGGTCTCATTCTTGCTTCCAAAGCAAAGAAGCAGAACCCCAACGGCATGGCGACGGCAGGCTTCGTTCTTTCTTTGATCGGCCTGATCCTTTCCGTCATCCTGGTCATCGTTGCACTTGCTTGCGCAGGCATGATCATTGGTGGTATGGCAGCAGCAGGAATGCTTTCCTAAGCGCATTCTGGAAATTAACAGGCAAGCCTTTCATGGTTTGTCTGTTTTTTTATCCTGACACTGCGCGCTCGCGCGCAAATAATATTTTCCCGGATACGGCCGCTCCTGCCGGATGCAGGGGCGGTAATGAGGTAATAATGATATGCACCCTATGATAGAACTTTTTGGCCAGCCCATTTCCACCTATGCCGTTATGATCATAATCGGCTTTGCCCTTGGCGTCGCCGTGGCGCTTTTCCGCCGAAAGATTAATGGCATGCGGGCTGACGATGTCATCGCCTGCCTTGTACTTACCGCCGCGGGCGCAATGCTTGGCGGAAAGTTTTTCTATATGGCGCAGGGATTTCCGCAATTTTTGGAGCTCGCACGGACTACAGGCTATACGTTCCTTCAATATTTCAGCGAAGCAGGGCTTGTGTATTACGGCGGTTTTATCGGCGGCATACTGTTTTTGCTGCTCGCCGCAAAAGTCGTCAGGGTTCCTGCATGGTCGATGCTCGATACGGTGCTTCCTTCCGTTCCCCTTGCCCACGCCCTCGGGCGGGTTGGCTGCCTGTTTGCAGGCTGCTGCTACGGCCTTCCAAATGATACGTTTGGTTTTTATTTCAACGCCTCTCCATTTGCGCCGCACGATGTACGCCTTCTTCCTGTGCAGCTGATCGAGGCCATATGCGTATTCGGCCTGTTTCTCTTTATGGTCTGTTACGGCAGGAAAAAACGCGCGCCCGGAAGGATTCTTTCGATCTACCTGATTGGCTACGGAATCATCCGTTTTATTCTCGAATTTTTCCGCTACGACGCATACAGGGGCATCTATGGGGAATTCTCCATTTCCCAGTGGATCAGCCTTATCCTGATTGCGCTCGGGCTGTTTTTTGTATTCCTCTACCCGCGGCTTTCCAAAAAGGTCTCGCCGGATAAAGCAAAGTCCTGATAAGTCCTTTGCGCTTACCGGGACGCTTCGCTGCATTCCAGGCAGCAACAAACAAATACCCTGCATACAAAACCGCAAATGCGGTTTTTTTTGTGCCTTGATACAGATGGTATCATATTCGATTTTATCCTGAAAATATAATACACAAGCAAAAAAGATCTGCAAAACATGCTTTTTATTACCGGTTTTGTGACCGGTGCGGAATAGAATGGATATATAGAAAATTCAAATGAGGTGGAATAAATATTGAAACTCAGAAACCAAAAAAGAAATAGGAACGGGAAAAAATTACGGCTGAGAATTTTATCTCTCGGTATCATTGTTGTTATGGTCTTCGGATTTAGCGGCGTTGCCTTCGCCGCCGACTGGTATCTCGACGACGGAGACATCAGCGTTGAAGCCGGTGAGGGCGGGCATAACGTAACCCAGAATAATACGACACAGTGGGACGATACAGAGGTTGTGATCAAGCAGCATGACAACGAAGTCCCAACAGATCATACGCTTACCGTAAAGGGTGACGAAGACAACAAAGCGCAGGTAACGCTCGACGGCGTCAATGTAGAAGCAAAAGACGGACAGGCCGGTATCAAGGTGGAAGGCGACGCAGAACTGAACCTCGCGGAAGGCTCCGAAAACAAAGTGACCGGCGGAAAGAATGCCGCAGGCGTCGAAGTGGAGGATGGAGACAGCGTCACAATCAAAGGCGACGGCAGCCTGACGGCGAATGGCGGGCAGGATGCAGCCGGGATTGGCAGCGGCAACAGCCAAAACGCCGGCGACATCACGATTGAAGAAGGTACGGTTAACGCAACCGGCGGCGGATATGTGCAGGGCAACGGCGGCGGTGGCGCAGGCATTGGCGGCGGCGCAAGCGGCCATGGCGGCACGGTTACCATCGACGGCGGAAATATCACCGCACAGGGCCAGGGCGGCGGTGCAGGCATCGGCGGCGGCTCCAACGGATATAACAGAGAAACAGGCAACGGCGGTACTGTCGTCATCAACAATGGAACGGTAAATGCAACCGGCGGCCTTCAGGGCGCGGGCATTGGCGGCGGTTTCCAGAGGACAGGGGATGTAACGGTCAACGGCGGCAAAGTCAACGCGCAGGGCGGTAATGGCAGCGCGGGTATTGGCGGCGGCCTCTACAACTGGGGCGATACCAATAAGGTAACGATCACTGGCGGCGATATCACCGCAAACGGAGGGAATTCAAACGGTGCAGGCGGTGGCGCAGGGATTGGCAGCGGCGCAAGAGGAAGCAGCGACGGTACCGGCGGTACCATCACCATCAAAGGTTCCGCAACCATACGCGCGACTGGCGGCGAGGGCGGCGCAGGCATCGGCGGCGGTGCAAAACAGGGCAGTGGAACGATCGCAATCTTAAACGGCGTTATCAGTGCAATCGGCGGCAATAACGCGGCAGGTATCGGCAGCGGTTCGGACGGCGTTGCGGGTATCATCACGATCAGCGGCGGCAAGGTCAATTCCACTGGCGGTTCAGGCGGCGCAGGCATTGGCAGCGGCGCAAGGGGAACATTCGGCACGATTGAAATTGGAATGGACGCATCCGTTACGGCAGTCGCGGGAGCGGGCGCCGCAGGCGTGGGCGGCGGCAGTTATTCAAAATCAGGCGGTACGGTTATTGTCAAGGAAGGCGCTAAGGTATATGCTTTTTCAGACGGAACCCAAAAATGGGCCATCGACGTTTCCGCAAGCGATCTGTCAGCCGTCGAAAATATGCTCAACGGCAGGTTTGACGGTATCAGCGCATCAGGAAAAGTCGATGATACAACGGCTCTTCCCCTCGGTACCGAGGTTTCGCTCGACATTGTAAATGAAAACGGCGAAATAATCGATACCATTACCTTGCCTGTATTTGTAGAGAACAGAATCGTTAAAGACGAAAACGGGAAAACAATATGGGAAAACGGCGAACCAAAAACAGAGCAGGTATTCCATACCTTCCATTCTTTTGCGCTTCAGCTTCCTGACGGCGCATACTATATCAAAAACAGCGACGGACAGTATGACGGAAAATTTACGGATTATCCGTTTGACCTTTCGGATTTAAGCAATAGAGGCATGTTGTTTGTTGTAGAAAACGGGCAAATGAAAAACTACGACGAGATACGGTTTACGGACGCGAATCCGCTCCCTACACCCACGCCGGAGCCTACGCCCACACCGGAACCTACGCCTGCGCCGGAATTAATCCCCGGGACAACAGAGTCGCAGCCCCCGGTTGGCCCCGGCGCACCGGTTGTTCCTGCAGCGCCGGATGCGGCAGTGCCTGTAGCGGCAGTTGTACCGGAAGCGGCAAATCCTGTTGCATCGGCAGAAGCGCAGCCTGAAAGCACAACCATCCCGGATAATCAAACGCCGCTTGCAGGCACAGGTACAAACGATACCAGCCAGCCAGCGGAAACCATCCCCGAAAACCAGACGCCGCTTGCAGGCGGGCTTAGCGGATCGTGGGCATTGCTGAATCTGATTCTTGCAATCGCGACGGCAGTCGTTATGCTCGTCCTCCTGATCGGCTACTTCTTTGGAAAGAAGAAAAAGAAGGAGGATGAAAATGACCAGCAGGATGAAAACGGGAAGCTGAAACGAAAGGGAATTTTCCGTGTTCTCAGCATTCTGCCCGGAATTGGCGGCATCATAGCGTTTATCCTGACGGAAAACATGAACAATCCGATGATTTTCGCAGACCAGTGGACGCTCCTGATGATAGTGATCGCATTCGTACAGGCTATTTTCACAATATTCAGCGTCAAAAAGCGCAAAGATAAAGATGACGAGACGCCGGAACCTCAGGTTCAGGCCTGACGGGAACCGACAAAAAAGCGACGGCAATTTGCCGTCGCTTTTCATTTGCTTCTATTTATACGTAATATAAATCCTTGGACGGATAAGTCGGCTCGCACGTCAGGTTGATGTTGAGCTTTTTTAATATGGATTCGTCCACCTGCGTCAGCATGCACGTAGAGTGCACCTCGCAGCCTGCAAGCTCCTTCAGCTTCTCCATCCCCACCTCTGCCATGGGGTTCATCGCCGCACTGATGGAAAGCGCGATCAGCACATCTTCAATGTTCAGGATCGGATCGAGCTCCTGCAACGCAGAGCTCTTGAGTTTCAGGATCGGCTCCAGTACCATTGGAGCAATCAGGCGAATTTCATCCGCAATATTGCCAAGCTGCTTGACCGCATTGAGTACCATACTGGAAATGTTGTTCATCAGCTCCGTCGTTTTTCCGGTCACAATGGTGCCGTCCTGCATTTGGATTGCCGCGGCAGGCACGCCTTCTTTTTCCGATTTCCTGAGCGCCGGCCCAACCACCGCGCGGTGATCCGGCTCAAGCTCAAGCTGCTTCATCAGCATCAGGTTTTTTTGCAGCGCATCCGGCGAAATCAGTCCCTTTTTAAAATCGCACTGCGCGTTGTAATAACGGCGGATCACTTCCTGACATGCGGCCTCACGGCACACTGCGTCGTCTGTGATTGCATAGCCCGCCATGTTCACACCCATATCGGTTGGCGACTGGTAATAATCCTTATTGCCGGTTATTTTCGCGAGGATTGTTTTTACAATCGGAAACGCATCAATATCGCGGTTATAGTTGACCGCCGTTTTGCCATAAGCTTCCAAATGGAACGGATCGATCATATTCACGTCGTTGAGGTCGGAGGTCGCCGCCTCATAGGCCATATTCACCGGATGCTTCAGCGGAAGGTTCCAGATTGGGAAGGTCTCAAACTTTGCATAGCCGGCTTTTGTGCCCTTTTTGTACTCATGATAAAGCTGTGAAAGGCAGGTTGCCAGTTTACCGCTGCCCGGTCCGGGCGCGGTCACCACAACAAGCGGGCGCGTCGTCTCGATATACGGATTCATGCCATACCCCTCGTCGCTCACAATCAGCTCGATTTCCGATGGATATCCCTTTGTGTGTTTATGGATATACGTTTTAACACCGCGCCGTTCCAGCTTTTGCCGGAACATATCCGCCGCCTGCTGCTCGGTATACTGCGTGATTACGACGCTGCCAATCAAAAGCCCCATGCCACGCAGGTTATCAATCAGCCTCAAAACGTCAAGGTCATAGGTAATCCCAAGGTCGGCACGGATTTTGTTTTTTTCAATATCCCCCGCATTGATGCAAAAAATGATCTCCGCCTGATCCTTAAGGCTTTGCAGCAGCTTTGCCTTTCCGTTTACGTCAAATCCGGGCAGCACGCGCGACGCATGGTAATCGTCAAACAGCTTGCCTCCAAACTCAAGGTACAGCTTGCCCTTGAAAAGCTCGATGCGCTCCAAAATCTTTTCTGTCTGCTTCTTGATGTATAGCTCGTTATCAAACCCGGTTTTCATTGTAAAGCCTCCTCATTGAACCTCTTCCTTCCCACGTGCTTACCCACATACTTAAACAAAACGATACGCACCTGCCAGCCCATGCCCGCAGATGCGCATCCTTAAAAAATCCTCTTGAACAGCATATTAACAAATCGCCGTGCCCGTTTGCCGCATAAAAATATTAGCAGCTTGTGCACTCCATCACAACAATCCTGTTGCGTTTTTTGAGGTTATCTGCCGTAATGTCAAATACCCCGCCCCCAAGGCGCGAAACGTCGTATTCCCTGCTTGACGCACGCGCCAGAAAATCATGCGCGCTCGCAAGTTCGGTCATATTGAGCGTACCGGTCAAATAGTGCATTGGGATGGTGATATTCGCATGAATAATATCCATAATGTTAAGCGCTCCCTTTGCATCCACAGTGTAAAAACCTCCCACCGGGATCATCAGGATATCGATCTTGCCAATTTTTTCAAAATATGCAGGCTCCGGCATTGCGCCAACATCGCCCATGTGAAGCAGCCTCATTCCGTCCGTTTCTATCACATAGGTGATCACGATACCGCGCTGCTTTCCCTGCTCTTCGTCGTGAAACACAGGAATCCCCGTAATTTTCACGCCATCCACCTCATAGCTTCCCTCTTTTTCAATCACCGTACTTTCTTTGGGAAGCGCGTCAATATACTCCTGGTTGCGGTGATCAAAATGATCATGCGTAATCAGGACAATATCTGCGGGTTTCGTTGCGACTTTCAGTCCGATCGTATTGTCATACGGATCGATGATAATCGTTTTCCCATCCTTTGTTGTAAGATAAAAGCACGAATGTCCAATCCATTCCATCAACATTGTATCAATCCTCCTTGGCTACCTCAAACTCCTGAAAAATTTATCCGCGGCAACTTTATGCCTTCGGTATTTTTTTGTAATTGATATTCAGCTTGTTGACCGCCTGCTGGTCGCCGATACGGATCACATACTCAAGGTCAATCTTTCCGCTCTCTTCCGATACGTCGCTCAATATCTGCGTGGGCAGCACCGACATCTGCATCATGCCAAACGGCGTTTCATACGCTGTCTCAAAAACGCGGCTTTTCAAAAACACAAACTCCGTTTCTACGGGGCCGGTGCGCTTAAGCTGCACCCTCTCGCCTTCCACCGTAAGCAGTGTTTTGGTGTTTCCCATACCCGAAAGCTCGCTTTCGTCGTACTCTATGATATATTTTCCGTCCGAATGCGTCAGCATTCCTTCGGTATAAAGCTCCATCGTATTACTGTCCTGCTCGTCCGCTTGCGTGCCACGGATGTTGACCATAATATTCTGTCTCGTAACCGTCATAACCAATCTTTATCTTTCTGCTCCAAACCTGCATGGGTAAAGGCTTTTTCAGGCTTTGGAGGCTTCTTTGCTCTATAAAAAATAACATATACCCATGATATATTATTTTTATTATAACACAAATTTTTGACACAGAAAAATATTTTCACAGAAAAAACTGATTTTTATTGTCATTTCCGCATTTTCTGTGCTAAAATACAATCAGAAAAAGAACCAAATTTTAAAACTTGCCTTCGAAAGATTTTTGGGGGAAATTTTTAAGCCGGTCTCTTTTCCCAAAAATTTTTAGGAGGATGCTATTACCATGGCAGACAGAACGTTAACTTGTAAAGATTGCGGCAACGAATTTGTTTTCACAGAAGGCGAACAGGATTTCTACAAAGAAAAAGGATTCGAAAACGATCCGGTCAGGTGCCCGGCTTGCAGAAAAGCAAGAAAGCAGCAGAGAAATAACTTCAGAAGAGGTTATGACGACTAAACATAAGACGTCAAAAAAGCCATCCCAATGGGATGGCTTTTTTTGTCTATGCTTTTTACTTTGTGCACACAAACGCGCCCATGCGAAACTTCTCTTCCGCCAGGCGTTCACGGATTGTAAATCCGGCGTTTTTAATTGCCCGGATGTATTCCGTTTCCGCAAAAAGCGTAATATGCTGCGTATTGTGGAATTCCCTGATCTCCCCGTCCTTTGCGATCAGATGGTACATATCCACTAAAACGCTTCGTTTTGTTTCCCTTTTTACGCTTTCCATACGGCAAAACTTTATCGCGCCGCATTCGCCGCTCTGCGCTATGGTTCCCTCACGAAAGGTTTCCCCGGTTCCCCATGGCGTCAGCAGAAATACCCCGCCCGGTTTGAGGCAGCGATATACGCACCGGAGCCCGTCTTCCATTTGCCCCGCGCTGCTGGCAAAACCAATACTGCCATAGAGGTTTACCACACATCCAAACGTTTGTCCAAACGAGAAATCAAACATATCCGCTTTTATAAATTCCGCTTTTGGAACCTTGCTGCGCGCTATACGCAGCATTTCTTCGGAAAGGTCAATTCCCGTCACATGAAAATCCCGTGCAAGATATTCGCTTTGTCCTCCCGTCCCGCAGGCAATATCGAGCAACGCGTTGCTTCCGGATTTGTTATACCGCAGGGCTATCTCCAAAACCCGCTTTGCTTCTCTTTCATATTCTTCCTGTTGCACATACATCGCATCGTAATACCCTGCAACTTCGTCAAAATCAATAGACATCATATTCTCCTTTTTTCCTGGATTGTGCCGGCAAATATAATCCTACCATATTGCAAACAAAATACTAGACTTATACTTTTGATCGTGATATAGTAACTAACTAGACGTATCTAAAAACGCCCTTCCATACGGAACGGCGTTTTTTTATCCCCGCAAGGTTTTTTTCTATTCCTTATTTTCAGACGTTTGTTTGTGCAGGCAGCACATCATAAGGCCGGGCGCAAATTCCTTTTTCGCAAATTCCACATATCCCGCCCGTTCATAAAACCCAATGTTTTTCCGGCTGTCCGCGCTCGTAAAAAGCTCATACCTGCATTGTGGATAAAGCTCCTCTATCCTTGCGAGCAGCTTTTTTCCAAGTCCTTTGTTTTGCCAGTCCGGATGTACCATCAGCTTTCCGATAAAAAGCGTTCCCTCCTGCTCTCTCCCCCGCACAGAACCAACGATTTTTTCTCCCGCCACAGCTTTTAAAACCACGCCTTTTAAATACTCGCCCCGCAGCTCGTCCAGCGTCTGTGTGGGCGGCTGGATCGAGAAGTCACCCACAAGCTCCGCCTCGCTCCGGTACGCAAGGTACTGCAACGCCAAAATTTCTTCCAAATCCGTTTCTTCCGCTATCATCAATTTTACTTCCATAACCTTACCTTTACTCAACGTCAAGCGGAACCTTTTGCGTTGGAGCAGGGAACGCCCGCTCAATCCGTTCCAGTTCTTCCCCGCTGAGGCTGATCTGCGCGGCCTGCGCGTTTTCTCTGGTGTGGGCCGGGTTCGACGCTTTGGGGATTGCGATCACCTGCGGTTTTGACAATACAAACGCCAGCAAAAGCTGTATTACTGATATGCCATGCTTTTCCGCAATTTCGCGCAGTGCAGCATCATTCAAAAGCTGCCTGCGCAGCTTGCCCGCCTGCGCAACCGGGCAATACGCCATCACCGGAATACCGTGCCCGCGCAGCCATGGCAAAAGGTCGTACTCGATCCCCCGCGAGCCAAGGTGGTACAATACCTGGTTTACCGCGCATTGGTCCCCGCCCGGCACCGACCACAGCTCCTCCATATCGTCCGTGTCAAAGTTGGATACGCCCCAGCGCCTGATCTTCCCCCGCGCCTTCAGTTCTTCCATGCACTCCACCGTTTCGCGAAGCGGGACGCTTCCGCGCCAGTGCAACAGGTAAAGGTCGAGATAACCGGTACCTATCCTTTGCAGGCTGTTGTCACAGCTCGCAAAGATATCAGCCCGCCCGGCGTTCCATGGATAAACCTTTGACGTAATGAACAACTCATCCCTTTCGCACCCGGCAATCGCTTTGCCCACCAGCCGTTCCGCCGCGCCTTCCCCATACATCTCCGCCGTATCGACCAGCGTCATACCAAGCCCGACGCCTGTGCGAAGGCTCTCTATTTCGCCTGATTCCCGTGCTGCCGAATCGCCCATATGCCACGTGCCCTGCCCCAGTGCCGGAACCTTTGTCCCATCTGGTAAGGTTACTTCCTTTTTCATGTTGCTATCCTCCTTTGCCTGAGCTTTCAGTTTTATCCAGTATATCACAAAAATTTCCCTGTTTCCTGCCGTTTAGCTGTTCACGCAAACAGCATGCCGATTTGCAGCAATTTGTTTTATCATATCAAAACACGTTTAATATATAAACGTGTTATTGGCATGCGGTTCCCTTCCGTTTGACATTTCACGTCAAAATCAAGGGATTTAGCGGCGCCTTACATAGACATTTCATGTTGTATCGGCTATACTGGGTGTAGTATTCATATATTTTTGATTGCCTTATTAACGATTGATAGGAGGATTTATTCATGATTGAAGAAACAAACAACAACCCCGGCGGCCAGAACGAACCGCCAAAGTCCAGAATGGACCTGAACAACGTAGCAAAGAAAATTACGGGTGGGCATAAAACGTCCGGCATCATCATCTCGATCTGCATGGTCGTGCTTGGTGTGCTGCTGTTCATCAAGCCGGTGTATTCGGCAATCGGCCTCGCGTACATTGTAACAATCGGCTTTATCGTTTACGGTGTATATGAAATTATTGCGTATTTCAGGACGCCCGCGGACTACAGGAATGGCTGGACGATTGCCAACGGTATTATCTTCGCGTTGCTTGGCGTGCTGATCCTGATCGATTCCTTTGGAATTACCGGTAAGGTTGCAATGATCGAAACCTTTGCATTCATCATCGGTTTCTTTGCATTGTTTGGAGGTATCACGCAGATATCCTCCTACGGCGTATTCAAGAAATCCGGCGAACCGGGCTCCGGCTGGATTCTCGCAAGCGGCATCATCAACCTGATACTTGGTATTCTGATCATCATCGCGCCCTTTGCAGGCGTTCTCACGATCAATATCATCTTTGGTATTTACCTTGTGATCGGCGGTATCGCATTGTTCGCAGAAGCCTGTTCCGGCAAGCTTGCCCGCAAACAATAAATTTGAACAGAAAAAACTCCTGCGGTTGCAGGAGTTTTTTTATATCTTTTTCTTATAACGAAAATAATTCTATTCCGTTATCATGCCACACCCTGTCTGCAATATAAAACGCATACTCCTTCGAAATCGCTTTTTCCTCCACCATATCTGCAAGCACGCCCGATATCATTTCGCGTCCCGCAAGGACAGCGCCGTAGCTTTCCTCGCAGGTCCATGTGTCGCAGCCCCACAGCACCCTGTGAGCGTCTCCCACCTCGAGCGCATCGCGTAAAAAACGCTTGGCTGAAGCCGTGGATATCAGCGGCATCCAACAGGTATCCGCCCATACGTTTTTGTAATTATGCACGAGCGCAAGCATATCGTCCATCCATGGGAATCCGCCATGGAACAAGTCAAACCTTACCTCCGGGCATTCGTCGATCAGCCTTTTCAGGTATATGGGGGAAGATTTATTGAGGTTTGCGAGCCCCGTATGTATCTGCACGACTACGCCAAGCTCTCCCGCCATCCTGCAAATCCTGTAGATCATATAATCATAATAATCCTTCTTTTGCGCAGCCGTCGCGTCTGTATTGTTAAAGGCCGCAAGCGCGCGCCGCTTATCAAAGCAAAGGATTTCATTATCCAAATCGTAGGCAAGCGCCAACTTGATTGCCTTATGCTTTTTCATTCTCGCTTTGAGCGCATCCATATACGCTTCAAAATCATCGAATTCTTCCCCAAGGAATTCAAACGGATTGTTTCCGTTGTGGTCGTATACGCCCTTTGCGTTGCCAACCGCAAATGTATTGCAGCGCAGCACCGGCACAAAAAGGTCGCCGTGCCCGAGATCGTCTCCCGGATGATCGTAGTAATCGAGCATAATTTTGTCGTACCCGCACCATTCCCTGAGCACCCGCAGGTGCCAGCCGCCATCTTTATGGGCTTCGCGTACCCGGCTTGCAATCCCATCGAAATTTTCCGCGGTAAAGGGCAGGCCGTACAACGCCTCAAGCGACGCAAACATCCATCTGAAATAGCTGTTGCACGCATTCTTACGGATATACACCTGCGCTTCTTTCGCGTCCTTTGGCGGCTCGTCCATCCAGCCGCAATAGCTTTTTTCAAGGATGCGCCCAAGCGTCATTCCTTCATGCTGTGCATCCGACAAATGATGGCTGTGCGTGCTGAACGCCTTCTTTGTTTTCAAATATTCTTTGATTTCTTCCTGTAGCAACATGGCCGCCTCCCTTGCGAGCGATAGAAAAAGGCGCTACAACTATATCATTCCAGCGCCGGTATCTTTTGATCCGGGGCTTCTGTCCGTTGCCCCATGTTTCCGTGATATTTGTTATTTTGGCTTAGACCACCTTTGCCCGCGCCATAAAGATATGCTTGTCCGGAACCGTCTGCGGCTCAAAGGAAAATTCAGCATTTTTGCCCTGATGCTTTACCGCAAGGAAAAAGCAGCAAAGCGCGATGCCGACATCCACTTGATTCAGGTTGCCCAGCAACAGCGACTTTTTCCGGCTCACTACCACATCCTCCGCCGTCCCGCTGAAATACCATGGCTGTTTATTCATGGCAGAAGGGGCCAGCCTTACGGCTTCCAGCACATGGAACAGGTCCGTAATCGACGATATCTCATTGAGGCTCTTCCGGTTGAACTGCTCTGCGCCTTCCCGGTGCATCGGCTGCGCGGGCGTTCCAAAGCACAAAGAAATCACCCACTCCATTCCCGCGGGCGCGGCCACTTTGTTTTTATCCGGCTTGGTCGTTCCAAGCCAGCACGCTCCAATATTTTTGGAGGACAGGTACAGGTCGATCTGCTCCGCCAGAAATCCCGCATTCATGCGGTGGCCTTCTTTTTTCTCAGAATAGACGCAAATGCAGTGCGGCGCGTTCGTCCTGATGTCCCCCGGCCCAAGTATCCTGATATCAGTCTGTATTTCCGGCCGCAGCGGAATCAGCTTTTCAATGACCTCCGCAAGCTCCGCAATCGTTTCGTCCGGAAGCGGCGCACTGTCGTATTTCCGCACCGACCTTCTGTGAAAAATGGCTTCATATAACGCTTCATAATCCATCGTGTTCCCCACCTTACTGAATTTGTAATATTGTGCGTTTCACCTTTCCATCGATAATATCCGAAAGCTTATGCCGCGCATGCGCGATAATCACCGTCGTCCCGTTTTTTAGCGGCTCCTTTGCAAACTGCAGCTTTGCCCGCGCTCCATTTGCGCCCTGGCGTGAAGCTCCGTTGCAATTTTCCATCATTTTATCGATCTGCGCTTCCACTTCCTCATAGGTCGCGCCGGAAACCTTTTCGATCAGCGTGGATTTATCGCTTGCGTCCGAGTAAATTCCCTCTACGCTTGTAAGCAATACAAGCACCTTCGCATTCACCAGCTGCGCGATCACCGCAGCCGTTTCGTCGTTGTCTACGCATTCCACCACATTATCCGTTTTACGCTTCAGGTCAAGCAGCTCAAGGTGCATGTTTTCCGTATCGGATACCGCGTCGTTATAATTCACAATCGGCACTGCGTTTTGGTTCGCCGCCGAAAACAGCAGGTTGCGGATGTGGTTTACCTTACGCTCGTCGTTAAAGTGGCTGTGCTCTACAAGCACCTGCCGTACCGAATACTTCGGCTTTATAAACTGGCGGTACATTTCCATCAGGATAGGCTGCCCCTGTGCGGCGTACGCCGTTTTGATTGCCGCAAGGTTTCCCTTCAGCTCGCGCCCGCCGTTACGCTTCATGTAGTCGATCCTGCCAATTTCCGTAGCTCCGGAGGACACGAGGATATACCCCGGCTTCAGTTCCGCCGCAAGCCGCGAAAAAATATTGTAATCGATATCGTTGTCTTCCTTGCGGATCAGCGCCATAGAGCCGATCTTTACGACAACGTCGAATGTTATAAGCTCTTCATCGTCCGGATTCACCGGAAAATTGGAAAAACTGCCGTGCAGCTTCTTTTTTTGTTCTGTCATACTAGCGTTCCTTCTTGTCTTTAGGTTTTAGCGAATCACACTAAATATACATCATTTTTGTAATTAGCACAATAGCCTGCTGACAGGATAGTAAAAATGTATTACAATAAAAAAAGCGATTTTTCTACAGAAAGAAGGCATCATGTATACAATTACACAGGTAGGCGGAGCCGCGGGCGGCGAGGCGTTCCTCCTCATGACAGAAACAAAGACAGCGCTCATCGATTCTGGCTTTTCATTCAGCGCGCCGGCAATGGTAAGCCGCATCAGGGCAGAGCTGAAAGGCCGGCCCCTCGATTACGCATTGCTCACGCACTCCCATTACGACCATGCTTCCGGCAGCGCATACCTGCAGGAAGAGTGGCCGGACGTTGTGATTGTCGGCAGTGCATATGCAAAGAAAATATTCGAAAAACCCTCCGCACGCGCAGTCATCCGTGAAATGAACGACAATGCCGCAGAGCTTTACGGCGCACACGGATATGTGGATCAAACAGATAACCTGCACATCGATCTTACGGTGGGCGGGGACAGCATAATCGATCTTGGCTCTATGACGTTCCGCGTCATAGAAACGCCAGGCCACACCAAATGCTCCATCGCTTTTTACAGCGAGGAGGAAAACCTGCTTATTTCAAACGAGACGCTGGGCGTTCCTGTTGCGGGCCGTGTCATGCCCTGCTATCTCGTCGGCTATGAAATCACCATGGAATCTATTCGAAAAGCAGCCCGCTGCTCTGCGCAGAACATACTCATTCCACATCTTGGAATAATCAAAGGCGGCGATTGCGCTCATTTTATGAAAAACAGCCTTTACTGGAATGAACAAATCATGCTCCAGGTAACGAAAGGCTATCGGGACGGAAAAACCATAGAAGAACTCTCCTTGGAGTTTAAAGAGCTCTTCTATAAGGACGATATCGTTCGCTTGCAGCCGGAAAAGGCATTTTTGCTGAATTTGAGTTATACGATCCCCATGCTTTTAAAGGAATGCCCCGGTGAAACGGTATAGCAGCTTTTCCGATGCCGTTTCGTGGTCGATTCGAGGGATTGTAGCTTCTTTCCACCATGCAGTTTTGAATCATAGACGCGTAAGCGCATATCATTCAAAAGGAATCAAATCAAACCCTGTATCGCCTGAAAGCATGATTTTGGAAGCCAAATGTTTGTACCTGATATCCCCAATGCCGACGCAGTAAAAAGACCAATGAAACAAATTTTGCTCATCGGTCTTTTTTCATTTATCCTGCCTGACAGCTATTCTTTTAGATTCCCTGTCCTATAATAGCCGTCTTCGGGCTGCCGCTTTTTTATATCTTCCCTTATTCCACCACTACGCCTGCACGCACGAGCTTAACGCCGTTTTCAAGGCAATCTCCCACCGGGCAATGGCTCTCGATATAATCGGCAAGCTTTTCAGCCGCTTCCTGTCCGGATTTCGTTTTAAAGTGCATGGTAAACCTGATCTCCTGAAACCCGTTACGTACATCGGCAAGGTCGAGAAATCCGTCAGGATCGAGGTCTCCCTCCACTTCCACATGGAAATCTTCCAGGTCGACGCCGCATTTTTTTGCAAACGCCGCCGCGCAGATTGTCTGGCACGCGCCAAGCGCGCACAATACAGCCTCCACCGGATTCATCCCTTTGTCCGTTCCGCCCAAATCAGCCGGCTCGTCCAGTAAAATCTTGAATCCACGGGTATTTGCCTCCACCTGCAGTCCTCCCGGAAGCTTTTTTACATCAGCCTTAAATGTTGTTAACATAAATTCCTACCTTCTTTCCTTTTATTAATAGTCGTCAGGGGAATAAAATCATCCTTATGTTATATATAAGGCAAAAAAATGCCGCAAAACAAAAAACGCCTCCAAATCATGAAGACGTTTCTTAATTTTTGATTTACTCCTGCTGATTGTTTACCGCTGCTTCCATCACTTCCACAAGCTGGCTCAGCGTTGCGCTGGGCATCATTTCAAAAAATTCGTCGATGCTCGTGATCAAGGCTTTTGCGCCTTCCTCGATTTCCGCTTTCGCGCTTTCATCCGATTGCGCAAGCTCCATCAGCTTTGTAAAGCCTTCGCCAACCAGCTTATCGCCCGCTTTTCCAAGCAATACCATAGCCGCTTCCAATTTTTCCTCATCTGTCGCGGCGCTCCAGTCTTCGCCGGTCCACGACATATAATCCGTTTCGCCCGCAGCCAAACTCTCCTGAGCAGACGGCTCTGCCGATACGCTCGGCGAGGGCGACGCGCTTGCGGATTCCGACGGGCTCGGGCTTGCGGAGGGCGTTTGCGATTCTGCCGCCACCGGCACCGGAACGGGAACCGCGCAGCCTGCAAGCAGCACCGTGCACAGCACCACCGCAAGTACGATCATACCAAACTTTTTCATTTCATGTTCTCCTTCTTGTGTCAAAAATATTATATGAACCGCTGCGCCTTTTGTACAGCGTCCCATTCGCCATCATTATTATACCGGTACGCGGCCCTCCTTGCAAGGAAATCGTCACTCCGCGAGTAGCTTTGCAAACTTTTTCACATTCCGGATGTGCATATTTTTTGCATAATAAAACGTCCCGCAAACTTTATCTCAGTCTGCGGGACGTAATCCTTACAGCGTTCGGACTATTTTCCGAGTACTTCTTTTGCCTTATCCACAACAGCCTTCGTTGTGAAACCGAATTTCTCAAACAGCACGCCTGCCGGTGCAGATGCGCCAAAATGATCGATCGTCACATAACCGCCGTCGAGGCCAACGAATTTCGCCCAGCCAAAGGATGTAGCAGCTTCCACCGCAACCCTTGCGCGAATGCTCCTGGGGAGGACGCTTTCCCTGTATGCCGCATCCTGCTCTTCAAACAGCTCTACGCAGGGCATGGATACTACGCGCGCCGAGATGTTCTCTTTTCCAAGCTCTTCCGCAGCGTTCATAGCGAGTTCGACCTCGCTGCCCGTTGCAATCAGGATCACATCCGGGTTTGCTCCGCCGTCCTTCAAAATGTAGCCGCCTTTGAGCGCGCCTTTGCCTGTTTCCTTAAAGAGAGGCAGGTTCTGACGCGAAAGCGCGATTGCGCTCGGCGCATTGACGCTCATTGCGGACTGGTATGCAGCAGCCGTTTCATGACCGTCAGCCGGCCTCCACGTATATACGCCCGGCGTTGCGCGAAGCGCAGCCAGATGCTCAATTGGCTCGTGTGTTGCGCCGTCCTCGCCAACTCCGATGGAGTCGTGGGACAGGACATATGTAACGGGCAGCTTCATGAGCGCCGACATACGGATAGCGCCTTTCATGTAATCGCTGAATACAAGGAAGGTCGCGCAGTAAGGAACGATTCCTCCGTGCAGCGCCATACCGTTGCAAATTGCAGCCATGGCAAATTCCCTGATGCCAAAGTGAACGTTCGTCCCTTTGCGGTTTTCCGGCGAGAAGAACTCCCTGTCCTTCATCTGCGATTTATTCGCAGGGCCAAGGTCCGCGCTGCCGCCCATGAGGTTTGGCAGCTTGGCTGCAAGACGGTTGATGATCATGTTGGACGTATCCCTTGTTGCCATCGGTTTATCTTCAAACTGATAGAAATCATCGTCAAATACCGACGCCGGAACAGGCTCCATATATTCTTTATACTGCTTAGCAAGCTCCGGATATTCCTTGCTGTATTTGGAGAACAGCTCGTTCCACTGTGCTTCCTCAGCCGAATAAACCTCCTGCAGCTCTGCAATATGCTTTTTCACTTCCTCCGGAACAAAGAACGGCTCCGCGTGATCCCATCCCAGGCATTTCTTCATCGCATCGATGTTTTCCTGTCCCAGCGGGGAACCATGGCTCGAAGCGCTACCCTGCTTTGCGGGGCAGCCGTAAGCGATCTGTGTTTTTACAATGATCAGGGAGGGCTTTTCTTTCTCTGCCTTTGCTTCCTCGATCGCCTGTTCAATCGACTTGATGTCTTCGTTTCCGTCCTCAACCTCAAGCACCTGCCAGCCATAAGCTTTGTAACGCTTTTTCACGTCCTCGTCAAACGCCGTATCGATGCTTCCTTCGATTGTAATGTCGTTCTTGTCATATAAAACGATCAGCTTGCCCAGCTTAAGCGTTCCCGCAAGCGAGCTTGCCTCTCCGGATACGCCTTCCTGCAGGCAACCATCGCCTGTGAGCGCGTATGTATAATGATCTACTACATTATAACCCGGCTTATTGAACTGCGCCGCAAGGTGCGCTTCCGCCATGGCAAAACCAACGGACATCGCAATACCCTGCCCAAGCGGGCCGGAGGTTGCTTCTACGCCTTCCGTGAGGCCGTGCTCCGGATGTCCGGGCGTAATGGAATCCCACTGCCTGAAGTTTTTGATATCCTCCATGCTTACCTTGTATCCAAACATATGCAGCAGTGAATACTCCAGCATGGACGCGTGCCCAGCGCTCAGGATAAAGCGGTCGCGGTTATCCCATTTCGGATTTTTGGGATTGTGCTTTAAATACTTGGACCACAGCGTATACGCCATCGGCGCGCTGCCGATTGGCAGGCCCGGATGCCCGCTGTTTGCCTTCTGGATTGCCTCTGCGGATAAAACACGGATCGTGTTAATCGCAAGTTTATCGACTTTACTCATAGAAATAAAACCCTCCTGTGAATTTGATAAAAGTTTGGACGTTTGGGAAATCTCCCCCATCCTAAATTCAACAGATTTATTATAGCGGATTTAAACGGCTATTTCAACAAAAACACCTGTTAATCTTTCATGGAATTTGTTAATTATTAACATAAGTATTATATTTTTGTTCATTTCAGGCCTGTTGTTTCATTTTTGCGGGTTTCTGCTCCCCTGTTTTTGTATGAATTTCAAAATCCCACCGCACAGTTCCTGTTCCCTGCAAGCCATCTGTGCCAAAAAGACGCTTGCACCCGTGCGGATTCGTTATTGACATCCGCTGCCGCAAAATTTATGATGAGTTTAGTTCTATTATTATTAGAAACACAGGAGGGGATTATCATGAGCAGAAATGTTGTTGTAACCGGCGGCAGCCAGGGGATTGGAAGAAAGATCGCTGAGGCGTTTTTGGCGGAGGGAGACAGGGTTGTTATTACTTCGCGCAGGGAGGAACCCGCGCAGAAATTCTTAAGTGAAGCCAGTACCGACCGTCTTTTTTACCTGAATTGCGACTGCGCCACAGAGGAAGGCGCAAAAGCGCTTTACGAATTTACCAAAAAAAGCGTGGGCGTATGCGATGTGCTTGTGAACAACGCCGCGATTTTTATCGGCGGGCCAATTCACAAAACGAGCGTTGCGGATTTTGATAAGCAAATGGGAATTGACGTACGCGGCGTATTCCTGATGTGCAAAGCGTTTTTGCCGGATATGCTTGAGAAAAAGAGCGGCAATATCATCAACATCGCTTCGCTCGCCGCCCTGAACGGCGCGTACAACATGGCGGTATACGCGATGGCAAAGGCGGCGATTGGCAGCATGACAAAAAGCATGGCAATCGATTACGGGCGCGACGGTATACGCGTGAACGGAATCTGCCCAAGCGCGACGCGTACGGAAATGTTCGTCAGCGGCAATACCCAGGAGGTTTTCGATCTGTTTGACGCGAACAACCCCATGGGCAGGATCGGCAAACCCGAAGAAATTGCGGACGCTGCGGTTTTCCTCGCTTCAGATAAGGCGTCCTACATTACCGGCCAGCTTCTGAGCGTGGACGGCGGCCTTTCCTCCTGGAACGGCGAGCCCAAGCAAAGCGACGGCAGGTAATTTTATCAAAGAAAAAAGGGAATTATATGGAAGGCCGGCCTTTCATATAATTCCCTTATTCGTTCTCTTTGCGGTGCTGCTCGTAAAATTCTTTATACACCGCATAATCCTTATATTTGATTCTTTCCCTTAGCTTGGTCGCGCCAAACAGGTACAGGTAAGCAGGAACCAACGAAACATAAACGAACGCTTTCTCCATAAAATCCGTGAACAGGTTTGCCATAAAGGTCGAAAGGAGCACCATAACCATCGCCATAATGGACGCTCCCAAATGCTTCTGCGGATGCCGGATGAAATAAAAGGCAAATCCGCCCGCCACAAGCTCTACTACCGGCATGACGCCGTCGAGAAGCACAAGTTTCCAATCGGGTTGGTAAGAAAGTACCATATTCATTCCAAGCAGGTAAAAGGAAAGCACGCCTACCGCGTCAAGCGCGCCAATGATGAAAAGCAGAACGCCCGCAACCTTAAGCAGTTTTTCTGCCTTGATCCCTTCCGCAAAATCCACGATTTTCCGTATCAAATCAAACTCTCCCCGCTTTGTCTTACCATCTTCCGAAGCTGCTGCCTCCCGCGCCGCCGCCCGAGAAACCACCGCCGCCATATCCGCTGCCGCCGCCCGAACTTTTCGTTGCCGCCATGCTCGCCAGCGCGGTCTGCATGCCCCGGTGGAGCGACCGCGTGAAATACAGCGCAGACCATGTGCCGCCGTAATAGCCGTAATACCAGTGCGGCGGCTCGAGCGCGATGCTCTCAAAGCGCTTCGCCCATGCGTCCGTCACACCCAGCACATACGCATAGGGCAGAATGTGATAAAAGCTGGCCGGATCGTCTTTTACCATCGTTTTGATTCTGTCTGCTTCCGCTGTTTCAATAAAGCGTTTCAGTCCAAGGATGCGCCCTGCCCACTGCGCGCCCTGCTCCGTCCGCCTGGGCATCAGGCCGGACAATAGGGACATGATGAGCGCCGCCGCTGCGGGCAGCACAACCCACCATCCCAGATAAGTGGAAAACAACAGGCAGGAAGCTGCCGTGAGTCCCGCGAGAATCAATATCCCACCGATCATTTTTCCAGCACGTGCAGACTTTTTATCCGACTTCCGCTTGCTGACCGAATCGCTGATCAGCAGCGCGCCCAGCCAGCCGATCAACCCCATGAACACGACTCCCATGATGATAGCGGCAAGCAGCTCCATGCTGTCAAGATAGACCGCAACTACCGTGACCGCCGCAATGGGAACTGCCGCAAGTAAAGTCGAAAGATATTGGAACACAACCGACTTTTTCGTGTAAACACGGTTTTGAGCGGTATTGTATTTTGCCCTGATCCTCTTTTTCGCACTGTTGACCGTATCGGCAAACTCATACCGCATATCTCTCACGTCAATGCTGTCCGAAAGCACGAACATTTTGCTGAACAAAATCTTTTCGTAATCGTTCGCGTCCTGTGGAAGATCTTTCAGCTTTTTGAACGTCATGTTTTTTTCATCCGGCTGGTGTATCTCGATGAAGCCCTTGTCTGCCCAGAAAATAAGCAGGGAAACGACGTCCCGGTTATCCGTTTCGCCGTCGATGATATACCCGACGTCCGCGCTGTTCATGCCCTCCGGCGGGCCAAATTCCACCGTTTCTACCTCGCTGCGCCGCCTCCCGGAGGCCGCGAGCAAAATGACCACGAGCACAAAGGCCGCGCCGCCCGTGCACAGCGCCGGGATGAAGTAGGAGAATGCCAAACGCGCGCCTGCGTAATATCCCTCCGGCAGCTCGATGCGCGCGCCTACGCCATAGCCGCTTTCTACCGTTTTTGCCATCTCACCGCGAATGGTATTCCCCTCCACCGTATAGGTAAGGGCGTTTTCGTCATAGGTGCCGCTTCCCGCCGCTCCGGTGGTGAAGCCGAGCTTTTCCGCGTCAAACGCCTTTGGCAGCTCGATCGTAAAGCTGAGCTCTTCAATGGGAACCGTGTTTTCCGGGCTCACAAGGTTGTAGTAAAACTCGTCCGCACCCGAAAGCGTGTCCGGCCCCATGTCGTAACGGTAGCTGTATTCATATTCCACCACGCCCGTCACCGTCTCGTCCGGGTCGCCGAGGCGAATTACCATATTGTTCCCATCCCGTGAGACTTCGCTCGGAACATTGGCCTCGAGATCCGTCACAACAGCGTGCGCGCCCGATTCCTCATACTGCCCGTCCGTCATGCGCCGCAGCTTCATATCCACCGGGACCGTTTCCGTAATGCCGTGCGTTTCTCCCACGCTCTGAGAAAAATCCGCCGTTATTTTTTTGGAGATATCGTATGTGTTGTCCTCATTGACCTGAATCGTGATCTCTTCGCTTTTGATCACGTAATCCGGCGCCGCCTGCGCAAAAGCGGTCAGCGGCAGAAGCAAAACAAACGATACCGTGAAAAGCAGAACTCTGACCAGTTTTTTCATATCCACATTCCTTTTCCAGTTTATTCTGAGCGCTCAGCCCAATTTGGCGATTTCATTGGCCGTATTGGAATGAATGGCTGCCGGAACCAAAAGGATAAAAAATATCGCCCAGTCCACGATTTCGGCATCCAGCATAAGAATAAAAATACTGGTCAATATGACCCACGCGGCCATCCCGACCATATAACATTTCTTTCCCTTTTTCGCATCTTTTACCGCACGGAATCCAAACGCCGTCTGTATTGCCGTCAGCACAGTATAGGCAAACATGCACGCGAGCAGGATCCATGGCATGGAGGCGATCCACGCTTCCATCCTCATGCCAAACGGCAGTTCCCCCGCCGCCGCAAACCAGACCGCGAGTACCGCCGCAAAGGCGACCTCCGCAACCATGATGCCGTTCCATATTTTTAACTGTTTTATTTTACGTACAGCTTCCATTTTTCACTTCCCCTTTTTGTATTTCTCATGACTTTTTTACCAAACGGAGAGCCTTTCCTCCGGCGCGAGGTACATCCCGTCGCCCTCTTCTACGCCGAACGCATCGTAAAACTCCTGAAATTGCTGCACGTTCACATTTGCGCGTAGATAGCCCGGCGCGTGCGTGTCAGTTTGCAGCATATATTCAGCAGTCTCCTCCGATTCCTGCAACTTCCACACCTTTGCCCAGCTTTCAAAAAATGTTTGGTAATCGAAGCCGTCCATGCCCTTTGCGAGCTCGAGCATGCAGGACATCCCGCCGAGGTCGGCCACCGTCTCGCCGATGGTATAGTCTCCGTCGATATATTTTCCGGGAAGCACCTCGATGCTCGCGTAATACGCGCCCACCTTGTCCGTGCGTTCCTTGAATGCCGCGCGGTCTTCATCCGTCCACCAGTTGGAGAGGTTTCCGTCCTTATCGTAAAGGCTGCCCATGTTGGAGTCGAACCCGTGCGTGATTTCGTGCCCGATGACGATACCGAGCGAGCCCATCTGCTGCTCGACCGTTCCGTCCGGATCATAAAAATCCCCGCCCAAAATGCCCGCCGGGATATTGATGGAATTATCCGTCGGCTGGTAAAAAGCGTTTACTTCCTGCGGAGAGGTCATCCACAGGTCCTTATCGATCTCCGCCTTTGCCTTGTCCACCTTCTCCGACATACTTTTTTCCCGCACCGCGAGCATGTCGTCTATGATCCCGCCATCCTCCGGCAGCGCATAATCCGAATAATCGTACAGCGACCAGTCGTCCGGATAAGCCACGCGCACCTTGAGCGTATCGAGCTTTTCGAGCGCCTTCGCTTTGGTTTCATCGCCCAGCCATTCGTTTTCTTCAAGCCTTTGCCGGAACACCGCCACGGCGTCGTTTACCAGCTCCGTCACGTCCTGCTTGGTCTCTTCCGTCACATAGTTCTCCGCGTACAGCTTGCCAATCGCCATATCGAACGTTGTGGAGCACGCCTGGTAGGCAAGCTGCTCCACCGGCAGCTCTATCTGCGTGCTCCCCATTCTCGCGCCGCTGTATTCCGTCATGATATCAAGGCATTCCTGATCGAGCATTCCCGCCACGCCTGTCAGCGTCTGATAAATCAGCCACGCCTTGAACGCCTCCAGATTCTCCTCCGTATACAACCCGTTCATCTTCGCGAGCCATTCAGGCTCGGTCAGGATGAAGCGGTCGATGCCGCCTTCCGTATAGGGCTTCAGAATTTCCATGAGCGGGAAATCGGGCGACATCTCCGCAAGCTCCGCCGCGCTCTTCGGGTTATAGGCCTTGTCGCGTATGTCAGCGGAAGCTCCCTCCGCGTTCCCGATCGACGCCTGCGCGATCTCCGTCTCAAGGGCAAAGAACGCTTCCCAAAGGCCTGCCGCTTCTTCTTCCGAATATCCTGCGCGGGCAAGCAGCTTTTTGAGCATCACTTCCTCCGCGTCTTTTGTCCGCTGCCCTACGTCCGTTATGCTTTTATATTCGTCCGCATCCGAGAGCGCGAAGCCTGACGGCCCGATGTAAACGGTATTCTTCGTGCTGTCCTTCCAATCCGCCGCGATATCCGCTTTCACCGGCGCGCCCGCGAGGTTCCCCCAGTCCGCAAGGTATGCTGTCAAATCGTCCAGCGTTTCAATCGCTTCGATTTCCCCGAGCAGCGGCAAAACCGGCTCCATGCCAAGGGCGTTGCGGCTTTCCATATCCACATAGTCGTTATAAAATTCCCGCACGAGCTGCGCCTCATGGCTCGTCTGCGACTCGTCTGTGATGAGCGCCATGACCTGCGCCATCACTTCATTACTGCGCTCGGTAAAGGTGCTTGCCTGCATTTGCGTGCCAAGCTCCGTCCCTGCCATCCATTCCTGATTGACCGCCGCATTGAAATCGTCTTTTGGATCTGTCTTGGTGTCCGCCGTCACGCTCCCGGAAATATCCGAATTAGTCCACGCCGCGCCCGGCGCGCTTTCTTCCGCTCCGGCTTGCGCGCTCCCCTCTGCCGACGCGGACGGGGCCGCGCTATTCTCCGTCTGCGGCTGCACGCTGCACGCCGCCGCAAACAGCAGGACAGCCGCAAGCAAAATTACTAAAATCCGTTTGGCTATTTTCAATGTTTTGTCCTCCTCGTTCTTCCCATCCAAATAAAAAGCCCTCCGATTCGTCCGCAGGAAACCGGCTGGCAGGCTCCATGCGCACAGTTAAGCTGCGGAATACATCCTCAGCCTTTCTTTTCCTTTTTCCCTATGATGTTCGTAATGTCGTCCCGTATTTGAGTGTAGCGCATTTTGGGCACCGGAAGCTCCTCCCCCGTTATCAGCGTCAGCTTATACCGCTCAATTTTCGCCACATAATCGCAGTTGATAAAGTAACTCCTGTGCAGCCGGTAAAAATGAGACGGCAACTCCGCTTCCAGCTCCTTGATGGAAGCCTGCACCTGCCTGTGCTCGTTTACCAAATACAGTATGCTTTCCCGTTCCAGCGCCTGAATATACTGAATCATTCCCGTATCTACAAAGCAGAGCGAACCGTTTGTCTTTACCGCAAGCCGCCGGTTATTGTTTTCCCCGCTCTCTTTCAGCAGACGCTGCACATACCGGTAAGTCTGTTTTGTGACCTGTACGGGAAAAACTTCCTCTCCCACCAGCTCGCTGTATTCATTGGAGACGTGCATGTGGTACAGGCGGTATCCGCCCGTTTCCTTCCGGTAGCAAAACGTCAGTCTTTGCTTCGCCGTACAGATCATATCCGCCTGCCCGGAAGCATAGAGCGTATATCCGCCAAGCACCATCAGCTGGTCTTCGCTTCCCGTTTCGATCTGCCGGAAATTCGGTTCTTCCAGCTCAAAGGGCGGCATAATAAAGCCGTTTTGAAACTGCGCCTTGATCGCTTCCGCACCCGAAACGAGAAGATTTCCTATTCCCAGCCAAACGCAGTCGCTGGCCAGCACGTCAAACAGCGGCCCTGTATTCAGATGGTAATATTCCCTGATGATATACAGGGTATCTTCACATACGGTTTCTTTTTTGACTTCCATAAATACGGTCCGAATACACTTTTTTCTTTTATTATTATATTGATTTTAAAAATATTGTCCATTAAATTACATGAATCGGGTATATATCGTGTTGAATATGCAATTCTGTTTTTTTGTGCCTCTTATTAAGCCGCGCCGTTCCGCCGCAAATGCGTATTCCAGTATCTGAAAGCAAAAAAAGGGCGTTATTCCTAACGCCCTTTTTTCTTACCGTATGCCTTTTCCATTATAACTCATGCTTTTTTCACGCCCAGCACGACTTTCTCGCCATTGATATTCCATTCCTTTTCATAGCCTTCCGCCCTGCCATACTGCACGCCCAGCGCAAGCACCTCTTTTTCGATCTGGTCTTCGTTGTTCTGGACGATTACCGTAATCTTTTCATTGTCCTTCACATACAGTTCGATTTTATCTGTGACTTCGAATCCGGCTTCTTTACGCATTGTCTGTATCTTGCTGATCAGCTCGCGCACATTGCCCTCCTCGATAAGCTCCGGCGTTAACGCCGTATCGATAATCACCGCAAAATCCCCGCTTGTTTCCGCTACAAAGCCTTCGCGCTGCGCCGGCTCGATCAAAATATCCTCTTCCATAAGCGTAACGGGCATTTCGTCTACGCGGAATTCATAAGGCTTGCCGCCTCTCACCGTGCTCACTACAAGCATTCCGTCAGCCTGCGCCAGATGTTGGCGAATGCCGTTAAGCAGCTTACCGTATTTCGGCCCAAGCGTACGCATCTGCGGTTTTACATTGTAGGTAATGTATTCCGCCGCGGCCGCGCCCAATTCTACCTCTTTTGCATTCAGCTCCCCGCGGATAACCTCCAGAAACGTTTCATCCAGATGGTCGATGCCGCTCACATAAATCTTGCCGATCGGCTGCCGGTTTTTGATGTTCGCCGTATTGCGGCATGCGCGCCCCAGATTGACGACATTCAGGACTGCGTCCATGTCGCGTTCAAGCTGCGCATCCATCAGAGCCGCATCCGCTTCCGGCCACCTCGTCAGGTGCACGGACTGCGGCGCGTTCCTGTCATTCGTACGTACGAGGTTCTGGTAAATACTTTCCGTCATAAACGGCGTAAACGGCGCAAGCAATCTTGCCATTGTTTCAAGCACAGTATACAGCGTCATAAACGCGTCTACTTTATCCTGCTCCATCCCGCTTCCCCAGAAACGGTCTCTGCAGCGGCGCACATACCAGTTGGAAAGCTCGTCCACAAACTTATTCAGCTCACGCGACGGCTCCACAATACGGTAATGGTCAAGATCATCCGTTACCGATGCTACAAGCGAATTCAGGCGCGACAGCACCCATTTATCCATGATGTTTGTGGGCTTCAGTTCATATTTCGTCGGATCAAAGCTGTCGATATCTGCATACAGGATATAGAACGCATAGGTGTTCCACAGCGTACCCATAAACTTACGCTGCATCTCGCTCACCGCTTCGTCGTAAAAGCGCGAGGGCAACCACGGCGCGCTCGCCGAATAGAAATACCACCGGACCGCGTCTGCGCCCTGCCTGTCCAGCACGCTCCACGGATCGACGACGTTTCCTTTATGCTTGCTCATCTTCTGCCCGTCCTTGTCCTGCACGTGTCCAAGCACAATACAGTTTTCAAACGGAGCCTTGTCAAAAATCAGCGTTCCGATCGCAAGCAGCGTATAGAACCACCCGCGCGTCTGGTCGACCGCCTCGCTGATGAAATTTGCCGGGAAATGGCTTTCGAATTCCTCTTTGTTTTCAAAAGGATAGTGCCACTGTGCAAACGGCATGGAGCCGCTGTCGTACCAGCAGTCGATCACTTCTGGCACGCGGTGCATGCTGCCCCCGCACACCGGGCATTTTAACGTAATCGGATCGAGGAACGGCTTGTGCAGCTCGATATCCTCAGATACTTCCTGCTCCGCCATGTCCCTAAGCTCCTGCCTCGAACCAACCACATGGATTTCGCCACAGTCGCACACCCAGACAGGCAACGGCGTTCCCCAATAACGCTCGCGGGAAATTCCCCAGTCGATGACGTTTTCAAGGAAGTTGCCCATCCGTCCGTCCCGAATATTTTCAGGCAGCCAGTTGACGCTGGCATTGTTTTTCAGCAGGTTGTCCCGCAGCTCGGTCATCTTGATAAACCATGTGCTGCGCGCGTAATAAATAAGGGGCGTATCGCAGCGCCAGCAGAACGGATAGCTATGCTCGTACGGCATCTCCGCAAACAGCAGTCCGCGCTCCTTCAAATCTTCAGTGATCAGCTTGTCCGCTTTTTTCACAAATACGCCCGGCCATTTGGTTTCCTCGCTCATCGTGCCGTCCGGCTTTACAAGCTGCACGAACGGAAGCCCGTATTTCCTGCCAACATTCGCATCATCCTCACCGAACGCGGGCGCGATATGTACGATACCGCTGCCGTCCGTCAGGGTAACATAAGTGTCGCACGTGATATACCATGCCTTTTCATCCGTACGCGCAAAATCGAAAAGCGGTTCATATTCCTTATATTCAAGCTCCTTGCCCGTAAACTTGCTGACGATATGTGCGTCCTCACCCAAAAGCTGCTCGCACAGCGCCTTTGCAAGGTAATACTGGTCGTTGTTCTTATCCTGCGCAAGCACGTATTCCTCGTTTGGGTTTACGCACAGCGCGACGTTGGACGGTAGCGTCCACGGGGTGGTCGTCCACGCAAGGAAATACGCATCTTCGTTTTTTACCTTGAAACGCACAAAGATAGAAGTTTCCTTCACGTCCTTATAACCCTGCGCCACCTCGTGCGAGGAAAGCGCCGTCCCGCAGCGCGGGCAGTACGGGACGATTTTATGTCCCTTATAAAGCAAATCCTTTTTGGCAATTTCCTTCAAAGACCACCATACGGATTCAATATAATCATTATCATAGGTAATGTATGGATCTTCCATATCCGCCCAGTAACCCACGCGGTCGGACATCTTTTCCCACTCGCCCTTGTATTTCCACACGGACTCCTTACATTTCTGGATAAACAGCTCCACGCCATATTCTTCGATCTGCTCTTTTCCGTCCAGGCCGAGCATTTTTTCCACCTCGAGCTCCACCGGCAGCCCATGCGTGTCCCAGCCCGCCTTGCGCAGCACGTTATAGCCCTGCATGGTTTTATAGCGCGGAATCAGGTCCTTGATGCAGCGCGTGAGGATATGCCCTATATGCGGCTTTCCGTTTGCCGTTGGCGGCCCGTCGTAAAAGGTAAACTCAGGATTTCCCCTGTTCTCCTCCATGCTCTTTTCAAAGATCTTGTTCTCGTGCCAGAAATCAAGGATTTCCAGCTCGCGTTCGTTGAATTTTAAATCGGTGGGAACTTTCTTATACATCGTAAACTCCTTATTTTATAGCCGTTTTTCACGGTTTTGCTTTCAATTTGTCTTTTTCCGGCAGGCATGCGCCGCATCAAAAAAAGCCTTCCTCCTGCATCAGGACGAAAGCTCGCGGTACCACCTGAATTCTTTCCTGCTATTTACCACAGAAAAGCACTCCTCCCCGCTGTAACGCGCGGGACGCGCGGCGTTTAGCAAACACGTGATAATCCAAAATGGCGTTGCCGCGGGTCTTCCACCCTCTCCCGCTCGCTTCGTGGGCCACCATAAAGGACGTTTGTCGGTTCTGCGCCGATCTATTTCCAGTTTTTACCATTATATTGCATATAATCCGCTTTGTAAAGACTTTCAGGGCAGGTAAACAATTCCTTTTTCCCTCACCCGCGCTTCAGCGCCGCCGAAATCCGCTTTGCCGCCTGTGCGAGCACCGCCTTAAACTGCTCCTGCCTCTCGGGCGGGCAGGGGCGCAGCGTCGTGACGCTGATTCCCGCTTCTGCGATTCCCCCGGCGGAAAACACAGGGTATGCAATACAAAACATATCCTTATGATATTCCCCGTCGTCCACGGCATATCCCTGCTCCGCAACCGCGCCCAGCTCTTCCAAAAGCCCCTCCTGCGTGCAGATTGTGGTATCCGTATACTTCACATAATCCAGTCTGGGCACAATACCCTGCTGCTCGCGCAAAGGGCGAAACGCCAGAATTGCTTTGCCGATCGCGCTCGCATGAAGGGATTTGCTGCTGCCGATCGGCGACAGGCCCTGCAGCGCCTTTGCGTTTCCATCAAGCCGGTATACGTGCGTCATCTCCATGTGGTTGCTCGAAAGCATGCCAAGATTGATCGTTTCACACAGCTGTCCCGCGGCCCACTCCATATGTTCACGCGCTACGTTTACAAGGCTGTGATCTTTTGACATATGATAGGAAATCGAATAGAACTTCATGCCCAGGCGGTAAAGCCGCGTTTTGGGATCGTATTCAATATAATCCATATGCAGCATCGTATTCAAGAGCCGGTGCACACGCGCCGTATCGAGTCCCAGCGCCTGTGCAATATCCTTCACGCGCGACCAGTCCTTCCCCGTCAGATAATCAATGATTTCAAGCGCATGGTAAACCGACTGATTCAGCCCCGCTTTGTCCCTGCCTGTCATTTGTGTCGTCCCTCTCTTTGCCATGTGTGCATTCACAGCCTCTTTTTTTCTCTATCATATCTGAAAAAAAACAATTTGACAATCGCTTATTTAGGTTTTATCATTAGAATTAATAATCATATTTTAAAACAAATGTTCAAATATTGAAATTTAGAGGTCCTTATGAAACCAGATTTTTGCAGTATCCCCCCACGCAAACCGGGCAGTGCCGATCTGGCGCTCGAAATTGCCCTGAGCCGCCAAAACAATAAAATTATCGTTTTGGACGACGATCCAACCGGCACGCAGACTGTGCACGATATTCCTGTTTTTACGAGCTATGACGAGCAGAGTGTGAAGGCCGGCATGCAGGCTGAACAAAATCTGTTTTTCCTGCTCACCAATTCACGCAGCTTTTCCGCGGATAAAACTGCGCGTGAGCACCGTAAAATTGCACAGAACATCTGTAGCGCCGCGCGCGCGGCGCGCACCGGTTTTTTGATCATCAGCCGTGGGGATTCCACCCTGCGCGGGCACTGGCCCCTTGAGACTGCCACGCTTAAAGCAGAGCTTGCCAAAAGCGGATATGCCGTGGACGGCGAAATCATCTGTCCTTTTTTTCCTGAAGGCGGGCGTGTTACAGCGGGCGATATCCACTATGTAAAGCAAGGGGACGATTATATTCCCGCAGGCGAAACGGAGTTTGCAAAGGATGCGACGTTTGGCTACCGTTCCTCCAATCTCAAGGATTGGATAGAGGAAAAAACGCAGGGCAAGATCCGCGCTGCGGATGTTTCCAGCGTGTCGCTTGAAGAGCTGCGCGGCAATCTTGACGCGGTGCAAAATAAACTTTTGAATTTAAACGGCGGCGTCATGGTCGTCAATGCCGTGGAATATTCCGATCTTGAGGTTTTTGTGATCGCCCTGTGCGGAGCGCTCGGGCAGGGAAAACGCTTTTTGTTCCGAAGCGCCGCAGCGTTGCCACGCGTGCTGGGAGGCGTTAGCGCAAAGCCTTTTTTGCAGGGAGAAGAATTGCGCGGCGATTCCTCCCATGGCGGGCTTGTGATCGTCGGCTCCCATGTGGCGCGCTCGACACAGCAGCTAAATAACCTGCTTGAGCTCGACGGCCTGTGCCCGATAGAACTCGATACGGACCTCGCGCTCTCGCCCGGTCTTTTGGCTGCGGAAATCAGGCGGGCTTCCAGGGCAGCGGAAAAGGCAATCTTTTCCGGCGAGACCGTTGTGCTTTATACAAAGCGCAAACTGCTCGATCCAATCGGAATGTCTCCTGAAGAAAAACTCGCGCTTTCCGTTCGTATCGCAAACGCAGTAACAGAAACCGTACGGCGCATCTCCGTACGGCCTTCCTTTATTATCGCAAAGGGCGGCATCACAAGCAGCGAGATCGCCACAAACGCACTCGGCGCAAAGCGCGCATGGGTTTTGGGACAGGCCGCGGCAGGCATCCCCGTATGGAAGCTCGGCCCGGAAAGCCGGTATTCAGGCCTGCCATATATCATCTTCCCCGGAAATGTAGGGGAACCGGATACGCTCAAAAACATCGTTTCCGGGATCATGGAAACTCAAACAATACAAAAATAGTAAACGGGAGACAAATCAATGGGCAAATCAATCGCAATCGTTCAAACGAGCGCCGTTTCTTCAACGGAGCTTTCCGCGCTGTGCAAGGAAATCATTCCAGACGTCAAGGTCTGGGAGATCATCGACAACAGCCTGATCGCCGAGGTCAACGCAAACGGAGGCGTTACAAAGGCAGTGCGGCGCAGGCTGCTTTCCTATTATGAAAACGCGCAGTCGCTTGGCGTGGACGCAATCTTAAACCAATGCTCGTCAGTAAGCGAGGTCGCAGAGGATTTCAAAAAGCTGATCGACATCCCTATTGTAAAAATCGACGAAGCAATGGCGCGCGAAGCGGTACGACTGGGTAAAAAAATCGGCGTAATCGCCACGGTGGAAACCACTCTGGGCCCCAGCTGCGGCCTCATCGAAAATGCGGCAAAGCAAGCCGGTAAGGAAATCGAGATCGTCCGTTACCTCGTGGAGGGCGCGATGATGATACTCATCGAGCAGGGCGATAAGGAGCGCCACAACGCAATGGTGCTCGGGGAAGTGGAACGCGCCGCACGCGAATGCGACGTCGTTGTTTTGGCGCAGGGCAGCATGACCGTCCTTTTGCCGCTTCTTACCCATATTAAAACGCCCGTACTTTCAAGCCCCCGTATGGGTATCGAATACCTTAAAGAAGTCCTTGGAGAATAACCGTTCTCCGGTTGCCGGACAAAAGAGCAAAAAAGCCGGACGTTTTGTCCGGCTTTTTCAATGCTTCTTTTTTCGCAGCTTCAGTTCCATATTCCGCTTTTTTGCCATGTCCTCAAACAGCCTGACTGCAACGGCCGCGTTCTCCTTTACGGTGTTGCCCGGCTTTTCTTCCTGTTTCAACTGCGCCATCAGTTCCCTGACGTCTTGCAATTCCAATAAATTGACCGCAAGGCAAAAGAAACTTTTTTTGCGTCCGTCGTTATACTGTTCCAGCAGTTCCTCCAGAATCGCGACTTTCTCATCGAGCTCCGCCTGATACGCACTGAGCCCGCTTTTCCTGATTCTCTCAAAATTTTCCCGCATATTCCGGTGCGTGATAAACGAGTCGCTATCCTGCGCGCCGTCAAATTTCCCACACGGGTATTCCCTGCAAAGGTAGCAATATTCGATTCCGCCGTTCCGCTTATTGCAGCTGAGCACCCCGCAGGAGGGACGCTTTGCAAAAAAATCTTCCCCGCCGCAGCCCGGGCAGCGCGACGCGCCGTCCGTATGAAAACGCGGGCAAAGGCCGCAATTCAGCCCACACGCCGATAATCGTGGATATGCTCTTTTACCGCCCTGCATACTTTCAGTTCCCTTCGCATTGTTTTTATTTGTACCAAATAAAATTTTGCTGTCGTTTTATTCCGGCTTTTTTTCCTTGCCTGTAAACCGCCGGTACTCATGTACCTTCTGTTCATAGCCCTGCATGGAGGGCTTGTAGAATACCGTTCCTTTGAGCTCGTCCGGCAGATATTGCTGCTGCACATAATGCCTTGGATAATCGTGGGCGTATTTATATTGTTTGCCCTTTTGCTCGTGCTTTGCCTTTTCAAAGTTTGTATCCTGCAAATGAGCGGGCACATTCTGCCGCTTTACCTCTCTGGCTGCACGCGCAGCGGAATCCACCGCGAGCAGCACGCTGTTGCTCTTTGGCGACTCGCACAGGTAGATGATCGCCTGGGCGATATTGAGCCGCGCTTCCGGCATTCCGTTGAAGTCAAGCGCCTGCATGGCAGCGACGCACTGGTTCAGGACGCTTGGGTTGGCAAGCCCCACATCTTCGGAGGCATGCGCGATCATACGGCGCACAGGCACACGCGGATCCACGCCCGCGTAAATCATGCGTGCAAACCAAAACAGCGCCGCGTCGCTGTCGCTGCCGCGCAGCGATTTACAAAATGCGGACAGCATATCGTAATATTCGTTGTCGTCCATACGCACCGCGCGCTGCTGGATCGACTGTTCTGCGATTTCAAGCGTGATATGCACCTTTCCCTTTTTATCCGGCTTTGTGGTTAGCACCGCAAGCTCGAGCGCGTTAAGCGCGCTCCTGATATCGCCGTTCGAAACCGAAGCCCAATGCTCTACCGCATCCTCGTCAAGCGTAAGGTCCATATTGCCAAAGCCATTTTCCTGATCCTCCGCCGCACGGTATACGGCTTTTTTTACATCCTCCTCCGTCAGCCCGTAAAACTCAAACAAGCGGCAGCGCGAAACGATAGCGCTTGTCATTGCAGCCATGGGGTTTTCGGTGGTGGAACCAATCAGCTTGATAACACCGCTTTCCATTGCAGGCAATACGCTGTCTGACTGCGATTTGGACCAGCGGTGGCACTCGTCGAGCAGCAAAAAGCTTTCCCTGCCGTACATCTTGAGGTTGCTTTCCGCCTCGTCGATTACCTCGCGCACGTCCTTTACGCCGCTCGTTACAGCGTTCAGCTTATAAAAATCGCTGCCCGTGGTCTGTGCGATGATCGCGGCAAGCGTGCTTTTTCCGCAGCCCGGCGGGCCCCAGAAAATACACGAGCCAAGCTTATCCGCCTCGATCGCCCGGCGCAGCAGAGTGTTTTTCCCCACGATATGTTCCTGCCCCAAAAATTCATCCAGCGTCTTTGGACGCATCCTGTCTGCAAGGGGCGCATTTTTCTTTAAGTTTCCAGAAAACAAATCTTCCATGGATTTCCTCTTTTTCGATCATATAGTTTCTACTATATTATATACCATTCCCGTTACAAAAGCAGTCAATTCAGGCTTAATTTTAATCCGATCTTTCGATCCGGTGTGAATTTTATTGAAAACAAAGCCTTTCCGTATTATAATTGTATCTGTATTTACATACATTTTAGGAGGATTCGACCAATGGAAAGAGTGTATAATTTTTCGGCGGGCCCTGCGTGCCTGCCAATCGAGGTTTTAAAGCAAGCCCAGGACGATTTCATTTCGTATGGCAACAGCGGTATGAACGTCATGGAGATGAGCCACCGTTCCAAAGAGTATCAGGACATTATCGATACGGCGGAGGCTGATCTGCGTGATCTGATGAATATTCCGGACAATTACAGCGTGCTGTTTCTTCAGGGCGGCGCTTCTTTGCAGTTTGCAATGGTTCCTTTGAACCTGATGACAAAATATAAAAAAGCGCATTTTGTCAAAACAGGGCAGTGGGCAAAAAAGGCCATCGAACAGGCCAAAAAGTTTGGCGAGGCAAATGTTGTGGCGTCTTCTGAAGATAAAACGTTCTCGTACATTCCGCAGCTTAATGCCGATATGTTCACACCGGACGCAGACTATGTGCATATCACATCCAATAATACCATTTATGGAACCAGGTTCACAAAGCTTCCCCCTGTGGGAGACCTTCCGCTCGTTTCCGATATGTCCTCCTGTATTCTTTCCGAAGAAATCAACGTTGCGGATTATGCCCTGATTTATGCGGGCGCACAGAAAAACATCGGCCCTGCTGGCGTTACGATCGTCATTATCCGCAACGACCTCATTGGCCATGCGCCGGACAGCGTGCCTACAATGCTTAATTATAAGACCTATGCGGATAACGGCTCTATGTTCAACACGCCTCCGACCTATGCGATTTATATTGCAGGCCTTGTGTTCAAGCATTTAAAGAAGCTTGGCGGCGTGGGTGAAATGGAAAAAATCAACAAGGAAAAGGCTGCCATGCTTTATGAATTTATTGATAATTCGCCACTGTTCCAGGCAACGGTAGAACCAAAATACCGTTCGCTGATGAACGTACCGTTTATTACGGGCAGCGAGGAGCTCGACAAGGAGTTTGTGGCGGGCGCCAAAAAAGCGGGCCTTGTCAATCTCAAGGGCCACCGCAGCGTAGGCGGTATGCGCGCCAGCATCTACAACGCAATGCCTGAGAGCGGCGTGCGTGAGCTGATCGCCTATATGGCTAAATTCGAAGCGGAGCATAAATAAGGAGTTTATTATGGTTAATATTAAAAAGCTGAATAAAATATCGCCTGTGATCTATGACTTCCTCCCCAAGGAAAAATACAACGTATCTTCCCATTTGGAGGATAGTGAGAGCGACGCGTTCATTGTGCGCAGCGCAGATTGCCACGGCATGGAATTTACGGAAGACGTCCTCGCGATTGCACGCGCGGGAGCAGGCACCAACAATATCCCGATCGATAAATGCACCGATCAGGGCATCGTTGTATTTAATACGCCGGGCGCAAACGCCAACGGGGTAAAGGAGCTTGTGCTTGGCTGCATGATCGCCGCGTCGCGCAACCTTCCTGAGGCATACGACTGGGTAAAAACGCTCAGCGGACAGGGAGACGAGGTTCCGAAGCTTGTGGAAAAGGGCAAAGGGCAGTTCGTCGGCGGCGAGCTCAAGGGCAAGACGCTTGGCGTCATCGGCCTTGGGGCCATCGGCATCATGGTTGCCAACGCCGCTTCTGCGATTGGCATGAATGTGATCGGCTACGATCCGTTCCTTTCCGTAGATAAAGCATGGACGATTTCCATGTATACGCATAAGGCTGAAAAGCTTGATGAGCTTTTGGAAAAATCCGATTTCATTACACTGCATATTCCGCAAAATGATAAGACCAAAGGATTTTTGAGCACGCCCGAGTTCTCTAAAATGAAGGACGGCGTGATCATCCTCAATTTTGCGCGCGGCGGGCTCGTCAAAACAACTTCCCTGTTTGACGCAATCGAAAGCGGAAAGGTTAAAAAATATGTGACCGATTTCCCGGATGCGGATACGCTTTGCCATCCGAACGTGCTGGCGATCCCGCACCTTGGAGCGTCTACACCCGAAAGTGAGGAAAACTGCGCGGTTATGGCTGCACAGCAACTGCGTGATTTTATCGAGACAGGATCGATTGTCAATTCCGTTAATATGCCGGAATGTATTATCCCGCCGTCCGATACGGTGCGCCTGACCATCCTGCATAAAAATTCGCCGAATATGGTAGGGCAGATTACCAATAAAATTGCAAGCTACGAGCTTAATATTGCGGACATGGCAAATAAATCACGCGGGGATATCGCTTACACTGTTATGAACCTTGACCATGAAATTTCCGCCGACGCGATCGCGGAGCTGTCTCAAATTGAAGGCGTGATCAAAGTTCGCGTGCTGTAGACCGGGTATCGCTTATGACAGATAAAAAATGGGGTATTATCCTCATCATCACCAGTATTGTCCTTGTCACCGCGATTTCGCTGTTGTTCTTCACAGTGAAGGCGCCGGATATGCCGGAAGGTACCAAGTGGGGCTTTCGTATCTTTGCAATCGCGGCATGTGCCGCACAATTTATTGTATTCATGATGTTTGCAAAGTCCTATAAAAAGAATAAAAAGTGGTAATCAAAAACGCGGATGAAATCATCCGCGTTTTTTGTAATATAAAAGGCAAAACCCTCTTCCCGCCGTTTATTCGCCATCCTTTTTATCATCCTCGTGGAGTTTTTCCTCGAAACGGTAAAAATCCGCGTTTTCCTCCGCGGCAATCTCTTCATCGGTGAGGGGCCTCCTGTTTGCAACGAACATATCGCTTAAAATAACCAGCCCGTAAATGATGGAAAATACTGCGATCAGTATGCCGATCGTATTCATCGCGATAATCCACTGCAACACCACCAGAAGAACGCCGCCAATGATGGAAATTACGCCGATTCCAACGTTTCTTTTCCATCCCTGCTTTGCATTCTTTTTTGCGTCGGCGCCTTCCATAATGCGCATCACGCCCAAAAGCACCAGCCAGATTGCCACAAGTACCGGCAGGAAAAGTACAATCGCTTTATCAAATACTAAAATCAAAATTCCAAGCAGGATATTCACGATTGCAATCAGCGCGTCAATCGACAGAAAGGCCTTTCGCGAGCTTCCCAAAAAGCGAAAGACAAGCTGCAATGCTCCAGCGGCTACCAGCGCTACCGCCGCTACCCTGACTGCCACAACCACCGTAATAACCGGTGCGGCGAGCATCAGGCACCCAACTGCCAGCAAAAGAATGCCCAGTATGATCTTCACGATCCGATCCAGCTTATTCGTCTTCATCATTTCCTCACTCGCCCTGCGTACCAGAATCTCCTGTATCTCCGCCGGTAGTATCATCATCCTGCGTGCCGGAGTCATCGCCGCTACCGGAAGTCGGCCCCGGTGTTACCGTCTGCAGAGCTGCGTCATAGCTTTCTTCGTCCACCAGCCCGCGAAGGATCGCAAGCTTGGGCACATTCCCTTCGTTGACTGCGGTTTCCACAACTACAAGGTACAGCTTTCCATCGTCCTCGTTGAGCGCAATTACCCAGTTCACTTCACGCTTCAGGCTGTTTTCACCAACCTGCGCCGTTCCGGTTTTTCCATATATATTAAACTTGTTACCCAATAATGCGTTATAGCCTGTACCGTCGACCATAACGCGCCGAAGTGCGGGCTTTTCAATATCGATGACATTCTGGCTCATCGTGTTTTCCTTGTAATAACTGACCTGCTTCTCCTCCACTGTCGTCTCATTTTCATTTTCATCGATTGTAAAGGTTCGGCTTACAAGCGTCGGATTTACCATATTGCCGTTGTTTTCCAGTGCCGTATACATCGTTGCAAGCTGGAGCGGGCTGATTACAAGCTGCCCTGTTCCATAGCCTGTACGCGCGAGCCAGTCGAGCCAGTCTATGCTCTCCTCGTCACCGCTGACCATGCTTGACGCTTTGACCGGAAGATCAAACGCCGGCGGTTCTCCACCGATGCCAATGCTCTCAAGATAGGACTTAAACGGCTCAAGCGTTGTTTGCAGCGCATAATACGCAAAGTAAATGTTATCCGAAGACTTCATCGCCATTTCGTAAGTCCCCGGGGATTTTGCCACATCCTTTGAATAAATCGCTCCGGAATGCCAGCCTTCGATGTCCGGCGTCCAGCTATAGGAGCCGGTTTCATTCCCCTCGGAATGCGGCGGTGTTTTTTTGATCGGCGGCACGGAATCCGCGTTCAGTACCCCGGCATTGATCGCGGGCACAGAAGAAAACGGCTTGAAAGCCGAACCCGGCATAAATGTCGATTGTGTCGCGCGGTTTAAAAGCGGATTCCCGCTGTCTTCATTGCTGTAATAATCCCATACGGCAGGATCGAGGGGAAAGTTAAACAAATTATTGTCAAAGGACGGATACGACACCATGGATTCCACAGCGCCGGTCGCGTAATCCATGACAATGACCGCGCCGCCTTCGTCGTCCTTGAGATTTGCCGCCATCAGCGTATACGCCTTCTGCTGCGTTCTGGAATCGATGCTCAGCTGCACGTTCGTTCCGTCCGTCTTGCTGTCCTCGTACAATATTTCCTTTTGATTGCCCTTCTCGTCCTCGATATAAATGATACGCCCGTCTTTGCCGCGCAGGGTTTGCTCCAGCTGCTGCTCCAGACCGGCCTTTCCCACGCTGGAATTTTCTGTGATCGTATCGTCCTGTTCGAGCTGTTCCTCCGAGGGCGATCCCATATATCCAATGATATGCGCCGCGTCGTCCTTATAAGGATAATAGCGGATTGGCGAAAGCCTTTCCTCGTCAACCCCAAGTCCGTTAACCTCTGATATCGCCTGCTTCTGCTCGTCGGTCAATGTGTTTTTGGGATAGGTGAGCAACACTTCCAGTGGATAACCTTTTTCTACGGCATTATCGTATTTCTTCTGGATTTTTTCCGCATCCGCTGAAAAATTTGCGGTCAGGAAGCTTTTCACCTCTTCAATATCAGGATTTTTTTCCAGATCAAGGTAAACACTCTGTGCATAATCGTTTTTTGCCAGCACCGCGCCGTCCGCGGAAAAGATCTCTCCGCGCGCCCCGGTCTGCGAAGCGGTACGAACCTTATCTCCCTCCTCGAGCGTGGGAAGAATCAGGCTCGGCGTATACAGGATCGAATATCCCTGCGGGCCGGATACGATATCCGCAGTATAGTCATAAGTGACGTCGCCCAAAAGATCGCTGGAAAACTGTAGCGTATAGGTGAGCGTGTAATCCGTTTCGGACTGTTTTTCCACCACCTGGCGGCCAATAAGCTTTACGTCTGTAAACTCAAGCGCTTCATAGATATTATTGAAGCGGGCCGTAAACTGGTCGCGCGTCTTAACGTCCGACGTCAATACATACACATAGTCAAACGCCCCGGAATAATCCTTTGCAACAAGCTTATTCACAAAGGAATTTGCAACGCTCTCCGCGCTTTCCGTGATGGACGAGCAGCCCGTCAGCAACGAAGCGCCCAAAGCCAGAATAAAAATTGCTACTATTATATAGGTAAGAACTCTTTTTTTCATAGATACCTTCAATTCAGATTTATTGTTGCCTGCATAACTATTCGAGCTGCTGCAATAATTATCATGATTATACTATTATTTCAAAAAAATTGCAAAACCGTCACAATTTATTTATAATTTTAAAACCCTCATTTTTTGCGGCTTTTCAGGCGTTTCATCCCCCATTTCCCGGTATAAAACAGGCTGGAAAATTGACTTTTCCTCCATTTTGGGATATAATACGTATACTTTCATGACAGGTCATGAAATTTTTGGAGGTTAGATACATATGCCAATCGGTAAAAAGAAAAAGGATGTAACGCTTCATCCGGATACGAAGTATCAGGACATTCTCTATACCGCAAAAAAATATTCCAGCACGGAAGACGAGCTTCCCGTGCCCACGCGGGCCGGAAGAAGGCGCCGCAGGAACAGGAGCAAGCTGGAGTCCCTGTTTTCCTCTATCAGCCTGTTTCATGTCGGACGTCCAAAAAACAGCAGTGTAAAGTCGCGCCAGAAGGGCATTCCGGCGGAATCCCTTTCCTCTTCAAACGGAAGAACCGGCAAGGTGATCCTTCCGTCTGACGGCGGCAACCGTTCTTCCAGAAAAGGCGGCTTTTTTAAGGATAATTTTTTCCGCACAACCGCACTTGCGTGCATCGCGGTCGCTCTTGTTTCTGCGATTGCGATTCCAACCACATTTGCAAAACCAACGACACAAATTACCCTCAACGACAATGGGCGCATTTTATCGGCGTCCACTTCCGCGCGTACTGTGGGTGAGTTTTTAGAAGATAATAATGTTGAGCTTGGAGCAGACGACGTGCTCGAAGCCGAGCTTTCCGATCCGATTTCCGAAGACCAGGAGATCATTATCCGCCGTGCGATGCCCCTCACCGTGAGGAGCAACGGCCAGGAAATTGTGGTTAGCATGCTTGCAGGTACCGTGCAGGAGGCGCTTGATAAAGCCGGCGTTGTGCCCGGTCCGGACGACGAGGTTTATCCCTCTGCCGATTCCTTTATCTCGCCCGGTATGACGATCGACCACATCATTGTGACGACCGGTACGCGTACGGAGGAGCAGCCGATTGCGTTTGAAAACAAAACGCAGGAGGATTCAAAGCTTGCGAAAGGAAAAACGCAGATCGTGCAGGAAGGCCAGGAAGGCACCCTGCAAATTACCTATAAGCAGTTGTTTAAAAACGGCGTGCTGATTTCTGAGGACGACGTTTCAAGGGATGTAATCAAGGAACCTGTAGACCAGATCATGTCTGTAGGCACCTACGTAGAACCCGAACCGGAGCCGAAAAAGGAAACGACCAAAAAGAGCACCTCAAGCAGCTCGAGTTCAAGCAAAAAGAGCAGCTCTTCCAATAAGGGTTCGTCTTCCAGCGGCAGCTCCAGCTCAGGCAACAGCGATCCTGATCTTGGCGGAAAGACCGCAAGGAATATGCAGGTGACCGCTTATTGCTCGTACTGCAACAGCGGAAACCGTACTGCATCCGGGACGTATCCGCGCGCAGGCGTTACGATTGCGTGTAACTCGTTGCCAATGGGCACAAGAGTCTATATTCCGGGCTTTGGCACAGGCATCGTTGAGGATACGGGCGGTATGGGCGGAAACGTAATCGACGTTTACCTTGGAGACCAGCCCAACGACGACGCGTGCAACGCATGGGGCCGCAAGAACCTGACGGTTTACATCTTAGGTTAGAACGCACAAGGCTGCGCCCCGTCCGGTAAAAGTCGTGCAGGGACAGTCCTTTTGATACGACGCATGAGAGACGGCGGGATAATCCCGCCGTTTTTTGTACACACGACGCTATTTGGAGAAACGCCCATGAAGGTCACTTCCCCGCGTGAGATATCGCAGCTACTGAAAGAAAACAATTTATCCCCATTGAAAAAATTTGGGCAGAATTTTCTGTGTGATGAAAATATCGTTCAAAAAATTGCGGACAGCATCGGCCTTACGGATAAGGATTATGTCCTTGAAATCGGCACCGGGCTCGGCGCGCTTACGCAGGCGCTTGCCGCCCGCGCCAAAAAAGTCGTTTCCGTGGAGATCGATAAAGGCCTTCTCGCTTTACACGCGCAGACGCTTGCGGGCTTTGAGAACGTCACCGTGCTGGAAGGCGATATCCTGAAATGCGACCTTTCCCAAATCTGCCGTGAGCAATTTGAGGGGAAGCCTTTTCACGTATGTGGGAATTTGCCTTACTATATCACCAGTAAAATACTGATGCAGGTCCTCGAGTCGGATGCGCCGGCGCTCAGTATTACAGCAATGGTGCAGAAGGAAGTCGCCGAGCGGCTCAGCGCACGTCCCGGCGATACGGATTACGGTGCGCTTACCGCTTCATGCAACTATTATACGCAGCCTGCGCTCCTGTTCACCGTCTCCCGTAACTGCTTTTATCCTGCGCCGGACGTGGATTCCGCCATTTTGCGGCTGGACCTTACCCACCCCTGCTTCGACCTTCCGCGCGAACAGTACGCAGCCGTGGTGCGTGCGGCGTTCGCCATGCGCCGGAAAACGATCTTCAACAACTTAAAGGAATTCTGCGGGAACCAAAAAGCGGTTTTAGCGCTCGATTCCTGTAAAATAGATCCTAAAACACGCGCGCAGGATCTTTCGCCGGAAGATTTTTGCTGCCTTGCAGCATCAATTTTTCAAGATTGACGCTTTCTATACAGAAAAATTGCGATGTCTGTTTTTTAAATCAGATTACAGCTACAAAAAAAACGGCGCAGATTGCGCCGCTTTTTTTGATATTTACGATCTTCCGTACCGGATTCCTTTATAGAGCGACACCGCGCTGTCCAGAACAAACGCAAAGATCAGAATACAGCCAAAGTAGCTTGTAAAATAGCCCCAGAACACACCTATCTGAGCCGCCGGGAAGTCCGCAAACGCCCCGAAGGCCGCAACCTGCTGTATCAGGTTCTGATTCCAGACCGCCGGATTGAAAAAGACAATACACGACAAAACAAGCGCCGCCACATTCAGGATTGCAGTCGCAACCCCCAGCATAACGGTATGCCGCCCAACCATAACGCGCATCACCTCACGCACAATGCCCAGCAGGAAACAGACATTCAGCAGGGGCATCACTGTTTTGAGTATTTCGAGGTCAAACAGGGGAATCACGCGCAGCGTTCCGTTATCCGATAGAAAAATCCCCATCAGGAATGGTACAAAGTTAAACAGGATAATAACCGCCACCGTGAAAATGATTCCCGCGATGGATTCCCCTTTTTTGAGGACTGCTTTTTCAGTTGGTACAGGCATGTCTTTCAGATCCTGCGGTTTCCACGCGCTGTTCACCGCCCCCGTAATATCTACCTTGAGCGCGCAATGCTCGATAATCACAAAAATGAGCGTTACCCATGCAAATCCCTGAATCAATCCCATCATCACGCCTGCAACCGCATTTCCAATACCCGACGCGATCATGCCGATCATCTGTGCCTGATCCTGCGCTGAAGGCGCTTCAACCGCCCATACCGCGCCCTGAACGATAGAGGCAATTACCATCCCAACTGTCACGGCAATCAGCACGATCTTCAAAACAAACCAGTACTGCTCATAATACGCAGGGCCTATCAGGTATTTCTTGGAATCGCGGTATTTTCCTGCGAGCGCAAACGGCGAGCCAAGCTCCTTTAAAACCTCCTCCGCATTTTCCTGCTCTGTTCTTCCGTTGTCCGCACGTTCTTCTATCATGTCGTCAATCAGGGTTCGCAGCTCCCTGCTGATGTCTTCGCGCTGCGACTGCGGCAACCTGCGTACCACGTCGTACACATACCGCTCTATCATCTCCCGCATGGTCATTTCACTCATTTTCCTGCCCTCCGTCCGTCATCCGTGCGATCGTCTGTGCCAATTCCTTCCATTGAAGGAGCAGCTTTTTATAAACCTCGCCGCCCATTTGCGTGATCACATAATATTTTCGCGGTTTTGCTCCGCCTGTCTCCCATTCGCTTTTCAAAAGCCCCTGCTTTTCGAGCCTTCTCAGCAATGGATATAAGGTGCCGGCTTCGGTCGGCATTCCCGCTTCATTGAGCCGCTGTACCAACGAATAGCCATATCGCGGTTCTTCCAGCTGGCTTAGTACGCCCATTACAATCGTTCCCCGCCGCAGCTCCTGTAGCAATCCGTTCAGGATTTCTTCTGCCGTATCCATTTGCCCGCCTCCATTTAACATACTGTGTGTCGTACACTATATTTGCATTATACTGTGCGCCGCACACTATTGTCAAGTGCACAGTATAAAAAATAGCTTGCCGCGCAGGTTTCTATCCTGACACAGCAAGCTAAAAAAGAATATATATCCAATATTATTGTATTTTTATTACTTTTTATACATTTTTTTCTAAAAGAATAACTGCCCCTGAAACTCAATTATTCATTAAGAAATCCCCATTATTCATCCCTTTATCCACGTTTTCCACAAAGTCATGCACAAAAGGGCAATGCCGCCCTGTTTTGTGACCGGGTTTTCCACAATGTTATCCACGTTTTCCACATTTATACATTTTGTGAAACAATCCTGTGAAACAGAAATCATGAATATTTATTCTAAGCTTCATCATCGCTGATCAGCTTATCCGCGAGCAGGGCAATAAATTCTCCGTTTGTCGGCTTTTGCTTGCTTCCGCCCACCGGGAACCCAAGTACAGCGCTTACATTTTTCATTTTATCCCTGTCGTACATGACCTCAATGGTGTGCCGGATCGCCAGTTCCACCTTTGTCGCCGTTACATGGAAATGCTCTGCAATTTCAGGATACAGGCGTTTTGTAATACTGTATATAATCATCCTGTCTTCCACAGTCATCTTCACGGCTTCCTTCAAATACTGGTATCCTTTGAGATGCGGCGGTACGCCGATTTTTAAAAACAGGTCTGCAACGCGCTGTTCCAGGCTTACCTTCCCTTTGATCACAATTCCTGCTGTCTGGGTTGCGCCCCGCAGGCTCAGCACATCCCATATCCTGCGGTAAAGCACGTCGTTTTGATACGGCTTAACCATATAGTACTTTGCACCCATATCAAATGCTTTTTTGATAACGTCCTCGCTGCTGATTGCCGACACTACAATCGTATCAGGAATTTTTGGCATGTGCTCGTTGTGCAGTTTTTCCAAAAAACTAAAACCGTCATGCCCGGGCATCACAAGATCGACAATCGCCACATCATAGGGGTGGACGTTGCAATATTCCATCGCTTCCCTCACCGAACCGGCACAGTCTACGTGCTCAATATCCTCCCGTGTTGCCAGGTAGGATTCCAGAGAATGCGATATTGTTCCATCGTCATCGATTACCAGAACATCGATAGCATTTTTATCCATGGTTATTTCTCCTTTTCTATCATCTTTCGATATCTTATATATAAATATATTCATTAAAATTTTAAAATATTCCATTTTTCATTAATTTTTTTTAGAAAACTTTTATTTTTTAGGTCTGTACTTTTTGGGGAAAGGGAGTATAGTGTATAATGTATGTTAATTTGCAGAAATGTGAATGAAGGGACACAGGAAACTTGAGCGTGATCAGAAAAAGAAGGCGGCTTAATCCTGCTGAAATATTGGTATTTGGTTTTGGCGGAATGATTGTGATCGGCGGGCTCCTTTTGTGCCTGCCCATTGCATCGAGTACAGGAGAGTCTGTTGGAATCCTGCCTGCGTTTTTTTCTTCCACATCGGCAATTTGTGTAACAGGGCTTTCGGTTGTGGAAATCGGCACGGCCTACTCCCTGTTTGGGCAAATCGTGATGCTGATCCTGATCCAGCTTGGGGGCATCGGGTTCATGACCGCAACCTCCATGGTGTATATGCTGCTTGGGCGGCGCATTACGCTCAAAGACCGCATGGTGATCAAAGACTCCCTCAACGAAACAAACCTGCAGGGCGTCGTCCATATGACGCGCAACGTTTTGCTTGTAACCCTGCTCACCGAGGTCGCGGGTATCCTTCTGCTTTCCATCCGCTTTATTCCGGAGTATGGATTTGGGCAGGGCCTTTATTACAGTATTTTCCATTCAATTTCTTCCTTCTGTAACGCGGGCTTCGATGTATTTGGGCTGGGAAACAGCCTTGTGCCATACGCATACGATCCGCTTGTTACAATTACGGTTATGGCCCTCATTACAGTCGGCGGGCTCGGCTTCTTTGTCGTCGTAGAGCTTTACAGGAAGGCTCTTTTGGGCCGCAAATATCATCTGAAACTTCATACAAAAATTGTATTGATCGTCTCTGGAGTGCTCGTCCTCGCGGGCTTTTTGTTCTTCCTTGCTTTGGAGAGCAACAATCCAAAAACGCTTGGAGCGGAAGGCCTGAGCGCAGGCGATAAGGTGCTGGGCGCGATGTTCCAGTCCGTCACTCCGCGTACCGCGGGCTATGCAACGATCCCGCAGGCAGACCTTACCCCCGCTTCGAAAATCGCGACGACTGCGCTGATGTTTATTGGCGCTTCTCCGTCCGGTACGGGCGGCGGTATCAAAACCACAACTGCCGTTATGCTGCTTTTCCTTGTCGCAACGATTGTCACAGGCAAGCAGGACACTGTTGTCATGAAACGGCGCATCAACAAGGATGTTATGATGCGTGCGATTACCATCGCAACGCTTGCACTGGTATTTGTAGGTGTGATGGTCACGTTGATTTCTATCGTAGACCAGTCGCACGTCAGCGTTTCCGATATTTTATTCGAGACAGTATCCGCGTTTGGAACCGTCGGTCTTTCCACAGGCATTACGGCCTCGCTTTCGCCGTTCAGTCAGGTTCTTCTGATGATTACAATGTTTGGCGGCAGGGTTGGTGTGTTTACAATGTCTATGGCGGTGGCAAAGCGTATGTCCCATCAAGATCAATGCAGCATCCGTTACCCTGAAGACAGGGTAATGATTGGATAAGCGAATCATGGTGCGCCGTATACCAAAAAGGCGGCAAATGGAGTTATCGTTATGAAAAAACAGTATGTAGTAATCGGTCTGGGCCGTTTTGGTACCAGCGTTGCCAAAACACTGGTAGATCAGGATGCGGAAGTCCTCGTGATCGATGCAAATGAAGAAAAGATCAATCAGGCGCTTTCCTACGCCACCCATGCCGTGCAGGCAGACGCAACAGACGAGCAGGCGTTAAAGTCGCTGGGCATCCGCAACTTCGACGTGGCCTGCGTATGCCTTGGGGAAATCCAGTCCAGCATTATGGCGGCGTTAATCTGTAAAGATCAGGGCATTGACCTTGTGCTGGTTAAGGCACAAAGCGAGGTTCACGCAAAGGTTCTGTATAAAATGGGCGTGGATAAGGTGGTGTTCCCCGAGCGGGACATGGGTATCCGCGTAGCCCACAACCTTCTTTCCTCCAACATACTTGATTTTATCGAGCTGTCTGAGGACTACGGCATTGCCGAGCTGGAAGTACATCCCGCATGGGCGGGGCAGACGCTGATCGACGTGGATTTCCGCAAAAAATACGGGATCAACATCATTGCGATCAAAAACGCGTCCGGTTCCGTCAATGTAAGCCCATTGCCCGGCGATATCATCATGTCAGACGACGTACTCGTGGTAATCGGATCGGAAGAACAGATTGGCAAGCTCGAGAGGTCAGGCGAGCGGTAAAGCTTTTTTAAAAAAGCAAAATAAAAAATTGGAAAAAAGCTTGTTACGGCGCCACACTTATGGTAAAATAATTAACGCTGTATAAAGCGTGGAGCAGTGGCTGAGCTGGCTTAAGGCGCACGATTGGAAATCGTGTGAACGTTAATAGCGTTCCGGAGGTTCAAATCCTCTCTGCTCCGCCAAATACCATTTTACGCACGATGTGCGTGGAATGGTATTTTTTTGTTGAGGCCATAACGCGCCGCAGCCCGTACCCTTCATTTCTTGCTCGGTTCCTTTGTATTTTTCTTTAGACTGAATGTGTAATTCATTGCCCTGAGGGCTTTTAAAAAATTGGTACATGGATAAAATTCCTGCCGGTATTCACTTTTACTTTCCGGAAAATCCTCCCTGCTGAAATCCTTGCGCGCAATGATCCGGGCCTCGTAAATCCCATCGCGATAATACCTTTTGACAACCATGTATTCCCAATCCATAAAATCCCCTCCTATTTGTTCTGTAATTCTTTTTCTGAATCAAAAGACAGCCGCATCCTTCTTGTGGACGCGGCTGCCCGAATAGCCGTCATTTGCATCGATCTGGCGCAAATTTTATCCGGTGGCGGCTATTCCCCTCTGATTTTTTCCAAGACGTCCTCCATTATACACCAGAACTACGCCCCGTTTTTTTACCCCCTTTCCAAATTTTTTTCATTAAAATCAGATTTTTTTACCGTCAGTCTTTCTTCAACAGCTTTTTCAGGTTCTTGCGTCCTTTTTTAATGGACTTTGAAATTGCCGGAATTACCACTCCTTCCTTTTTTGCCAGTTCTGTTTCCGCCATGCCTTCGATATAATACCGGAAAAGGCGCATCCTCTGTTTTTCAGGCAATTTATTGATTGCGTCAAATAGCTCTTTGACCGCGACCGCTTTCAGGTACAGTTCCTCGGCGGATTCCACAGGCTTGATTGCTTTCCCTTCAATTCCATCCCCAACATCGAGCGAATAATATGCGTTGTGATAGGATACGCGGGCGTCGTATGCTTTGTCGGCCTTCAGGCTTTTCTCCAGCAATTCGGCAACCTCGTCTTCCACCTCCACAAACAGGTCTGTATCCAGTTGATAGTATCTCCTCAGATTGATTATTTTCATCATTTAACCTCCATTTCATTTGCATAAAACAACTTCAAAATGGAGGCTGCCGGAGGACTGCGCGCCCGGCAAACAGTGATACAAAAAACATCCCTACCGGCTGATGCCATAAAGATGCTTTTACAGTATATTTTTTTTTAACAAACCAAGCTTATGCTTTGATTTTTCGCGTTTCAATATTTTATCATAGTGATGACTTTACTTTCCTGCCTTGTATCCTTGGCTGAATAAAAGCAAGTAGCGTAGCCAATATGGACGCTTCACAATTATTTCCCGGCCGGGCTGCCGTACTTTTTTCATAAAACAGTTCGCTTCATTGCAAAAATCCCCCCTCACAAAACAGCGTATATTTATCCTTTCACTTATATAACGAAACCGAATGTGGTAAAGGAGTAAAATTATAATATTTTTTTAATGAAAACTGTGATAGAATTGGAAATGAGTAATTTTGGTATTTTCATCAGGCTACGGTTTGTTTCTGATTGGGGCTACTATGAATCGTGCAGTTATTTTATTTCAGGTATTCTATAAGTATTACGGGTTCTATTTCCGTATCATTTTCAGGATCGTCGGAAACAAAGAAGATACCGAAGACATCCTGTACTTCAAGTTCTCAAAAGTGCTCTATGAGAAAAATTATCCTACCAATGAAGACGACCTGAAGCCATGGCTTGTCACCGTCTTTAAAAACGAGGCTGTTTCCTTTATCAAAAAACGTCAAAAGGATAAAGACCGGGAGGAAATGTATTACCTCGTCCATCCGCCCGAAAGAAATTTTGAAGACGATCTTTTCTTCAGGCTCACCGTTGAAGAGTTGATCAAAGAAATGCCCCTTGATTTGCGGAAATCCTTTCAGGAGCATTTTCTGGACGGCGTTCCAATCCGCGTCGTGTGCAGGAAAAATGGCGTAAGCAGGGACAGGATGAGGTATTGGATGAAAAAATTGCGGAAAATTATTAAAAATTTGTGATGGATTCCCCCTTTGACTGCTTTTGTTTCGTTATAACAGTACTACAATAAATAAGGAGGACTCTAAACAATGAAAAAACTAATCTCTCTCTTATGCGCTGCGGTGCTGTGCCTGTTGATGCCGGTGGCGGCCTTTGCCGCGGAAACGCCAAGCCCGCAAGAAGCATTGCAGGAAATTACGGTTTCACCGCGGGCTTCTCAATATACATGCGGAATTGGAATGGCTACCAATTACTCCATAAATATAAACGCGACGGCCCGCTCAAATGGCTCGGAATACATTACCATATCCTGCCAGCTCCAAAGGAAAGTGAACGGTTCGTGGGTAAATTTCGGTACGGGGGCCAGCGGAAGTGGTAGAGGAAGCGCTACAGCGACTAATACCATTGCGGTCGTTAAAGGGTACGAATACCGTACGATGGCATATTGCAACCTTTACGGTACCAAGTATAGTTACGTGCTGAGTATGTAAGCAAAAACCAAATTAGAAAAAGGGGGAAAAACGGATATGAAAAAACGCGATTTTTATAAAAAAATAAAGCAGTATCCCGAGCTGTTCGACGAAGTTGAGCAAAACGAGCAGGAGGAAGATGCGGGCTTTCAGATCGCCGAAAAGGACATTCCGCCTATCCCCCAGTGGTTTTACGATTACGAGGAACAGGAGCGGCGCAAAGCCAAACGGAAGCGTAAGGCAAGGACTCTGGCGGCGGTACCCGTCTGCGCCGCGCTTGTTTTCGTGTTCCTGATAACGCCGATTGGAGGCGTATTCGCCGACAATGTATACAACTTTTTTGTGGCTTTAAACCAAAATTCCGGCGAGGTTTCGACCTATTATGGACCGGATGACAGTCATACTTTCATACAGGAAAAGAGACCTGAAAAGCAGCAGTTCCCGGATACGAAGGCGGTCAGAAGTCAATATGACATTGTTTTTGCTGAAAACGAAGTTTACCAACCAGATCAGATCACTGTCTCAGAAATCGAAAATCTTGGCTATCAAGTTGAGCTTTCTTATACGGTTGATTCAAACGTGGTGACAATTATAAATCTGTATTATTTTGTTCTTATGCAGCAGACTGGTAGTACCATTGCGACCAGTGAGAATTTTGAGCAGATCGATACCTCATTGCAGGACGGCACCCATATAACAGGCATCTACGACGATGAAGGCGCTATCGCCTCCGGTTTTAACGATAAGCTGGACGTGACCTTCATGACGGACACCCTGCCCTACGATCAGCTGATCGATTTTATCCAAACGACGACGATCAGGTAGAAAACGAAAGCAGGCGGAAAAAGTGGGCAACAAAAAGCATACGGTGCAAAAATACCGTATGGCGTGATTCCCTTTCCTAAACTGCGGTAAGCACCGACCACACGACAATCCAGTACATGATAAGAAAAAAGGCCGCGTAGCAAATCATGAAAATAAACAGCTCCCTGACCTTGCCCGGCTGCGAGAAATGGTTTTTTAAAATTCCAAAAAACTTTTTCGGTTTCAGGATATCCCAGCTGTAAAAGCGCAGATATCGTCCAATATAAATACCAAAGCTAATCAACAGGAAAACAACGGTAATCACAATCCAAAAATTCCTGTTATTTGTAAAGCCCATATGGAATGCGTCGATCGGGTTGACCACAACCGCATACATCAGTTGGAGCAGCATCACATTGAGCAGGGTATTCATCACACCGGACATCGACAAAGACAATACCGCAATGATATCGTACCATATTGGCACTTCTTTTTTATCCACCGTCCTGTGGTTCAGGTTCAGCTCCGTAACAAGGTAGCCTGCATTGGGCAAAAGCAGGAACCATATGATGATTCCAACGATACCAACAACCACCCCAACGACAAAATTGAAAAATATCATGATCGCGCCCATGAGTGCCACGGTAATAATCAATACCAAAAGCGGCAGCAAAGACAGTCCGATATTTTTCAGCATTGGTTTATACAGCTTTGTGTGGAACAGCTTTGGGCGCAATAAAATCAGCAATACTGCAAATAGATTAATAGCCGCTATCCCGTAGATTAATATACTCATATCTATCCTTTCCTGTTATTTTTAATGTAACCATTCTACCGTATGGGTAATCCTCCAATCCGTAACTGCCGTTTCGTTTTTAAAATGCGCGGTGTCTTTGCCCCTGCGTCTGCCTGAATCGCAGGCGTACTTCCGGCAGCGATGCAAATGCAGCGCCTGCCCGTCAACCAAAAGCCCGCGCCTTTAGTGGCGCGGGCTTTTGGCCGTAAAAGATGTGTGGTAAGCAATCCTTATTCCAGATAATCGACGTGCTGATTGATCCCGGCGACTATCCTTTCCTTTTTTTCATTGAACAGCTTTTTGTTGTTCTCAAACAGGTTATTCCCTTTTGTGTCAATCGAGATAATAAGCGGCCCAAACTCCCTGACGCGCATTACCCACATTGCCTCCGGCATTCCAAGGTCAAGCCACTTGACGCATTCCACCTCTTCCACCTGGCTTGCCGCCAAAACAGCACACCCTCCGGGGAACACTGCATGCACCGCTTTATAAAGCCCGCATCCTTCGGCGGTTTTGTCGCCCATGCCTCCCTTGCCTACAATCAGCTTAATGCCCGTTTCGGCTATAAATTCCTTCTCGTATTTTTCCATTCGCATACTGGTCGTTGGCCCAATGGAAATTACATCATATTTACCCGGCTCATCCTGCCGTTCCTTCATGATCGGCCCCGCGTGGAAGATCGCTTTTCCGGCAAGGTCTACAGGCAGCGGTTTATTTTGTTTGATCAGGCGCTGGTGTACGTCGTCCCTGCTTGTGATCAGATATCCGTTTAAATATACGATATCGCCGATTGTAAGCCCTTCAATGTCCCCGTTTTGAATGGGTGTCGTCAGTATTTTTTTATTCATAAAATCGCTCCTTTGTGTGACAGCATTTCATACCCCAGTTCCGCATCAATCCGGATCAGCGCGCGCCTGTGCGCCCAGCATCCCGTAGAAAGGCCGACGGCAATCGTGGAAGGATGCCTGCCCGCCTGCTCGATGTGCACGCCCATCACAGAATTTTTGCCCGTGATACCTCCGGGGCCAATCTCGATTTCATTTAATCCCTTTTCGATCATAAGCTCGAGCTCTGCGCCGCGCGGGTTGCTGTTGCGCGTTCCAATCGGGCGCAAGAGCGCCTTTTTGGATAGCTTTGCCGCAACCTCTGCAGAGCCCGCAATTCCAATGCCAATCAGCAGCGGCGGACATGCGTTGATTCCATACGAGGTGATCTGGTCAAACACAAATTGAACCACGCCTTCATAGCCTTCGAGCGGCGCAAGCACCTTTGCCATGCCCGGAAGGCTGCATCCGCCTCCCGCCATATACACATATATTTTTACCTCGTCGCTGCCCGGGACAAGCTCCCAGTCTATCCACGGGATTCTTGTTCCTACGTTATTGCCCGTATTTTTTTCATCAAATATTTCCACGACATTGTGGCGCAGCGGAGCCTCTGCCGTCGCGCGTTTCACAGCCTCCCGCAGGCATCCTTCTATTTCATCGATCAGCGGGAATCGCGAACCAACCTGCACAAAGTACTGGATTACGCCCGTATCCTGGCAACAGGGCCGATCCATTTCATCCGCCATTTTAAGATCCTCAAACATCGCGTCATAAAAAATTTTTGCCATGGGCGTGTTCTCTTCCGCCCGCAGCTCCTTCAGCTTTTGCATCACATCGTCCGGAAGATGCTTGCCTGCATATCCCGTGAATTTTGCCATAATGTCGATCAGCCGCTCGCGCTTTATATCCTGCTCCATATAGTTTCTCCCCTTATTTTTTATTTGTAATCCCATGATCAAATTGTATGCTTTGCCAATATATAGGTCAAATACTTTAAATACTATTTATTCCATAGTATAATAGCTATATTAAATCAGGAGGAGCAAATGATGGAGGATCGCGCGTTTTATTATATTCAAAAAATTCTGGAGGAAGGCAGCATATCGCAGGCTGCAAAAAGGTTGTTTATCGCACAGCCGTCCCTGAGCCAGTATATCAAGCGCATCGAAAACGATTTGGGCGCAGAGCTTTTTGAAAAAAATGCAAAGCCCGCAAAATTAACGGGCGCAGGTCAAATCTATTTACAGACGGAACAAAAAATACACCAGCTGCGGCAGCAGCGTAAAAACCAGATCGACGATCTGTTTGATTTAAAGATCGGACATTTGACCATCGGCAGCTCCAATTACAGGAGTATGTATCTGCTGACAAGCGTGCTGCCCGTTTTTAAACAGCGTTACCCCGGCATCAGCATCAGCCTTGAAGAGGGGATTACAGAGGAGCTTGAGGAACGCGCCATGAGCGGCGTCACCGATTTTTCTATCGTGTTGTTACCTCTCAGCTATCCGGCGCTCGCTTACGAGGAGCTTTTTGACGAAGAAATCCTGCTGGCGCTTCCTGCAAACCATAAACTTTGCGATGCGATAAAGCCCGGCAAGCAAAACCGGCCATATCCGCCTGTTGATTTCGCGCTTCTCAAAAACGAGTCCTTTATCGTCATGAAAAAAGGGCAAAAACTGAGGAACTCATTTTTTGATTTGTGCCACAACGCAGGTTTCCGTCCTGACGTTATCCTGCAGACAAACAGTATGGAGGCCGCGCAGGCGCTTGCAGCAGCCGGGCTTGGCGTCACAATCATTCCGGACGTTCTCGCACGCAGCAACAAATTTCCGGAAATGCCGCGGTATTTCTCGCTGAATCAACAGGTAAAAGTGCGCAAGGTGGTAGTCTCTTATTCAAAGCAAAGGCCGCTTACCGGCGCGGCAAAAGCGTTTATCCATGTCATGAAGGAGGTTATCGCCAGTTCAGGCCTTTCCTGATTTTCAAAATTTGTTCCATTTTGTACTTTTCCCGCAAAGAAACTTGACAAAATTTTTTCTTTTTGTTATATTTTGTGTTGTTCACTCGGAGGGTGAGTCGTTCTGAAGAAATGACGAGCTGGATAAGGTGGCAGGCTGAGACGCCTGTACCTTGTCCGGCTCTTTTGTTTTTTAAGGAGGATGTTATGAATCTTTTACAGGGAAACGTAAAAAAGCTCTATTCCAAATACTTCGCGGCTGCTTTTGGCAGCGCGCTCATCAGCTCTGTCTATGGGTTGGTGGATATGGCAATGGTCGGGCAATATGCAGGGCCGAGCGGTACGGCTGCGCTTGCCGTAGTCGCGCCGATCTGGAATATCATATATAGCCTCGGGCTGTTGACGGGAATCGGCGGTTCCGTTTTATTCAGCACCATGCGCGGGCAAAATGAAGACGGAAACGATTATTTCACCACGGCATTTATCGGCACGGTGTTTTTTGCATCAGTCAGTTGGATTGGAATCGCTTTTTTCGATAAAGAGCTGCTCATGCTTTTCGGCGCGTCGCAGGAAATTTTACCCATTGCGCAAAGCTATCTGCTGCCGATCAAATTTGCAGTCCCCCTGTTTGTATTTAACCAGATGCTTGCCGCATTCCTGCGAAACGACGGCAGCCCGGGGCTTGCTACCGCCGCAGTGCTTGCCGGGGGCGTTATCAACGTATTCGGGGATTTTTTCTTTGTATTTACCATGAACATGGGCGCAATGGGCGCGGGGCTTGCAACAGCATTATGCGCGTTGATTACCTTTATTATCATGCTATCCCATTTCTTTTCGAAAAAAAATACGCTGAAGCTTGTAAAGCCGGTACGGTTTTTCCTGCATCTGAAAAAAATTCTCGTTACAGGATTTTCGACCTTTTTTATCGACGTGGCGATGGGCATTCTTACCATGCTGTTCAACCGGCAGATCATGACCTATTTTGGCGCGGATGCGCTTGCGGTATATGGCGTCATCGTCAATGTCGGTACAATCGTCCAATGCTGCGCTTACAGCGTAGGTCAGGCCTCTCAGCCCATCATATCCATGAACTTTGGCGCGAAGCAGTGGGCAAGGATCAGGGAAACCCTGAAGTATGCGCTGCGGACCGTTTGCTTTTTCAGTATTGTGTGGACTGCCGCAACCCTGCTGTTCCCTGACGGCTTCATTCGCATATTTATGTCTCCCACAAACGAGGTTCTCGCAATCGCGCCGGCTATTATGCGCAGCTATTGCATATCGTTTTTGCTGTTACCGTTTAATATTTTTTCCACTTATTATTTCCAGGCGCTGATGAAACCGGGGACGTCCCTGTTTGTTTCAGTTGCACGCGGCCTTGTAATCAGCGGACTGCTGATTTACCTGCTGCCCGTGCTTGCGGGCGCAGATTCGCTGTGGTTTGCGATGCCGATTACAGAGCTCGTGATTGCAATCGTTGTCGTGTGGCTTATGGTCAAATACACAAAGGAGCTGGAAAAAAATTCGCTTTACAGCAGTAAGGCCTGACACTCCCCCCGGGAAACGGGGCTCTGTTTTGTCCGGTATTTCTTTTGTAACGGTGGCATAACATAATAAAAGCAATGGTATAAAACCCGGACATTTTGATCTTGGAAAGGATGTTCTGTGGAATCCGGAGTATAGTGCAGATATAGTGATGTACACTGCATAACGGTTTCCGGCAAAGGCTGCTTTCGCAACCATTTCATAAAAACAGTAATAATTTCCCAGTAAAATAGTAGAAATTATGTTTGACATTCTGTGAAAAGTGTATTATTATATCAGAGTAATTTAGTGGGAATTGATTGCAAAGAGGTGCAACAGAAAATGAAATTATCAACAAAAGGAAGATACGGGCTGCGCGCTATGATCGACCTTGCAAAAAACAGTGAAGCGGAGGCTGTTCCCATCAGCAGCATTGCTGCGCGGCAGGAAATTTCCGAAAGTTATCTGGAGCAGCTCATTGCAAAGCTGAAAAAAGCGGGGCTTGTGAGCAGCATACGCGGCGCGCAGGGCGGATATATGCTGACAAGGCAGACGGACGATATTTCTGTAGGCGACATCCTTCGGGCATTGGAAGGCGATCTTAGTCCAATCGATTGCCCGGCTTTGGGAGACGAGGACGGATGCTCAAAATCCGGTTCCTGCGCTTCAAAATATGTTTGGCAACGCCTGAATGACGGTATTAACGAAATTGTAGACGAGATTAAGCTGAGTACGCTGATCGAACAGGAAAACGGGGCCTGCGCCCCATGCAGCGGCGCTCACGCGACAAAATAAGATTTGACAGAGGAGTATGGCGGATATGGGAAAATTTATTTATCTTGACAACGCGGCAACAACGGCAACACGCCCGGAGGTGGTGGAAGCAATGCTTCCGTATTTTACGGAAAAATACGGAAACCCGTCCAGCATTTACGAGTTTGCAGCTGAAAACAAGGATGTAATCGATACGGCGCGTGCGACGATAGCCGATACGCTTGGCGCAAAACCAAATGAAATTTATTTTACAGCGGGCGGCACGGAGTCAGACAACTGGGCAATCAAGGAAACAGCGGAAGCGTACAAGAATAAGGGCAACCATATCATCACTTCCAAAATAGAGCACCATGCGGTTTTGCATACGTGCGAATACCTTGAAAAGCATGGATATGAGGTCACCTATCTCGATGTGGATGAGAATGGATTTATCAGCCTTGACGAGCTTGAGGCCGCCATCCGCCCTGAAACCATCCTTATTTCCATCATGTATGCGAATAATGAGATCGGAACCATAGAGCCGGTAAAGGAAATCGGCGAGCTCGCCAAAAAGCACGGCATATTGTTCCATACAGATGCGGTGCAGGCGTATTGCCAGGTGCCGATCAACGTGGACGAATGCCACATCGATATGCTCAGCGCAAGCGGGCATAAGCTGAACGGGCCAAAGGGCATTGGGTTCCTTTACATCAGGAACGGTGTGAAAATCAAATCGTTTATCCACGGCGGAGCACAGGAACGCGGCAAGCGCGCAGGTACGGAAAACGTACCGGGTATCGTGGGCTTTGCAAAGGCGGTCGAGATTGAAGCCGCTACCATGAAGGAGCGGACTGAAAAGGAGATCGCGCTGCGCGACCACCTCATAGACCGCGTGCTGAATGAAATCGAATACGTACGGCTCAACGGAGACAGGCAAAAGCGCCTGCCCAACAACGCCAATTTCTGTTTCCGGTTTATCGAAGGCGAATCGTTGCTTTTGATGCTTGATATGAACGGCATCTGCGGTTCGAGCGGATCGGCGTGTACGTCAGGATCGCTTGATCCGTCCCATGTGCTTCTGGCCATCGGCCTGCCGCACGAAATCGCACACGGATCGTTGCGGCTGACGCTGGGTGAAAATAACACAATGGAAGAAATGGATTATGTTGTGGACACACTGAAAACTGTGGTACAGCAAATCAGGAATATGTCGCCGCTTTACGACGACTTTATGAAGTCAAACTAACGAAAGGATGAATCGATTATGTATAGTGAAAAAGTTTTAGATCATTTCCAGCATCCGAGAAATATGGGAGAGCTTGAACACGCGAGCGGCGTCGGAACAGTCGGCAACGCAAAATGCGGGGATATTATGAGGATTTTCCTGGACGTTGACGACGACGGAATTATCCGCGACGTTAAGTTCAAGACCTTTGGCTGCGGCGCTGCGGTGGCTACCAGCAGTATGGCGACCGAAATGATCAAAGGAAAAACCGTACAGGAAGCCCTGCAGGTTACCAATAAAGCTGTAATGGAGGCGCTCGACGGCCTGCCGGCAGTCAAGGTGCATTGCTCCGTACTTGCAGAGGAGGCAATTCAGGCTGCATTATGGGATTATGCTGAAAAGCACAATATCAAAATCGAAGGCCTGAAAAAGCCCGAAAATACCGAGGAATAAAAATAGAAATAGCGTTTCCGGTTTTGGAAACGCTATTTTTTTGTTTTCCTTCAGTCGTCCTCACGTTCCATGATAAACACATCCCTGTACGCCTCGCATTTGAGCATGCCGTTGGGCTGTAGCGTCAGCACAGAGAAATAATCCTTGGGGATATTCCCGCTCGTGGAAACCTCGCCCACCATCATATGCGCCGTGCCGTCTTCCTGTAACTGCACAGGGTAGACCGCTTCCGGTTCATTGTTCTCAAAGCTTGCCTCATTGGGATAGCTGTACGCCTTGTCCCCGTCTACCACAAGGTACCATTCCTCGGAATCACTGAGCTCGCGTTCCTCCGTGCGGTCGGCTTTCCATATCCCATCCATTTTGGACGCGCTGGACGCCTCTTGTGAGGTTGCCGGTTGCTGTGACGTCTCCGGCTGCTGTGAGGGCTGAGCCGTACTCGCCGTTTCCGCGGGAGAGGGCTGCACGCTTGCCGTTTCCGGCGCCGCCATGCACGACATCAGAAGCAACGCCGCCATCCCTACGGCCAAAACCATAATGACAGTCTTTTTCATAATTATTTCGCGGCAATTTTCCTTTTATGCCGCTCCAACCACCTTTCCTCTTATTTATCTCATTATATTAAAATAATAAAGGCCCTGCAAGAACCGCAAACATATTTTGCTTTTTCTGTACGCCATGGCCTTAAAATTTACCGAACTTTCAATTTTTATAATATGTGGTATAATAAATAGGCATCAAAAAAGATTGGGGTATCTTATGTCCAATACTACGAAAAGTTTGATCAAAAGCACAATGATCCTCGGCGTTGCCGGCGTCATTGTCAAAATAATCGGAGCGTTTTTCAGGATCGCCCTTACAAACCTCATCCACTTCGAGGGAATGAGCTACTACCAGCAGGCATTTCCTGTTTATTCCGCGCTCCTGATCATCTCCACGGTCGGCCTGCCGATTGCAATCTCAAAGCTTGTTTCCGAACGGGTGACCGTTAACGACTACCGGGGCGCTTACGCCGTATTCCGTACGGCGCGTACCTTCCTGTTCTTTGTCGGCCTTGCGACGTCCATCCTCATGTTCTGTTTTGCGGGGCAGATCGCTGCGCTGCAAAAGCTGCCTGACGCAAGCTATTCGCTCATGGCAATCGCGCCGTCGCTTTTCTTCGTTTCGGTCATGTCGGCATACCGCGGGTATTTCCAGGGCTTGCAAAACATGAAGCCCACCGCCTTCTCACAGATTATCGAGCAGCTTGTAAAGGTCGCTATGGGCCTTGCGCTTGCTTACTTCTTCCTGAAATGGACAGGCAGGCTGGAATTCGGTGCAATGGGTGCGCTGATCGGCATCACAATTTCCGAGGTAAGCGCTCTTTTGTATGTCATGGGAGCCTTTGGAAAACAAAAACGCCGGATGACGCTTGAAATAGCTTCCGCTTATAAATCAAAGCTCATGTGGTCGGAGGTTAAACCCCTCCTTGGAAAAATACTCGTAATTGCGCTACCCGTTACGGTTGCGGGCCTTGTCATGCCCATCATTACCTTTGTGGACTCGGTTATCATCCCGCGCAGCCTGTTTGCGCTCGGCTATGATACGCAGACTGTCCGCAGTATGTACGGCGCGCTCACCGGCGGCGTGCTTACCCTGATCAACCTAGCGGCCATCGTATCGCAGGCCCTGCAAATGAGCGTCGTTCCGGCAATCTCAGAGGCCCTTAAATTAGGCGACAACGCGCGCGTCAGGGGCAACGTGCTGCATGGAATTAAATTTGCATTCCTCGAAGGGATTCCCGTTATGGTTGCCTTCTTTGTGTTTGCGTCGCCTTTGCTGCGCTTTTTGTATCCCAGCGCCAGTGCGGATGAGCTCGCCCTTTCAACAGGCCTATTGATGACAATGTGCTCTGTTACCGTGTTCCTGCCCTTTATGCAGACCATGACAGGCATTTTGCAGGGCATCGGAAAGCAAAACCTGCCGCCGATCTCCCTTGCGGTAGGCGCAGGCGTCAAGGTTGCGCTCAGCCTGTTTTTAATGAGTATTCCGCAGATCAATATTTATGGCGCGGTTATCGGTACCGTGGTGTGCTACATTATCGCTGCCTGCATGAACTATTATTTTGTACGCAAATATACCGGGGTACGTATGAACTTCCCGGAGCATATTTTAAAACCGGTCGCAGCGACCGCCGTCATGGCAGCGATCGCTTATCTGGTCTATACGCTCATCGCTCCCTTCTCCAATGCGGTCGCGGTGATTGCCTGCGCGGTGGTTGGGCTGATCATTTACGTATTTATGCTGATTCTTGTCAAGGCCGTTACCGAGCGTGAGCTATTGCAGATTCGCGGCGGGAAAAAACTTGTGCAGTTGCTCAAAAAAGTCCATGTATGGAAATAACAGGCAGATTCAAAACCGCCCAAAAGGCGGTTTTTTTATTGCAACAAAAAACGGGGCAAACGCCCCGCTGTATCACTTTTCCTATACGACCTTTACCTCTACGCCAAGCTCCCGCAATTTTTTTACCTTGTCTTCCGGCGTGCCGGTGTCTGTAATAACCACATCAATATCTTCAAACCCAACTGCAAGGCACATCGCGCTTTCATTGAATTTACTGTGATCGGCAAGCAGTACCACTTTTTTTGTGTTCCTGACCATCGCGTTTTTGATTTCAATAAGCGGCAGGCTGGTCTCGTAGATCCCTCCGGGGAGCGAAATCGATTTGGTAGAAATGATCGCAAGATCTGTGTGGAATTTGGAGGCCGATTCGATTGCAAGGTTATTGACCGCCGAGTAGGAGGAATGATGGATTTCTCCCGCCAGTATAATGACCGTAATATTGGGCTTGCCCGCAAGCTCAACCGCCGTTTGCAGGCTGTTTGTGATAGCCGTAAACGCAAGGTTTGCCGGAATGATTTTTGTCAGGTAGAGCGGCGTTGTTCCCGCGTCAAAAAACACGCTGCTGCCCGGCTCGATCATTTTCAGCGCTTCTGCGGCAATCCTGCGCTTTTCCTCGGTATTTTGTACCACGCGCCGGTTGAAGCTGGGCTGCAGGTCGTCGTTACGCTGTAACACCACGCCGCCATGAACTTTTCTCACCAGAGACTGCTGCTCCAGTTCTTCGATATCCCTGTGCACCGTCATCATGGAACACTGCAGCAATTCTGCCAGAGCTGAAATCTGCATGGCGTCCTGCTGCTCCAGGAGCTTCAATATCTCGTTATGCCTCTGTACCTTAATCATGTGATTACCCGTTCTTTTCTGTGTTATATTGTTATTATAGGAAAAAGCAGTCCCAATATCAATACTTTGCATCACATTATTTCGCATCCGGATATTCGCTGAACAAAAGATGCAGGGGCATTTCATCTTCCTCGATCTTAGGGAAACGGGCGGGCGCGTCCAAAAAATGATTGTCCGTATTATCGTCGTTCACTCTTGAAACCTCCATAATAAGCGCAGTTCCCCCTTCCGCCCAAAACGTATGGTATTGATACGGCGGAAGTGTGATTCCTTCGCCCGGTTTCAGGCGCAGCACAGTACCTGCCGGCACCTGGAACCGTTTGCCGTCCACATATGCCGTGACGGGCGTATCCGCAAGTTTTCTTTCAGGCGTTGCGTGATACAGTTTGATCATGAGGTCTGCGCCGCCGCGGTTGATAATATCCTCCATCTTGAAAAAGTGGAAGTGCATGGGCGTAACCTGCCCATCCTGCACGATCAGGCATTTTTCCGCATATGTTTTAAAATAATCCGGATTTCCATCGATTCCGTTGCGCAGCGTAATCACAAGAAGGCCCGTTTTATCAAAATCACCCGTGCCAAAATCCGTGATATCCCAGCCAAGCATACAATCGCGTATCTCGTCGTATTCGTGCCCCTTTTCCTTCCATTCGTCCGGGGACCACAACACAAAAGGCGGCACAACAAAATTCATCCGCTCCAAAAACGCTTTACCCTCCCTGATTTTCCGGTTGATTTCCGAACGCTTCATTGTTTTTCCTCCGTAAATCCTCACCCGTCCTGCCGGGCGTATTCCTGTGTTTCCGCAAAGCTGCGTATACCTGTTGTGGTTCCGACCTGTGTGACGCACATCGCTCCCGCCGCATTGCCGACGACTGCCGCCGCATCTACGGAAAGGCCGTTTACAAGCCCCGCCAAAAATCCCGCGCACCATGCGTCTCCCGCGCCTGCCGTATCTACGGCCTTTGCCGGGAAAATACCAAAGTAACGTCCCTCTTCTCCCTGCGGCTGCACATAGCAACCCCTGCTGCCAGGCTTTATCACCACGTTTTTCACACCGAGCGCGCGGAACGCTTCGGCAAGCCTCCCCGGCTCGCGCGTGCCAATCATCTGTTCCGCCTCTTCCACACTGGGCATAAACCAGTCAAGGTGCGCGAGCATCGGACGAATCAGCGAAAGCCACCGTCCCCGTGCGTCCCATGCGGTGTCCATTGCCGTTACGACTCCGCTTTCCTGCGCGATCTTCAAAAGCCGCGCCGCAGCTTCGCCGTCAAACGCGGGCATCAGGAACACCCCGCCGATAAACAGGTAGCGCGCATCCAGCACCTGCTTTATATCGATATCATCAAAACACAACGATTGGTTTGTCCCAAGGCAATGCAATATGGTGCGCTCGCCATCTGCGCCGATCGTTACGACCGACGCAGAGGTCATGGCGCCCTTTTCCAGCAAAAGCCCGTCGGTGTTCACACCGCTTATACGCAATGTTTCTTTCATGAATGCGCCAAACCCATCGCCGCCCACCTTGCCTGCAAGCGAGGTTTTAACGCCAAGCTTTGCGAGTCCGATTGCCGTATTCATCGTACAGCCGCCTGTGTATTGATGGATGGAATCCACCAGTTGAAGCTTTCCTTTTTCCGGAAGCGTATCCACCGGCTTCACAAGGATATCCGTGCACATATGTCCTACGCAGCAAACGTCAAATTTCATAGCCAGTTCACCTCCCCGCTGTTTTTTGTACTTTATTTCCGTTCCGGAAGGTGCAACGCCTCCCCCATAATATCCGCAGCCGCCTCTTTGATGCCCTCGGAAAGCGTAGGATGCGGGAATATCATGCCTGCCAGTTCCTTTGCAGTCATCCCCCCGTTGACCGCCACGAGGGCCGTGGAAACCATCTCCGCGGCTTCACCGCCGAGGATACTGCATCCGATCAGTTTTCCTGTTTCCTTTTCAGCGATCCATTTTATAAAGCCTTCCTCCATACCGCCCGCGATTGCTTTTCCGTTCGCGCCAAAGGGAAATTTCCCTGAAACCGTCTCACCCGTGGCATTTTGTTCCGCCACACCAACCGCCGCATAGGGCGGCGACGTAAAAATACAACGGGGCATTACGTTAAGATTTACAGTTTTATCAGCCCCCAGACAGTTTTGTACGGCAGTTTCAGCTTCTTCGTATGCGCTGTGCGCCAGCAGGCAGCCCCCAATGAGATCGCCCGCCGCGTATACGTCCTTTTGGGATGTGCGCAGCTTTGCGTCCACCTTTACAAATCCCTTTTGATCGAGCTCCAATCCCAGTTTCTTTGCCACTTCGTTATCAGGCTCGCGTCCAACGCCGATCAATACATATTCCGCCCCCAGGCCGCGCAGCTCCCCGTCCTGCTCCACCGTCACTCTCTTCCCGTTTTCCACGTCTTCAATTCTGACGACACGGCAGGAAAGCTCAAATTTGATCCCCTGCTGTTTTAAAAGGGCAAACAACGCCTGCACCGTTTCCCTGTCCTCATTCGGTAATATTTCAGGCAAAACGTCCACGGCTGTCACCTCGCATCCAAAGGCGTTCATTATGCACGCGAATTCGAGGCCAATCACGCCCGCTCCCACGATAACAAGGCTCTCAGGCAGCCTTTGCATGGCAAGCAGGCCTGTGGAATCCAGTACGTTTACGCCGTCTACGCCCGGGATCGGCGGGATAAAATTCCGCGAACCCGTGGCAAGCAGTATTTTTTTGGTCCGGTAGGTTTTTCCACCCGCCTCTATGGTGTGTGCATCTTTGGGGAGCGCTTCCCTGCGGATAACCTCCACCTTTGCCGCGCGCAGCAGCGCGTCTATGCCGCCGGTGAGCTTTGCGACCACCTTTTGCTTTTGTTCGAATATCTTTTTGAAGCTGAATACGCCTGCTTCTTTAAAAATTCCAAGCTGTGTGTTCTGCCTGATTTTTTCGATCAGCTCTGCCTGCGCGACATAGCTTTTTGTAGGAATGCAGCCTGCGTTGAGGCATACTCCGCCAAGGTTTTCCCTCTCGAACAGAACGACCTTCGCCCCCATGCGTGCGCCTTTCAAGGCGGCGCTGTAGCCCGCAGGGCCGCCGCCGATTACCGCAATATCATATTCCATTGTCTTTCTCCTGATTTTCATCGTACCAAAAGGCGCGCAAACGCCTTACAATAAAACGCTTACCGGATGCTCGACCAGCCTTTTCAACTCCGCCATAAACAGCGCGCCCACTCCGCCGTCGATCATCCTATGGTCAAAAGAAGCTGTGATATTCATCAATGGGCGCAGCTTTACAGAACCATTCCTGCCGACAGGCGTATCGATGATTCCGCCCACTGCGAGGATCGCGCTCTCCGGCCGGTTCACAAGCGCGGTAAAATTGTCGATGCCATACATCCCAAGGTTTGAGATTGTAATTGTCCCGCCCTGCATATCCGCCGCCTGTAACCTTCCGCGCTTTGCTTCGCCCACCAGCTTCGCGCTTTGCCGCGCAAGTCCGGCAAGGGTGAGGGTATCCGCATTTTTCACAACAGGCACCACCAGTCCGTCCGGCAGCGCCGCAGCAATCCCAATATTCACATGGCGGTAAAGCCTGATCTCTTCATCGCTGACGTATTGCGCGTTGATATACGGTGCTTTTTTTACCGCCATACATACGCATTTTGCAAGCAGGTCGTTGAAGGACACCCTGCTGTCCTCCGCCAAAACGTCGTTAAGCTGTGCCCGCAACGCGATCATTTCCGTCATATCCGGATTGATCGAAACCGTGAACTGCGGCGCCTGCGTTGTGCTTTCGAGCATCCTGCGCGCAATCACCTTACGCATAGCGGACGGAGCCTCGACGTCGTAACCGGCGTCCTGCTGTGTCTCGTTTTGCACATCGGCAGCTTTCACCGGCCTTCCCAGCCTTTTATAAAGCGCCGTAATGTCGCGGTTTGTTTCCTTTGCAAGCTTGCGCGCCGCGGGAGAAGCCTGCACAACGTCGTTGCCGGCCTCCTGTTTCCCGGGCTGTTCCGCTTGTTTTTCCCGGATTGGTTTTGCGGGCTGTTCCTTTTTCATGATCGGCTGGTATTCGTCCTCTTCGCATCCCCTCCGGGCCTCTCCATGTTCCGGCTGTACGCCGCCGACCTCTTCACCCGGCTTTCCGATGTAGGCCACCACTTTACCGGCCTCCACCTTCTCGCCCGCAGCAGATACGATCTTCAGCAGCGTACCCTGTGCAAAGCTCTCGACCTTCATTGTCGCTTTGTCCGTTTCGATCTCAAAAAGCACGTCTCCACGTCTGATTTCATCGCCTTCCGCCACGTTCCACCGTACGATCAGCGATTCCGCAGCGGTCTGCCCGCTGGCGGGCATAGTAATTTCATGCGCCATAATTTACTCCTTTTGTCAGAATATGCCGGCCTTCCCCGCGCTACCAAACATATCGATAAATTCCACTGCCTTTTGGGTGACCGCGTCCCTGCCCACGCTCAGCATATCGTCTTGCCCGCCCCAGCCCATCGTAATGTGCGGATCTATCTTTTCAAGCTCGCGCGAAGCGATAAAGCCGCTTACTGCATCAATATACGCACGCTTTAAAACAGTGCCTACATTCACTTTGGAAATACCCATATGAATCGCCTTCTTCATATCTTCCGCGGAAACCCCCGTACCGCCGTGCAGCACAAGCGGAACCGGAATTTCCTTTCTCAGCGTTTCGAGCAGCCCGTAATTCAGCTGCGCCTTCGCATCCTCAAGCAGGTGTATATTGCCGATCGCCACAGCAAGCGCGTCGATTCCCGTTTCCTCCACAAAATATTTGGCCTGCTCCACATCCGTATCGTGGCCCGGCGACTGCGTTCCGGTTGAGATATCCGCGCAGGAAAGCTCCCCAACTTCGCTTTCCACATCAATCCCCATGAAATGGGCGGCACGGCAGATTTCTTTTGTGATACGCACCGTATCTTCGAAGGCTTCGCCTTCCTTTTGGTACATCACCGTATTAAAGCCCGCGTTCATACCCTGATAGATCATTTCTTCCTCATTGGCCTCGTTTAAAATCACTGCCACAGGAACTTTGGAACGCTTTGCGGCCTCCTTCGCAAGCTTGCCGTAAAGATAGATATCTTCTTTATAATTGCGTTTGGGACTTCCGATAAACTGGCCGCCAAAGCCGATGATCACAGGCGAGTCCGTTTTTTCCGCCGCATTGAGCACCGCTTCCATACAGTCCATGTTAAACGCCTCGAAATATCCAACCGCGAAACGGTTCTTTTGCGCATGCAGCAGCAGCTTTTTCATTGAAATTAACATAGCGAGCCTCCTCTATTCAGTCATCAGCTGTTTGATTTCCGTTATGATGCGTTCTACGGACGGCACGACAAAATTTTCCATTACCGGCGCGAACGGAATCGGTACGTTATAGGTGCATATCCGCTTGATTGGCGCATCCAGATAATAGAGCGCCTCGCTTGCCACCTTAGCGGCGACTTCGGCTCCCCAGCCGTTGCGCTGCACATCCTCATGGACAATCGCGAGCCGCCCCGTCTTCCGGATGGAAGCGTACAGCGTATCGTAATCAAACGGCACAAGCGTACGTGGATCGATCACCTCGCAGCTGATCCCTTCTTCCTCAAGCTGCGCCGCTGCCTGCATTGCGTTGTACATCATCAGCAGGTTTGCAACAATCGTCACATCCGTTCCTTCCCTGCGTACCTCTGCCTTTCCAAAGGGTATTGTGTAATATTCGTCCGGTACTTCGCCAATCGGCGAGAGCGCGCCTTTTTCCGCACGGTTTCCTTTGGAGCCGTACAGCTTTTTGTGTTCGAACATAACGACTGGATCGTCGTCATGGACAGCCGTACGCAGCAAACCCACCGCGTCGTATGCCGTCGCCGGGCAAATCACCTTAAGCCCCGGCACGTGCGTAAAAAAGCCTTCCAGACTTTGCGCGTGCTGCGCACCGCGCGTTGTCGCGCCGACCGGAGCCCGCATCACCATGGGAACCGTAATCTTCCCGCCGGACATATACCGCATTTTTGCAGTCTCGTCTACAAGCTGGTCCATCATGCAAAACAGGAAATCCCCATATTGTACGTCCGCGATGGGCCGCATTCCCGTCATGGCGGCGCCCGTCGCCGCGCCTGCGATCAGTATTTCCGATATGGGCGTATCTATGATTCTGTCGTGCCCGAACTCCTTTTCAAGCCCCAGCGTTACGGTGAACGCCCCGCCAAAGCCGCCGTCCACGCCAATGTCTTCCCCAATACAGAAAACCCGTTCGTCCCGGCGCATCTCTTCAGCGATCGCTTCGCGTAACGCCTCTGCGATTGTTTTTTGTGCCATTACAGTAAGCCCTCCTCTGTATAAGCGTATTTCAAAGCATCTTCAGGCAGCGGCGAGGGCTGCGCCTGCGCGTAATCCACCGCTTCCTCGATTTCGCCGTCCACTTTCTGTTCCAGCGCCAAAAGCTCCTCTTCCGTACACGTTTTCTCTGCGACCAGGCGTTTGCGCAAGGTCTGGATCGCATCGCGTTTCGCCCACTGCGCTTCCTCTTCACGTGTGCGGTATCCGCACGCGTCGTTCCTGGAATGCCCGCCGATACGGTAGGTCTTGAGTTCAAGTATCGTCGGCCCGCCGCCCACGCGCGCCCGCTTAATTGCCCTTGCTGCCGCTTCGTTTACAGCGACCACATCCATCCCATCCACGATTTCCGCAGGAATCCCATAAGAAGCCCCGCGCTCCGCAAGGTCTTTGATGTTTGTTGTCGTACTGATTGGCGTAGAAGCGCCGTACAGGTTGTTTTCAATCGCAAAGATTACAGGCAGCTTCCAGATTGCCGCACCGTTCATCGCTTCGTGGACTGCGCCTTCATTTGTGGCGCCGTCGCCCATAAAGGCAACGCATACATTGTCCGTCCTGCGCATTTTACAGGAAAGCCCGATGCCCGCCGCAAGCGGCACGCCGCCTCCCACGATCGCAATCGCCGGAACCATGCCACGCGACATATCTCCCGTGTGCATCGCGCCGCCATAGCCGCCACAGCAGCCTGTCTTTTTCGCAAACATTTCCGCCATCATATCCTTTAGCGGCACGCCCTTTGCAAGGCTGTGTCCCGCCGGCCTGTGCGTCGATGTGCAATAGTCCTTCTCGCTGAGATCATAGAGCATACCCACCGCGCACGCTTCCTGCCCGTGGCTCTGGTGGATTGTTCCGGGCATCACGCCCTCCAGAAACAGGTAATAAATCCGTTCCTCGTATTTCCTGATCAGGTACATACGTTCGTACATACCCTTTAGCTTTGTTTTGCTGAATCCTTTCATTCCGTCACCGCCTTCTTTGTTTCATATAGGATAAATTTTATTTCTTCTGCTGGTTTGCAACATCGAACCATACCGCCAGGATAAGCACCAGGCCCTTTACAATGCTCTGGTAGTTGTAGGACAGGTTCATCAGGCTCATACCGTTGTCAAGGCATGCAATGATCAGCGCGCCGATCACCGCCCCCATAATGGTTCCCTTGCCTCCCGCAAGACTCGTGCCGCCCAGTACGCACGCAGAGATCGCATCCATTTCAAAGGAATTTCCGGCAGAAGCCGTCGCTCCGTCCATACGCGCCGTGAGCAGGATACCCGAGAGCGCAGACAAAAGTCCCGTGATAATATACAGTCCCAAAACGTTGCGCTTTACGTTGATGCCTGAAAGCCGCGCCGCTTCTACATTACCGCCTATCGCGTAAACATTTCTGCCAAACCGTGTTTTTGCCGCGATAAATGCAAACAGTATGATCACGCCCACCAGGATAAGCACCGGCACCGGAATACCATTGTAGTCGTTCATGATCAACACGAAAATACCGATCAGCGCTGAGAAAATCACGATTTTAACGGCCGTCTGCCACATCGGCTCCATATCGAGCGCATACCGCTTGCGGGAATTGCGTTGTTTGAGCATAAGCACAACCACTGCAAGGATTGCAACGCAACCAATGATAAGCCCCGCCTCCTTCGGCAGGAACCCCTGCCCGATAAACGTGAAATCCGGATTCATGGGCGTAATCGTGATGCCGTTGGTGATAACAAGGTACAACCCGCGGAACATCAGCATACCGCCCAGCGTTACGATGAACGACGGAACATTACGATACGCCACCCAAAAGCCCTGCCATACGCCGATTGCAATGCCTACCGCGAGCGCCGCCAGTATGACCATGGGGGTGCTCCAGCCAAACGTCACCTGCATAATTGCAGCGATGCCGCCTGACAGCCCTACGATTGAACCTACCGCGAGGTCGAAATTTCCGGAAACGATCAGCAGCACAACGCCCATAGCGATTACGCCCGTAATAGACATGGTCCTGATCAGGTTCGAAAGGTTACGTGATTTGAAAAAAATACCATCCGTGATGATCTGGAAAAAAATAGCGATCAGGATCAGCGCAAATATCATCGTGTAAGTACGCCAGTTTACCTTCTGCAGCCATTTTTTGTTTGTCAGTTCCTTGTTCATGCTTTCTTCCCCCCCGTTGCTCGTTCCATTACCATTTCTTCGGTAACTTCCCTGTTATCAAATTCACCTGTGATCTCTCCTTCCCTGAGAACCACAATCCGGTCGCTCATGCCAAGAATCTCCGGCAGCTCGGAGGACACCATAATGATCGCCATTCCCTGCCGTTTGAGCTCGTTCATCAACACATAGATTTCATATTTTGCGCCCACATCGATGCCCCTTGTCGGTTCGTCGATAATCAGCACCTTTGGGCTGAGCATCAGCCACTTTGCCAAAACCACCTTTTGCTGATTGCCTCCCGACAGGTTCATTGCCAGCATTTCAAGCGAGCTCGCTTTGATGCGGATACGCTGCGATATCTCGCCGCATTCCCGGGCCACCCTGTTTTCATCGATCACTCCGTGCCTGCTGAATTTACCAAGGCTTGCCATCGTGATGTTATCCGCAATCGGAGCGATAAGGTTCAGTCCGTTAAACTTCCTGTCCTCCGTTACCAAACCAAGTCCCTTGTTGATTGCGTCGAGCGGCGTTTTGATTTCCACCTTTTCGCCATCTATTAAAATCTCGCCGGACAACCTCCCTTTGAAATCGCCAAACAGGCTGTTTACAAGCTCTGTCCGTCCCGCGCCCATAAGGCCGGCGATTCCGAGTATTTCTCCCTTTTTTACCTGAAAACTGATGTCCCTGAGTATACTTCTGCCTGTATTCCCGAATTCTTCCAGATTGATGTGCCTGACTTCGAACACCGTCTCTCCAGCCGCACAGTTTTCCCTTGGCGGGAAGCGGTCCGAGAAATCTCTGCCGACCATCTTTGATATCATCTTCTGTTCATCCAGCTCCGCAATATCGTCCGTGCTGATCGTTACGCCGTCCCGCAGCACCGTCACACGGTCGCACAGTGCCATAACCTCTTCAAGCTTGTGTGAAATATAAATACAGGTCACTCCCTGCTCCCTGATTTCGTTCAGCTTCCTCAAAAGATGCGCGACCTCTTTTTCCGTCAGCGCCGCTGTCGGCTCGTCAAGGATCAACAGCTTTGTATTGAGCGAAAGCGCCTTGGCGATCTCTACAAGCTGTTGCTTTCCTACGCCGATCTCCTTTACAAGCGTTGTGGGCAGCGCGTCGAGGCCCACCTGATCCATCCATTTCTGCGCTTCGCTGTTCATTTTGTCCCAGCTGACAATATTATCGCATCTTCCAAGAAATATATTTTCCGCAATCGAAAGCTCTGGGATCATCATCAGCTCCTGATAAATGATCCCGATGCCGGCGCTTTCCGAATCCCTGATCGTTTTGAATTCCGCCGTCCGGCCTTCTATCTTGATTTCACCGCCGTATTCCCCCTTTGGATATACGCCGCTCAGTATCTTCATTAAAGTGGATTTTCCCGCGCCATTCTCGCCTACAAGGCCGTGGATATGTCCCTTTTCGATCTGCATCGTTACGCCGTCAAGCGCCTTTACTCCCGGGAATTCCTTTGTAATGTTGTTGATTTCCAAAATAAACTCTGACATACCGCACCCCATTCCAGGGGAACTTACGTTCCCGCCGATCTTTTAAGGAAGTCCCGGAGGTTTTTACCCTCCGGGCTTCCTTACAGAGCCCTTAGCCCTTTATTCAGCCGTTTTCGAATAAACGTCTTCCTTTGGATAGTAGCCTGCCGCAATAATCGTGCTGTCCATATTGTCCTTACCGACCGGTACCGGATCAACCAAAACCGCTGGAACGTCCTTCACGCCGTTGTTAATCGAACCATTGATGTCGGGTTCCTGTCCGTTTACGATTTTCAGGCACGCGTCGATCACCAGCCTTGAAAGCTCGTTATCCGGCTTCCATACGGTCATCGTCTGGTCTCCCGCCACGATTCTCTGGCAAGCCGCAAGCTCGCCGTCCTGCCCCGTAACAAGCACCTTTCCATTGAGGTTCCTTCCCTTGAGTGCCTGTACCACGCCGCCTGCCGTGCCATCGTTCATCGCGAGGATTACATCCACCTCGTCGTTATTCACTGTCAGGAAATTTTCAACGTTTTCATAGGCAATATTCGGATCCCAGTTTTCACTTGCCGCGTCGCCTACAATTTTGATATCGCCCTTATCGACTGCGTCGCCGATCACACGCATCCAGCCGTCTTTATATACCTGGCAGTTAGGATCCGTAGGCGCGCCGGAGATCAATACGTAATTTCCCTTGGGACACAGGTCGTACACATATTGCGCCATCATATCGCCGATCGCATCATTATTCATGCCGATATAGTAATCGATATCCGCATCCGGGATCATCCTGTCGATCGCGATGAATGGAATGTCCGCTTCCTTCGCCTGGTCTACCATAGGCTTTGCGGCTTCTGCATTCTGTGCAAGTACCACGAGCGCATCCACTTCCTTTGTGATCAGGTTTTCCGCCTGCTGCATCTGAACCTTTTCATCTCCGTTCGCATCAAGGAATATCAATTCCAAACCGGCTTCCTTTGCATACTGCTCCAGATAGTTCTTTGCAAGCACACGGCGTTCTACCTGAAGGAAGTCGAACAAAACGCCTATCGTCTTACCCTCCCCGGAAAGCTTGCCCTCCGCCGCAGGGGCAGCGCCAGCGCTGTCTTTCGCAGTCGAATCGCCTGCGGCAGGCTCCCCGGCATCGGACGCAGGGGCTCCGTTTCCTTCCGCCGGTTGCTGCGCGCATCCCGCAAACGCGCCTGCAAACATGAGTACCGCAACCAGCAGACAGATCAGTTTCATTGATTTTTTCATCTTTTTCCTCTCCTTTTACTATTTAATATAAATGTCTTTATCTTCTTCCCTTTGCGAAAAATATCGCAAAAAACTATTACGTCATTCATTATTATTTTGGAAATTCGCTGACAGAGCAAGTTAGATTTGTTATTTTGTGTTTGTAATTGTTATATTATGTTATACATTGAATTTTGTCAATACCGTTTTTTGATGAATTTTTATAATTTGATTTGATCTATACTTTTTTAAATTTATTTCATGTCATGCAATTTGTTTTAATAACGATGTTTATTGCCTATTTATGCCATTGACTTTTTTCTGCTCTCCATTTATACTCAGATACAAATAGCAACATTTTATAACACATTATGTAACATTTATTCCATTATCCAAACAAAAAGGAGTGTTTGACCTATGACTATGAGCGCAAAGCAAAGATTTTTAACTGCCCTGGAACGTAAAAAACCGGACAGACTGCCTGTCGCCAACCACTTTGTCATGCCGTCCTTCCTGAAAAACCATATGGATGGCATAAGCGTAAACGAATTTTTTGACGTAACGGGAGTAGATCCTATCCTATGGACCATCTCGCATAAGGGAGACGGCACAAAAGGAGAATATTTCGATCCATTGCAAAAGGAGGTCGGTTTTCTGGAATCGCGCAGGATTTCCTCAGATAACTGGCGTATTATCCCGGAAGAAATCCCCGGGCAAAACTACCCCACCACAAAATACAACTTTGTCACACCGGAAAAAACACTCACTATGATACTGCAAAGCAACGAACACACAAGCTGGGTGGTGGAACATCTCGTTAAGGAAAAAAGCGATATCGATATCATCGCGAAGTATGCGACAAAGCCGGTGTGCGATGTGCAGGATATCAACGCGCAGGCCGCGGAGTTCGCAGAGCGCGGACTTGTGCGCGGCTGGATTTGCTGTTTTGATATCTTTGGCCAACCGGGTACATGGCAGGATGCGTGTTGCCTGCACGGTGTGGAAAACATGATTATGGCAGCTTATGATGATCCTGAATGGATACACGCCTTCCTTCAAATCCTCTTTGAACGCAAGGCCCATTACATTCGTTCACTCGAAGGCGCAAACTACGACATCCACGAGCTTGGCGGCGGGGACGCCTCGAGCACAGTCATCAATCCAATGATATTCGATAACTTTGTTGCCCCCTACGACAGCAGGTTGATCTCGTTGCTGCATGAGATGGGGCAGCGCGTCTCTTACCACACCTGTGGCGGCATGATGCCGTTTTTGGAACGAATTGCAGATATGGGCCCGGATGCTATGGAAACCTTTACGCCGCCGGCTATGGGCGGGGATGCGGATCTTGCCGAGGCCAAACGCCGCATCGGCGACAGGGTTTGCATGATCGGCGGCTTCGACCAGTTCCATTATCTCACCGGGTGCACGTCTCAGGAAACGCGCGAAGCGGTACGCGAATGCTTTCGTACGGCTGGGGAAGGCGGAGGGTATATTCTGTGCACCTCAGACAACTATTTTGACGCCGATCCGCAATTAATTGCAGCTTTTGCTGATGAAGCCAAAAAATGTGTCTATTGAAAGAAAGCAAAAGCCGCATTGAAAAAGATTTTCACGATCCGTTTGATTCTGCCTGCGGTTCCTGTTTCAGGCGGTCAGGTAAATTGAACTATTTTTGATCTGCCAATCATTGATCATTTCGTTTCGTTTTTGATGCCAGAATGCTGTATTGGGAAAAGCATACGTCTTGTGTTCATATCTGTTTTCCTTTAAACAGAGAAATATTTTTATATTACATCCATTTTTAAACCGAAAATATTCGAACATATTTTTTCCTTTTCGCACACCTGTACTATTGCTTTTTTAAGCCTGATTTGATACGATAATAAAAATACAAAAGAAACGAAGGTCCTTTCCATGCTGGCTGCAGAACGAAAGCTTCTTATTTTGGAGCTTGTCAACAGGCGTAAATTTGTAAAGGTTGTAGATTTGAGCCGGGAGCTCAAAATCACAGAGGTTACGGTTCGCCGCGATCTTGAAGAACTTGACGAACAAAAAAAGGTGCGGCGCGTACACGGTGGCGCGATTGCCATATCTCCTGTCTCCAAGGTGGACGACCGCACAGAGCTTCTGGTGCGTAATATGGATGAGAAAAGGAAAATCGCACAAAAGGCGTACGAATTTATCGACGATAACGACGCGTTGCTGATGGATTGTTCCACTACGGTTTTAGAGCTTGCGAAGCTGATGGCGCAGGGTGATTTGAAACACGTGTCCGTCATCACAAATTCCTTTGATATCGTTTCCATTCTGGGCGTTAACCCGAAGATTGACGTTTTCCATACGGGCGGCCTTTTGGTTCCGGCTTCTAATTCTTCAGTGGGTACAATCACCGCCGATACGCTCAGCCGGCTGCGTGCGGATAAATGCTTTTTGGGCGCAAACGGTATCAGTTCGCAGTACGGCTACTCCTGCCCCTCTTTTGACGAAGCGGCGGTTAAGGTTGCCATGCTGCATTCCGCAAAGCTGCGGTTCATCCTTGCCGACCGTACCAAATTCGGCGAGACCTATCTGGGAAAATTTGCAGATTTTACGGACTATATCGATTTTTTGATCACAGACGAGGTCCCAGAGGAGCTTGACGGCGAACCATTTCCGGAAGGCGTGAACGTAGTTTGCGCCACATAATTCGATTTTGACAATATCGCAATAAAAAAATCACAAACTCCCTTCGGGGATTGTTTGTGATTTTTTACTCTGTCCGCTGGCTTTTGCACGCCTACTTATTCTTTACCTTGTGTTCTACCTTGGTTGTGCCGGCAGGGCTTTTCTTTGCCGTTGTTTTTTCAACGTGCTTGCTGCCGTCTGCGTATTTTTTGACCTCTTTGTCTACCGTTTTATGCGGCGTTGATTTTGTTGTTTTCTTTGTTTCCATTTTTGTTTCCTCCAGATTTTTTCAATATCCTATGTTTGTTCTTTGCCTGTCAGGATTTTTTACTGACTGTTTTCTTTGTCTCCTTATGGCTGTTTGAACCGGAGCCGCTTTTGGTCGTTTCCTTTTTCACTGTCTTTTGATTTCCGGATGCAGAGCTTTTTGTGGTTTTCTGGCTGCTCTGGCTTTTCGCAGTGCTGCCGGACGAACCTGCGCTCTTAGAGCTGCCTGCAGAGCTGCTTTTGCTCTTCGAACCGCCGCTCGCGGAGCTGCTTGAGGACGAACCGGTTTTGGCGGACGAATTGCTGCTTCCGGATTTCTGGTCTTTATTGCCGCTGTCCGAGCTGGCTGTGCCGTTCATTTCATTAAGCTGCGCTTCAACGTCCTCGAGACGCTTCTCGTTTTCGGCAATTTTATTTGCGATACTGTCCATTTCGTCTGTGTATTCCCTTTTTTCACGGACAAGCTGTCCGAGCTTCTGGTAATACATATCGTTTTCGCCTTTGATTTGCGCCTTCTGCGTATTGAGCCTTGTGTTATCCATCACTTCCTTTGATTTGCTTGCGATGGTTTCCCCAAAGGACATAATACCTTCCTTTGCCTGGTTCAGAACGTCGCCGAGCACCTCGCCCACGCCTTTTCCCGTTGATTTTTGTTGTGTTTGTGCCATTTTTAACATCTCCATTTCTGTTTGGTAGCGCCTGTAATACCCGCCCATCAGCGTTTCTTACAAAATGCAATCCGCATCCATGCGCAACCGATTTTTATTCTTCAGTTACCTGACATTTTGCCGGATATCTTTAGCGGTATCCTTTTCCTGTGCTTTTTGCTCGATGCGCGTATTGTTCTCTATTTTCGCGCTCTCAAGCTGGGTTTTTTTCATTTCAACGTCTCTTTGATTTTCAAGCTTTGTCAGCTTTTTCTCTGTTTTGAGCTCTTCCACCTTTAATTTTGCGTTGATTTTTTCCAGCTTTTCATCTGCTCTTTTCTTCCGTAAGGTCTTCCTGTAATTTTGCAATTTTCTCTTCTCTGGACATTTTGTTACACTTCCTTTCATTTTTCGCACCGTCATGCGGTGCAATGTTATCGTGACAATAATTTAACCCCCCGCATTTTGGATAAACAGATTTGAGAAACATTTTTACATTAAAATCTTTTCGGATCATTTTGTTTTCTGATTTTGGCACTCCCTTGGATCAGACTTTCTACAAATTATATAAAGGCCTTACTATAAGGCCGGTATTTCCCTACAAAAAGCATATTTGCGGTGAACATTAAAATTTTGACAGTCTCGCATTATTTTGTTTAAGTGATTTTTGCGCGTGTATTTATGTTACACAAATTCACAAACAAAGTGTGTGGAGAAAGATTATTGATTTCATTGAAAAGGAGTGTTTTAAAATGACTGGAATGACACAAAAAAGTGAAGGGTCAAAATCGAATAACTTATTTAATTTGATTTTGTTTATCATACTCTTCGTAATCGGCATTGCGCTGCTTGCAAACCCCGTAGGTGGAATGCAGGCAATCGTAATTATTTTGGGCATCGCCCTTATCGCCTATGGCGCTATCAACATTATCATGGACTATTCGCGCCACATCAAAACGGGCAGCGCATATGTATTGCCTGTAGTCCTGCTGATCCTCGGAATCCTGCTGATATTGTTCAACGGGCCGACGGCGGGTGTAATTCTTCCCCTGATCGTAGGTATCTGGGCCATCATCCAAGGTGCAATCAGCCTTTCAAATGCGTTTAAGGCAAAGAATTCCGGCAATGGCTGGCTTGCCAAAATGATTCTCGCGGCGATTATTCTCGCACTTGGTATTATTATCATTGTCAGTATGATCGCAGGCGGAAACGCGATTGGCGCGATCTTCGGAATCCTTTTGATTATCTTCTCGATCGTAGGGCTTGTGCAGTGGATCGCAGAACGTTTTTCATCAAATTGATACTTCCAAGGCACAAATGTGTAACAGTTAACCGAGAGGGCTGTGATAACCAATTCACAGCCTTTTCAATTCACTCGGTTTTGAAAGGAGGGCAGGCTTTATGTGTGAACAATTCAGCCAAAACGGCGCAACACCTGAAATTCGTTCGATCCTGAGCGAAGCCAACAGTAAATACAACGGTTTTCAAATGGATGCGGGCGATAAAAACCCCAACGATATCTCGCCGGTCTTAACGATTAGCAGCAACAATAATATAGAAGCAAAGCCAATGGCCTGGGGTATCCCTGAGATTGAAAACAGAAAATATATATATCAGGTGGAGAGCGATATGGCTCTTCATGAACGCTCCCTCAGGAGATGCCTGCTGCGCTACCCGGTTGCGGTTCCTGTTACCGGATTTTACGAATGGAAAAAGGAGCCCCTGCGGAAAAAGTGGCATAAAACCTATTTCCACGATTCTGCCGACGCTATTTTTTACCTTGCCGGATTTTGCAGGCATTCTGATGAAAACGGCGAGCCGGTTGACCATTATACGCTGTTGCGCTCAAGACCAAACAAATATCTGATGCTGTACCACATCCGTATGCCCCTTCTCCTCAAAAAGGAAGAGGTAAGGGACTGGCTGAATGGAACTAATATTTCCTATTATTTGAATCGGCAGCCCTTCCGGCTAAAGGCCGAGCCAGTCGGTACTTCAAGGCGTGCCCGCATCCCCAAAACGTAAAAAACGGTTTTGGCATAGCCTATATAATATGAAAACGGCACAGGAGATTCCTATGCCGTTTTTTTGTTATTGTTGAAAGCTTTTTCAGCAATATGGCAAGCCAGAAAGGAAAACTCAACCGCCCGCACCGGTCATATTTCCCAACCGCCAAATCCGGCGCCCGCGCATATCCGTGTAGAAACCCTTCATAATTTTACAAGACAAAATCGATTTTTAAATTTATACTATATAAATTATATCCTTATCCCCGGAGGAAAACATGAAACTCGGCATCGGCATCGATACGGGCGGTACCTACACGGACGCTGTCATTTATAATTTTGCAAGCCAGGAAATACTGGCCTGTGCGAAAGCGCTTACCACCAGGGAAGACTTATCTGTTGGTATTGGCGGCGCTCTTGACGGGCTTCCCAAAGAATACCTGCAAAAAGCGCAGCTCGTTTCCCTTTCCACAACGCTTGCCACAAACGCCTGTGTGGAAAATAAGGGAGGCCGCGCCCGGCTGCTGCTCATGGGAATCGAAAAAAAAATCATTGACTGGGTAGGCGCAGATTACGGCCTTTCAGACAATGGAGAGCTTTTCTTTTACGATATCAAAAAGGATGGGAGCGGCAACATAATCGAGCCTGATTTTGACGAGCTGCTGAACGGTACGGCAAATTGGCTGCAGGACGCCGACAGCCTTGGCATTGTCGAGCTGTACGCCATGAAAAACGGCGCGGTTTACGAAAAGAAAGCAAAGCAGGCGTTTTCCCGGCGTTACGATTTCCCACTCATATGCGGCCACGAGCTTTTTTCAGAGCTTAATTCCGTACAGCGCGGAGCAAGTACGCTTCTTAACGCAAAATTGCTTCCCGTTATCCGCGAATTTCTTGCCGCCGTCAAGGCCTCCCTCAAGGAGCGCGGCGTAGACGCGCCCCTTGTGATCGTCAGAAGCGACAGCAGCCTGATGTCTGAGGAATTTTCTATGCTCCGGCCCGTTGAGACCATTTTATGCGGCCCTGCTGCAAGCGTGCTCGGCGGTCTTAAGCTGACTGGCGAAAAGGACAGCGTCATAATCGATATGGGCGGTACCACAACGGATATTTCCCTTGTAAAAAACGGCGAACCCGTCAAAGTGAAGGATGGCGTCAGCATTGGCAAATGGAAAACTTTTGTCAAAGGGATATTTATCGATACCTTCGGCCTCGGGGGAGACAGCGCGATTCGCCTTGTGGACGGGCGGCTGGCCCTCGATACGCGCAGGGTAACGCCCATATGCGTCGCCGCGCAGGCCTGGCCTTCCATAACGCAGGAGCTTAGGCGCCTGATCGCATCCGGCAACAGGCACCTTTCCTTTCCGTTGCATGAATTTTTTTACCTGATAAAAGCCATGCCCGACCGCGGCAATTATTCCGAACGGGAAATTGCACTTTGCGATGTTTTAAAGGACGGCCCCCTTCCGATTGGCAAAGCCGCCGAAGCAATCGGCCTCGACCTGTATACGCTCGACACGCAGCGGCTGGAAAAGGAAGGCGTCCTGATGCGGTGCGGCCTGACGCCCACGGATATCATGCACATCAAGGGCGATTTTAACCGCTATGATACGGCAGCCCCGGCGCTTGCCGCAACATTCCTGATGCGTTCGCTCGGCCTGACGGACGATCAGGAAAGCGATACGAAGGACGCGCTTATGGATTTTTGCGAATCTGTATACGACATGGTCAAAAAGAAAATGTATTGCAATATCGTACGTATTTTATTGCAGGATGAATATGAATCCCTGCGCGCGGATGGAATCGGCCCCCAGCTTGAAGAGCTGATTTCCCAAAGCTGGGAAGCCTCCAAATCACCGCGTGGTTTTACAAGCGCCGACTTTTCTACCAAAGCCGTCTTGGTTGGCATTGGCGCGCCCACGCATATCTTCCTGCCGGACGTAGCAAAGGCGCTCCACACCGTTTGCCGGATTCCGGAATATGCGGGAGTGGCAAACGCAGTCGGCGCGATTGTAGGCAATGTAAACGCAACCGCGGTCATCGAGATCGCCCCCTCCTACGGGCCGGGCGGGATTACCGGCTATACGGTTTTTGGCAGGGATAAAAGCATTGCTGTAAAAGAGCTTGACGAAGCGGTCTGCATTGCACGGGCCGAAGCGCAAAGCGCGGCTGCCGATGAAGCCCGCAGGCGCGGCGTGCAGGGTAATATTGACGTCAAAACAGAAGTTTTCAGTAATGTTGGCGTAATAAAAGGAAACGTGGAGATCGACCTTGGCACCAAAGTAATCGCTACCGCTGCAGGCGATATCGCCGCGCAGCAGGAGTAAATATCTATTATCAATCAAAAAAGAGAGGTACTTGGAATGAAATATGTTGCCCCGTTGCTCGTCATTGACGACATGGAACGCTCCAAACAATTTTACAGCGAGGTGCTCGGCCTGTGCGTCATCTGTGATTTTGGCGCGAACGTCACCCTAACAGGCGGAATGTCTTTGCAGACAAGGGAATCGTGGAAGGATTTTATCCACAAACCGGACGGGCAGATCGTATATCATGGAAACGATGCTGAGTTGTATTTTGAGGAAGCAGATTTTGACGGTTTCGTTGAAAAGCTGCATTCCCTTCCCATCGAATATGTGCACGATGTCCAGGAGCACCCGTGGGGACAGCGCGGCGTGCGGTTTTACGATCCCGACTACCACATCATTGAAGTAGGCGAACCAATGGAAAATGTTTGTGCACGCTTTCAAAACCAGGGGCTTTCCCCGGAAGAAATCGCCGTGCGGATGGATATCCCCCTCGAAATGGTCAAAGAATTGCTGGCATAAAAAAAGAAGCGGAATATGCGGCGCCTACATAAGATAATATGAGTATTTGAAACGGTATAGCGGTTTTCCGCTATGCCGTTTCTTCGTTTTTGGCGAGTGTGGTCGGTGGCAATATCCCGTATATGTCCCCTCACTACTAACACAATCCGAAGCATCCAAAAAGGAACCTTTTCCAGAAATTTTATAGCGATCTATTTCAATATCTATCATCAACTCATCAGCCGTCAATTCTTCGTTGTATTGTATGAAATATACCAGCTGCTCCACGCCCTCTATATTTTGCTCTAAACTTTCCAATACTTTTTTATTTGACATTAGTATGTATCTCCTCGTAACTAATTTATAATTGCAATGTATTAATTGCAATTATAAATCTTTTTTCTGATATTGTAAAGAAAAGAATGCAATGTATTTATAGCAACAATCGGGAGATATAATCATGTCACAAAAACTTAGACAAGATATTTCAATAGGTTCAACAATCCAAAGACTTCGTAACGCATCAGGGCTTACACAAGAGCAGGTCGTCGCTCAACTGGAAATTATGGGTTGTAGTATGTCAAGAAGCGCTTATTCACAAATTGAATTAGGTACATACAACATACGCATTAGCGAGTTGATAGCGTTACATCAAATTTTTGGTGTTGATTATGCTGATTTCTTTTCTGATTTGCCTTAAAAATAAGTATCAGTCGAATAATCTTTAAGGTGGTTTAAATCATGATAATGTTGAATCCTGTACAAGAAATTGCATATGAAATGATCCAAAGCGTACTTTTTAAGAGGTAAGGTGTTTGTACCTGAATCCCCAAAATGGGGGTTAAAATGTCGATGCAAAAAGGCCAATGGGCAAATTTTGCCCATTGGCCTTTTTGCGTTAATCCTGTTTGGCAGCTATTATTTACTATCTTTTTGGGGAGTTGCCATATCCGCTTCTTTTTTATTTATGAAACAGTTTCTTTACGCGCTTCTGGATTCGCTCTCCCCGCGCGCGCGTCTCTTCCTGATCGATCGTCACCTTGATGACGTCGCCTTCCTGCACACAGTCGGGCAGCGCTTCGCATGGAACAGACACCATTTTTTTATTTTCCAGCTCCACAACGGCATATGCCCCCTCAAACCTGTCGATAATATAGTTCATGAACGCGCCTCCGTTCCCTTTTTTTCTTTATTGTACCACAAGCGGCAAGGTCATGTCTCCAGCTTTGCGGTTCCGCTCTCCAAAATGGACACGATTGCAAACAGGGTAAAGCAAACCGCCCCAAGGCCCACCATGATATGCGCCGGTACAAAAAAATTCGGATTTGCATAGGATGCTTCAAACAAAAACGCTGCAATAAAAAGGCAGCAAAGCGCTGTCATAACAGGAATGAGCGGAATCCGTTTGCCCAGTGGCGCCTTTCTCCTCCATACCGAGGCAAGCAGCAAAACCTTACTCGATACGCTGTAGCATATGAGTCCCAGACCTACCAGTACAAACCCTGGCGCGACCGCCGCAGCCGAATATGGATTCATCAACAATATGCCCCAGACAAGGCACACCGTTCCCATGCACGCCACAAAAACAGACCATTTCCAGCGTTCTTTCCCTGTGAACAGGTTCTGTATCTGCCGCAACACCGTGCCCACAAGCGCAATCAGGCTCGCGCAGATCAGCCCCAGACCAATCATAACGTGCCCCGCTACAAAGCCCGGCGTAGTTCCCAGCGACAGCAAATAAACGCCGCGTATGAGTGCAATCGCGGCGCAGATCACGGGGATGCTGAAATAAACGTAATAAGTCGTTTTGGAATAGCCGTCCCTCGCCACCTCACCATCCTTCAGGTTCGCCGAGTTAAGCGGTATTCTGGAAAATTTTCCTGACGATATGGCCACAGTCGCCACGCAGCATGCAATCAGCCCAACGCCAAACACAACGTTGCCTGAAACCACGTCCGCAGATACCGATTCATGGGAAAACAACATAATACCACATACTACGGCTGCAATTCCCGCAGCATAGCCAAGTATGGGCAGCAAAATCCTGTCCGCTTTCGTGTAATGGCTGATAATCTGGCGGATGATGGTCGCCGCCGTTGCGTAAAGTGCGATACAAATAGCCGTCAATGAAATGATTACGTTTCCCGCAATGATAAATCCATCCCCAACCGCCATCTGCCGGACATAAATCCCAAAGGCAAGGCATATTGCGCCCATCATAAGTGGAATCGCCCTGAAAAACACACTTATCTTTAAATTCATAGTTTTTCTGATCTCCTTCCTTTTTGTACAGCGTATTAACTTATGGCGTCGCATGGCTGCGCCGCGTTCTCTGCATAGCAGCTTCTAACAAATACTTGCTGCGCAACTATTTGGCAAACTGCAATAATCATAAACACACCACTTTCCTGTAACATTAAAATGGATTAAAAAGCCAATTCTTAATATTTTATAAAAATCACATGAAAATCATTGACAGTCATATGACCACGTATTATAATGAAGATGTTTTCAGGGGGAAGCTTCCTTAAAAAAACGGCAATTATGAGTTCTGTTCTGGTTGAAAGGAGCAAAAAGTGTTAACGATTAAGAATTTTACCAAAACCTACAAAGGCGGAAAAAAAGCGGTGGACAACCTTTCGCTTAGCGTTGAAGACGGCGACATCTACGGATTCATCGGTCACAACGGCGCAGGAAAGACAACCACCATCAAAGCTGTAGTCGGCATCATGGACTTTGATGAAGGACAAATCGAAATCGACGGGATGTCCATCCGCGAGCGTCCTGTGGATTGCAAACGAATCACCGCCTATATTCCGGATAACCCGGATCTTTATGAGAACCTGACAGGAATCCAGTATCTTAATTTTATCGGCGACGTCTTTGTGATTCCAAAGGGCGAACGCGAGGAGCTGATTTCACACTACGCCGACCTGTTTGAAATTACACAGAACCTTGGAGACCTGATTTCATCCTATTCGCATGGTATGAAGCAGAAGCTTGCCATCATAGGCGCGCTCATCCACAAACCAAAGCTTATGGTGCTCGACGAACCGTTTGTCGGCCTCGATCCCAAGGCGGCGCATACGGTTAAGCAGCTGATGCACGAGCTGTGCGACAACGGCGGAGCGATCTTTTTCTCCACTCACGTGCTGGAGGTTGCCGAGAAGCTTTGCAACAAAATCGCCATCATCAAAAACGGCAAGCTGATGCGCGCGGGAGAAATTGAGGACGTCAAGGGCGACGAAAGTCTGGAAGACGTATTTATGGAGTTAATCGATGAATAATCTTGGTACATTAATCAAAATACATATCAAAACCTCGTTTGGTTTTAACAAAGCAAAATTTTCCACCGACAAAAAGGCTGCGGGCAGGTCAACCGGCATGAGCGTGCTTCTTATCATCTGCTATATACTGATTTTGTTTGCAGTGTTTGCAATGGCGCTTGGAATGACCTACAGCCTGCAGGCAATCGGCGCGGAATATATTATGCTTAACATTATGATGATGGCGGCGTCGCTTGTGACGTTGTTCACGTCGATCTATAAGGTGAACGGTACGCTGTTTGGCTTTAAGGACTACGATATGCTGATGTCCCTGCCCATTAAAACCAGCACGATCATCAGCAGCCGCATTTTGATCCTTTATGGCATGAACATCCTGTTTGTGCTGATGCTGATGGTACCGGCGGCAATCGCCTATGCAATCGTGGTTTCCCCACCCGCAATTTTTTATCTGCTTTATGTTGTCACGCTGATTGCAATTCCCATGCTGCCGATTATCCTGGCTACAATCATCGGCTCGCTGATTGCAATGGCCGCCTCCCGTTTCAAGCGTAAAAACGGCTTTAACGTCATATTTACGATCATTTTCTTTATGGCGTTTATGGTCGTATGGCTTGGATTCTGGACCAATTCGGACAGTATCCTGATCAATTTCGCAAACCTTGGCGGGACGATTAACGATGTGCTTGTGAAGGTGTATCCTATGACGGCGCTGTATTCGCAGGCTCTGAGTGGCAACGGCCTTTCCCTGCTGCTGTTCCTGCTGATTTCCCTGGGTGCGTTCGCTGCCTTTGTTGCGGTGATCGCCAAATCTTTTGGGAAAATCAATACCGCACTCACAACCAACCGCGCTGCGGGTGGTTACAAAATGACAGAGCTGAAGCAGACTACGCCCAAGCGCGCGCTGTACAAGCGGGAAATGAAGCGTTACCTTTCTTCGTCGCAATATGTGCTGAATACGGCGGTAGGGTTACTCCTGCTTACAGTGGTATCTGTAGTGCTCGTGGTTGCGGGTGTGGACGGGCTTGGCGTATACGCGGATATTCCGGGTTTTGCCAGACTGCTTTCCACAGCCGGGCCAATCGCGCTTTCATTCTTTATCGTCATTTCCTGCACCACTTCCTCCTCCGTTTCGCTGGAGGGAAAGACGCTGTGGCTCGTGCGCTCGCTGCCGGTGGACACACGCGACGTGCTCAAGGCAAAGATTAATGTTGCGCTCACACTGTATTATCCGGCGGTTATCATCAATGCGACACTGTTTAGTATCGCCTTGAAGCCCGATATTACCGGCGTGATCCTGATGTACCTGCTGCCGCTTGCATACGGGTATTTTATCGCGCTGTTCGGCTTATATTGTAACCTGCACAACGTGAACCTTGACTGGACCAACGAGGTATCCGTCATCAAAAACAGCAAAGCCACGCTGGTTGTGATGCTGGTAGGTTTCCTGATCACGATTTTACCCGCAATACTCGCAGTCCTTTTTGGCGGGCTTGTCCTGTTCATCATGCTTGCGCTCATGGTCATCCTGAGCCTCCTTATTTACAGGTCCCTGATGACAAAGGGAGTAAAGCTGTTCGAAAGCTATTAATCAAACCTCTACAGCAATAACGGAACACGGCGGAATTACGACTTTCCACGCCGTGTTCTTTGTTTTATTTGATATTTCTGCAAAACCGGATTATGATAGAACTGCCTGAAAGCATTTCAACTTTTGCATTCCCAAAGATTCCGTTATGGGCAGTTATCTGCATACGCGCGCAGATCGTTTGGGCAAGCCCTGTCTTAATAAAGAAAGAAACGAGGCCTTATCATGTTAAAGGAACTTGATTTAACCCGGAAGCTGTCAAAGGAAGAATACGCCCCCATTGCAGAAGCATTGGGGCCGCGGCTTACGATGCTGCAACAAAGGATTATACAGGCAAAAATCCCTGTAATCATCCTTTTTGAAGGCCCTTCCGCCGCCGGAAAAGGCGCTATGGTAAATTCCCTGATCCTGCATTTTGACGCGCGTGGCTTTACGGTGTTCAATACACAGGATCCTGAACCAGGCGACCTGCGCGTGCCGTGGCTTGCACGCTTTGCAAAACAAATGCCCGCCTATGGCCGCATGGCGATTTATGACCGCAGCTGGTATGGCGGATGGTTCCGCCGTTTCGGCAGGAAAACCGGCAAGGGAAAATATACCCGCTATTTTGAGGAAATCAATACGTTTGAGCGCCAGCTCACGGACGACGGTTACCTGATTTTGAAATATTTCCTGTATATCGACAAAAAAGAACAGAAAAAACGCTTTGAAAAATTAAAACGTGTCAAAAGCACATCGTGGCGCGTAAACAAAGCAGATTTTAAAAACCTGAAATTTCATAAGGAGCTCATGGAAATTTCTGACCAAATGCTCGAGGCCACAAATACTTCCTACGCTCCCTGGCGGCCTGTTGCCGCGACGGACAAACGGTATGTTCGTGCCACTGTTTTTTCTTCGATTGCGGACGAGCTGGAATCCGCCTTAAAAATCAGGGAGGAAAAACCGGCACAGGAAACGGACTTTGCTCCGCAGGTCAAACCATGCTTTCATCTCCTGCCGCACAAAACCATCGAAGAGCTTGACCTGACCAAAGCCATTGCGGAGGAAGAATACAAGGAACGGCTCAAAAGTCTGCAGAAAAAACTCTTCAAGCTGCAAAACAAGCTATATCTTGCAAAAATACCCGTTATCATAGCTTACGAGGGAAATGACGCCGCCGGTAAGGGCGGCAATATCAGGCGGGTTGCTTCCGCGCTTGACGCACGCGGTTATTCGGTTACTCCCATTGCCGCTCCCACGCCGGACGAGCTTTCCCATCAGTATTTGTGGCGGTTCTGGAAGGCGTTGCCGCGCACAGGCCATTTTGGTATTTTTGACCGCACATGGTATGGGAGGGTGCTTGTGGAACGCGTAGAGGGTTTCACGCCTGTTTCACGTATCAACCAGGCATATAACGAGATCAACGAATTTGAATATATGCTGCACCGCTGGGGTGCTGTCATCTTCAAATTCTGGCTGGCAATCGACCAGGACGAACAGCTCCGGCGTTTTGAAGAGCGTGAAAATACCCCTGAAAAGCAGTGGAAGATCACGCAGGAGGACTGGCGCAACCGCGACAAGTGGAATCTTTATACCGCAGCGGTAAACGATATGTTCCGCTATACCAATACGGATTTTGCACCATGGACTGCAATCGAAGCGGGCGATAAGCGCTATGCGCGTATCAAAACGCTTGAAACAATGATTACGGCAATCGAGAAACGGTTATAAATGAAAGCATAAAAGGTGAAACCGGCGGGTTCTGCGGGATTAATCCTTGCAGTACCCGCTTTTTTCCTTTTGATATGGAATATTTTTACGCTGTATGTAACAATCATTCACATTGCGGAAACAGCTTCCCATTCCTCCTGTGCGCATTATCATTTTACAGGGAACGTGTTACCATAAGGTATATTTCATATCCGATTTCATTTGTAAAGGATAACGCTATGGCAAAGAAAAAACTTCGACTGTTTGATGCCATTTTAGCTGCCGTGTGCGTCGTGCTGACGATAGACGCGGTCGCGCCCGCCGCGGCGATTGGAAATTCACAGTATTTCTGGTGGATTCTGCTGTTGCTCGGTTTTTTTATTCCTTACGGCCTTGTCAACGCAGAGCTTGGAACAGCCTATGAGGATGAGGGCGGACTATGCGACTGGGTAAAACGCGCGTTTGGTATACGCACCGGTTCACGCGCGGCGTTTTATTACTGGATCAATTTTCCAATCTGGATCACATCTACGCTCGTAATGTTTACGCAGGTTTTTACCGCGACGACGGGAATACCAATTCCTCCCCTTACCGCGCTTTTTGTGCAGCTCGGCATTGTGTGGCTGGTGGTGCTGCTTTCCAACTTCCACATCAGCGAAAGCAAGTGGCTCGTAAACATCGGCGCGCTTTTGAAGGCAGGCCTTATCCTTGTGCTGGGCGGCTTGGGCGTTTATGCAGCCCTGACACGCGGAGTCGCCAATCCCGCTACCTCGTTTACGGATTTCCTCCCAAACGCAGCGGGTCTTTCCTTTATCTCAATCATTATTTTCAACTTTATCGGCTTTGAGGTGGTTACCACCTATGCGGGCGATATGCAGAACCCCAAAAAGGAGCTGCCCCGTGCCATCATCGGCGGCGGTATCCTCATCACAGCGTTTTACCTCTTTGCATCCTTTGGCATCGGCGTAGCGATCCCAACGGCTGAGCTTTCCAAAGCGAGCGGCTTTATCGACAGCCTGCGCATCCTTGCCGGTTCCCAGGGAGGGCTTCTCGTACTGATCTGTGGGTTGTTGTTCCTGTTTACGCTCGTAACAAATATGCTGACGTGGTCGCTGGGAGTCAACTATGTGACGCAGCACGCCGCACAGTATGGCACGCTGCCCAAATTCCTTGCCTCCAAAAGCAAGAAGGAAGGCATGCCCTTGGGCGCCAACCTGACAAACGGCGTCGTGATCTCCATACTCCTTACGGTAGCCGCCGTTATGGAGCTTTCAGGCAGCGGAACGGATGTGTTCTGGATGTTCTTCGCGCTCAACGTAGATTTGCTGTTGGCGTGTTACCTGTTTTTATTTCCCTCATTCTGGAGGCTGCGAAAAATCGATCCGGACAGGGAACGGCCTTATCGCGTCAAAGGCGGTAAGGTGCGGATTTTCCTCGTTGCAGCCATCCCGTTTTTCCTGCTTTGCATGACGCTCTTCTTTACCTTCATAAACGAAACGCCGGAAGGCGGCCAAACGCTCAACGTTCCGCTGGTTGTGGGCGTGGCAAGCGCTGTTGCGGTCGGCGAGATCGTCGCATGGCACAGCGTACAGAAGAAGAGGAAGGCTGAGCAGCTTGCGGCCGAAAAAGGATAACAAAAAAGCAGGAGATGTTCCTGCTTTTTTTATGTTTTTTTCCGTCTCAACCTGTTTTTCGCCCCGCGCATCAGCTTTCCCGCCATTTCAATTTTCAAAAGATACGCGACGATGGCAAACACTGCGATCCCTGAAAGGCCGCTCGACAGCAGCCGCGCGGCATTATGTCCGAAATCCGTTCCTTCGATCGGCAAAAACTGGTGCAGCAGGATCGTCACTACAGCGCAGGCCCCTGCCGCGATCAATATTTTGATAAACTGTACGCTGCTTCGTTTCAGGTGCATATTGCCGATCCGCTTACGCAATACAATGATCATGATGATCGCGCCGGCAAAGCTCGCTACCGAGGTTGCAAGCGTAAGACCCTTCGCTCCCAAAACATCCTTAAGCAGCATATCCAGCACAATATTGAGCGTCACGGAAAAAATGCCGATGAACATCGGGATTTTGTTGAGCTGCAGCGCATAAAATACGCGCGTAAGGAAATTACGCATTCCAAAGGCAAAGATTCCCAAAATGTAAAACGCAAAAATCGGCGCGGTAAAAAGCGTGTTTTCCAGAGTAAATTTGCCCCGCTGGTAAAACATGCCGATGATGTCCTGGCTGTTTACAAACGCAACTACGATAATCGGCAACGTAATCAGCGCGACAATCTCCAGAGACTGCCGTACCGTGCTTTTCAGCTTATCGTGCTGCTTTAACGCCGCATATTGGGAAAGCTGCGAAAACATAATCGTCGTAATCGGCACAACGAGGATGCCAAGCACCGCTTGCACAAGCGTATAGCTGTTGCCAAGCGCCGTCACAACGCTCGTGCCCATTGCTGTGCCAAAAAACTTATCCGCCATATTATTGATCTCGTCAAACGCCATGCTGATCACAGCAGGAACAGCCAGCAAAAAGGTGCGCTTGATCTCCGGGTTTCGCACATCCATAACGCGTTCATAGCGGTAATTTTTTCGAAGATACGGGATCAGGATCAAAATTTGCAGTGCGGCGGAAATCGCCGTTGCCACCGCCACCGCTTCAATCGAGCCAAACGCCATGCACGCAAAGATCATGCAAAAGCTCAGAGAAAAATTGGTAAGCTGTTCGGGGATGAATATTTTGCGCGCGTTGAGCACATTGGTCAGCACGCCGGAAACCGCCCAAAACACAAGCGCGGGAAACATCATCTGCGTCAGCTTTATGGTGAGGTCGAGGCCCTCGGGGTTTTGCCAGATCAGGCCACATATGGCAGGCGTAACAAAAAAGCCGATCACGCTTACCACGATTGCGCAAATAATGTACAGGTTCAATATGCTGCTTGCGTAACGGTTCGCGCTTTCCTCCCCGCGGTTCAAACGATTTTTGGTGTAAATCGGGATAAAGGTGGAACCAATGCCTGTTGAAAACAGGATCATCAGTATGGTAATCAGTGAATATGCAAAGGAATAGGCGTCGTTCTGGATGGTTTGCCCAAAGGTAGCGCTGCGTACGATCTCGCGGGCAAAACCAGCGGTTTTGCTCAATATGATAATGAGCGTAAGCATCATTGTTGTTTTCAGCGTTTTGCTCTCTCTTGCCATTGCGCGTCCGCCTGTCGTTCATCATTCGTGTTCAGTTTGCATTAGAGTTTATTATAACGCTTTTTTTGCCGAATGCAATTTAATTTTTTGTGAACAAAAACAACGGAAGCATAACGTCATGCTTCCGTTGCCTTATTTTCCGCTTATTCAGGCAATATTTCCAGCCAGTAACCGTCCGGATCTTCGATAAAGTAAATCCCCATCTCTTCATTTACAAAGCAAACGCAGCCCATTTCCTGATGCTTTTTGAAAGCGCCTTCATAGTCCTCTGTGGTAAACGCAAGATGAAACTCGTTATCGCCAAGGTTGTACGGCCCGTCCCAGTCCCGCAGCCATGTAAGCTCGAGCTGGTGCTCCGCGTTTTCGTTCGCCAGGTACACAATATTGTATTCGTTATGATCGCCTGTCTTACGGCGTACCTCGTATAAATCCAGGGCCTTTGCGTAAAAATCAAGCGATTTTTCAAGATCTCGAACATTAAAATTATTGTGAACCATTTTGAACTTCATTCTGTGCTGCCCTCCGTAAGCTTACGACCAAAGGATTTCTTTTTCTGGACGGTTTCCTCCATCTCTTCCACGCACGGATCCTCCGGCAAAACCGAGGTGCAATGCGGGCAGCGCGTGGCGTCGTCCGCTATCTCCGTCCTGCAGTACGGGCACAGGCGCGCGGGCTTTGCTTCTTCCACCGGTTCCGGTTTTTTCAGATGAATGCTGTTGATGCCCTTGATCACAAGGAAAATCACAAGCGCGATCAACAGGAAGTTGATCACTGCATTGATAAAGGAGCCAATCATGATTGTGGCCCCGCCAGCCCCTGCCGATGTGAGGGGAATCTTCCATTCTGAAAAATCGATGCCTCCTGTTAAAAGCCCGATCACAGGGTTCACGATATCGTTCACCAATGAATTTACGATCGATGTGAACGCCGCGCCGATAATTACACCAACCGCGAGGTCGATCACGCTTCCGCGGGATATGAACTCTTTAAACTCCTGAAAAAAACCTTTTTTCTTTTTTTCCGCCATTCTTTTTCACCCTTTCCAAATCATTTCGTGACAAAATCTATTATACCTGTCATTTACCGTTCCAGCAATATTTTTTGATATCCACATATCCCTCTTCATCGACCTTCACGCCTTCGGCTTCCAGCAGCTTTCGCTGCGCGTCCGTTCCGCCGAACGCAAATGCCGGCGCAAGCCGTCCTTCCCTGTTCACGATCCGGTGGCAGGGTATTACTCCCGGCATAGGATTTACATGCAGCGCATAGCCAACTGCGCGCGACGCGCGCGGACTGCCCGCCATACGGGCGATCTGCCCATAAGACGCAACGCGCCCCTCCGGTACGCGCCTTACAATTTCATAAACTTTTTGATAGAAGCTCAATCACAATCACTCCAGTTTTTTTCATTATACAATAAATCTTATTGTTTCGCAAAGAAGATTACAGGTTATAATACATACAAGACAAACAGCTACATTGAAAGGATTTGACAAAATGGCAAAACAAGTAAAAATGATGATGCTGGACACCTGCCCGCATTGCAAAAGGGCGCTTGAACTCATAGACGAACTGGAACAGGAGCATCCGGAATATAAGCAGGTTCAAATCGAAAAAATAGAAGAGAACCGCGAAGCCGACAAAACAAAAGGTTACGATTACTGGTATGTTCCCACTTTTTTCGTGGATGGCGTCAAAGTCCACGAGGGCGTGCCCACCAAGGAAAAAATCAACGAAGTATTTGTCCATGCCCTGAAATAGCTTTTTCTCCCCCCATATAAATGGTTTACATAAAGGAACCCGGAGTGCTTGCAGCTCCGGGTTCTTTTATGTGCCTTTTCAACCGGCTGTGGAATCTGCCCGGTATTTCCTCTCTCCGGTTATTGCCGCGCCCATAAAATCATGGTATAACAAAACAAAAGGAGTTTTGATATGAATAATTTCGCTCACAATGTTGCTCGGCTCAGGAAAAAGCTTGGCCTCACGCAGGAGGCGCTTGCCGGTAAACTGCATCTATCCTTTCAGGCAGTTTCCAAATGGGAAAACGCGCAGTCAAGCCCTGACATCAGTCTGCTGCCGGATCTTGCCTGCGCCCTTGAAACGGATATCGATTCATTGCTTGGCTACCTGCCCAAAAAGAAACAGATCACCGCATACGAGCAGCGCTACCGCACAAAGGAATATTACTGGGGCGTCGAACCTCAGGCCATGTGCTATGACATACTCAGATTGCGTCCGCCCACAAAACCGCTGCACCTGCTTGACGTAGGCTGCGGCGAGGGAAAGGACGCCGTCTTTTTTGCCAAAAACGGTTATATTGTTTCCGCGTTTGACGCTTCTTCCCACGGCATCGAAAAGGCAAACCTGCTCGCGCAGAAGCACAATGTTGACGTTAATTTTTTTACTGCCGACCTGCGCGAATTCCGGCTTGGCCACACCTTCGATATTATTTATTCCAGCGGCGTATTGCACTATCTCCCGCCAGACATTCGCAACGACGTTTTACGCGATTACCAGACGCACACCCCCAAGAACGGCATCCACGCCCTCAATGTTTTTGTGGACAAACCGTTTATGCCCCTGCCGCCGGATGAAGAGCTTTCCGAGCTCACATGGAAATCCGGCGAATTATTTACCTGTTATGCAAATTGGTGCTTTCACACATGCGATGAGCGTATATTTGACTGCGAAAGCAGCGGAACGCCTCACAGGCACTGTATGGATGTGCTGATTGCGGAAAAACCATGACAGGTGCCCGGTCTAGCCCGCAGGAACAAAATAGATTTCTTTGACCAGCTGCCCGAGGCTTTCCTGATCCACTACATATCCTTCCTTTGTCTGCTGTCCGTCCAGATTGATGATTTTCATCTGGTCCTGTCCCGCACTAAGAATAGAAGATGCGGTGAACATCAGCTCTTTTGCCGACATATCGGTTCCCATGTATTGCTTCATTTCACTTAAAAAAGTAAACAGGAAAAACGGATTGCTTTTTGCCTTATCCTTTGCAATCCGGATAAACGCATCCACAAACTGCATCTGGCGGGGTACGCGGTTGATATTTTCCCCGCTCATTCCCGGCAGCTGCCTTGAACGCACATACCATTCGGCGGTGTTTTCATCGAGCGTAAAAAGCTCGCCTTTTTTCATGTCCGGATCCACCATAGTAAAATCATCCAGCATCTCTACCTGTACGCCTCCCATAAGCCCGGCCGCAGCATTGATGCCGTCAATATCCATGGAAATATACCTGCTGACAGGAACCCCGCCAAGCAGATTGCTGACGGACGCTTCCATCAGCTGCCCGCTCTTAATGCCGCCATCGCCATAGGAATGCGCGACGCATAACGGTTTTTCAAGCGTTGTGGCATAACGCCCGTTCCGGTCAAAACACATCACGTCCGTTAGCGTATCGCGCGGAATACTGATCAGGGTAATCTCCGAGGTTTTTGTATTAATCGCCGCGGCGAAAACAGTGTCGGCCTGATAGCCGTTATCTGTTATATTATTGATCCCCCGTTGGTTTGTTTTATCAATTCCAAGCAGCAGAACCGTAACAATATCGCTGTTATACGTATACTTCTGTTCATCAATCGAAAGATTTCCGTTCGTTCCAGCTTCTTCGATACGGTATGGATTCTGGTCCAGAAACATATCTTTGGGGTTGTAATTTGTATACCTGTACAGGGTGATAGCGCCGGCAAGGAGCACAAGCGCCAGCACGATACCGATTACCGCCAGCACAAACCATATTTTTTTGGATCCTGATAATTGCTTCATCATTATAAATTACCACATTTTATGAAAAAAGGACAGGCTGAATGCCCATCCTTTTTCATAAATAAAATCATTACTTACCGGCTTTTACAGCTTTTCTTCCTGCAATACAGGTTACTGCTGCACAAGCAAGCGCTACCACGATCCATGCCATCGTGCTGTTGTCATTGCCCGTCTTCGGCGATGTTGTCGTCGTTGACGTTGTTGTCGTGTCCGGCTCTGTCGTCGCTGCCGCATTCGCACCGCCTGCATTAATCATGTATGCAAATGGCGATGTTGAACTCGTTGTGAATTCAAAATAGCCGTCATACGCAGTAGCAGGAATCTGCTCAACCGAGCCGCCGACAAGGTGAAGAACCATAACCTTATCCGCAGCCGTCACATCCGCATCATAGATACGGAAGGAAGCGCTGCCGGTATAGGCCGATCCATCCCCATTGGTCAGCATGATGTCGCCGATTTCATAGACCATACCGCCCCAGACGTCGGCATCAAAATTATCCGCCGCATACGAGAGGAACGAATCCCACTGCGCATCTGTCAGGTCGTTTACGTTGCCGCTTACGTCCTCCGGAACGCCGCTCATCTCAATCCAGCTTGCAACCGGACTTTCTTCAGCGAAAGCAACGCTTCCCAATGAAATGCAGAGCACCACTGCAAGTACGATACATAGTACTTTTTTCATTTTTCTTTTTCTCCTTTCCCGCATATTTATATATTGCCCGTTTAACGGAAATATATACGTCTATCCAAGCTTCAAAACAGCTTCTACAATCAGCCGCTTTTCAGGCTCATTCTGAATGCAGGTCGAGAGAGTGATTATTTTGCTGTCCGTATTCGGCGTTTCGCCGTCAACAACAATCGCGTCTTCTTCGTCCGCGCTTAAAATGCCATCCAGATACTCCTGGAATACTTCTTTTTTTGTGAAATCATTTTCATATAAAATATTTCCGTCGCCAACTGTCCTTACCGCAAATATATCATACAGGTACATCCCGTCCGGAACATATATTTTGACAACGCCATTCTCTTTGAGGAATGCCTCGTCTTCATACTGGTGAAGGCCTGCAAACATCGTTCCGCTTTTCATGTTATGCCCATAAATCACGGTGTTTGGATCGGAAAAATCGGTGTTGTTACCCATATCGGTGAAGATCGCGCCTTCCTTGCTTTCCTTTTTGAAGGCGTCGTGGTCGAGGTAGTACTCGTTGTCGTCCGTCTTCACGATTGGATAATCGATTTGCGTACCGGGGATGGAAATCCACGCAATAATATCTTCGTTTGTCGCCTGCAAATCCGCAAAATCAATATCCCTGTCGCTTGGGCGTTTTCCGTCCTTGTCTACCGTCTCGCTGTCCGCCGTTTCCACGGCCCTTACCTTCGTTTTTGAGGTATCAGTCGATACGATATGCTGATAGGCGTCAATGCTTTCCTGCTGCGCGAGCTGAGCGCTCACAACCTGCACGATCGCAATCACTGCAATAACAGCGGCAGCAATGGCAATCAGTATCCACGCCAGCTTCTTTTTGTCCGGCTTTTTATCGTCTGGTGTTCCCTTTGCATCGTCCGGAAGCCGGGGCTCTTCTTCCCCGGCCGGCGCTTCGCCTGTTTCCTGCACTACGCCGCTTGTGTCCTGCCCGTCTTCTTCTGAGCCGTTCACGGCGTTGCTTTGTTCCGGCATACTTTGCGCTGCGCCGTCCTGTGTTTCTTCACGGATCTCTTTTTCTTTCTCTTCCGCCATACCCAATGGAGCTCCTGTCTGCATATAATTGTTCTGAAACCGCCTGAGGTGCCCTCGCCTGAGATGTCTTATTTCAATTTTGGAGAGTCCGGCTACGCTGCAAAAAACAACTGGTTGCGTTGCCCGCCAAACCGATAATGTAAAGAATTTCGTTCGCCTGTTTCCCAAGGGATAGCCGTAGGGAGCAGGCTTGATTTTTATACTTTTTTATGCGAACGAAAAGGTTTACTTCATCTTTCTCCATAGTATTACATTTTGTCTCTATTTGCAAGTATTTCGTGTTTAAAAAAGCGCCGGCTATTTTTCCATTGCCGGCGCTCTTGTCTGGTCCTTCTGTTACCTGAAATATTTGACTCCGCTTTCAAAAATCCGTTGGTCGTATTCGCCCGGGACATTTTTGGCATTGTACTTGCCCGCCCGCTCGGTATGCCCCATTTTTCCAAGCACACGTCCATCCGGGCTCATGATGCCTTCCACCGCATACATCGAACCGTTGGGATTATATTCGACGTCCATCGTCGGTTCCCCGTCAAGGTCCACATACTGCGTCGCCACCTGCCCGTTTTTAAAGAGCTGCCTGATTTCCTTTTCAGTCGCTACAAAGCGCCCTTCCCCATGCGATACCGCCACCGTATGGATGTCGCCCGGCTCCGCGAGCGCAAGCCAGGGCGAATTCGCACTTGTGATACGCGTACGAACCATACACGATACGTGCCTTCCGATATTATTATAGGTAAGTGTGGGCGAATCATCCTTCATATCCACGATCTCCCCATAAGGCACAAGGCCAAGCTTAATGAGCGCCTGAAACCCGTTACAGATGCCCAGCATCAAACCGTCCCGGTTTTTAAGAAGCTCCATCGTCGCATTTTTGATACGCGGATTGCGGAAGGTCGTCGCAATAAATTTTCCGCTGCCGTCCGGTTCGTCGCCGCCGGAAAATCCGCCGGGCAGCATGATCATCTGCGCGTTTGCAATTTCGCTTGCAAGCTGGCTGAGGCTTTCCTCAATATCCTGCGGGGAAAGGTTGCGCATGATGACAACGCTTGGGACGGCTCCTGCCTTTTCAAAGGCCGCCGCCGTGTCGTATTCGCAGTTGGTGCCCGGGAATACCGGTATCACCACGCGCGGAATCGCCGTCTTATAGCGGCTCACCACAATATTCTTCTTTTTATAGACCGGCGTATCCACCCTGCCGCTGTCCGCCGTCTTTGTGGGGAAAACCTTTTCAAGCGGCTGCGTATATGCCTGTTGCGCGTCCGTAAGAGGAATGCTTTCACCACACACTTCAATAAACGGCTCCTCGCGAATCTCACCGATCAACGTGAAGTCAGCGTCTGTGATATCTGCCGCCTCCACCATAACAGCGCCATAGTCCTTTCTGGCAAGCGCTGCGAGGTCCTCTGAGAAAAGCTTTACGCCAAGATTATTGCCAAAGGCGCATTTTGCCGCGCCTGCAAGCAGGCCGCCGCGCGTCAATGCGTAAGCCGAAACAATCGCCTTATCGTGGATCAGCTTGTGCAGCTTTTCATATTTCCGTTTTACATCCTCAAAATCCGGTATCCCATCCTGATCGCGCGTAATCTGCATCAGGTAAAGCTTGTTGCCTACGCATTTGAATTCAGGCGTGATTACGTCCGCAGCCGGTACCGGCGCCACGCAAAACGAGCACAGCGTAGGAGGCACGTCGATATCCTTAAAGCTTCCGCTCATGGAATCCTTGCCGCCGATTGCGGCAATACCAAGCTCCTTCTGGGCATAGTATGCTCCCAGCAAAGCCGCAAGAGGCTTGCCCCAACGCTCCGGAACATCGCCCAGCCGCTCGAAATATTCCTGCAACGTAAGCCATGCGTCCTTTAAGTCTCCTCCCGCGGAAACGAGCTTTGCCGCGGAAAGCAGGATTGCGTAAATCGAACCCAAAAACGGGCTTTTGCTCATAAGGTATGGATCCATGCCATAGCTCATCAGCGTCGCAGTTTTACTGTCAGCCTTTTCGGTCGGCACCTTCGCACACATTGCCTGGACAGGGGAAAGCTGTCGCTTCCCGCCAAGCGGCATCGTGACGCTTCCCGCGCCGATCGTTCCGTCAAACATTTCCACAAGGCCTTTCTGCGAACAAATATTCAGGTCGGAAAGCAACGCAAGTAGCGTTTCCTTTGCCGTCTTTGCCGTCTTTTCTTCAAGCATACCGTCCGTATCGAATTGTTTTACCTTTGCCTTTGCATGCTGCGTCGCACCATTGGAATCAAGGAATTCGCGTGTAATATCCACAATAAATTCTCCGTTCCAGGAAAGACGCATACGCCCCGTGTCCGTCACGCGCGCGACAAGCGTCGCCTCAAGGTTTTCATCCGCCGCATATTTGAGCACCTTATCCAAATCGGAAGGTTTTACAACGATTGCCATACGCTCCTGCGATTCTGAAATCGCAAGCTCTGTGCCGTCCAGTCCCTCGTATTTTTTGGGAACCGCATCAAGGTTGATATCCAGCCCTTCCGCAAGCTCTCCAATGGCAACGCATACGCCGCCTGCGCCAAAATCGTTGCAGCGTTTTACAAGCTTTGAAAAATCGCTGTTGCGGAATAACCGCTGCAGCTTACGCTCTGTAAGCGGATTTCCCTTTTGTACCTCCGCGCCGCATTTTTCAATCGACTTTTCATCGTGCGCCTTGGACGATCCTGTCGCCCCGCCGCAGCCGTCCCGCCCCGTACGGCCTCCAATCAGGACGATAAGGTCTCCGTCCACCGGACATTCACGAACCACCTGCTCTGCCGGAGCCGCCGCGATCACAGCGCCGATTTCCAGGCGTTTTGCCTTATATCCTTCGTGGTAAACCTCTTCCACAAGGCCTGTCGCAAGGCCGATCTGGTTGCCGTAGGAGGAATACCCATGCGCCGCCTCTTTTGTAATCTTTCGCTGCGGCAGCTTAAACTCCATGGTATCGGCCAGACTCTCCCTCGGATCCGCACTTCCCGTGACACGCATCGCCTGGTATACGTACGAGCGCCCGGAAAGCGGATCGCGGATCGCGCCGCCAAGGCAGGTTGCCGCGCCACCAAACGGCTCGATTTCCGTTGGATGGTTGTGCGTCTCATTTTTAAACATGATGAGGTAATCTTTTTCGCCGTCCGGCGTGTTTACCCTGTGCCGGATGGAGCAGGCGTTGATTTCCTCGGATTCATCGATATTTTTCAGCAGTCCCGCAGCCTTTGCTTCCTTTACATAGATCGTCGCGAGATCCATCAGGCACACGTCCTTTTTGCGGCACAGCTTTTTACGCGTATCAAGATAATCGTCATACACCCGCTGCGCTGCGTTCGAAAGCGGATCGTTGTCGAATGTAACCTCGTCAAGCTTTGTTAAAAATGTTGTGTGGCGGCAATGATCCGACCAGTATGTGTCGAGCACCTTGAGTTCTGTGATCGTCGGATCACGTTTTTCGCTTTTAAAATAGCTTTGCGCGCACAGCATATCTTCAGCGGTCATCGCGTATCCGTTTTCCTTCGTAAAATCCGCGATTTGCTTGTCCGTCATTTTGATGAAACCCTTCACCGTATCTACGCTGGTCGGGATGTCGAGCTGCATTTTAAGCGTATCGTATGGCTTTAAAGAAGCCTCGCACGAATCCACCGGATTGATCACGTAGCGCTTGATTGTCTCTATCTGCTCTTTGTTTGCACCCTTGATGAGATACACCTTCCCACTCCTGACCTCAGGGCGTTCCCCCCTTGTCAAAAGCTGAACGCACTGCGCCGCGCTGTCGGCGCGCTGATCGTACTGGCCGGGCAGGTATTCCACCGCGAATACAGAATAGCTCTTTGTATCCGGCATTTCGTCAAGCGTAACCGTATCTACGGCAGGCTCTGAAAACACGTTTACAACAGCGGACTCGAAATCCTCTTCATCCATGCCCTCCACGTCGTAACGATTCAAAATACGCACCTCTTTTACAGGCACGCCCAAATTTTCTTTGAAATCCGCAAGTTTTGCCTGCGCCTCCACGTCAAAGCCCTTCTTTTTTTCCACGAACAGTCTTTTTACACTCATTCTGATTCTCCCAATTATCTTATCGCAGGCGCGCCGTTCCAATCCGTCACAGACAGCACGCCGTTTTTACCAGATTCATTATATCATACCACGCCCTTGCCGGGCAACGATATCCACAGTCATACTCCTGTCATCAGCAGCACATACAGCGGTACCGTAACAAACGAAAACAACGTCGTTACCACCACACCCTTTGCCGCAAAGGAGGTATCCGCGCCCAATACCTCAGCAAAAATCGCCGTACCCACCATTGCGGGCAGGCCGGTCTGTATGACCAATACCTGTGTAGGAAGATCCGCAAGGCCAAAGCAGGCCGCCATCAAAAGCATTGCAAGGGGCGATATCACAAAACGCCCGACAAGCGCGAGCGACATCTTTTTATCCATCTGTTTCAGGCAGGAAAGCCCGGTGCGCTGCAGGATCATTCCCACAAAAATCAGCGCGAGCGGGGATGTGATGTTTCCAGTGTACGAAAGTGCGGAATGTAGAAAATCCGGCAGCTTTATATTGCACATCACAAGCACAAACCCAAGGACAACCGCAATCATTGGAGGCTGCAATATTTTTTTGACCACATCTTTGGGGCCAAAACAGTTTTTACTCAGGCAGGCGCGCTCCATGCCGTCGCGGGCAATGCCCACATAGCCGATACTGTTGGCAAATGTGGTGTTTGCCACATAGTAAAACAATGCAAATACAATCGCCGGCTCGCCGAAAATCGCAGTCGCAATCGGCAACCCCACATAAACGGAGTTGGAGAAAGCAAACAGCGCAGTGAATACCCCGCGCTGTGTCTTGTCTATTTTTCCAATTTTGATAAAAAGCTTGCTGATCACAAAAGCGATTGCGATTGCCGCAAAGGATGCAAGAATATACGTCCATGCGTCGGAAATCGTCTCTGCCGTAAAATTATTTACAAACGCTGTAATTGCCGTACATGGAAGCGTGATGTTGACGATGAGTTTACTGATAAACGAGGTTACACTTTCCCCGCCCCAACCCTTATGGGCAACAAAATAACCGATGGCAATGATGATGATTACCATCAATATTGCCTGAATCGCGTCATAGATCATCGCTTATCAATCCGTTTCCGCAGCCTGTTCATACGAGCGCCGTATAGATCGCGTTGACAGCACGCTCAAAATCGTCGTTCTCCACACCCACAATGATGTTGATTTCGCTCGATCCCTGGTCGATCATACGCACGTTGATCTGGTTTTCCGCAAGCGCGGTAAAGAGCTTCGCAGAAATACCGACCTGGCGGATCATGCCCCTGCCCACTGTGGCAATAATTGCCATATTGGAGGAAACCTCCACGCTGTCAGGCTGGCATACCGCGTGTATTTCGTCAATAAGCTCTTCAATACATCCGCGGATGCGTATATCCGCCACCACAATCGAAATCGTATCGATTGACGAAGGCATATGCTCGTAAGAAAGACCGTATTTTTCAAGGCAGCCAAGAAGCTTGCGTCCAAAGCCAATCTCCGCGTTCATGCCGTCTTTTTCAATGGAAATAACCGTAAAATTCTTTTTTCCCGCGATCCCGGTGATGCCGTCTTTTGCACAGTCACGCCCTTCGATTGCGGGAATGATCATCGTTCCCTCGTTTTCAGGCTCGTTCGTATTTTTTACGTTGATTGGAATCGCCGCCTCGAGCACAGGGAAAATACTGTCCTCGTGCAGCACCGTCGCACCCATATAGGCAAGCTCGCGCAGCTCGCGGTAGGTGATCACATCGATTTTTTTCGGCCCTTCCACCACGCGCGGATCCGCCATCATGAACCCGGAGACATCCGTCCAGTTTTCATAGAGGTCTGCGCCCGCCGCACGGGCGACAATGGAGCCTGTGATATCGCTGCCGCCACGCGAAAATGTCTTGATCTTGCCGTTTGGCATAGAACCGTAAAAGCCCGGAATCACGGCGCGCTCGTGGAGCTTTAAAGCCCCCGGCAGGATGCTAAGCGTCTTTTTTGCGTCATAGCCGCCGCTTTCGTCAAAAAATATCACGTCCGCAGCGTCGATAAAGTCGTATCCAAGGAAGTCCGCAATTAAAAGCCCGTTCAAAAACTCCCCGCGCGACGCGGCATAATCCTCGTTCGCGCCTGTCCTGACGTCTTTATAAATCTTTTCAAGATAATCTTCAATTTTAATGGAGAGTCCCAGCTCGTCACGAATATCGGTATAGCGTTTCACGATTGCCGCATAGATTTTTTCGGTCTCCTCCATGTGCAGCGCGGCGTCATAAAGCGCATACAGCATATCCGTCACTTTCGTATCTTCCTTAAAACGCTTTCCCGGCGCAGACGGTACGACAAACTTCCTTGCCTCGTCCGCATCGATAATCTGTTTCATCTTCCGGATTTGCTCTGCTGATGCCAGTGAACTTCCGCCAAACTTCGTAACTTTGATCGCCATTTCTTACTCTCCCGCCAAATCTTCTTCTATCTCTTCCTGCGTTTCATAAGGCGCAAGCATACGCCCTTCCAGGTAGTATCTCTTTTCTTCCGCCTCGCCCAGAGAAAACGTCTTCTTGGGCAGCACGCCGCATTTTACGATCATATCGAAAAATTCTGATTTTTCCATTGGCTCAAAATAGAAGCCAAGGTTATCGTATTGCTTTGCAAGCTCCATAAACGCGTCGTCCCCGTGGATATAATCGATACCGCTGCCGTTTTCCTCGAGGTACTCCTCAAAGATATCCTGCACCTCGCCAATCGCGAGCGGATGCTCCGGCTCCTCGATTACGATCCTTCCCGCGCCGTCGTGATACAGGAACGGGATCTGGAAGGTGCCGTCAGACTCGATTTCCTTGCGCCACCTGCCAAAGATAAGCTTTGCCTTCCTGCCCTTCTCACGCAGCCGCTCCACCACAAACTGTACGCATGCAGTGGCATTTACGCCAAACATAATCCGATGGATGGGCATAAATTCCACCGCTTTGTCGCGCAGGTTGATAATTTCGCAAAGCGCAAAGCGCAGCGGATGATCCTCCCGTTCCTGCGGCGTGAGCCCTTCCTTTGCCTCATCCCAAATGGCCTTTGCCGTTGCGAGCGAATGGTTTCCATCCCCCACGCAGAACAGCATATTATCATGCCGGGGAAGCTTTTCAAACGCTTCGTTCATCTCGTCAATGGGTTTCTGCTTATCCACAAGCCACCCTTCGATCCTGCCGCCGTCCATCATCAGGTCAAAATCATACAGCTTGGGAAAGGTGTTGCGCTGCATATGCAAAGGCCCGATGACGCTGTCTTTTTCATCGTCAATCATCAGCATAATATGGGGCAGCTCCACCACCGCTCCGCGGCGTATTTCCGCACGTGGTGGAATCCGCGATAAAACCGTCTGCTCGGTTGCCCGCAGCAGCGGCCTGTTTTCTATCTGGTAGTCATATTGCTCAAGGTCCATCGCAAGGAGGATTCCTTTACGCAGCTTTCCCTTCAAATGGCGTTCTGTCAAAACAACGCCCTGCGGAAGCTGCTGCAAGATGCCGCCGTCGATATAGTCGTGCATTGTTTCTTTCATATCCTGGATACGCGCGTGCACATCCTGATCTTCGAGATATACCTCCGGCAATGTAATATGCAGCGTACTTGGCGCAGTGCCTACAAACTTTTCCACAGCCTTCCAGTAATCCGGCTGGGAAGTATACTGATCGCATGCTACGCAAGCCCACTTCGCAAGATTCACGTTTTCCGCGGGCAGAAGCACTTGCGGAATGCGAAAACCCATTTTCTGTTTTTCTTTCATGCTCTCCTCCATATTGTTGACAGACTGCGGCAAACCATGTGACGCAGCAGTTTTTCACCCCGCCCAGAGATATTCACACAATATTCTATCATATTACCAATAAATATGCGTTTTTTCAAGTAGAACCCGCAAACTTACCGCTTAGGCGCTGTGTTTTTAAGCTCTAATGGAAAAACGCCCGGACTGTATAGCCCGGGCGCATTCCTGATATGGTGTGCCGTTAATTGATCAATGGATTTCCATCCGCATCGTTTGGAATGCTTCCCACCAGAATCATGATGCCTTCGATAAGCCCCCAGATTCCGGATATCCATGTGGTGATGCCAAACGTTACGAAGCCGAGCAGCCCGAGCACCAGCTGGCAGACCGCCTTGCTCGTGAATCCAAGGTAAAAATTGTGGATTCCAAGCCACCCAAGGAAGATACCGAGGATACCCGCCGCAATCTTGGATTTCGGCTGGGCGCCTGCGGGATATGCCTGCCCCTGCGGCTGCCGCGCATTTCCACTTTTGGGCACAAGCCCCGCGCCGCATGTAACGCACACAACTGCCTCCGGATCTGTTTTTCCGCCGCAGTTCCAGCAATAATCATGCCCTTTTCCAACCGGAACGCCGCAGCCCATGCAAACGGTCTCCCCGGGATTTAACTGTTTTCCGCAATTCCTGCAGTATTTGAATTCCGCCATTTAAATTAACCTCCCAAAACGCGGCTTACACGCCGTCGTTTTTTCTTTCCTGACTTCAGTATACGAGGTCAAAATCCCTGCGTCAACCGCATTGCGGCGGTTTAAGCGATTCTTCATAAAGTCTTAATAGGTTCTACTTCTTTTGTTTAGAAATAGCGGAGTTTCTGCCTTGAAATCATGCTTTCAGGCGGTCTGCCTCATCCTGTGTCAATAATCCTTTGGAAACAAGCAACGCCTTCAATGCGACGTTTTCTCTTTCAAGGGATGCAACACGGGCCTCATGTTTTTTAATCACATGGTTCTGCGCTGCTAAAATGGGATTTATGAGAATACCTTCTACTTTGCCATCATCATTACGGTATACAAAGCGTTCGTCCAACTCTGCAAGGCGTTCCGCAATAAATGAATAGGACGCTCCTTTAAACCCGCTGTCCTTTTTCCAATCGAATGCCACTGAAACAAACGCAAGTATTCTCTCCGCTTCCTCATCTGCCATCTCCCTGATATTTTCTTTATATCGCTCGGAAGACGAGGGAAGATTTGAAGCGGTAAAATTATTGTAGGCATCTACTTTAAGATTTGTTGCGCAGCTGCCACTATCGCTGCATAATGCCAGTTTATATCCTGTTGTGGGTGTATTTGTTGAAATAATCCCTTCCCTGCCAGCCCCGGATATAAACAAGCGGTAATCTCGTGCTGAAATTCGGGTATAGTTTTTTGTATTTTTATCGACCGCACCAAAATCTCCATTTGCCCAGATTGCCGTACCTCCTACTCCCGTGTCTGCCCGAAAAGATGCGTCGTCAGACAATCTAAAAATATTTGCCGTTATAATATCCTGCGGACCATTTATTTTTGCATAATAATCAGGAGCTTTACCGCCAAGCTTTGCAGAATTTTCAGCTTCGTCCGCACTCAGCGCATGCTCCGCGCGCTCTACTACCCCGTCCCCGTCACTGTCGTAGTCGGCTTTCTTCATGCACAGATTCAGCTGCTCTGTCGTCGCCTTCTGGCTCATTACCTTCGTTGTAAAATCCCCCGTCACTTCTGTGATATCACTCTTTGGGATGCAGGCATTCGCCGTTGCCTGTGCATTGTCCGCTGTGTTCTTTGCCGCCGAGGCATCCGCCTTTGCCATATCCGCTGTTTCCTGTGCCCTGTTTGCAGATGCCTGCGCCGTATTCGCCGTGCCAAGCACACCGTTTACCGTTTCTCCAAGCGTCGTTACGGACGCTGCCGACGCATAATACGTCGATTCGTTTCCGCCAAGCTTAATTGCATTTTCCGCAAACTGGCTTCCCGTCGCACTGTCTGCGTGCTCCGCGTTTTTCACCACTCCCGGGTGTTCGCTCGCATATTCTGCCTTTGTCATATAATCTAATATTTTCTCGTCCATCTCTGTTCCTTCTTTCCGTTATTTTTGAGAACATTCCCGCGCGCCGGTCTGTCTTCTATTGTTAATGATAACAGTACCTGTGCGACATTACCCGCCGGGGACGCGACACATTAAAACACAACAAAAAAACAGCGGATACCGCTGCTTTAAAAACTGATTCCCTTTACATATTATTTGATTTCCTGTTCCAGATTGTTAAATTCCTTTGCGTTGAAAAACTCACCAAGTGTGATATCGAATCCGTCACATAATTTCTTAATCGTGACAATTCCCGGATTTTGGCTTTCTCCATTCAAAATACTTTTTATCGTTGCTTGTGGAACCGCAGAATGATTTGCAATCCCATTTGGAGTGAAACCCTTTTCTTTACAAAGTTGTCTAATCCTGAATGCTACCGCCTGATGTGTATTCATGCCAACCTCCACCAGAAATTACTGCTTCATTGGTTTCTTGAGACTATTTCACAAACTCTAAAATATCTTTAACCTCACATTTCAGGACAAAACAAACTCGCGCCAGTATGTCTAAATCGATCCGCTCCAAATTGCCCCTGTATAAACGGTCAATTACTTCGAATCTCACATCTGTCAAACTTGCGAGTTTATTCCTTGTAATGTTTTGGTCGTCCATAATCTTATCCAGTTTAATGACAATTTTGCCATAATCTTTCATAGCCAGAACAGAATCATATTCTTTCATCAGTAAATTACCTCTATTGTCAGTCTATTCTGATTCAAAAATTACTTTCATTGAGCAAAATATTCGCACACAAAATCCCTACTCAATCAATTCTTCGAGAGAGATTCCCAGAGTTTGCGAGAGCATTTTTATTTCAATATCCGTAACGAAACGCTCACCTGTTTCCACACGCCTGATAAAATGATTATCTACGTCATATCCATCCAACTGAAGCTTTTTGGCCAACGCCCGTTGGGAAAGGGGTGGATTGTGATTTTCACGCAACCGTTTTAAGTTTCTACCACATAAATTGTTTGTTCCATCTGGAGCTTTAATTTTAAACATGAAGCTCTTGCCCCTTAATCGGTGTTTGCTAAACATTATTTAATGATCACTATTTTTATTCTATACATATTATTTGATTTCCTGTTCCAGATTGTTAAATTCCTTTGTGCTGAAAAACTCCCCAAGTGTGATACCCAACCCATCACACAATTTTTTGATTGTGACAATCCCCGGATTTTGGCTTTTACTATTCAGCATGCTATAAAATGTTGTGGGCGATACTCCTGCCTGATTTGCTAATGAATTTATCGAAATATTCTTATCCCTGCATAATTCAATAATTCTATTCGCTACCGCTTCTTTTGTATTCATAGTTTAGCCCCATAATCGTATTTTATAAGCAAAGCGTATAATTTTTTGGGATATATCGTGTTGGATATATCCCATTTTTTTGTTTTTTATGGTACAATATGGGATATATCCAACAATCCAAACTCTGAGGTAACCAAATGAGCAAAGAAACTACCTGCTGCTTCACCGGCCCACGCCCGCACAAGCTCTCGTTCCTGCAAAACGAGGAATTTCCGCAGTGCGTCATGCTCAAAAAGCAGCTGACCGAAGAAATCCTTTCCAAGGCCGTCCAGTTCGGCTGTGATACCTTCCTGAGCGGGATGGCGCGCGGCGTGGACATGATCTGCGCGCAGCTTGTGATCGACCTCCGCAGTATCCTGCATATGCCAATGCGCCTTGTGTGCGTCATCCCCTACGCCGCGCAGGCAAAAAACTGGCCGGCGGCGGAACAGGAGCGTTACAGGGAAATTCTTTCGCAGGCCGAACGTAAAATACTGGTCAGCCGCGAATACACCCGCTCGTGCATCATGGAGCGCAACCGCTATATGGTAGACCACTCCGCCCATATGGTCGCCGTCTATGGCGGTGGGGGCGGAGGTACCAAATATACGCTCGATTACGCCCGGCGGGAAAACCTTTGCATTTCCATTACCGATCCATATGCGCTGGACGCATACACCCGTTTGAAATAATATCAGGTTTGATACCCCATTATTATAATGAGGGTTTAAAGGCAAACTGTTTTCACGGCGCGGCCCTTCCATCCCGTGTGGAAAGGCCTGCAAAAGCGTCCGCATGGTAATTGACTTTATACTGAAAATAACCGATAATAATAAAGTATGACGATTCAATTACTATCGCTGGAGGCGTGAAAAGTGGACTACACACAAAACGAAAAAAAATGGCAGAAAAAGTGGGCTGAGACAGGCCTGTATAAGTTCGATCCAAACAGCAGCAAGCCCAAGGATTACATACTGGAAATGTTTTCCTATCCGTCAGGTGCAAAGCTGCATATTGGCCATTGGTATAACTACAGCCTTTCCGACACCTATGCGCGTTTCAGGCGCATGACCGGGCACAATGTGTTCCACCCCATGGGGTTTGACGCATTTGGCCTTCCCGCAGAAAACTACGCGATCAAAACGGGTATCCACCCGCAGGATTCTACCATAAAAAACATCAAAACCATGGAAGAGCAGCTGCGTGCAATCGGCGCTTCCTTCGACTGGGATTACGAGGTCGTAACCTGCATGCCGGAGTATTACAAATGGACGCAGTGGTGCTTTTTGCAGCTATATAAGCATGGCCTCGCGTACCGCAAGGCTGCTCCTGTCAACTGGTGCCCGTCCTGCAATACCGTGCTCGCCAACGAGCAGGTGGAGGGCGGCGAATGCGAGCGCTGCGGAACGGCTGTTACAAGAAAGCACCTGACGCAGTGGTTCTTCAAAATTACGGATTATGCGGAAAAGCTTTTGGACGGGCTTGAGCACATCGACTGGCCGGAAAAGACCAAGCTGATGCAGAAAAACTGGATCGGCAAGTCGATCGGCGGCGAAGTGAAATTCGACATTGTGGGCGGCGGGGATTTCACCGTGTTCACAACGCGCGCAGATACGCTTTATGGCTGCACCTATGTGGTGATTTCGCCCGAGCATCCGCTTGTCGATAAAATCACGACCTCCGTACAGCTTCCGGCGGTTAAGGAATATCAGGAATATGCGGCGCGCGCAAGCGAGATAGACCGCCTTTCCACCACGCGCGAAAAAACAGGCGTATTTACAGGCGCGTATGCAGTGAACCCCATCAACGGGCGCAAGGTGCCGATCTGGACGGCGGATTACGTGCTCGCAAGCTACGGCACAGGCTGCGTTATGGCGGTTCCTGCGCACGACGAGCGTGACTTTGCGTTTGCGGAAAAATACAACCTGCCGGTCGAGCGGGTAATCAAGTCCAAAGACGGCTCGGACGACGCGCTCCCCTATACGGAATACGGCGTACTGGTAAACAGCGGAAAATATGACGGCCTCACGACCGAAGAAGGCAAAAAGGCGATCCTCGAGGATCTGGGCAGGGAAAACCGCGGTGGTGCAAAGATAAATTACCGCCTGCGCGACTGGCTTATTTCCCGCCAGCGTTACTGGGGCGCGCCCATCCCAATGGTGTACTGCGATAAATGCGGCGAGGTTCCCGTGCCTGAGTCCAATTTGCCGGTAGAGCTTCCCTACGACGTGGATTTCACGCCGGACGGCACTTCCCCGCTCGCTCGCAACGAAAGCTTTGTGAACACCACCTGCCCTGTTTGCGGCGGGCCTGCAAAGCGCGATGTAGACACAATGGATACGTTCGTTTGCTCGTCGTGGTACTATTTGCGTTATCCTGACAACAAAAACGGCAAAGAGCCGTGGAACAAGGAAATCATTGACCGGATGCTTCCGGTGGATAAATATATCGGCGGAGCCGAGCATGCGGTCATGCACCTGCTCTATGCCCGTTTCTTCACCAAGGCGTTCCACGACATGGGTTACGTGGGCTTTGACGAACCGTTCACCTCCCTCGTGCATCAGGGGCTTATCCTTGGGCCGGACGGCGAGAAGATGAGCAAAAGCCGCGGCAATGTGGTCTCCCCGGACGAGCTGATCAAAAAATACGGCTCGGATACGCTGCGGATGTATCTTGCGTTCGGCTTTAACTACGTGGAGGGCGGCCCGTGGAACGATGACGGGATCAAGTCTGTCCACCGCTTTTTAGAACGTGTCGAAAGGCTTGTGGACGCGGTTTGCGGACTTTCCAGCGGCAGCGGCAAGGTTGATTTTGACGTGAATTACCAGCTTAATTATGCAATCCAGAATGTAACGCGCGATATCCCGCAATTTTCGTTCAATACATCGGTCGCCCGCATCATGGAGCTTGTAAACGCGATGTATAAATACATCGACGGGCAGCCGGACGGCGTATTCCTGAAGGACGTCGCGAAAAAGCTGTGCCTGATCCTCGCGCCGTTTGCGCCGCACTTTACAGAGGAAATGTGGTCGCGTCTTGGCGGCGCATATTCCATCTTCAATCAGGATTTCCCTGTATGCGACGAAAACGCCCTTAAACGCGCTACGGTCAATATGGCGGTGCAGGTGAATGGCAAGGTTCGGACAAAATTCGATATATCGGCGGACGCTTCAAAAGAAGAAATCGAGCAATATGTGCGCAGCGAATTTGCCAGCCTGTGGGAAGGCAAAGAGATCGTAAAATTCATCGTTGTGCCCGGGCGCATCGTGAATATTGTGGTGAAATAGCCGAATATGATTCAATCAAAGCGCCAGACGATTTTGACTACATATAAAAATATAACAAAAAACCGGCAACGCGCCGGTTTTTTTATTGCTGAATGTGCTGCTTCTGCTTATCCGTCAATTCAGTTGTTTTCGTAATATTCCTTTACCGCCGCAAAGAATGCGTCGATATTTTCCCACTTTGCCAGCGGCGGGATATCGCAGCCCGACGAAATCACAAAATTGGGATACTTTTTGCAGCAGCGGTTCATCAGGTCAAGCGTCGCCTCGCGGATCGATTCCGGCGTACCGTCCTTGAACTGGCTGGAAGGATCGATATTCCCCATTGCCACCGTGTCCGCAGGGATATGCTGCATCATTTCCTCCATATCGATCGCATTGCCGAAATGGTAAGCCGCGGCGCCGCTCTCCAGAATCGAGTCGATCAGCTGGATTGTGCTGTTCCCGCAGTTATGGTAAATCACGATAAAGTCGTCTGTCTGTGTTGCCTCCACGATCTGCTTAACATACGGCGTAGAAAATTCTGCGATGAGCGGCGGCGACAGGATGCCTGCAAGGGGCTCTGCCATTACAACGCCGTTCGCGCCGATTTTTTTATAGCTGTTGATATAATCGATCAGGAATTCCGTCACCTTTTCGAGCGTCGCCTTCACCATTTCAGACTCGGTATAGCAATAAATCATCGCCTCGCTCACATCGAGCAACCTTCCCGCCAACGAGAACGGCCCAATCACGCCGGCAAACACCGGGCGGTCCGTAATCAATTTACAGGCCTTTTCAATCGCGTCGATATAAATTTGCGGCCTGCCGCTTCCCACCTTTGGAACCTTCAACGCCTGCGCGTCCTCCGGCGATTTGATGATACATCCAATTACAGTCGGCACCTCGTCGTCCGCTACCCTGATCTGCGAACCGAACGCCTCAGCCTCCAGCGAAAGATCCATCATGCTAACCGACGCGGCGGAATCCACCCTGTCGGCGATCATCTTCATGCCCTTTGCCTGAGTTTCGCTGTCCGCAATCAATTCCTTTACGCCGATTCCCATCAGCTGTATCGACGGGAAGGACAACACCGGCATTGCCTTTTTGACCTTTGCGTCCCTCATGTCTTCAATCCATTTTTTCATATCCATAGGTTCACATCCCCTTTATCTTTCTTTATGGCCTTATCTTAACACAGGAAATGATCTGCGATATTGTAAAATAAAATACTTTTTTGCAGTTATTACGCATGAAGCGGGCAGCCTCTTTTTTTGAAAAAAAGGGGGTTGTAGTGTAGAAAACACCTGCTATACTGGGAAATAACGGCGCCGTAATTTATTTTTGAAAGGAATACCTGATGAAACAATTTACGGTAAAACAAATTGGAACGATACGTTCCGCAGGAGAAAAGCAACAAATCATTCTGAATCCCCGCTATGTTCCCGCCCTCAGCGGACTTGACGGGTTTACGCACCTGCAGGTGCTTTGGTGGTTCAGTGGCAGCGACAACCAAAAAGGCCGTGGCAGCCTTACAGAAGCAAGCCCTTACCGGCATTCGCCCGCCATGCTGGGAACGTTCGCCACACGTTCGCCCCTGCGCGCGAATCCCATTGCGCTGTCCGCAGCGCAGGTGATTCACATCGACTATGAAAACGCTTTGATCGATATTGCTTATATCGACGCATACGACGGTTCGCCTGTGCTCGACCTGAAACCCTATACGCCCAGCCTTGACCGCGTGGAAACAGCGCGCGTGCCCGGATGGTGCGCCCACTGGCCCCAAAGCTATGAGCAATCAGGAGATTTTGACTGGGAGAGCGAATTCAGGTTTTAACGAACGATTCCAGCTATGAAAAAAAGGCGGCAAGACCTGCCGCCCGGATCAAAGATAAAAGGATTTCAATGCCCGGCATTGAAATCCTTTTTTTGAATTCTTCTCATTTCTGTATTGGATTTACCGGCATGGACAGCGCCATATGGTATATGATCTCCGCGATCTCTTTTGCAGGCACCCGCAGGCCGTTTTTGAGCCAATTCTGTATCAGCCCGACGCTCCCGTTGACAATAAACACAAAATACAGCTCCTGTGCATCCGTATTTTCAGAAGCAAACGGGATGATACCGCAGTAATCATAGATCAGGGTAATCAACTGTTTCTGGAAATCAATATCGCCCTGCTCGCTCATCAATACCTGTATATGCTTATGGTCGTCCGCAAAATACTCTAAAATCTTTTCAATGATATTTTTTATTTCCTGCATACTTTTGATATCCTGCACACCTGAAATCGCTTCCTTCGCCCATGAAAGCGCGTCGTCTTCGATCTGGCGAAGCAGGTCGTATTGGTCGGAATAATGCGAATAAAAGGTGGTACGGTTGATGTCCGCATTTTCGCAAAGCTCTTTGATTGTTATTTTGGAAATCGGTTTTTTGGTCATCAACTCTATCAGGCTGTCTTCCAGCGCCATCCTGGTATACCGTGTTTTCCTGCTTTCTTTCATAAAACATACACCTGCCTGCAAAATAATCTTTTTTTGTCCTGAAACCAACATTTTCATAACAAAGTGTTGTTTACAGCGCGGTTTGAAAACATCTGTCGGTTGTGAAAACAACACAGTGATATTATAATTCTTTTATGGACAAAAATCAACGAATTACTTCATGGAGGATCACGACAATACATGGCATATATCGAATTCAATAACGTTGTAAAAGAGTATGGTTCCGGCGAAACAGTTATCCGGGCGCTGGATCAGGCAAATTTTTCAGTAGATAAAGGTGAATTAGCGGTCATATTGGGGGCGTCGGGCGCCGGCAAGACCACAGCATTGAATATTTTAGGGGGAATGGACACCGCAACGTCAGGCGAAATTTTGGTCGACGAAAAAAACATTGCGAAGTATCCGCACAAAAAGCTGGTAGAATACAGGCGGTCGGATATTGGATTTGTCTTCCAATTTTATAATCTGGTGCCAAATCTGACGGCGCTGGAAAATGTCGAGCTGGCGGCGCAAATCTGCGACGATTGCCTCGATGCGTCAGAGATACTGGATAAAGTAGGCCTTGGCGAACGCAAAAATAATTTCCCTTCACAGCTGTCCGGCGGCGAACAGCAGCGTGTTTCCATTGCGCGCGCGATCGCCAAAAATCCCAAGCTGCTGCTGTGCGACGAGCCGACGGGCGCCCTTGATTACAATACCGGCAAACAGATTCTTCAATTATTACAGGATACCTGCCGGAAAGAAAAAATTACGGTGCTGGTTATCACGCATAATTTGGCAATCGCGCCCATGGCCGATAAGGTGATTCACTTCAAGAACGGCACGGTCACAGACATCACGCGCAATCCCCAGCCCATGCCCATTTCACAGATCGAGTGGTGAGCGGAATGAAGAAGGCTTCCCTGAAAGACATTTGGCGTTCTGTGCGCAACGGAAAAAAACGTTTTTTTGCTATCCTGATCATTACGGCCCTTGGAATGGCCATGCTCACCGGCCTGTATGCCGCCTGTCAGGATATGTACTATTCGGCCGACCGGTTTTTTGAAGAACAAAATTTGTTCGATGTGCAGATTTTATCCACATTGGGCCTCACAGGGGATGATCTGGATGTTTTATCCCAGGTGGAAGGCGTGGAAAATGCGGACGGCGTTTACAGCGAAGAAGTGTTTACGGAAATAAACGGGACGCGTTATACGGCCGATATGACGACGCTAAGCTCCAAGGGGCTGAACCGGCCTTACATATTATCCGGCGCCTTGCCGCAAAATCCTGACGAGATCGCTGTTCCGCAAAGTTATTTGGACGAGAGCGGCAAATCGGTCGGAGATACGCTCAGCATACAGGAAGAAGAGGATGGCGAAGAGACGGATGAAGAGGATACTTCCGATTCCGATTTGGATATAGACGTCGAGCTGGAAGAAGAAACCGCCACCTTTCCTGTTACGACCTATACGATCACCGGCGTTGTTATCGACGCAACAAATATTACAAACGAAGAAAACGAAGGGTTCCGCACATCCTCGGGAAGTGATTTTACCTTCTTTGTCGCTGCTGAAGCGGTAAACAGCGATGTATACACCGCTGTTTATGTGTCCCTTACGGATACCGGGGATATCAATAGCTTTTCAGACGAATACGAGAGCACTGTGGATGCTTTTGTCGGCAATATTGAAGCAAACATCAAGCAGCAAAGGGAACAGGCGAGATACGATGCCGTCGTTGGAGAAGCTACGGAAAAGCTGGAAGACGCGCGGCAAACCATGGACGAAAAATTTGCCGACGCCGACAGGCAGCTTGCCGAAGGCGAACAGGAGCTTTCGGACGGCAGGGCGGAGCTTTCAGACGGTGAAAAAGAGCTGGCTGAACAGGAAAAAAACGCCAAAGAACAGTTCGAGAAAGCACGCAATGAAATACAGGACGGAAAAAATGAACTGGCTGAAAAACGGCAGCAGGCTGAAAGTGAATTTGCCGGCGCGCAGCAGCAGATAGATTCGGCCCAAACCCAGCTCGATGAAAGCCGCGTTCAGATAGAAGCAGGGCTTGCCCAGGTCAAAGGTACCCTCGCAGGCGCATGGCCGGAAACGGAATGGAACGCATTGGTCGACGCCGCGGGAGCACTGGCTGCGGCGGGCAGCAGCGACGAGGATATCGCACGGGGAACGGCAACCCAAAGTAACGCCCTCTACAGCGCTCTTGCGGCGGTTACGGGCAGCCTGTCGGCGGGCCTGCAACAGCAGTTGGGCCAGCTCCAGGCTTATCTGGACGCCCTGAATCAGAACCCTTCCGCCTCCGCTGAAGAAAAAGAAACGGTTGCCACATCTATCAAACAGCTTGAAGAAAAAAAGCAGCAGCTGGACGCCCTTCCGTCCTCCTGCGTACAGCTCGCGCTCGGCATGGGAAAGATCAATGGCGGACAGGCGGCGCTCGATACGGAAAAGGCTGTATTTGAGCAAAAGAAAGCCGAAGCAATCCAGCAAATGGACGACGCAGCCGCCCAGCTTACGGACGGTGAGGAAAAGCTGAACGCGGAGGAAGAAAAGGCCTGGGCGCAGATCGCACAGGCCCGGCAGGATATTGCCGACGGAAAAAATGAACTTACGGAAGGCGAGGAAGAGTTAAACAAAAATAAAGATGAATATCTTGAAAAAAAGGCTGAGGCTGAGCAAAAGCTGGCGGATGGATACGACGAGCTGAGCGATATCGACATGACAAAATGGTATGTCCAGGACCGGACGTCCCTGGAGAGCTATTCCAGCCTGAAAAGCGATATGTCTTCTATTGAAGCGGTAGGCACGGCTTTTCCCATTGTATTTTTACTGGTCGCCATTCTGATCAGCCTTACCACCATGACGCGTATGGTGGAGGAAGAACGCGGTTTGATCGGAACCTACAAGGCATTGGGATTCCGCAACGCGGACATCAGTAAGAAATATCTGGTTTTCGCGTTCGCCGCATGCCTGCTTGGAGGACTTCTGGGGGATATCCTGGGATTTATCTTCATGCCAAAATTGATTTCTTATATATTCGATTCCCTTTATATACTTCCTGAATTCTATTTACAGTTCGACCTCCTTTACGGAATAGGCGGGATCGCTTTGTTCATGGCCGGAATTGTGGGAGCGACTGCAATCGCCTGCCGCAGCGAGCTCCAGCATATGCCGGCGGCATTAATGCGGCCAAAGGCTCCCCGCGCAGGTGCGCGTGTCTTTCTGGAACGCATTCCCATTATCTGGAACAGGATGAAATTTTTAAGCAAGGTTACGGTCAGGAACCTCTTCCGCTATAAGAAACGTTTCTTTATGACGATAATTGGGATCGCAGGCTGCACGGCCCTTGTGTTGTGTGGGTTTGCCATTCGTGACTCGGTCAATTCACTCACGCCCAAGCAATATGACAATATTTACCAATACGACCTCATGGTGGTTGCCGACGATAAAGATTATGGGGAATTGTCGCAGGAGCTATCCGGGCAGGGCGCTCTTGCAAACCATATGGATGTCCGGCTGACGACTGTGGGGCTGATCAATTCCTCGGAGAATTCTGAAAACGTGCAGCTTATGGTGGTGCCCGATGATGCAAGCCTCGATGGATATATCAATATCCTGGATCTCTCCGGCAATAAAATCAGCCTTGGAGAAAAAGATGTTCTCGTAACGCGCAGCGCGGCGAATACTCTGGGGCTCAAAGAGGGCGACACGATTGAACTGGAGGACTCGGATCTTGAGCGCAGGGAGACAGTCCTTACCGGAGTCGTCCAGAATTATCTTGGAAACACCGTCTATATGAAACAGGCGTTGTATGACGAACTATTTGGAGATTATGCACCAAATGCAATGCTTGCGGATTTGAACGATACGGTCACAGACCAGCCGGCTTACGCTGAGTCGCTCCTTCAAAATGGCAAGGTGCTTTCTTCGCTCAGCACAACCGCACAAATCGAAGAATTCAGCTTCGATCTTATCAATGCGGTAGTCCTTTTGCTGATCGTTATGGCCGGAGGACTGGCTTTTGTCGTACTGTTCACTTTGTCAAACACCAATATTTCCGAACGGATCAGGGAGCTTGCGACAATCAAGGTTCTGGGATTTTACGACCGGGAGGTACACCAGTATGTCAATAAAGAGACGCTCATCCTGACCTTGATCGGGATTGTGGTCGGCCTGCCGGTTGGAAGGGTGCTCAGCGGATTTTTAACGTCGGCGCTTAATATGCCCTCCCTTTATTTTGAAGTGAACGTCGAACCGTTCAGCTATATCATTTCAGCGGTCATATCCTTCTGTTTTGCGCTGATTGTCAACCTGATGACAAACCGTACGCTGAATCGCATCGATATGGTCGAAGCGCTCAAAAGCATCGAATAAAAAGCAGTGCGCACTGCATTTCCTTACCTGCTTTTTACGCGTCTTTTACCGTTTTTTGATAGAAGGCCCATGCCCGGGCGTGGTATTCTGGTACCAGAAAGAAAGCCGCGGATCTTTTACAAATGAATACTGGTTCTGATCAGGAAAACAGGCAGGACAGCCTTTATGGGCTTTGCATACAAATAAGCAGGCCGGACCAAAACGCCGGTACTGTTTCATACTCATCTTTGTATCATTCAAAAACCAAAACGGATAAGGGCGCATGAAGCGCCCTTATCCGTTTTTACCTTTACCCGCAGTCATACTGATTAATACAAAAAGCCCACACAGAATAAAATCCGCATGGGCTTTCAATAATACAATACTTTTTATTGGATCCCGCGTATGGACTCCCTGCCGATATACGGGCGCAGGATTTCCGGCACCTTGATGCTGCCGTCCGCCTGCTGGTAATTCTCCATGATCGCGGCGACCGTACGCCCCACCGCAAGCCCACTGCCGTTTAAGGTATGCACATATTTCAGCGAGCCGTCCTTATCGCGGAACCGGATACCCGCGCGGCGCGCCTGGAAATCCTCAAAATTTGAGCACGAGGAGATTTCCACATACCTTCCGTAGCTTGGCATCCAAACCTCGATGTCGTATGTTTTCGCAGACGAAAAGCCAAGGTCTCCCCCGCACAAAAGCACCACGCGGTATGGAATCTGTAAAAGCTGCAAAATGCTCTCCGCATTTTCCACAAGCTTTTCCAGCTCGTCGTAAGAATCCTCCGGGCGTGTGAATTTCACAAGCTCTACTTTATTGAACTGGTGCAGGCGAATAAGCCCCTTGGTGTCCCTGCCCGCGCTGCCGGCTTCTGCGCGGAAGCACGGCGTATACGCACAACGGTAGAGCGGAAGGTCTTCCCCGTTCAGAATCTGCTCGCGGTACATATTGGTCACCGGCACCTCTGCAGTCGGAATCAGGTAAAGGTCCGTATCCTCGATATGGTACATATCCTCCGCAAATTTTGGCAGCTGGCCCGTACCCTCCATGGACTTCTGGTTTGCCACAAACGGCGGGATAACCTCCGTATACCCGTTCTGCTCGGTATGCGTGTTGAGCATAAAGTTCATCACCGAACGCTCCAGCCTCGCGCCCAGCCCTTTATAGAACACAAACCGGCTGCCCGCCACCTTTGCGCCCAGCTCCGGATCAATAATATCAAGGTCATTCCCCAGATCCCAGTGCGCTTTCGGCTCAAAATCAAACTTTGTCGGCTCCCTGAATTTGCGTATCTCTACATTGTCGCAGTCGTCGTTGCCCGCCGGGACGCTCGCATCCGGCCTGTTCGGGATGCCCATCATGGATTTTTCGAGCCGCGCGGTCATAATCTGGAGCTCCGCGTCATAGTCCTTGATCTGCGAGGCAAGCTCCTTCATTTCCATCATGATAGAGGATACGTCCTCCCCTTTTTTCTTCATGGAGGGTATCTCTTTGGATATCTTGTTTCGCTTTGCCTTTAATTCCTCCACCTTTGTCATCATGGCGCGGCGTTCCTCGTCGAGCTTCATAACCGCTTCCAGAGGAATTTCCTTTCCCCGCTTTTTGAGCGCGTCCGCGATCGTTTTGAAATTGTCGCGCAATACTCTTAAATCCAGCATTCTATCTACTCCCTTTGGCAATAATATACATCTTGTCGGTTCTCTTTTTTACATCTTGTCCGGCGCTTTGATACCAAGCAGCGCAAGCCCTGTTTTGAGCGTATCCTTCACAGCCTGTGCAAGCGCGATGCGCGCGTTGGTCTGCGGGATATTTTCATCAATGATCCTGTATTCATAATAATACTTGTTAAACGCCTGTGCAAGCTCCACCAGGTGGCGCGTCACATAAAACGGCTCACACTTCTCACTCGCCAAAACCACAGTCTGCGGGAAAGACGCAAGCAATTTTTCCACTGCCATTGCCTCGTCGTTCGCAAGCACCGAAACGTCCATTCCCTCGCCGTTCTTCTTATGCCGCGCGATGACGCTCGAGCAGCGCGTGTGCGTATACTGCACATACGGCCCTGTTTCCCCGTCAAAATTCAGCACGCGGTCAAAGGAAAACGTAATGTCTTTGATGCGGCTTTGGGACAGCGTAGAGAAAATGACCGCTCCAATACCGATATCGCTTGCGATTTGCTCTTTGTTTTCCAATCCCGGATTCTTTTCCTCTATCACCGATAATGTTTTTTCCACTGACTTTTTGAGGACGTCCTCCAAAAGGACGATCTTCCCCTGCCGCGTAGACATCGTCCCGTCTTCGAGCGACACCATGCCAAACGCCACGTGTTCGCAATCGTCCGCCCATTCATGCCCCATTTTTTTGAGCACCGCAAACAGCTGCTTGAAGTGCAGGTTCTGCTGATACGCAACCACATACAGGGATTTTGAAAAATCGTAGGTCTTTTTACGGTATTCCGCCGCCGCAAGGTCACGCGTCGCGTACAACGTTGTTCCATCCGATTTTAATATAATCGCCGGCGGCAGCTCCTCTTCATCGAGGCGCACTACAAAAGCCCCTTCGCTTTCCACCAGCAGATTTTTCTCCCGCAGCTCGCTGAGCACCGCCGGAATTTTATCGTTGTAGAAGCTCTCGCCCGCGAAGCTGTCAAACTGCACGTCCAAAAGCGAATACACACGTTTTGCCTCCCGGAGCGTAAGCTCTTTGAACCAGCCGAAGATACGCATTGCCTCTTCGTCCCCGTCCTCGATCTTCTTAAACCACGCGCGCCCTTCGTCGTTGAGGCTGTCGTCCTTCTCCGCCTCCTCATGGAAGCGCACATATAATTTGAGCATCGCGGTCACGGAATCGCGGTTGATCTCGTCGTCGTCGCCCCATTTTTTATAGGCTGCAATCAGCTTTCCAAACTGTGTTCCCCAGTCTCCAAGGTGGTTTACGCCCACAACGTTGTAGCCCAGGTATTTGTGGATTTTATAAAGGGCGCTGCCGATTGCCGTACTGGAAAGATGTCCGATATGGAACGGCTTTGCAATATTTACGGAAGAATAATCGATCACGACCGTCTTACCCTCGCCGATCTGCGAGCTGCCCCAGCGCTCGCCTGCCTCCGCAAGCTCTGCGAGCACAGACCGCGCGTATAACTCCTTGTCGTAAAAAAAGTTAAGGTACCCGCCCGTTACCTCGACGCTTGCAACAAAATCGGGTTTTTCAATTTTTTCAGATAATTCCTGCGCGATTGCCGGAGGCGCTTTCCTCAGAACCTTTGCAAGCTGAAAGCATGGCAATGCAGCATCGCCCAATTTGGGATCGGGCGGCGTTTCCAGCATTTGCGATACCTCGTCGGACGTAAGCCCCGCGTGTTTTGCGATTTCCTCCGCCAGTGCGGTTTTCAGATCCATTCTTTTTCCTCCGTGCCGCGTGTTTTTTCTGGTTTACAGTAACACTTAATATATCACAAATCTTCGGTTTTATCAACGCATTTTGTGTGGTATAATCTACCCTAGGGCGGCGGGAGCCGAACCCTGAGCGTAGAAAAGCGGAAATGAAATCTTATGGAGGAACAAAATGAAATTAGGATTCAAGCGGCTGTTATTCCTGGTGCCTTTCATCGTATTTGCAGTTGTGCTTCTGGTGCTCAGTAACAGATGAAACGCTTTATCCCCGTGTTGCTTGTCATTTTATCATCCATCCTCCTGTTTTCATGCGCGGCACAGCTTCAAACAAACGAATCCTTCGCAATGGATACTGTAATCCGGCAAACGGTTTACGCTTCCGACGCTGATGTTATCATCCAAAATAACGACATACTACGTGAGATTGAAAACGAGATGTCCAAAACCATCAATACGAGCGACGTCGGAAAACTCAACGCCTCTCAGGGACAGACCGTCCAGATTTCATCCGATACAGTACAGGTCCTCATGGCGTCCCTTGCAGAGGCGGAAAAGACGGACGGCGCGTTCAATCCCGCACTCGGCGACGTCATAACCGCATGGGGGTTTGGAACGGACAGTGTCCGTGTCCCGGATGACCAGGAACTTACCGCGCTTCTTGCGGCTACGGATTACCGGAAGGTCACTGTCGAACCGGCGGACAATACCGCAAACACCGGCGGCATGCAGATCGACCTTGGCGGCGCAGTAAAGGGCTATGCGCTTGACCGTATTGCCGAAAACCTGCAACAGAACAACATTGAATCTGCCGTTATTTCGCTTGGCGGGAGCATTTATGCGAAAGGAACAAAGCCGGACGGCAGCAGCTACAAGATTGGCATACGCGATCCTTATAGCGGCGAAAACGACTATATGGGCACCATCCTTCTTGAGGGCAAATTTGTATCAACCTCAGGTATTTACGAACGTGGATTTGAAAAAGACGGAGTTTGGTATCACCATATCATCGATCCAAAAACCGGATATCCGGCGGATAATGGAATTGAATCCGTCACTGTGGTTGCAGACAGCGGCATCCTCTCGGATATTTATTCCACTGCCCTTTTTGTTATGGGTGTGGAAACAGGGATTGAATTTGCGCAGCAAAACGGCCTTGACGTACTGTACCTGACCAAAAACAAAGAGATTGTCACAACGGACGGCTTCCGGGAAAAATACGATTTTAAAGTAAAAAACACCAACTACAGGGAACAGGCGGCCTGATGCAAAAAAAACTGATCCAAAAAAGCGATATTATCTTTACCGTCGTTATTGTGGCGGCGGTTCTTTTGATATGGTTTTTTATGCTTCCCACCGGGAAAGGCCATGATGTGGAAATTCGGCGGAACGGCGAGTTGATCGCCACCCTTCCGCTCACAGAAGATACTACATATGAAGTCAGTGGAGAATATAAAAACGTCTTTGAAATCAAAAACGGCGAGGTGCGTATCATTGAAACGGATTGCCCCAACCACCAGTGCGAAAAGGCCGGCAGCATCTCGCATACGGGACAAAGCATCGTGTGCGCGCCAAACGGCGTGAGCGCAACGATCACCGGAGGGGAGGCGGATATCGATGCAGTTACAGGATAACCGGTCCGCTACCTCAAAATTTGTGCTTTCCGCTGTATTGTGCGGAATCGCCCTTGCGTTGTCTTTGATTGACGCTGCGGTTTCTTCACTGCTTCCGCTGCCCGGCTTTAAGCTTGGGCTGGCAAACGTGGTATCCCTGTTTGCCCTCATCTACCTTGGCGGGGGGTATGCGACGCTGATCTGTGTGGTGCGCTGCCTGCTTACCGCGCTCCTTTCCGGCAATATTACAATGCTGTTTTTTTCGCTCGGGGGAGGCCTTGTATCGCTGCTTGTGATGTTCCTGTTTTTAAAACGTTTATCCCTGATTAAGGTAAGCGTACTGGGCGGCATCACGCACAACCTGATGCAGCTCCTTGCCGCGGCGCTTTTGACAGCGACGCCGCAGGTATCCTATTACCTGCCTTTCCTGTTGCTCACCGGCGCTGTATGCGGATTTTTTATTGGCATCCTCACAAGCCTTGTCCTGAATAGAGTCAAATCCCCTTACGGATCAGGCACGAAATAATTTTTATTAATTCTACGAAATTTACCCCGTTTTGCCACCCGGTATCGTATAATAAAGGTAATAAATATTTAGGGTGGGCTTTCGTATGAAAAAAATAATATGTGTGCTTCTCATCGCCGTCGTCCTGCTGACAGGCAGTGCTGCATTGGCGGCAAACGTTCCAAAGCCCGTGCTTGACGCACGGGAGTCTACAGTTTACATCGAGGTGGAAAACGACGAGGGAGTATTCAGCGGCTCCGGCTTTGCGATCGGTACTGCGGACACCATAGAATATGTTGTAACCAATCATCATGTCATTGAAGGAGACAACGGAACATTTACCGTATATTTCGGTGAATATGATTCTGTAAATGCCGCCGTAGAGATCGATCTTCCCGACATAGATGCCTGTGTCTTAAAGCTTGATACGCCCATTTCGGGTATGAGGCCATTGGTATTGTACGCCGGGGAACCGGACAAATTAACCGGGGAGCGCGTTTACGCACTTGGCTTCCCGGGCTCTGCGGACAGCATATTTGACCGTACCGGCAATGTCGGCCAGGATGTAACAATCACCGACGGTATTATCAGCGCGGTAAAAGAATCTTTTGCTTTCGGAACCGGCGAACGTTCTGCAACCGGCCTGCAAATGAACGCGTCCATTTTTGGCGGGAACTCCGGCGGCCCCCTTATCAATGAGAATGGAGTCGTGGCAGGGATCAACACCTTTTCGTCAACGCAGGATTCAAATCTGTACGGTTCCCTTTGTATTTCCGAGCTCCTGCCTTCCCTTGACAAGAAAGGAATCCCTTACAAGGCAAGCTCAAATCCCCTGTATTCCGGAATGCTGTGGATTTATATCATCATTGCAGCTGCGGCGGTTTTGTTCCTGTTATGGTTCTTCAAGCTCCGCAAAATGAGGCATACGAAAAAGCAAAAAACCATTTCCTTCAACGAATACCTTGAAAAAGCCGGCGGTATTTTAGATCATGATTTCGCATCCCGCCTTCTTACGCCCGTTGCCCGGCAAGTGGCAGAGCTGCAAAGGAACGGCAAATGCAGCTTATCCATTTATCCGCAAAATATCAGGGTACGGCCAGAGACCGGTGAAGCTTCTCTGCTTCCCGCGAAAAAACAGACGCTCGCGAACGGCTATTCCGCGCCGGAGCAGTATAAAGAATTTTCACAGCTTGGAACATGGACGGATGTTTACCAACTGGGCGCTTTATTTTATCGTGTGCTCACGGGTGAACGGTTGCCGGAGGTTATGGCGCGTTTGGAGGACGATTCCCACACACAGCAAAAAATTGAAAGCCTTACGCTTTCAGATCCTGAAAAAAAAGCTTTAAAGGACGCCCTTTCCCTCAAGATAGAATCCCGCTTGAAAGATGCGGCTTCTTTCCTCCCGGCATTACGGATCGCGACGGCGACAGAGCCTGCAACATGGACTGCTTCCGGACCTGCGGCGTTCCAGCCCCAGGTTGCGCCGGTTAAAAAAGAACGCAAAAAAATGAGCACAAAAAAACGGAATAAAATTGTCGCCTTCAGCATAATCGGCGGACTTATTGCGGTTGTGGGCGTTGGGGCCTATATCCTTGTGCAAACTTATAATACTGCATACGCTTACGCTGAAAATTTTGAATTTGATCAGGCTAAAAAGGAAATTGAAAAGCTTCCGCCAATCACTGACGACATCCGTAATCTTAGTAGCTATACAGACGCGGCACTGCTTCTGCAAAAAAATCAATTCGACGAGGCTCGCGCTTTGCTACAGAACCTACAGATGTACGGCCCCGCAAATACGCTATTGTCAGAAGTCGATTTGCAGCAAGGGCTTTTTATAATCGCAGGCGGCGATTCTGAAGGCGGCGAAGCTATGATCAAAACCTACACTGACAAAAAAGGCAACTCGGCCGACTTGGACTCAATTAATTACGGGCGGGGATACGCTTATTCCGAGGCCGGGAAGTATTATCAAGCGGAAAGTATTTTTTTCCAGCTTGGAGATTATTCCGACGCACGCACAAAAGCGATGGAAAATTCTCTTTTGATTGCCAAAGGTTACATTGACAAGGACGAGCCCCTGAACGCTTATTACACAGTAAAAAAATATGAAGACTACCCGGATATGCAGGAATCCATACAGGCCATAGAGGAGCTTGTATACCAGTATGGCTGTAAAATGATGCGAAAGAACGAATATAATATGGCAAAATCGTGCTTTTCCGCAATCGAAAGCTACAAAAATTCTGCCGATTATCTTACGCTGCTACCTGCAGTGGAAAGTAATTACATCTTTTCGGATATGACCTATTATGAATCCCTGGCAGATTTGGAAGAAGGGGGATATCTGCTTCGAATGGGATTTTTGGATGTTTCCCCATTCCTGTAAGCAACCAAATATAGCCAACCGTTTTGCAAAACGGTTGGCTTCTTTTTTATACCAGTTTATCCCGCAGGGCCGTCAGTTCCTCTTCCTTAAGCCCGATCTCCCTCAGGTAACCATGCACCGAGCCGTAGGTTTTCGTAAGGTGGTCCATCAGGTCTTTTATGTACTCCGGCCTCGATTCAAAAATATAATCGGGAATCGTGATGCCTGCGAATTTTGCCCACCACCGCTGCCGGTCAAAGACCTTTTTCATATGCTCGCCGCTCACGCTGTAATCCGCGATAATCACCTCGTCCGGAACCTTCACCTCTTTTAATATCATCATCGCAAGGATTCCTGTGCGGTCTTTGCCCGCTGTGCAGTGAAAAAGCGCGCAGCCCTCGCACTCTATCAGCCTGCGAAAAATAGCCGCCAGCGTATCCTTGCTGTTCTCGACAAGCTCCGTATACATATCGCTCATGTTTTTGGGCAAATTCCCTTTGAGCAGCGTGGACTGCACCTTATCAAACAGGGGATAATTTACGTATTCCATTTGCTTCGTATCTATTTTGTCCGCTCCGCGCTTAATTTCCGCTTCACTTCGCAGGTCGATCACCAGCCGTACTCCGTAATCGTAAAGGTAATTGCGCCCTTTTTTCGTGAGCTTTTTCAAATTATCCGCCCGTAAAAAAACCTTATCCTTTGTTGTCTTTCCATCTTCAGTCGGGTACCCGCCCAGCTCGCGCACATTGCGTGTGCCCTTGAGGGGAAGCGGTTCGTTTACCTTGTAGTCGTCCATAGAAAACTCCTTTTCAGCTTGCACAGAAGCGTGTTATAATAACATCCATTATGAGCTATCTGATTCTTTATTTGATCCTGATTAATATCATTGCCTTTACCGTATGTTATCACGATAAGCGTGCCGCAATCAAGCATAAACGCCGCACGCCTGAAAAAACGTTGTTTTTCCTGTCGGCGATCGGAGGCGCTTTTGGCTTTCTGGCTGGCATGCTGCGCTTTCGCCATAAAACAAAGCATACTGCCTTTCGGATCCTGATTCCTGTCTTTTGCGCCATATGGGCCGCCTGTCTTATATTGATGGTTAAGGCCTTATACTTCTAAACAAAAAAACAGCCGCCAAAGCGACTGTTTTTGATTCGGTCCTGTTTTTCGTATCATTTATGCGACAGCTTCTGCGACGGGTTCTTCCGGTTCTTCTTTCAGATCGTCCAGCTTCTGAACCTGCCCTGCTTCCGGCTCGTCCTCCTTGAAGGACCCTCCCCAGATCGTATTGATCGTCTCTTTGCTTCCATCGCCCATGGTGACCTGGGACGTTGTCACCTCTGCCGTGCCGTGAACCATTTCTGCGTCCTGCGTATCATTTTTGTCCACAGTGCATTTCGTTATATCCCCAATTACGTCGCCCTTGTCCATTTTCGAGATGTCCTCATTTGTCCAGAAAATATTAAATTGATCGTTCGTTTCTTTCCAGATTCTCCAACTGAATTCCGAATCCCCGTCGATGCCTTCCACATCCTGCCTCAGCTGGTCGTTTACCGTTGGGGCAAAGTTCGGGCCCGTGGAATCAAGTGTCGTTTTGGCGCCCCGCGTATCGAAATATTGATATACATCAGACTGTGGATCTCTTAACTGGGCCGTCAGCCATTCGATTGCGTTCACGGTAACATTAATCGGATTGGGTTCTACGAAATCGGGGTTCCCCTGGTAATTGTCCACCGGAGTTGCATTCACAAAGGTTTCTCCCACAAAAGTTGCTCCCTGCAGGCCCTGCGCTTCTGCTGACGGCGATATCCGTTGTACCGTCTCTGCTACAACAGCTTCCCTGTCATCCGCACCGGAAACATCCGCGTCTCCTGACGGGAGGTTCTCCGCTTCTTCCGGTTCCCCCGCCGTATCGTTCTGCCCCAACGCGTCGGCGCCGGCAAGCGGAACCTCCGGTTCTGTGATTTGTGTTGTTTCCGGCGTATTGTCAGGCGTACCGGTGGCGGCGAGAACCGACAGCGTAATTATGAATGCACAAATCAAAAGCAGGGACACGACCAGCAACCATTTCTTTTTATTTTCTTTTTTCTGATTAGTGTGTTCCATTTTTTTGATCTCCTGTTTTCTTTTTCTGATTTTATATTATACCTGTCCGGTCTCAATTATGGTCACACTTTTACTATTTTCCATTCTTTTTTTGAAAAAGTGAGATTGAAACAAAAAAAAGGCGGCCTCTATCCGGAAGCCGCCTTCGTAATCCAGTATCTTTAGTTCCTGCGGGAAAGAAGGAATAAACGCAGAAAGGAAAGGAACGACGCAAGCATTGCCGCCACATACGTCATTGCCGCCGCATTGAGCATTTTCCTTGCTTCCTTCTGCTCCTGCACGGTCAGAACTCCTGACGCCGTAATATTTGCCATTGCCCTGTTGGAGGCGTTGAACTCTACCGGCAGCGTCACAAGCTGAAAAATCACAACCGCAAAATACACCCACGCGCCAATCTCAATCAGGGGCCTTAAAGTCGAAAACAATATGCCGATCAAAATCAGGGGAAACGCAAGGTTGCTTGCGATATTTACGATTGGAACAATCGCGTTTCTGACGCGCATCGGCCCATACTTTTTATAGCGCTGCAGCACGTGCCCGCATTCGTGTGCGGCGATCGAAACGGCGGCTACGCTATGCTTTGCATATACGCCCTCAGAAAGGCTTACCGTGTTGGTACGCGGATCAAAGTGATCGGTCATATCTCCCGCAATCGACTGGATTTTCACCCCGTCTATGCCATTCTGGCGCAGCATGGACTGTGCAAACTCCCTGCCCGTCACACCGCTCTGCGCAGGTATTTGCGAATACTTTTTATAGGTGGAGCTGACCTTCGCCTGCGCCCAGATCGTCACAATAAACGCCGGTATCAGCAGCAGCCAGGTCCAGTCAAACCAAAATGGAAAAAACATTGTCTGTACTCCTTTTTACTTGTGCTTCCTTTATATCATTTCTTTATGAACTATATATAAACGTAAATACGCCCGGTCAAAACGTTTCTGTCCCTGACTTGAACGAATCAAGAAGCAACGTTAAGCTTCCCAAACCGGGCCTGCCACGGGAAAATCAACTTTTCCTGAGACAACAACGGCCCGCACCAGATGTGCGGGCCGTTTCATTCCGGATTGGTTTACGTTACAGCAGGGCAAGCGGTACCACAGAGGCAATGCTTGTGCCCTTCACCTTCAAATGGTCGATATAAACCTCGACCTCAAAAGATCGCTGCATATTTTCGCAGTTGATTACATCGCTGCTGCTTCCGAACGTACAGCGGCCCGATTTATCGAGCAGCAGGGCTTCGTCGGAAATTTTAAGCGCGTGATCCGGATAGTGCGTGTTAAAAACGCAGGAAATCCCCTTTTCCTGGGAAAGCTTTTTTATGGTATCCAGTATGATCAACTGGTTTTTAAAATCCAGGTTTGATTCCGGCTCGTCAAGAACCAGCATGGATGGCTTCGTGGTAAGCGCGCGGGCAATCAATATCATCTGCAGCTCTCCGCCACTCATCTGCGAGCAAAGCTTTTCCTTAAGGTGCGTAACGCCTACGAGCGCCATGGCCTCGCGCGCCGTCTCAATGTCTTCGCGTCCGGGCTGCTGCATCATTCCAAGATGCGCGCAGCGCCCAAGGAGCACCATTTCCTCCGCCGTATACATCAGCGCGTTTCCCTTTGCCTGCGGTACATACGCAATTTTTTTCCATATCCTGCGTACGGGCATTTTGCGGATGTTCTCGCCGTCGATTCTGCTTTCTCCTTTTTTCCAGTGCAGAAGTCCCATCATACAGCGCAGGAGCGTTGTTTTCCCCACACCGTTCGGTCCCAGTATGGAAAGTATTTTTCCGTCCGGCACCTGGAAATTCAGGTTGTGCAGGATCTCATGTCCCGGCTGATATCCAAACGAACCGTTTACCACTTCAAAAATCACAGGTTTGCACCTCCCGTTTTTTTGAGCAAAATGATGAAGAATGGCGCGCCGATCACCGCGGTCAGAATGGAGATCGGTATTTCCGCAGCCGTTGCGCTGCGCGCCACCGTATCCATTATCAGCAGGAACACCGCGCCAAGGCTGATACTGGCGGGTATGATGTTCTGGTTGTTGCTGCCAAACAGCATCCGGCAGATATGAGGGATCAATAGCCCTACCCAGCCTACCTGCCCGCACATGGAAACGCAGGACGCTGTAATCATCGTCGCCGCAAGAGCGATTACCACGCGCATGACCTTGATGTTCACACCCATGGTCTTTGCTTCGTCCTCGCTGAGCATCAGTACGTTCAGCTTCCAGCGCAGCGCGAAGATAATCCCAATGCCCACAACAATAAAGGGCGCTCCCAGCATAAGGCTTTTGTAGCTCGTGTTGGCAAGGCTTCCCATCAGCCAGTAGGTAATTGCGGGAAGCTGCGATTCACTGTCCGCCACAAATTTGATAATCGAGATACCCGCTTCGAAGAGCGAAGCGATCACCATGCCTGAAAGGATGACCATGATGGTGCTTGCGCCTTTTTTCTGGCGACTGATCATGTAGGTCATCAAAACGGCAATGAAGCCGATCCCCAGCGCAGTGAGCTGCACGGAGATAAGCCCCATTCCCAAAAGCAGCGCCAGCGCCGCTCCAAAGCTGGAGCCCGCCGCCACGCCAAGCGTATCCGGCGTGGCCAGAGCATTGGAAAAAATGCTCTGGAATGCCGCGCCCGACACCGCCAGTCCTGCCCCGCACAGCACCGCGAGAATAATTCGCGGAAGCCGCACGTTGATCAGCACACTGTATATCTGCGGATCAACGCTATCGGCGCCTTCGGTGATGATTCGAAACAGATTCGATACAATCTCATCCGGCCCCAGAAGCAGACGTCCGATCCCCATACAGATGATAGCCGCAACAATGGGCAGAACCAGCAATATAATATTTCTCAGTACATGATTTTTCCTTAAGGTCAACATCGATTAAAATGCCGCTGCTGACTCCGGCGTCGGATTAAGGATCAGGTCAAGCTGCTCGTCCGTAAGCTCAAGTCCGTAATATTCTTTGTAATAATCCTTGATCTCCTGTTCAATGTCAAGGTCTGCAAACAGCTCTGGATACATCTGCTTCGCCATCCACTGCAGCATCAGCGGGGAATCGGAGGACGGCGGGAACCAGTAATACATTCCCAGCGGTATTTTGTAGACGCGCTTATCCTGCACGGCCTTCACACCGCTCCAGTCATGGCCATCCGCCGCTGTGTTGTTGTAAAGGTCCTCAGGCGTATAGGCAGAGAAGCTGTTGAGGAAGATCACTTCCGGATTCCATTCATAAATCTGTTCCATATTTACTTCGCCCACAAAGGCGCCGACGTCATATCCCAGGTTCACGCCGCCGGTGGAGGTGATCCAGTAATTCGCAAAGCTTGTGCCTCCCGCGGTGATTGCAGATTCGTTATAATTTGAAAGAATCAGCGTATTTGGTTTTTCATCGTCCGAAACGCCCGCAAGGGTATCTGCAACCTGCTTTTGGACATCCTCACCATATTGGATGATGCCATCCGCCCTGTCGGATTCGCCCATCACCTGTTTTAAAAGGTCAATCCAGGCGTTAAAAGTCTCGATGGTATTGTAGTCGTCATAGAGCGTGGTGGAAAACCCAACCGCAGGAATTCCAGCCGCTTTGAGCGCCTCATAATTTTCCGTTACGTCCGCGTTGTAAAATACAACGTCCGGCTCTAATTTCAGCAGTTCTTCCATATTGATGTCGTCGCCGCTCGCCCAGCCGTCCGGCAGCTCTTTGAGTCCGGGATACGCTTCTCCCAGAATGGAATTAACCGCAGCGTTTTTGGAATCCGGGTGAATGCCAACGAGACCGTCAGACGAACCCATAAACATGCAGTAAACTGATGTTAACGGCGTAAGACCGCCGATTGCCACGCGTTCTACCTTTTCCGGGAGAACCACTTCATTTCCGGCGTGATCCGTGATTGTGCGTGTTTGCGCCGCTTCCGACGCTTCGGCAGAAGCGCTTGCTTCTGCGCTTTGTGTTGCCTCTTCGCTTTGCGTCGCTTCCGCAGAAGGCTCCTGCGTTTCGGCAGCCGGTGCACAAGCAGTCATGAGTAGCGCCATGCACAGCACGGCAGACAATAAAATAGCAATACCTTTTTTCATCTTTACCTCTTTTCCTTTCAGACTTGTTATATTTTGAAGGAGATTTTTTCTCCTTTCACACCATAGAAGCCAGCCTCTCTATTTTGTTTCCAATAAATGGAACGCACTCTTCCCAATGAAGCTTACTGGAAACCGCAGGAATGGGAAAATCCACAAAATGAACGTGCTTTGAAGGCTTTAGCAGCATTTTGAACATCGGATCGGCGATAATCGTGTCGTATCCGCCGTTCAGAATTCCGCTGATTTCCTCTTCGCCTACGGCCTGGAGATCGCCTTCGGCCATCAGCTCCCCACACGGAGAAAAAATTCCCGCCACGGCAATGCCGTCCATGCCATAGTCCTGCTCCAGGCACAGGCGCATCGCGCCGGACGCAATCCGCTCGCCCATAATCAGCACACGTTTTTTTCCCTGCTCCCGTTTGCCGGTAAGCACCCTATTTAAGCCGTCGTCCATACTTTGCTGCACAGCACTAAAGAAGGTTTCCGACGCTTTTTCGCCCACCGGCAGCCCTGCCACATAAGGGATGCGGTATGTATCATAAAAATACTTTGCCACCGCAAGGCCGCTTTGCGAGACCACGATATTCACCTGCGCCTCCGCACTTTTTTCAATATCCTCAAGAGAGGTTCCCATTGCGTAGGACGAAAGTACCTCGTAGCCCCTTTTTTTGAACGCGGCTTTGATGTCTTCCGCGTTATCGCTTACATAAAAGTCGAGCGGGGTAAGGCCCAGCAGGTTTACCGCACCCTTTTGTGTTTGCGCTTTCCGTGCAAATTTCTTTGCAAGAGCGCAAAACGCGTTTCCTGCGCCTTCGTCGTAAAGCTTCAGTCCCGTTGTTGGAAATCCAAACGCGGGCGCGCCGTAGCGTTGCTCCACCTCGCCTGCAATCCCTTCAAAGTCGGTACCGATGATCATCGGCACCGGGCTTCCCGTAATGCAGATAAACTTTGGGTGCATTTCCCGCGCAGCCTGCATAATCCTTCCAATCAGCTTTTCATCATCGCCCAGTATCGCGTCGATCTGGCGCAGTCCCGAGCAGTACACCTCGCTTTTCGAGCCGTACCAGCGCGGTTCGTCAAAGCCTGTATAATTACCGGTGCAACCGCATGCGTCATGGATTATTATCATGCCGCCAAGCTCGAAGAGCGCGGAGCATACGCCTGAGTAATCCGGCGCAAACGGGGGCAGCCGTAATGATAACTGTTTCATAATTCACACCACCAATCCGCTGTCTTTGACCAGCTTTTCAAGGTCATAACTGTGGTCGCATTCCCGCTGCATCCTTTCAGCAAGCAGCCTGACGCCCGCAAAGCCGTACTGTTCTCCATCTGCGGCAAGCGGTACCACATGCGGCGAGCCTGTAAAATACGCCGCTTCAAATCCAATGCACAGGTAATCCTCGTTTTTCTGTACGTGGCCGGGCATGGTATAATGCTCAGGCTGCGTAATCCTGACCTCTTTTTTGTATTTCATAAGCCACCTCAGGTCTTCGCGTTCTACCGGAAGACATTCGGACGCATAAATCGTATCCACGCAAATTCCATGCTCCAAAAGCAGCCGCGCCATTCCAAAGGGACGGTAGGTCGCCGCATAATCGATGCAAACAGGTCTTCCGTCAAGCTTTACAGCCGCTTTCAAAAGCGCTTCCTGCGCCTTCTGACGTTCCGTTTCAAGCTGTGGCGGCTCGATTTCAAATTTTCCGCATACTTCGCGGATTCCATTTTCGATCTCGTCAAACGTATAGCTTACGGGAAGGTAGAGGTAATCAATTCCCTTTTTGAGCTTCATCTGCTTTGCCGCGTAGAGCGCAAGCGGCGTAACCACAATGTTGAGCATACTTTTTCCCATTTGCATAAAATCGTCAAAGGTTTCGTAATTACTGATGTGGTTTGAGCGGATCCCGTGCTCTTTGAGCCATAATACCAGCTCGTTATTTTCTTCTACTGCAAGGTTGTTGCCGATAAAGTTGACCGCACGCTCCTTTTGGCCGGACTTTTCGAGCAGCGAATACATGGTGTCCTGAATCGTGACAGCGGGCGGCGCAGGGCCGTCCCCCGTAATTGGATTCATAAAGCACACCATTGATTGGGTTTCCGGATATTTTTCATTCAGCGGCTTCAGGAACACATCGTGGTCCGTCCCAAGAAGATTGTCGATACAGGTTACAAAAATCATAAACACGCGCGGACGCGGATTCATCTGTCCCAGCATCTCGTCTACGTTGCGCAGTATCAGCTGCTCATAGCTTCCGGAAACGATATCCGATTCCTTGATAAACAACCACGAAATGCGGTCGTCTATTTTAAGCTCCATGGACGAAAGCATAATGTGGCGCATACAAGCGGATGGCCCCACAAAAAGCTGGTAGCTCTGCGGCACCTGCATTGCCATGCGCACAATGCTCCAGCCGCCCCTTGCAGGGGAGGAATACTGGAGTGTCGTTTCAAAATCAAAGGTCTGTTCAGGCATTTTTTCTGACCTCCGTATTACACACCGCAAGGACGCAGTCCGCAAGCTCCATATATTCACGCGCCATATCGCTTTCGGGATACGCTTCCACAACGGTTTTGTGCTGCTGCTCCGCACGCTGAACAAAGCTGCTGCGTGGGATTGTTTTTACAATCCCGCTGTGCGCCTCGCGTGCGAATTCCTCAACAAGCTCTGTCTCGCGTTCCACATTGCGCGCATTCAGGATCACGCCCCCAAAGGCGGCGTAGCCCCTGTTTTTGAAGTTTTCGATTGCGAGAGCGATGTTTGCCGCTGCGTATAAAGCCATTTTTTCCCCTGAGGTAACGACGAACACCTGATCCGCATAACCACCACGGATGGGCATCGCAAAGCCGCCGCACACCACATCCCCGAGCACGTCATACAGTACGATATCCGGCTTATAAATTTCATAGGCATGAAGCTCCTCCAGTTTTTCAAACGCCGTTATAATACCGCGCCCCGCGCAGCCAATCCCCGGCGTAGGGCCGCCTGCTTCCACGCACAGTATGCCATGATAGCCTTCTGTTACGATGTCTTCCAATGCTGCGCCGTCTCCCTTTTCCCGCAGCACGTCAAGCACCGTGGCGATTGGCTTGCCGCCGCTGACATTCTGCGTCGAATCCGCCTTTGGATCGCAGCCAATCTGCATCACGCGAAACCCCTTCCGCGCAAGCGCGGCGGAAAGATTGGATGCGGTTGTCGATTTGCCTATCCCACCCTTCCCATATAAGGCAATTTTGATCATTTTACATTGATTCCTTTCCCATTCCGTCTGTTCCCATTTCGGTTAGTACAGGCTAACTTACGTTGCTGTTTTGCTTTCGGTTTTGCAGGAGCAAAGCCCTGCGGTTGTTGTTAACATGGTTTTTGTGCAGCGATCAGTTAGCCTTAACTAACCATTTGAAAAAGAATAAGAGGCCCAAAAGCCCCTTTGCTTTTAGTTAGCTTTCGCTAACCGATATTAACTTTATCATGCTTTTTAGGGTGTGTCAATATGTCCGCAAAAAATTTCATGAAAAAAATCATACGTTTTTACAGGCGTTGCAATACGCCGTAACACTCCCGTCGGATAAACCCGTTTTGGGAAATAACAGCCGAAGCGCAGGCGTTTCCTCTATAATTCTTCCAGCGGAATAAAGGAGGGCTTTCTCTGCTCAAAGGTACAAACATATTTCACCCCGCACTGCTTCATCAGCTGCACCGCGTCACGAAAACGGTGCCCGATCGCATCTGAAAAATGTGCGTCGCTGCCCATCGTCATAACCTCGCCGCCAAGCTCTGCAAAACGTTTTATGATGCTTGGATGGGGCGTGGGATAGTCGTACACAAAGTAATTACTGGTATTGACCTCGATTCCCTTTCCCTTTGAGATTGCGGTGCGCAGGATTTCATCCAGAAGCTCGTGGAAATCCGCGTATGTAAACGGCCCGCCGCCGCCCGTAAGGCCCGCCGCCTTCTCAAGGTATTTATCGATATAGCCAATATGCCCTATTACATCGTAATCATCAAAGTTTTGCAGGTCGTAAAGCATCTCCTCCAGATACTCGCGCTGCGCTTCCCGCAGCGTTTTCCCCTCAAAGCCGTCGCCAAAATACGGATCCTTTTCCTTTATGGTATGCTGGGACGCGATGATAAAATCAAATCCCCGCCCCTTAATGCTCTCCTGCGTGCGCTTGAGTACGGCGGGCCGCAGGGAAACCTCAACGCCCTTACGGACTATGATTTCCGGGACGACCTCCCGCGCTTTTATGATTTCCATGTCATAAAACGAAAAATCCAACTCGCAGTTTGTCTCGTTGTACGGGTAATCCAGCTCATGGTGCTCGGTCATACAGATTTCCGTAAGCCCCTTGTCCCGCGCCGCCATTGCACAGCGCACCGGGCTGTCGTAAGCGTCAAAAGATAAATTGGAATGGATATGGTAATCAAACATTGCTTTCTCCTTATTTTGCATACGGTTGTAACGCTCTCAGTTCCATTATAATCTACCCGCGCCGCTTGTCAAACGCAATGCGGGAATGGCTTTTGCTTGCGATAACCTTATTTTGCGCGGTTCCTTTCAGAAAAAAAATATGATATACTAAAGTGTATTTAATGATAAAATTAATTTTTTGATATAAAGAGGAATAAAGTTTTATGGAAAAAGCGTCAAAAACCCGTTTTTTGTGCGAGACGGGGCTGATCGCGGCGATCTACGCTGCGCTCACATTGCTTCTCGCGCCCTTAAGCTACGGGCCGGTTCAGGTGCGTATTTCGGAAGCGCTTTGCGTACTTCCGTTTTTTACACCGGCGGCAGTCCCCGGGCTTTTCATCGGCTGCCTGCTCGCAAACCTTTATACAGCGGGCCTTGGCCTGATGGATATCATTGTGGGAAGTCTTGCCACGCTGCTTGCGGCATTCATCACGTGGAAAATCAGGAACAAAAACAAATGGCTGCTGCCTCTTCCAAGCGTTATCGTAAACGCTTTCCTGGTAGCCTGGGTTTTGCTGGTGCAGTACGGCACGCCGTACTGGCTGAATGTTTTTACCGTGGGCGCCGGGCAGGCTGTTGCCTGTTATGTGGTAGGCATGCCGCTCTGGTTCCTTTTGAACCGTTATAAAAAAACAATTTTCCGTATTGTTTGACACACAGGATAGGAGTTTAGATTATGAAAAAAATATGCGTGTTCGGTTCTTCATCGTCCGCCATAGACCAAAGTTATTTTGACGCGGCGGCGGAGCTTGGCAGGCTGATTGCCGAAAACGGCTGGGAGCTTGTGTTTGGCGCAGGCGATATGGGCGTTATGGGGCACACCGCGCGGGGCGTACAGGCCGCAGGCGGAAAGATGACGGGCGTAATCCCGGAATTTATGAATATCCCCGGTATTCCCTTTGAAGCGTGCGACGAGATGATCATCAAAGAGACAATGCGCGAGCGCAAGCAGGTGATGGAGGATCTTTCGGACGCCTTTATCGTAGCGGCGGGCGGTTTTGGCACTTTTGAGGAGCTTTGCGAGGTCGTGACGCTCAAACAGCTTTTGCGTCATAACAAGCCAATCATTATTTTGAACACCAACCGGTTTTTTGACGAACTGATCGCAATGTTTGAAAAAGCCGTGGAGCAGCGTTTCGCCAAGAAGGAGAGCCTTACGGTTTATACGGTTGTAGATACGCCGCAGCAGGCCATAGACGCGATCAAAAATTACCGCTATCAGGAAACCGGGAGCAAATGGTTTACGCCTGACAGCCCGAATTGAAACGGCACACAGGATAATTGGGGGGTCCTTTGCCGGCAGAGGAAATTAAAATGTGCAAACTTCCAATGAGCTTCAAAACCATGTTCCGGGAATCCGGCCTGGTTTACAGGAAAAATTTCAGCAGGCTTTTCATACCCCTCCTGGCCTTCCAGCTGGTGCTTTTGGTGCCACTGATGTTTTTCACCATGCCGGGGACTGTCTCCGTGGCGCGCAGCCTTTTGTTGACGCTTTCCCAAACCGGCGGGAGCAGCCTTGCAAGCGTGCTGACTGTGCTTGGAATCGTGCTGTGCGTGGCGCTGTTCGTTTCGCCGCTTATGGTTTCAAACGTGGTATATGTGATTGACAGCGATTACCACGGCAGGGATATCACTTTCCGCAATGCGGGAGCCCATGCCAGAAAACGCTACGGCAGTATGCTGCGGTCCTATTTTGCAATTATCGTGCTTCTGATTCCGCTCATTGTGGCGGCGGTAATCGTAATCGGCAATGTGGCGTTTGCGGACGGTATACTGGTAGAAACGCTTTCCGGCGGGGAGATCGCCCTTCTGGTTGGATTTGCGCTGGTGGTACTGTTTGTGGTATTTGGTATTGTATTTGTGCCTTATACGGTTGCGGTGCAGGGGCAAAAGGGCTTTAAAGCTGTTTTTTCTTCCTACCGCTATGCTTTTTTGGGGAATTTCTGGAGCAACTTTACCCGCGTGCTCACAGCGGCGCTCATCGTAGTGCTTGGCGGCGTATTGATCAACTGGCTTTCGCAGCTTCCGTTCCTCGAATTATATGAGCTGTACCTTACGGATCCTATGCTGGCCCTGCAAAACCCGCTGATGATTTTTGTAGTGCTGCTCGCGCTGGCGGCCATCATCGTTATTACACTGATTTTTCCGTTCTGGTATGCGTTTACCTATCATACCTACCAGAATGCAAAATATGAATATGAAAAGAAATATCCGCAGAATAAGGAGTAAATTTTTATGAGAGCAATCGTAAGCGTTCTCGGGCACGACCGCCCGGGCATCATCGCCAAAATTTCACACGAGCTGTTTGACGCGAACGCAAACATCCTCGATATCACGCAAACCGTACTACGGGACGAGGTGTTTGCCATGACCATGCTTGTAGACCTTTCCGCAATGAACGCATCCTTTGAGCAGCTCAAAGAGCAGCTTGACGCGGTGGGCGCGGAGATCGGCGTAGAGGTGCGCCTGATGCGCGAGGAGATTTTCCAGAGTATGCACAGGGTATAACGCCCTGCGAAAAGGAGTATATTTTTTATGTTAGACCAACAGGATATTCTACAGACAATCGATATGATCGCGCGGCAGAACCTTGACATCCGCACCATCACAATGGGGATTTCCCTTCTTGACTGTGTGAGCGACGATGCAAAAACCTGCTCGGAGCGCGTATACCATAAAATCGTAACCAGGGCAAAGGATCTTGTCAAAACCGGCGAGGCCATTGAGAACGAGTTTGGCATTCCGATCGTCAACAAACGCATTTCCGTCACGCCGATTTCCCTCATCTCGCAGGGCTGCGGGGATTACCTGCTGTTTGCAAAAGCGATGGACAGGGCCGCGCAGGAAATGGGCGTAGACTTTATCGGCGGGTATTCCGCATTTGTGCAGAAGGCCGCGACAGAGCAGGAGATGAAATTTATCGACACCATTCCGCAGGCGCTTTCTGAAACGGGCCTCGTTTGCTCTTCCGTCAACGTTGCGACAACGCGCGCAGGCATCAATATGGACGCTGTGGCCCGCATGGGCAGGGCCATCAAGCAGGCGGCGGAGCTTACTGCAGACAAGGACGGCCTTGGCGCGGCAAAGCTGGTTGTATTTGCAAACGCAGTTGAGGATAACCCATTCATGGCGGGCGCGTTCCACGGCACGGGCGAAGGCGACGCGGTGATCAACGTAGGCGTCTCAGGCCCGGGCGTTGTGAAGGTCGCGCTGGAGGATAAAAAAGGGCAGCCCTTTGACGAGGTGGCAGAGACCATCAAACACACGGCGTTCCACATCACACGCATGGGGCAGCTTGTGGCGCGCGAGGCAAGCAGGCGGCTGGGCGTACCGTTTGGCATTGTGGACCTTTCGCTTGCACCCACTCCTGCAATCGGCGACAGCGTGGCTTATATCCTTGAAGAAATGGGCCTTGAAACCTGCGGCGCGCACGGCACGACAGCCGCTCTCGCGCTGCTCAACGACGCGGTCAAAAAGGGCGGTATTATGGCTACCTCCCACGTAGGCGGGCTTTCCGGCGCATTTATTCCTGTCAGCGAGGACGCAGGTATGATCCACGCGGCGCAGACAGGCGCGCTCACATTGGAGAAGCTCGAAGCAATGACATGCGTTTGCTCTGTCGGCCTTGATATGATTGCCCTCCCGGGCGATACGCCGGATTATGTAATATCGGCAATCATCGCGGACGAAGCCGCAATCGGTATGGTCAATACCAAAACAACCGCTGTGCGCCTCATCCCTGTTCCCGGTAAAAAGGTTGGGGATATGGTGAGCTTTGGCGGGCTTTTGGGCAGTGCGCCGATTATGCCTTATAACCGGAATTCTCCCAAAGAATTCATTGCGCGGGGCGGACGGATTCCCGCTCCCCTGCATGCGCAGCGCAATTAACCGGCCCAACATGATACAGGCAGTAAGAAAACCGCAGGCGGCATTTGCCGCCTGTTTTTGTTTCCGTAATAAAATTTTTGTGTAACAATAGCTATGTGATATCATTCGTGGTTAACTCATGTGTTTGTGCCTCGTTTCACGCCACATCAGACCATTGCATTCAAAACCTGCTTTCGAGTTAAGCGGGGGCCCTCTCCTGCAAAGGCGTTTTCATGCAGCGGGCTGACCTGGCGCTGGCGTTAGAGCACTCCTTATTACACAGTTTTAGAAAAGGGAGGAAAGTTATATGCCCAAAACAAGGCTGGAGGCGTTTACAGATGCGGTAATCGCAATTATTATGACCATATTGGTGCTGGATCTTGCAGTACCGGCTCAGCCGACCTTTGCCGCCTTATGGGATCTTCGTTTCAAGTTCCTGATTTATATCCTGAGCTTTGTTTCCCTCGCAATCTACTGGAACAACCATCATCACCTGTTCCAGATTTCAAAAATCATCAACGGTAAAATTTTATGGTACAACATGGCCTTTATCCTTTTCCTGTCGCTGTTTCCATTTGTAACGGCATGGGTAGACGAGCACATTCTGGAACGCGCGCCGGAAATCACCTACGGTATCGTCATCCTGCTCGCGGACATTGCATACGCACTGCTTGCCCGTGCGCTTGTGAAAGCAAACGGGCCTGATTCGGAAATTGCCAAGGCCCTGCGGGGTTACCAAAAATCAAAGCTTACGTTGTGCATTATCTGCGCGGGACTTATTATCGGTATTTTTGTTCCGGTTGCAGTCATCATTTCCGTTGCCGCGTCGCTTGTTTTATGGATCATTCCGGAAAAGCGGATTGAAAGCAGGTTGATCCACGACTAAAGCCATTCCCTTTACAGTCCTCCCAATAAAAACAATCTGAATATATGAAACCGTCCCTATGGACCAGCCATATTAGTCCCTGCCTCAACCGCTGTGCAAAGGGCTTTTTGTTATATAATCACTTTTTACCACAGTTGTGACCGGTTTTGTGACCGCGGCGTTATATAATAAGAACGGGCAAAAACAGATCGCGGACGAAGAACCGACAGCGAGGAAACAGAAGCAATGGAAACAGAAAAAGATACGAAAAAAAAGGCAACCTTTGTCATTCAGGTACAGTACAGGCAAAACGCCACCTGGCAGGGCCAGGTTGTATGGTCGGAAAAAAACGAACGAAAACCATTCCGCAGCGAGCTTGAGCTGATTAAGCTGATTGACAGCGCTACAGAGCAGAGCGGGATTTAACCGGCGCGGCAACGTCCGGGTATCAAACAGCTGATTGGGGATACCTATATAGATCGGGAATATGGCAGGCAAACCGTACGTAAAAACGTGCGGTTTTGTTTTTGCAGCCGTAAAAAAGCCGTTTCAGGCATCCCTAAATATGGTATAAATAATTCGAATTTATCCCCAATTAAATACTATATCTGGTGGACTACAGGGTATATTTATGTTATAATAGCAATCGTGTTCATCTGTATTAAGCGCCCATGGCACAGGCATTAATAGGGGAAATACCGAAAGTGACGACAAGAAAGGGACTGATACCATGCAAGTGATCAAAAGAGACGGCAGCTCGGTTGATTATGACAGAAGTAAAATCATCATAGCAATTCAAAAAGCAAATGCCGAAGTGGAAGACAGTGAGAAAATATCACAGGAAAAAATAGAAGCGATTGTTGATGGTATTGAAAGCAAGCACCGTATGCGTATGCTTGTGGAGGATATCCAGGATATCATCGAGCAACGGCTGATGGACGAAAAAAAGTTTGCTCTGGCAAAAACCTACATCATCTACCGTTATTCGCGTGCGCTCGTGCGTAAGGCAAATACCACGGACGATTCCATTTTAAGCCTGATCAAAAACAGCAACAAGGACGTTATGGAGGAAAACTCCAACAAAAATGCGGTAGTCGCTGCTACGCAGCGCGACCTGATCGCAGGAGAGGTATCAAAAGACCTTACACGCCGCGTGCTGCTTCCGGAAAAAATTTCCAAGGCGCATGAGCAGGGCGTGCTTCATTTTCATGATGCGGATTATTTTTTACAGCCGATTTTTAACTGCTGCCTGATCAATATCGGCGATATGCTCGATAACGGCACCGTGATGAACGGCAAGCTGATAGAGAGTCCCAAAAGCTTCCAGGTGGCGTGCACGGTTATGACGCAAATCATTGCTTCAGTTGCCAGCAGCCAGTATGGCGGGCAGTCTGTGGATGTGCGGCACCTTGGAAAATACCTGCGCCGCAGCCGGGAAAAATTCAGCAAACGGTTTCGCGAGATCCTTGGCGAAAGCGCCTCTTCGGAGACGATTGAAAAACTGACGGACGAACGCCTGCGCGCAGAGCTTCGTGGCGGCGTACAGACCATCCAGTACCAGATCAATACGCTGATGACGACAAACGGGCAGTCGCCGTTTGTGACGCTGTTTTTAAATCTTGATAAGGACGACGAATACCTTGAGGAAAACGCGATGATTGTGGAGGAAATCCTCCGCCAGCGCCTTGAGGGCATCAAAAATGAAAAGGGCGTATATGTAACGCCCGCCTTCCCAAAGCTGATTTATGTGCTCGACGAGCACAACTGCATGAAGGGTGGAAAATACGATTATGTTACAAAGCTTGCCGCCAAATGCTCGGCAAAGCGGCTGTATCCGGACTATATCTCTGCGAAAAAAATGCGCGAGAACTACGAAAACAACGTGTTCAGCTGCATGGGCTGCCGCAGCTTCCTTACGCCGTGGAAGGACGCGGACGGTAACTATAAATTTGAAGGGCGTTTCAACCAGGGCGTCGTAAGCCTGAACCTCCCGCAGATCGGCATTCTCGCAAAAGGCGACGAAAAGAAGTTCTGGGAGCTGATGGACGAACGGCTGGCGCTTTGCTATGAAGCCCTCATGTGCCGCCACCGCGCGCTCAAGGGCACAACCTCGGACGTAAGCCCTGTGCACTGGCAATACGGCGCGATTGCGCGCCTTGCGCCGGGAGAAAAAATCGACCAATTCCTTACCGGCGGATATTCCACGATATCGCTTGGCTATATCGGCCTTTACGAGGTAACCAAGCTCATGAAGGGCGAAAGCCATACCACGCCGCGCGGACAGGAATTCGCCATGCAGGTCATGAACTATATGCGCGCCGCCGCAGACCGCTGGAAAGCGGAAACGGGCATTGCGTTCGGCCTTTACGGAAGTCCTGCGGAATCGCTGTGCTACCGCTTTGCGCGAATCGACAAGGAGCGCTTTGGAACCATTGAGGACGTGACGGATAAAGGGTATTATACCAACTCCTACCATGTGGACGTACGCGAAAAAATCGATGCGTTCAGCAAGTTTGATTTTGAGAGCAGATTCCAGAAAATCTCCTCCGGCGGGGCGATTTCTTATGTGGAAATTCCCAATATGCGCAATAACATCGAGGCGCTCGAGGAAGTCATAAAGTATATTTACGACCATATCCAGTATGCGGAATTTAATACGAAGTCCGATTACTGCCATGAGTGCGGCTTTGACGGCGAGATCATCATCAACGATGACAATGAATGGGAATGCCCAAACTGTGGAAATAAAGACCACGCAAAGATGAATGTCACAAGGCGGACGTGCGGATATCTTGGCGAAAATTTCTGGAACGTAGGCAAAACCAAGGAAATCAAAGCCCGCGTGCTTCACCTGTAAGCCATGAATTATGCAGACATCAAGCAATACGACGTTGCAAACGGCCCCGGCGTACGCGTCTCCCTGTTTGTAAGCGGCTGCTCGCACAGATGCGAGGGCTGCTTTAACCCGGAAACATGGGATTTCGAATACGGCGAGGCCTTCACACAGCAAACGATCCAGACCATTTTAGATTACCTACAGCCTTCCTATGTAAAAGGACTGACGCTGCTGGGCGGCGATCCGATGGAGCCTTCCAACCAGAAGGCCCTGTTGCCGCTTCTGCGCAAGGTAAAGGAGCTGTATCCGCAAAAGGACGTCTGGTGTTTTACAGGCTATGATTTTGAACGGGATATCATTCAAAAATGGCTTGGACGTCCTGAAACAAAAGAATTTCTTGCGTATATCGACGTGTTGGTGGATGGCGAATTTATACTGGAACAAAAAAACGTGAACCTGCGCTTCAAGGGCTCGGAAAACCAGAGAACCATACTGGTGGGCGAATCCCTGGCGCAGGGAAAAACCATATTATGGGATGATAAGACAGATTGAAAGATAAGGGGTATTCAAATGGAAAAGAAAACGGTAAACATCAAAAAACTTGACGCAAAGGCTGTCCTGCCAACTTATGGATCGGAGTATTCCGCAGGCGCGGACTTATACGCCTGCCTTGATGAAGAACTTGTTTTGCAGCCGGGCGAAACTAAAATGATCCACACAGGAATCGCAATGGAGGTGCCTGTCGGCTATGCGGGCCTTATTTATGCGCGCAGCGGCCTCGCCTCCAAGCGGGGGCTTGCGCCTGCCAACAAGGTTGGCGTGGTGGACAGCGATTACCGTGGGGAATTCATGGTCGCACTGCATAACCATTCCTCTCAGCCGCAGGCTGTCGCTCCGGGCGAGCGTATCGCACAGATGGTGATCACACCGGTGCTTGCGGTAAGCTTTAACGAGGTAGACGAGCTGGAGGAAACCGGCCGCGGCGCAGGCGGCTTTGGTTCCACGGGAACAAAATAACAGGCTGGCGCCAAAGACTGTCCCGGGCCGGGGCAGTCTTTTTTGTATCTTCAATCAGGCCTGTTGCTTGAATCCAGCGATTGCAAAGCAATCCTGTGATACGCTTTTTGGTTCCTGTCCGTTTATCGCCCTTATGCGGGTATCAGTTCCCGCTATTTTACTCACAATAAAACCGGGTTTCCATGCTTTATGGAAACCCGGTTTTCACGGAGCCGTACGGCTCCTGCGTTTGCTCAATCATTTTCTTCAGATGTTCTGCATCTGGGGATTGGGTTCTTCCTTATCCTCACCGTCATTCTCTTTATGGCCTTTTCTGGCAAATACTGCCAGCACCACCTGAGCCACTGAGATTGCCGCCATCACCCATGTCCACTGGTCTGTAATTACCATGGGCAGCGTAATATCCTCTGTAAAGATGAATACAAGGACTGCCGCCAGCGTTACAACAATACTCAGTATCCTGACAAGGCCCCTCCGCTTGATCCTACGGTCAGAGCTCTCGTCCTCCGTACGCTGCAAACGTGTCGCTTTCTGCTCGTCGTCATCTTCCTTCTCCTTGTCCTTACTAAAGAAGTAAGTAAAGAGCAATATGAACATAATGATTCCCGTCAGGAATGCCAGTATCAGGTTCAGCAAAGCCCATGACGGCGTCGTTCCATTTGACATCAACGGCACTTTGTTATCACCGATATTAACGGTGGGCGAGCTTGCATTTCCTCCATCTGACAACGGCGTATCATTTTCGGTGATCGTCGTAGTCTGCGTGTTGTCCTGTACGCCCGGATCATTTGCGTTCTCCGTCTGTGCTGCCGGAGTCGTAGCGGTGGTTCCGCCTCCTGCGTTACCAGGATCTGCGGGCGGCGTAGTGTTTCCGTCTTCCGGCGTGTCCGTTGTCCCGCCTCCGGTCGTTCCGCCGGCTGTGATCGTTAATACGCCGGGCGTTGCGGCGACTGCATAATTCGGGTTATCGCCAAGCGTTACATTGATTGCATACGTTCCCGGCTCCTCTCCTGCATCGCGTGCCAGCGAAAAGTTCAGGGCGTCTGTACCAACGAGGCCCGTCACATTGGCTGTCAGCACAGGATCCTGCGTGCCCTGGGCCTTTGCTGTATCAATCGCGGCTACCGTTGCCGGTCTTGGGGAAATCGTAAACGTTCCCTTTGCCAGCTGAATCGCCTGCACATTGTAGTTCGGGTTATTGTCGCCAAGCGTTACGTTAATTTCGTAACCGCCTGCGTTTTCCCCTGCCGTGCGGCTCAGTGTGTAATCGACCGCTTCACCGCCTGGGCTGATTACCTTTGCGCTAAGCTCCGGATCCGCATTGCCATAAACCTTGCCTGTATTGTCCGGAATAATGATTGCCTCTATCGTCTTCTGCGAGATGGTAAAGGTTCCGTCCGCAACAGTAATTGTATAGTTCTTGTTCTCCTCCGCCTTCGCAGTCACGTGAATCGGGTATGTGTCCGCATCGTCTCCTGCCTTACGCGCAACCGTATAGTTGAGCGTATCACCCGCAATAACGGTTCCATTTGTAACCGTTGCGGTCAATTCCGGATCGTCGGTTCCATAAATCTTGCCGTTATTGTCAGCGCTCAGCGTTACCGGACGCGGGGAAATCACTAAGGTTCCGCCCGTCCCCGGAACGATGTCATAATTCGGGTTCTCGCCCGGTACCAGCGTCAGGTCATAGCTGCCTGCGTCGTTACCCGGGACACGCTCTACGCTGTAGTCCAGAGTATCGCCTGTAACAAGGTCTGGAGCATTCACACCATAAGAATCCGGATCAGCGTCGCCGTATACCTTTCCTGCCGTATTCGGCGTTACGGTAATCTGCTTCTTATCGATCGTCAGCTTTCCATCCGCCGGGGTTATGCTGTAATTCTTAGAAACCTCATCCGCCTTGACCGTCGGATGGATCGCGTAATCCTTGCCTGCGTCCTGTCCTGGCTCGCGTTGCAGCAAACAGGTCAGCACGTCGCCCTGCACAAGCTCTGACACCGTCGCTTTAAACTCCGGATCAGCGTCGCTATACGTTTTGGTATAAGTTCCCGCAGCCACCGTAATCGGTTTGCGCGTAATCTCAAAGTTGCCTTCCTTTGTCGTTATGGCATAATTCTTGTTTTCCCTTGCCGATATGTGGATCGTGTAGCTTCCTGCATTCTTTCCAGCCTCACGGTCGAGGTCGCATATCAGTTTATCATTTCCTACAAGCCCCATACTGTTCGCATCCTGATCATTCGCGAGCGCTGTCGCACTCAGCTCAGGTATGGCCGTGGATCCATATTCCATGGTCTTGTCGTCAGCCTTTACCGTAACGGGGCGCGGCTTGATTACAAAACTGCCTTCCGTCGTCGAAATCCTGCTCACGTCATAATTCGGATTGTCGCCCAGCTCTACGGTAATCCTGTAAGTCCCGGCGTCTGTTCCGGCTTCCCGCTTCATCGTATAGTTAAGCGTTTCGCCCTCCGGGATTCCCGTTACCTTCGCATCCAGCTCAGGCTCATCCCCGCCATAAAAAATTGACGTGTTATTGGGACTGATCGTTATCTCTGTCGAGAGCGGCGTGACCGTAAATTTCCCTGTCCCAAGCGTAATATTATAGTTCGGATACGCCGCTTTATTCACATTTACACTGATAGTATACGGTATGTTCGCCATTTCGCCTGCTACGCGGCTCAGTGTATAGTCAATCTTATCCCCATTTACAATGTTATCCATCTGAACTGTCGTCAGCGGAACAGGATCAGGATCGCCGTATGCCTTTGTATTGTTGTCAGGCGTGATTGTTAAAGGCCTCTGCGTAATCTCGAGCTTGCCTTTTCCTGTTTCAATGATATAATTCTTATTTCCTCCATCATTGACTGTGAGCTCATATTCTCCCACGTTCCTGTTATCCGGATCTGTCCGAACAACGTCATAATTGAGCGCATCGCCCGCAAGCAGTCCGTCCGCATCGATCCGGACGTCCCGTTTCAGGTCAAAATCATCGCCATACACAGTTTGCGTATCCTTAGGCGTCACTGTAATTGTCTTTTTGCCAATCGTGAGCGTGCCCGGCGCAGGCGTAACCGTATAGTTCGGATTGCTGCCCGCAAGCACCCTGATTTCATAACCGCCTGCGTCTGTACCCTGCTCGCGTTCAAACGTATACAGGAGCTTATCGGTGCCCACAAGCGTCCCGGAAGTCACCTTCGCCGTATAGGACGGATCAGAGTCCCCATACGTGATGGACTGGTCGTCCGCAGTAAGGGTAACGGGGCGCGGATCGATTTTGAAATCATTTTTCGTCACTTCAATGTTATAGTTCCGGTTGACAGCAGACGTTTCATCCAGTACGGCGCTTATCATGTATCTGCCCACATCCTTGACGTCCGCTTTTTCACGCTGGAGCGTATAGCTGAGTACGTCGCCGTTGATCGTTCCGGATACCGTTGCGTGGAATACTTCTTCCGTCTGGTCGCCATATTCGCGCATGGCATGCGCGATTTCGATGCTCGCCTGCTTTTTGGTGATCGTAAAATCAGCTGTTGCGGATGTGTCGATGTTTCCGTAATTTTCATTTCCATCAAGCAGCTCAACGCTGATTTTATACGTACCTACCGTCCCGCCCGGCACTCGAACCAAACGGTAATTCGGCATTGGGCTGCCTTCCGGCACTCCAGTTACGATGGCCGTAAGCTCAGGCTCATCGTCCCCGTAAATCTTGGTATTTCCCTGTGGGATGATCGCTACCTGCGTCGTAAGCGGGCTGATCCTGAAGGTTCCGGGCTCCGTAGAAATATTGTAATTCGGGTTGTCCGCCGGATTTGCCGTCACTGTAATCGGATAGGTACCTACGGTTTCGCCTGCTACGCGGCTCAGCGAATAAACCGGAACCGTTCCTGTTCCAGGATCGGTATATACTGCCGTCAGCGCCGGATCTTCCACCGTGCCGAACATTTTGCCCTTGTTGTCCGCAGTGATTTTTACGTCGCGCTTTGTGATTGTAAACACGCCGGCACTCGGAACGATTTCATAATTGGCGTTATCCCCCGGCGTAATTGTGATCTGGTAACCGCCGTCTTTCACGTCTTCGCCAGCTTCACGCGTAACCGTATAGTGAAGCGTGTCGCCGTTGATGGTCGCCCCTGTCGTCGCTGTAAGGCTTTGCTGATCAGGATCGCCGTATGTTTTACCCGTATTGTTGGGCGTTACCTTCACCTTCATTTTATCAACGGTCAGCGTCCCCGGCATAGCATTCACATTGTATTCTTTTGTTACGTCTGTTTTGACGCCATTGATTACGCGGTAAATAGATGCCTGCGCGATCTCGTTTGCATGTGAGCCAGCATTTGTCTGCGTGCTGTCCGGCTTCATTGAAACTTCAACCGTATCCCCGGATTTCAGCGCCGCAAGGCTTTGTTCCGTCACGCCGTTTGCAGTCAGCGGCTGCCCGTCATAAGGTTTGCCGGCCGATAACGCCGTAATCGTTACCGTTGTTTTTTGTTCAAATTTTGCCGTATAGGTTGCGTTTGCCGTAACCTTGCTGTCCTGTCCCGGAATTTCCTTATCCCATCCCGCAAAATAATATCCATCCTGCGCGACCGGCGTTGGCACAACTATGCCCGCTGCCTGCCATGTTGTTCCCTCCAGTATATTCGCATAGCTGGCCCGGCCCGTGAGGGATCCGCCGCCCGCTGCCTGGAAGCTGACTGTAAACAGCTCCGTCCATTTTGCCGTCATCGTCTCGTCGCCTGACGGCGTATAGGCCGTTCCCGCTTCATAAAGCCCGCCCTGAGAGGATTCCCATCCTGCAAATACAAATCCGGGGCGCGTAAAGGTGTTTTCATTCGGCAACTGGGTAGAGGTGCCTTTTTTGACATAGCTCGTTACGTTCTGTTGGCTGCTGCCTGTGTAGCCGGGCTTGTACGTCATCAGGTACGAGCTGTTTTTCTCAGCAAACTGCGCCGTAAGGATTGTATTGCCCTGAACCTCCATAACGGTTCCCGCATAGTAAACCTTACCGTCCACGCTGCTCTTCCAGCCAATGAACGTCTTGCCGTCCACGCTCAGAGCTCCGGTATTCCCTGCAACCTTATATTGCGTTCCGAGCGCATACTCCCCGCTCGCAACCGGTACCATTCCCGTTGCCGCTTCTCCCTTGTCGTAGGTAATTGTAAAGTTTCCATTTCCAACCTTCCACAGTGCAAAGAGGTCATAGCTTTTGTTAATCGGCATATCCGCCGAGAATGGCATGCGTTCCGTTCCCTGCAACCAATACCAGCCAATAAATTCGCCATATCCGGGTACGCTTGTATTGGCGGTCAGCGAATATTGCATACCGTCCACCGTCATCGTAACCGGTGTGGAAAGATTAACATAATTGCCTGTCGCCACTCCCTGCGTATCGAGCGGCGATCCTCCTGCAATGCTGCCCTGCCGGTCGTAGAACGAGACAGTATTCGCACTTGATTCCCACTTTGCAAAAAGCGTCATTTCTGAAATCCTGGAAACCGTCGCATTATTGCCGTAAATATATGTGGAAACCGTATCGTTTTCCCAGTCAACCGGGTTTTTATAGTTGGAATCATAATACCATCCGGCAAAGGTGTATCCATCTTTTTGCGGATCTGCCGGCAGGTATCTCTTGATATCCTGTCCATGCTTCACATTATTGACAGACGATATGGCGCTGCCGCCCTGCGAGTTATATTTTAGCGTCAGTGAACTTCTATTGTAGTAGAAATCGTAGCGGACGCTGCCATCAGGCTGTGCAACCGCATCCGTATACCCGCCCCTGATCATTCCGTTGATGTCCTTGGCTGTAAGGGTATCGTCTTTCCTGAGTTTAAGCGTCTGAGACAGGCTTTCATCCCGTACATATTTCCTGCCGTAAATACCGCTATTAAGGCCGCCATTATATGCCTTGGCTTCCTCTACCGCGCTTTCGCCCTCCTGACCGTCAAGTGCCTCAAACCAGTAATTCACATGCACAGTCATAGGCGTCGAATCATATTGGATATACCATAAGGCACTGCGCTGTCCGGGTTTATAAGCTTCGTTCGGGATCAAATCAGGTGAAAGCGTCAACCGTTTGGTTACCATTGAATCGCCTACACCGGCCCCGCCCACACGCACCGTATACGACATCCATGAGGTCGGCTGCATTTCCATAACGCCGCCGTCCTTATAATTGGTCAATTTCGTATTCACGTTAAAAGACGGCCACAGGCTGCTGATGTCCTGCTCATACTTCGCATCAAACTCGTACACTACCGTTTTGTTATCCGGATTGTCGAATGTTTTTGTACCGGACCATCCTTGCGGCGAAGCGCTCAGCCATTCCCAGGTAAGCGAATCCCCCACTCCGTAATTGGCTCCCGAATCATATGGGCTATACAGTATAAACTGCATCGTATATACAATGCGGTCGTAACACACGTTTACCACGCTCAATCCATTTCCCTGGATTGTCGTTGGAATCGTTTTTCCATATTCAAAGAACTGTACCCCAGGCATATTTCCCACTGCTTCTGTTTGCGTGATATCCGTTATTTCCGTACCGGCAAGCGTTTTCCCGCTTCCTGTTGCATAGGAAACATAATCCTGCGGCCAGCTCGGCGTACCGGAAATGTTGGGCTTTTCCGTCCAGTAAATTATGCTGTAAGAAACCTCCGAAGCCTTCCACACCGCATGCAGGCGGAGTGTGTCGGTAACCGGCGTTGTGAAATCATATTCCGGGCCGCTGATCACTGTAGACCAATGTTGAAACGTATAGCCCTCGCGCGTCGGGTTTGTTTCCGGCTTCGCTACCGCCTCGCCATCCTTTACAAGCACCGGTTCTATCTGCGTGCCTTCCGAATAAAAATATGCGTACCACGAACTGCTGAATACAGGAATCAGCGTAACATCCTTTGTAAGCGGCGCAGTAAAGTCAAACCTGTCGCCCGTCTCGCTGTCCGCCCAATACATAAACTGCCTGGAATCCGGCGCAATAATAAAGTCGTCAGCGTTCGGTTCCTCCACGGTGTCTCCCGGCGCCGCGCTCAACGTTTTTACAACTGCGTTGTCAGCGTCGAGGAAATAGACAAAAACCGCCTGCTGCTCAAATTTCGCATAAAGGTTGATATGCTCTGTAATAACATCCTCCGTATCAAACGCCGTCTCAAGCTCCGGATCCATAAACCAGCCCAGGAAAGCGGATGCGCCCTGCGGCCACATGCTGCTGTCCGGTGCGTCAGGCATATTGATCTTTCCGTCAAATACAGGAATCCTGTCGCCATACGCCGCACCGCCAACGTAAAGCGTTACAAACAACTGTCCCTCAGGATCTGCCATCGCAGCAGCTTCATCCTCCTGATCCTGCACCTGCTCAAACTGCGCGTAAAGCTTCAGGTCTTCTGTAATTGCCCGGCCTGCGTCAAACTTCTCGCCGTCTTCCTTCTGCGTATACCATCCTTTGAAGGCCATGCCTTCCGGAACCTTGTCGGCAGCCAGTGCATCCGGCTGCGCGATCTTACCGTCCTGCACCGCAATCGGCTCCAGATACTGGTCGTCTCCAACAAAGAGCGTTACCGTATATTCCTGTGCCACAGAAGAAGTGTCCAGGATTTCATCCTGTTGTACTTCGCCCTGTTGTACATCCTGCGCGCCAGAGGCATCCCCTTCGCTCTGCGCGGCAACTTCCACAGTACTTGCAGAAGTGTCGCCGGTCGCAGCCAAAACGCCCGTCTGGAACGCAGCCAAAAGCGTCACCAAAACGAGGACGAATCCCACAAGCCTGCGAAGCGTCTTTTTATTGACTACAGCCGCTTTCTTCTTTCCTCTTCTGGAGCGCTCTCCATGTTCGAATGAATATTTCATACCATTTCCTACTTTCCTTATCGCTCATGCACAGTTATGTTGCAGCATATTAACAAATAGTAGCTCACTCTGTGTACATGAAAATGTTTGCTGCCAGCGTTTCCTGCAATGTTACCTGCGTAACCATTTGAGAAGCCGCTATCAATGTATACCTGATAACCAATGTATGTTTTAAAGCCATTATATCTTCGCTCAGTCTCAAAAGCAGTCGCATTTTGCTTTATTTATTTACTTTTTCAAAACGTTTTTTATCCATAATCCGAGTCCACACAATGTTATTATCGAAACCTTTTTCAAAATATTTAGCGATAAATTAAAAAATTTTGCGGGCAAAAATAAAATGCCTGAAAAGCAGCGGTTTTCAGGCGTTTTTTGATACATTTTTATTTGGAGATATATTCTATAACGGGCTTTAATTCAGGGGAGCGTCCATAGATTCCTGCAATAAAAGGACAAAAAAACACCTGCCAAAGGCAGGTGTTTTGAATCTGCTCTACTTATTTCATCAGCGATTTCATGTAATCCGCGTAGCCCGCGAAAGCAATCCCCGGCTCTTCCAGGGAAAGGTCCCAGCGTTTCAGCCACTCCAGAGAATAAAAACCGTCAAAGCCTGTCGCGTTCAGCTGCTCAATGCACTCGCGCACCGGAAGGTCTCCATAACCAACCATCGTATACCTGAGCTTGCCGTTTTCGATCACAGAATCCTTTATATGCACGTGGCGAATCAGGTCTCCAAGCATACCGACCGTCTGCTCCGGACTTTCTCCAAAATAACGGTACGGATGGTGGATATCCCACAGCACGCCAATATTTTCTTCGTCAGCCGCGTTTAAAAGCTCTGTCATGCGCTTTGAATCGGCAAAGAAACCGTTCGTCTCCACAAGGACGTTCACATCCTTAGCTTTGGCATACTGTGCAACGTCTTTCACGCGCTTTGCGATTTCCACCGTATTGAGCTCGCCGCTCTGCTCCGGGCCGAAATCCCCCAGCACGCGGATATTTTTAATATCCATGTCATGCGCCGTATCCACATAGGCCTTGGCCAGGTAGAGCACGTCGTCGATATGGTTCTGGTCGTTCATATAACATGCGGATGTAAGGCAAGCGACCGTAAGCCCCTTCTTTGCGAGCAGCGCCTTCGTTTTCTGCGCGTTCGCAGGTGAAAATTCCGGAATACGCGTTCCATCGATTACATTTCCCACACCGCGAATTTCAATGCCGTCGTAGCCCATATCGCACGCTGTGGAAATAATATCGGAAAAGCTCCATTCAGGGCAACCCAATGTGGAAAAACATAGTTTCATATTCAATCCTCCAATGCTTCGCATTCCTTTTTCTTATTTTATCATAAAGCTATTTTGTTTGCAATTATATCATCATTTATACCTCATATGTATAAAGGTAAAACTCAGAGGGCCGCCCGTCCTGCTCCGCGCCGGTAATTCCCTTTTGCGTTGCAATGCGGCGGTAGCCCAAATGGTCGTAAAACCCATAGTTGCAGAAACTGTCGGACATGAGGTAAATAAACTTTGCGCCGCTTTCCCGCAAAAAATTATTGAACTCAAACAGGAGCTTTTTGCCGATTCCCTTTCCGCGCACCTGGCGGGCCGTGGCAAACAGCACAAGCTCGCCGTCAAACTGGCCCTCGCGGTGAGCCATCAGCTTTTCGCCCAATCCGGAAATCCGTTTCTGTATTTCGAGGCCCTCACGCGCATCTTCCATAAATTGCAGCCGCAGCCGGTTCCAGAAAACTCCCAGGGAGTGGTACAGCTCCCCGCGTCCGGCAGGCCGTTTATCAGACCTCCCAAACAAAAAGCCGACGATTTTTCCGTCCCGCAAAGCAATCCGCGTATAGTTTTGGGCGCACAGGTACGAGTGCATCAGCATCTGGAGCAAAACCTCCAGCGCACGCTCAGATTTCACATACCGGTCAAAATGCCAGATATCGCACAGAATCCGCTTGATCTGCGGATAGTCCTCCTTTGTGATTGGGCGGTAAATTACGTCGTCCATTGCGTTTCCTTTGATCCTTTGTCGTTCTCTTCATCTTAACGCGGGGCTTGCATGAAAGCAAGAAAAAATTTATACTGTTTCGTATACCAACCAATCAATGAAAGGCGGTAATTTTATGCGGAAAAGTTTTAAATATTATATGCCGACGCGCATCCTGTTTGGGCCGGGATCGCTTGGTAAACTCTCGCGGCAAAAGCTTCCGGGGAAACGGGCGCTGATCGTCACAACCAATGGCACGTCAGTCGTAAAATACGGTTATCTGGATACGCTCACAGGGCAGCTTCAGGAAGCGGGCGTGGAATTTGTGCTGTTTAACAAAATCCTTCCAAACCCCATCAAAGACCACGTGATGGAGGGCGCGCAGCTGTGCAAAGAGCACAGGCTCGATTTTGTCGTGGGCCTTGGCGGCGGCAGCGCGATCGATGCGGCAAAAGCCATTGCCGTTATGGCTGCAAATCCGGGCGACTACTGGGATTATGTTTCTGGCGGCTCCGGAAAAGGCCAGCCTGTTCCAAACGCCCCGCTGCCCGTGGTGGCAATTACGACCACAGCGGGAACGGGCACCGAGGCCGATCCGTGGACGGTTACCACAAAAACGGAAACCAACGAGAAAATCGGCTTTGGCTATGACGGGACATTTCCCGTCCTTGCGGTGGTCGATCCGGAGCTTATGGTATCCGTACCAAAATATTTAACGGCCTGCCAGGGCTTCGACGCCCTGTTCCACAGCACGGAAGGCTACCTTTCCACCGCGGCGGACGCACTGGGGGATCTTTATTCCTACCGGGCGATTGAGCTTGTAGGGAAAAGCCTTGCGAAAGCAGTGCAGGACGGCGCCGACATCGACGCAAGGAGCGATATCGCCCTTGCAAATACGCTTGCGGGCATGTCCGAATCGACTTCGGGTTGTATTTCGGAGCACAGCCTTGCCCACGCGCTTGGCGCGTACCACCAGAACCTCGAGCACGGGGCTGCGCTCATTGCAATCAGCGCGCAGTATTATACCTTCATGGCAAAAAGCGGGGCATGTGACGAGCGCATGGTCAAAATGGCCCGGGCTCTTGGCAAAGAGGATGCAAGGAATCCAATGGATTTTGTGGACGCCCTTGTGCAGCTGCAAAAGGACTGCGGCGTTGCGGATATAAAGCTCAGTGAATACGGCGTGAATTATGACGAGCTTCCAAAATACGTTGCAAATGCGCGCGAAACCATGGGCGGCTTATTTGAAGCCGATCCCGCCGAGCCAAGCGATGCGGCTGCTCTTGAAATCCTGCAAAAATCCTACCGTTAAACCTGGATTCTGCGCTTCCCCGTCAATGGCGGATTATGAAAAAGCACCGTGCGATTGCACGGTGCTTTTTTAGTACATCGTTATTCACCCCGCGTTTTCTGCGGCTTCGGCTTCCCGTTTTCCCTTCCTGTAGCATACCGCAAAGGTAATTGTAAAAACCGCCGCAAGTATGACCATGGAAAGCAAATATGCGATCGAAGCGCCCATCAGCCCTCCCACCGGTACCAGCACCGCCGAAATGACAAGCGCAAGTGCAAGCGTAACGGAATATCCTATCAACACAAATTTTTGCTTACGCAGCACGGTAATACCATAAAACATCAGCGTCACGACGGCGTTGAAGCCTCCGCCCAGTATCAGTATCAACAGCTCCGTTCGGTATTGCGCCAAATCCGCAGCATAGAACCAGGACAGCACGGGTATCCCCAGGAAATAGCCGACAGCCTCCACGGCAATCGTCAATAACGCCACAGCCAGCAGCAGTTTTCCGATAATTTTTAAGAGCAGCTTTTTCTGGTTACTTCCCCACACTTCCGCCATCGTTGTGACCATGGGCTTAAAAATAAACGTACTGAACAGGTTGATCACAAACGCGGGCATAAACAGATAATTAAAATACGCCTGGAAATATTCCGCGGGCATATAGGTGTCGATGGCATACTTTGGCGCGTTGTTGATATAAAGCAGCATGAACGATCCCAAAAACAACGGGAAACATACCCACAGCAATTTTTTGATTGCGGAACCGTTCCATGAAAATTTCCCGGTAAAAAAATTGCGGAATACGGTTAGGTTAAAGCAGGCAAACCCCACTGCAGCCGCAATAATCGCAACGGCGCAGGCAGTTACAAGGTTCCTCGTAAATAATAATGTGAGGATAAAGGCAACCATGGAAGTGGCTACCCGCAAAGCAAGCGACTTTCCTGCAACGTCCAACCGTCCGTTTTGCTGATATAATCCGTGAAAAACATCTTCGAGTGCGTCGAACATTTTAAAAACACACACAAGCACTACGATCAGGGCTTTTTCCGGTGTATAACCGCTGAGCCAGACAAAAAACACGCTTGCAACAATCATCAGGATGCAGGTAAGTATCCGCGACATCAGGTAATCGCTGAATGAATAAACCTTTGTAATATCGGTTGCCTGGAATGCGCGCATCTCGTAGTATCCAATGGTAAGCATCATTTGCGCGGTGCTGAAAGCGAGCGAAAAAATACCGGCGTCGGTCTGCCCGCTGATCCTTGTTACAGCAAACAACAAAAAGACAGACGCAAGGGCGTTCATCACGCTTCCGATGATATTCCAAAGATAAATCTTCCGTTGCAGGTGATCTGTATTGCCTAATAAAAGTCTATTCATCCCCAAAATCCAGTACCGCCGGAAAATGATTTTTTCGTTGCCCTTCCGGCGGCAAGACCATATAATCTCCATATTGGCGCCGCAAAAGCTTGTCTACCTCACCAGGCAAATATAGCTTAACGTCCTCAAAATCATATTCTTTCAGCGGAAAAACATCGTCTTTCCTGTAAACTGCAATCAGGGGATCAGTGTCTCCCATGTATGCAATCGATTCTGTTTCCTTATCCTTATAGCGCTGTACAGCCGCGCAGTATTTACGGTACAATGAACGGTTCTTCACACGAAAAAGCACAAGAAAACCATGTACTACCGCGCATGCGGCATGAACCAGCTTTCCTTTTATTCCGCCAAAGGGAAGATAGGGATAAGGAATGAGCCTTAATATCATCAGCTTATTATACAAAAAAGCCTTACGTGCCTGCTTCTTCAGCTCTGCCTCATCGTCCGGCGCGTTGTCAAACGCGTAAACATCCAGGAAAATCCCCAGCTTGCATTTCAGGCCTTTCAGCGAATAATCCTGAAATCTTGTGCCGTTGAGCATAATCCGCGACGTCATCAACGGATAATTTTCATCCTTTGAGGCATTGATCACGGTATATTTATCCTGCCATTCCGTATCGATAATGTGCAGCAGTTTATCATAATCCGCGCGCGGAAGGCATACGTCGATGTCATCATCCCATGGGATGAATCCCTTATGGCGAATTGCGCCAATCGCCGTCCCCCACATCGCAAAATAGGTCAGGTCGTGCTTTTTGCAGATATCCTGAAAATCCTTTAAAATCCCCAGCTCCTTTTGCTGCACCTTTTTTAGCGTTGCCTTATCGTATTCGCGTTCCATAGCATATCCAATCTTTTCACATATGATTTTAATATTATATCATCTTTGCATAACGGAAACAATGCGCATCAAAAAACCGGCAGCCGATGACTGCCGGTTTTTTTGTCCTTTTTACAGCGTCTGCTCAAATTCGTCAAGCGCCTTGCCAAATTCCTGCATGCAAACGTCCACAGGCTCGCCGCTCGCAAGATCCACATGTGCGATCTTCAAAAGCTCGAGCGGATAATCGCTTCCACCGGAGGAAAGGAACCTGATGTAATCCCTTACCGCGTTCTTTTTGCCGGACAGGATATCGGATGCGATCTTTACCGCGCACGAGAAGCCCGTGGCATATTTATAGACGTAAAACGCATTATAGAAATGCGGGATACGCGCCCACTCGAAAGAGATCGTATCGTCGCGTACAACCTGCGGGCCGTAATAAAGCGCATTCAGGTCTCCATACATCGTACACATACTTTCGTGCGTAAGCGCTTCGCCCTCCTCCACCGCCGCATGTGTCATTTTTTCAAATTCCGCGAACATCGTCTGCCTCACTACCGTGGTGCGGAACTGGTCGAGGTAATGGTTAAGCACATACCTGCGCGCGCCGGGTTCCTTGACCGTACCCAGCAGGTGATGCGTAAGCAGAATCTCGTTGACCGTACTCGCCACCTCCGCTACAAATATCTCGTAACCGGCCTTTGCTTCGGGCTGGTGCTTGTTGGAATGGTAGGTGTGCATCGCATGCCCAAGCTCGTGCGCGATTGTGAACACGCTGTCAAGGTCGCCGCGGTGGTTGAGCAGCACATACGGATGCACGCCGTATACGCCCCACGAATAAGCGCCGCTTGTTTTACCGGGCGTTTCGTATACGTCGATCCAGCCGGTGTCCTGCGCCTGCTGCAGCAGGTTTCCATATTCCTCGCCCAAAACGGCAAGCCCCTCTTTTACAATATCCATCGACTGTTCATAAGAATATTCGCCGTGGTCTTCCTTCACAAGAGGCGTATAAATATCATACATCGCAAGGTCGTCGATTCCCAGCGCCCTTTTGCGCACATCCACATAGCGGTACATCGTAGGAAGGTTTTTGTGGATGGTCTCGATCAGGTTATCGTAAAGCGAAACGGGCACGTTATCGGAAAACAGCGATTTTTCGATTGCGCTTCCATAATTTCTCGCCCGTGCGTAAAACACATCCTTTTTTACGCTGGAGGAATACGTCGCCGCGATTGTGTTGATCATATCTTTATAAGACTGGTAATAAGTTTCATAGGTATTTTTACGCACCTCGCGGTCCGGGCTTTGCATCATGACGATATATTTGCCATGGGAAAGCTCCACTTCCTTTCCATCCGCGTCTTTTACGGTGCCATACTTCATGTCCGCATTGTCGAGCATGGAAAAAATATCCTTAGGCGCGCCCGCCATTTCCGCAGTCATAGAAAGCAGCTTCTCCTCTTTTGGGGAAAGCACGTGCTTTTTCCCGCGGATCAGCTCCCGCAGCATAAAATCATATGGCGCAAGCTTTTTATTTCCCTTTACGTTATTATCACATTTATTGCATTTGCCGCCTTTTTTGCAGGTCTTCGGATCCCTGTCCTTTTTGCAGTGCTGCCCGGCGTCCCTGATATAGCCCTCCAGCACGCCGTCCTTTAAGGCCAGCAGCGCAGGGCTCACAAACGAAAGCGCGCTTCCAAGACGCACATTGAGGTCCATTGCCCGCGCGGTCATTGCCTGATAGGTCGTATTCGCGTTGTTCTCGTCGCGGCGCATCCGGGCGTATACAAAAAGGTTCCCCGCAATATGCTCCATTGCCTCTATGGATTCGAGCGCTGCGGCAAGGCTTTTTTCATCCTTTGTCAGCGTTTTCCTGATATGGGGTATTTCGGAAAACAACCCTTCCAGCTTTTTGTAGTCCGCCTCCCATGCTTCATCCGAAGGATAAATGTCCTCAAGCACCCATTTATAACGGCTGTCTATCTGATCCCTTGTTTTTTCTTCCATTGCGATCGAATCTCCTTTTATGAACAGAATAAAATAAAAAACGTCGTTTTTATTTGATGATGCCACGCATTGCGGGGCTTATGTCCTTGTGCAAAAACGGAACATAACACAGCTCATGCCATTCCAAACGCGTTTCGCGCTGCAAAAACCATCGAATGCTTTTTTATGGAATTGGTATAAACTTCTTACAGCGATTTCACTGAACAGGTTATACAAAACTCACCATAAATCACTTGCATATGCAATTTATACCAAAAGCCTGTAACTGGCCTTTTGATAAATTGCTGTAATCTTATTATAACGCAGATTAAAATCATTGTAACACTGAAAATGAAAAAGATTGCGAAATCCAATGGTTACCGCAATCCTTTTTTGATGTTTTCCAGATATTGTACAGCGTCGCCCTTCATAAAAGCAGACATCAGGCATGCGCCCCGCGCGCCCGCATCCCGCACCATCCGTATCTGGCCGACGCCTATCCCGCCGATTGCATAGACAGGAATAGAAAGCGCCCTGCAAACATTCCTGAGAAACGGTATGCCGCGCGGCGCAAGCCCTTTTTTGCAGTCCGTCTCAAAGATATGCCCCGCGCTCACATAATCCGCGCCAAGCTCCTGCGCGCGTTTCGCCTGCTCAACCGAGTGCACGGAAACCCCAACGACCGGAAACTTCGTAGCAGCCTTGGGGTTCGCCTCCAGGTCCGGCAGGGAAAGGTGCAGACGTTTTACGCCAAGGTTTTGCGCCACATCTGTAAAATGATGCAGTGCGCAGGGCACGGAATATTGCCCGCAAATCCGCAGTACCTCTTTTGCAAGCGCTTCGTAGGCTTCCGGCGCAAGATCCTTTTCCCGCAGGATCACAGAGGAAACGCCCGCAGCGGCAATTTCTTCAATCTGCTTCAAAAAATCCGTTTCGCACAGGCGGCGGTTTGTAACAGCAATCACATCAAACATAAATATAGTCGCTCATCACAGGCTGAAGGCCCTGGGACAGGATCATATCATAAATTTCGTCCACGCTGCGCCCGTCGTCGATCTCAAACTGCTCGTCGCCCTTGGCCTCGCCTGTATGCCCGCCGATTCCCACGTCCACTCCCGCGGAAATCTTGGTTGCCGCGATTTTGACAATGTTGTCACGGAAGCGCGCGCACTCGCGGCTTGAAATCGTGATGCTCGCAAAAGGCATAAACAGCCGGTATGCCGCAATGGCCTGCAAAAGCTGCGGCTCATGCACGTCGCGCGGGTTGATTTTGTCGTTATTAATAATTGGCCGGAGCCGCGGACAGGAAAACGCGATCTCCGCGTGGGGATATTTACGCTGCAAAAGCCAGGCGTGCATACCAGTGGCATATGCGTCCTTGCGAAAATCATTCAGTCCCAGCAGCGCCGCAAAGCCCACACCGCGAATGCCGCCCATAAGGGCCCTCTCCTGTGCGTTGAACCGGTACGGGTAAATACGCTTATGCCCGCCAAGATGCAGCGTTTCATACTTATCCGCATCGTAGGTCTCCTGGAACACCGTCACAAAATCCGCGCCGCATTCGTGCAGGTAGGCGTAATCCTGCGAGTTCATGGGGTATACTTCCAGGCCCACCACCTTAAAATACTTCCGCGCGATCCTGCACGATTCGCCAATATAATGTACGTCCGACATTTTTGGGCTTTCCCCGGTCAACAGAAGGATTTCTTCAAGACCGGTATCTGCGATCGTCTTCATCTCGCGTTCCATTTCCTGCGCCGTCAGGCGCGCGCGGTGTATTTTGTTGTGTGAATTAAAGCCGCAGTAAATGCAGTAATTCTCGCAATAGTTTGCAAGGTAAAGCGGCGTGAAGAGAAAGATCGAATTTCCAAAATGCTTTCTCGTCTCCTGCTGCGCCCTTTGCGCCATTTCCTCCAGAAACGGGAAAGCGGCCGGGGAAAGCAGCGCCGCAAAGTCCTCCGGCGTAAGCACTTCCCTTGAGAGAGCCCGGCGCACATCCTGTGCCGTATAGCGGTCATAGTCGTAAGCCTCCATGGCCGCTGTCACCTTGTCCATCACGTCCGATTTTATCTTCTCCATGCCGGGGAGGTATGTCATGTGGTCGATTCTTTCACTCATTGTGCTTCCTCCTCAGTCCTGCAAAAATCCGGTCAGTGGTGAAGATGCGCTCGCACCGCCCGCGAGCACCCGTCCAAGCCCCGCGAGATACGCCCTGCGCCCCGCTTCAATCGCTTTTTTAAACGCCTCAGCCATCATGGGGATATCGCCAGCTGTGGCGATTGCCGTGTTGCACATCACAGCCGCAGCGCCCATTTCCATTGCCTCGCACGCCTGTGACGGCTTTCCAATCCCCGCGTCTACAATCACCGGCAGGTCCGCCTCGTCAATCAGTATCTGTATGAACTCTTTGGTTGCAAGTCCTTTGTTCGTACCGATTGGCGCGCCGAGCGGCATCACACACGCTGCGCCCGCCTCTTTCAAATCCCTTGCAGTATTGAGGTCCGGGTACATATATGGCATAACCACAAAGCCCTCTTTTGCCAGGATTTCCGTCGCTTTGACCGTTTCCGTATTGTCCGGGAGCAGGTATTTGGAATCGCGTATCACTTCGATTTTCACAAAATCACCGCACCCTACCTCCCGCGCAAGCCTCGCGATGCGTACCGCCTCATCCGCATTGCGCGCGCCTGAGGTGTTGGGCAGAAGCGTTACGCCCTTTGGGATATAGTCGAGGATATTTTCCACCTCTCCTGTCGCGGCCCGCCGCAGCGCCAGCGTTATGATCTGCGCGCCGGCGTTTTCCACCGCGGCCTCAATCAGCCGCAGAGAATACTTGCCCGATCCTAAAATAAAGCGCGAGGTAAACGTGTGCCCTCCGATTATGAGTACGTCTTTTTCCATTCCTGTCTCTCCTTTTTTATGCTTCAAGCTCGTTTAAAATAATACGCAGCACCATATTTGCCTGATGCCCCGCACATATACCGACACGCGGCGCCATAAGGCCGCATCCGGGTTTTGCCCCTGTTTCACCGTCGCCGCATACATACAGGTTTTTCATTACCCTGCGCGTACGGATTTCATTTCCGCTTCCATAGCCTGCCATGCCCGAAGCCGACACCACGTATTTTTCCGGACATTCCGCAAGAACCGTATTTACCAGCATTGCCTTTGCCTCCGGCACGTCGAACGCCTCGCATATAATGTCGTCACCACGCAGTGTGTCAATACAATTTTGCTCCGTAAGGCGCAGCCTTTCCGCCGTCACACAGACATAGGGGTTGATTTCCCCGATCTCCTGCAGGAGCGCCTGCGCCTTGGGCATGCCTAAGTGGCAGATGCGGTATTGCTGCCGGTTCAGGTTGCTTGGCTCCACCACGTCAAAATCAATCAGATGCAGGTTTCCCACGCCGGTGCGCGCGAGCGCGAGCGCAATTTGCGATCCAAGCCCTCCAAGGCCCGCGACCGCCACATGCGCCGCCTTCACCTTTTCATATACGCCGGGCGTATGACGTGCGCAGAGCATTGCCTCCATAGCCTCCTGCGGCGGCAGCTCGCCCTTTTGGATAAGCACAATCTCGTCGCCGCCATGGATGGCAATATCCTCCTGCGTCTGGTATCCGTTCAGGATCACAACAAGGTTTTCCCCGCCTGCCCCCAGTTCCTTTCGCAGGTCGTAAAGCCCTGTGCTCTCCGTTTCACAGGGGTTCCCGTTTACTCTGATTTTCATTTCAGCCCCCGCCCACAAAGCCGACGACCTCGAGCTTATCGCCTTCTTCAATCTCTGTTTCTGTAAACGCCGCTTTGGGAACGATCTGCCCGTTGCGTTCCACTGCCACACGCTCGCGCCCGAAGCCACGCAATTCCAGAAAATCCGCGAGCATCATTCCCTGCGCCGCTTCATCCGGCTTTCCATTCACTGTTACCATGCTTTGCTCCTTCCAATATAATCAGACGTACGCTACTGACCGACGTTTAAATTATGGGATATCGGGCGAGGATACTCTTTTGTTCCGATTCCTTTCGCGCGGGTACAGTCCATTGCCTTCAAAGCCTGCTTACTGCGTGCGCAAAGGCGTTTTCAGGCAACAGACTATATCCGCGCTGGCGTAATGCACCCATTACCGCTAAGCAATTTCTTTTGCCGCCGCGGTGTGCCTGCCGACATAACTCTTTGCTGCCGGCAGGCGCAGGACAGATTGCAGCGAAGGGCTTCAGGAGCCGTTATGCTTTGCCTGAATTTTGTTTTACGTCTGGATAGGCGGATGCAGAGCGCGTCTGTGCTTTTTTTATTCTTTGCACGCGCGTCCCTGAGTCGCAATCTGCCTTGTGCCTGCCTTCGGATACTGTAATGAGCTGATGTAACGCGCGAGGAACCGGAACAACAGTACACTCCGCCCGATATCTCATACAATCCTCAATCCATAATATCCACGTCTTCGCCGCGCAGTATTTTATTGATGTTACGCACTGCGCACATCTTCCCGCACATCGTACACGTATCCTCATGCTCCGGCGTAGATTCGCCACGGTACTTACGCGCCTTTACCCCGCCGTCAATCGCAAGCTCAAACTGCTTTTCCCAGTCGAGGTTGCGGCGTGCTTCGCTCATCCTGTAATCCCAGTCCCAGGCATCCGCATTGCCTTTTGCAAGGTCTGCGGCGTGCGCCGCAATCTTGGAAGCGATAATACCCTCGCGCACATCGTCCACAGTCGGCAGGCGCAGGTGCTCGGCGGGCGTAACGTAGCACAGGAAGCTCGCCCCGTACGTCGCGGCGATTGCGCCGCCGATTGCCGCCGTTATATGGTCGTAGCCCGGCGCAACATCCGTTACCAGCGGCCCCAGAACATAAAACGGAGCGCCCTTGCAGATCGTTTTTTCGATTTCCATATTGGCCTTTACCTGGTTGAGCGGCATATGCCCGGGCCCCTCGATCATCACCTGCACATCCTTTTCCCAGGCGCGCATGGTAAGCTCGCCGAGCGTCACCAGCTCTTCGATCTGTGAAATATCTCCCGCATCCTCGATCGAACCCGGACGGCACGCGTCGCCAAGGCTCAGCGTCACGTCGTACTCCCTGCAAATATCCAGTATTTCATCGTAATATTCAAAAAACGGGTTTTCGTTTCCGGTGAGCATCATCCATGCAAAAATAATGCTGCCCCCGCGCGATACAATGTTTGTATGGCGTTTGCACGCACGGAACCGGTCCGCTGTATTGCGGTTGATGCCGCAGTGGATGGTCATAAAGTCCACGCCGTCCTCTGCGTGCATTTTAAACACATCCAGCCACTCGCGCGAGGTGATCGCCTTGAGCGGTTTATTGTAATACACGACCGCGTCATAAATCGGCACGGTGCCGATAACCGCCGGGCATTCTGCCGTCAGCCTGCGCCGAAAGGCCTGTGTATCGCCAAACGACGAAAGGTCCATGATTGCTTCCGCTCCCATTTCCACTGCGCTCATCACCTTTTCCATCTCAACATCCAGGTCAAGGCAGTCGCGCGATGTTCCCAGATTTACATTGATTTTTGTTTTGAGCGCGCTTCCAATGCCGCAGGGCTTTACGCAGCTGTGGTTTTTATTCACCGGTATGACTGCCTGTCCCTTTGCCACAAGGCCTGCCAGCCTTTCGACGTCGATTTTTTCTTCAGCCGCTACGGCTTTTAGTTCCTCTGTGACGATGCCCTTACGCGCCGCGTCCATTTGTGTCGTGTACCCCATTTTTTGTTTCCTCCTTATAAATTGACCGTGTCCTTCTTGGCAGGGAAGGCGGTGCACTCAATCCCCGCAGGATCTTCGGTTTATAGCACTTTGTCAAAAGATTGGTTACAGGCTTTTGGTATCAACTGCATATACAGGCAGTTGATCAAACCGCAGTACCTGCGTTATGTTCAATCGCTGTAAAACTCTGTTTGGCTGTTTGCAAAGCCGTGGTCAAGCGGCCCGCTGCCCTGCCCAAGGTCAAGCCCGGACGCCAGCGCTCCGGCAAGGTAACGCTTGGCCATTTCAATACTGTCGGCAAGTCCCCTGCCCTTTGCAAGGTTACAGGCAATGGCGCTTGAAAGCGTACAGCCCGTTCCATGGGTGTTTTTGCTGTCGATCCGTTTGCCGTAAAACCACCTGCCGGTTTTATCTTTAAATAAAAAATCGTTTGCTTCCTCTTTTTGATGTCCGCCCTTTACAAGGACGGCGCAGCCGTATCGCTTAGCGAGCAGGCGGCCCGCGCGCTCCATATCCTCCCTGGTGTTAACGGTAATCCCCGAAAGTGCCTGTGCCTCCGGTATATTTGGCGTGATCAGGTCAGCGAGCGGGAGCAGCCTTTTTGCCATCGCATCCTGCGCATCCTCTTTTAGAAGCCTGCTGCCGCTGGTGGAAACCATCACAGGATCGAGCACCACGTTTGGCGCATCGTATTCGCGGAGCGCGTCCGCAATGACGCAGATCAAATTTGCGTTCGACACCATGCCAATCTTAACCGCATCCGGCCTGATATCCGTAAAGATACAGTCCAGCTGCTGCCTTAAAAATTCAGGCGTTACATCCATTACAGCGCGCACGCCCGTTGTGTTTTGCGCTGTAAGCGCTGTAATTGCGCTCATCGCATATACGCCGTGCGCCGCAATCGTCTTGATATCGGCCTGTATACCCGCCCCGCCGCTGCAATCGCTTCCGGCAACCGTTAATACTGTTTTCAACTCATTGCTCTCCTATCGTCTCTTTTGCCAGTGTTACAAGCCGCTCTGCTGCGCGGCGCGTATCCTGTGCGCCAAAAACCGACGAAACCACCGCAAAGCCCGCAACGCCCGTGCCCGCAAGTGCTTTGATATTTTTCTCGCCGATGCCGCCGATTGCCACAACGGGAATGCCGACGGATGCGCATATGTCCCTGAGCACAGCATGGTCAAGCGGCACCGCATCCTTTTTGGTCGAGGTGCCGAATACCGCACCCGATCCGATGTAGTCCGCCCCGTCCTGTTCGGCTTTTTTCGCAAGCTCCACAGTGCGCGCAGTTACGCCGACGATCCGTTCATTGCCCAGCAGCTCCCGCGCCTTTTTCGCAGGCATATCCGATTGTCCCAGATGCACGCCCGCAGCGCCGCACGCAAGCGCAAGCTCCACGTTATCGTTTATGATGAGCGGCACGCAGAATTCGTCGCACCGTCTTTTGATTTCAATCGCCTCGCGAAGCAATGCGTCGCCTGTCAGCTTTTTCTCACGGTACTGCAAAAGCGTCACGCCGCCGCGCAGCGCTTCTTCGACTTTATCTGCGAGCGCCGCGCCGCCGCAATCCGCCGTCACAGCATAAAGCAACATAATCTTCCTGTCTATCTTCACGTTTTTCCCCTTTTACATCTTTTTTTGCGTCTATTTTAAAATAAACAGACCGCTTTTATGACTGTTTTTGGATTGTTCCAAATACTGCCTTCCCCGGCCGCGGCGTACAAAGAGCAAAAGTGACATTGTACGCCGCGGCCCTGAGTCTCAAGCTTCCCTGCGCCTGGCTCGTTATAGCACATCGCACGCACCATTTTCCGCGCACAAAAAAAAGGGAATACCTGAAAGAGTATTCCCTAAAAATCCGTTTTGCTTGAATTCCTACGTTGGCATTACCCAAATCAGGTTCTAAGGGTCGAAACTGCTACCGTTTCCTCTCAGCTCACTCTATGAACTCCCCTGTTTCAAATCTTCAATTTTTTTCAGTATAGCACTGTACCAAAACAAATGCAACCCACGATTTTGTGTTCTTTCCCACAAAGCAGGTTTTACTCCTGCGCCTTAATCCTTCTTGAAAAACGCTTCAAAAAGCGCGTCCTGTTCAGGAAAATGCGTTACATAGCCTACGGCTGCCTTGCCGCCTGTCGCCTCGATTATTTTGCGTGCGCCGGCTTCGCCAAACGCGCCGCAAAGCTCGATCGCACCCACGCCGTCCTCCGTGATGGCCGCAGCCTTTTCAAGCGCCTCATCCATTGTGTTGACCGTATAAATATATGTGACCTGCTTTGGCGTTTCAAAGCTGGCCCTGTCTGTTTGAGGATCGTAATGCGTCCCCATCAGTAAAAATGCAAATTTCTTTTTCATCGTATCCCGTTTGCTTCCTTTCGCAATTATTTATTTGACTCTATGTAACACAATCACATCAAATCCGCTCTACAGGCAGGCGCAGCACTGTCTTCAGCTTTTCCGGAGCCGTGCGCCGCGGATCCCCAAGATAGATTTCATGGTGCTTGCGAACGTTTCCTGTCATGTCCCGCAGCCCGTTTTCCTCGATATATTGGTGCATCTGCGCAATGGTTTCAGGCTCCGTGGAGTAAGGCCCGATGTGCATCATCTGCACGCATAAGCCTTCCTCAAACACCTCGAAGCGCGCTTTTGTAACGTCTACCTCAGGCTTCTTCTCCCTGGACTGGCGCTGTGCCCACGCGAAAACCTCTTCCGTCACAAACTCCGGCTGGCGGATCATGGAAGTCCACAGCCATTCGTCCCGCTTATTCTGTTCAAACGCCCCTTTGGTTCCATACCAAAGCCCTTCGAGCGGCGGCACGACATATTCAAAATACCCCTCCGGCTGCGTTCCGCTCATTTTGCTCATTTTGATCGTAAAGCTGAGCGAATAAAGCGCCTGCATCGCACTTTTATATTCGTCGCCTTCCGGCGCGCCCTTTCCATCCACCATAATAAAACCGATTGCCGGAACGTCGATTACCGACGGCTTGCGTTTTGGCAAATACAGGTCTTTGTATTCCTTTTTATAATCCATCTTTGCAGTTGCCATCAAAAGCTCCTCTCCCTGCGCTACAGCGGCGTCTCCCCCGCTAAGCGTGTTTTCTCATATGCGCGAAGGAGGGCGATATCCTCGCCACAAAATCCCATTGCCCGAGCATATAGCCGCTGATCTGCTGCGAATTCTTCCTGTACTCGTCAACAAGGGCGTCCTTCTCATCTTCCTTCCCGGCGGAAAACACATCGCAAATGGCATTTGCAGCCGCGTAGCCGCTTTCCAGCGCACAGGATATCCCCTCGCCCATCGGATTCAAAAAGCCTGCCGTTTCTCCTGCGAACAATATTTTTCCCTCGCCGTAATCCAGCGGACATCCGGGCGTTATCCTCGGCATCACCCAGCGCTCCTCTTTGATCTTCCCTCCAAGCTCCAGCCCGTGCTCTTTTTCCATGTGGGAAAGGAACGCCCGTTCATAGCCGGCATACGCGTCCATTTCGTCCACGGCAACTCCAAAAACAAGCTTATTGTCCTTTACATTAAACCATGCGTCGTAGTCCGAAAACTCCGGCTGCAGGTACGCGTAAAAATAATGCGCGTCAAGGTCGATTTTTCCCTCGTAAACAGACTGGCAGGTAATGACGTTGCCGCCGGAAATCCCACGCATTTTGCGCCTTATGCTGCCTGCCGCGCCCTCGCATACGATCACCGCCTTCGCAGTTTCCTCGCAGGTGGTGCCGCCGTCCTTAAACTCTACGCATACATATCCGTCCTGCTCCGTGCACGAAACTGCGCCCGTGCCGTCGCGCAGCTCCGCCCCGGCGTCCTGCGCCTGCTGTGCGAGCCACTCGTCAAACAGGTCGCGCCGCACGCTCAGGCCCGCCTGCTCGAACTTGTATTCCCAGCCTGCGTCGTTGACAAACACCATACCCCGGTTATCCGCCGGGCTGCAGTGCGTATATTCAGGTATCAGGCCGCCGAAGTATTCTTCGATCAGCTTCAGGGACTTCTGGATCAGGATACCGCTACAGGATTTTGTGCGCGGCATATCCATTTTTTCAGCCAGCAAAACATAGCAGCCCTTTTGCGCCAGACGCGCCGCTGCGCTGCAGCCCGCCGGCCCTGCGCCAATCACGATCACATCATAATCAAACATACCCTCACCCTTTCGTATATCTGTTTTCCCATATGATCTTTTTTACGCTATTGAATTGATTTCTAAAACATAGTTGGATTTACGTTTGTCAGTATCATCACGATAACGCCCATCACAGCCGTGTAAGCCGCAAAACCGTACAGCTTGTGCCTGCTGATCAGCTTCAGCATAAATTTGATGGCCACAAAGCCGCTCACCGCCGCAACCGCAAAACCGATGATCACCGCAGGAATCGAAACATCGCCCATTCCGTTATCCATCACGTCCTTCGCGCCAAATACAACGCTCCCAAGAATCGCCGGTATGGACATCAGGAACGCAAACTTCGCCGCTTTCTCGCGTCCGACGCCTGTAAAGAGCCCGCCCGCGATCGTAGAGCCTGAGCGCGAAAGCCCCGGCAGGATCGCAGCCGCCTGCATCACGCCCATTGCCATGGCCTGCGGCAGCTCCACATTGCGTTTGCGTTCATACCGCCGCGCAAGGAATTCGCTGACCACCAAAACGACTGTCGTGGCAAAAAAGCCGATCGCAAGGTATTTGCCGTCCAGCACATCCTTGAAGGCCTCGGGCGCAAATTTTTCCGCGATCAGCGTAACGACAACCGCCGGTATGGTCGCAAGAATCAGCATTCCCAGTTTATTTTTGATCGGATGCGTAATGATCGCTACAATCTCGGGCCACAGCACGATAAACACCGCGACAAGCGTTCCCACATGCAGCATTACGTCATAAAGAAGGGGCACCTCGCCCACGCCCAGAAGGGCTTGCAAAAGGTTCAGGTGCCCGGAGCTCGAAACGGGCAGGAATTCAGTAAATCCCTGCACAACGCCTAAAATAATCGAATCCAAAAAACTCATACGCTTACTCCTTAAAAATGAGTTCCACCAGTTTCTTCATTATATCAGGAAAACATTGCTTTCACAACCGCAATGCTTGCGGAAAAAGCGGTTTGCTATTATAATAATATGGTTGCAGGCAAATAAAACCGCGCACGCCGTAAAATTTTTTGCGGACGCGCTCATATAAGGAGTTTTGGTATGAAATTAGGGGTAGTAGGCTTGCCCAATGTTGGTAAAAGCACACTGTTTAACGCACTGACACAGGCGGGGGCGCAAAGCGCGAACTATCCGTTCTGTACGATAGAACCGAATTACGGCATTGTTTCTGTGCCGGACGCGCGCATGGATTACCTCGCGCAGATTTACCATCCGCAAAAATTCACACCCGCGCAGATTGAGTTTGTGGATATCGCGGGCCTCGTGAAGGGCGCGAGCAAGGGTGAAGGCCTTGGAAATAAATTCCTGTCCCACATCCGCGAGGTAGACGCGATCATCGAGGTGGTACGCTGCTTTGAGGACGATAATATCACGCACGTGGACGGCAGCATCGATCCGCTGCGCGATGTGACGACGATCAATTACGAGTTGATTTTTGCGGATATGGAAACCGTGCAAAAACGGCTTGATAAAGCGCTCAAATTCCAAAAAACCGGGGATAAAAAGTTCAAGGTGGAAGCAGAGGCCTGCCAGCTGATTCTGGACGAGCTGGAAAAGGGGAATTTTGCCCGCAACATCGAGCTTTCGGAGGAGCAGGAGGAAATCATGCACTCCATGTTTTTGCTGACGGACAAACCGATCATTTATGTTGGAAACATCGCTGAAGACCAGGTCGGCAAAAACGATCTTCCTGTGCTGCAGCCCCTTCTTACATACGCCGCAGAGCACGGCAGCGAGGTTGTTACGATCTCTGCAAAAATCGAAGAAGACCTTGCCGGTATGGACGAGGAGGAAAAACAACTGTTTATCGAAGAGCTGGGCATTGGCGAATCAGGCCTTTCCAAGCTGATCAAAAAATCCTATTCGCTTCTGGGACTGATCAGCTACCTCACCGCAGGCGAAAAGGAAGTGCGCGCATGGACGATCACAAAAGGAACCAAAGCGCCGCAGGCGGCTGGGAAAATTCACAGCGACTTCGAACGCGGCTTCATCAAGGCTGAGATCGTTGCCTTTGATACGCTCAAAAACGATTGTAACGGCGATATGCAGCTTGCCAAAGAAAAAGGACTTGTGCGCCAGGAGGGCAAGGAATATGTGATCGCGGACGGAGACGTGGTGTTGTTCCGTTTCAATGTCTGATCACCCGCCGTTTTCCCATCTTTTTTGTTCTGTTTTGTTTACTTTTCACACCTTGCCGTGTTATATTTAAGAAAAGGCAAAGGGGATCACAGTTATGGAAACAAAACGCATGTTACTGGTATCTACCGAAAGCGGTACGGAAACCGCAATGCTCATGGATATCCTCCGGCAAAACGGCATTCCTGCATTGGCGCAGGGAAAACAGGCCGGCGAAGCACTGGAGGCGTATATGGGTACTTCCCCTTACGGCGACAATATTTTTGTGGATGAGGCCGACATCGAAAAGGCCACAGAGATCATCCACAGCCTTTAACGCAACGTTCAAACCGAATCATTTCAAATCCTGCTTTGAAAGGGTGTGTTGTTATGCCGTTTTGTCCTGAATGCGGGGATGAGTACGACGAAGGCTTCAAGGTCTGCGCGGACTGCGGATGCGCGCTTGTGGACGAACCGCCGGAACGCGATCCTACGGAAGATTTTTCCTATTGCGACGTAATGAGGCGGGTTTACCTCACCTCCACCGCGAATAAACTCGAAAGCGAATTGATCATCGACCTTTTGAATGCAGAAGGCATACCCGCCTTTGCGCGGGAAAAAGAGCTGGGCAATTACCTGAACATTTACATGGGTTATTCTGTCTATGGGGAGGATATCTATGTGGACCGGGATGATAGCAAAGCGGCCCGCGCTTTGCTATCCGACGCGTTTCCCGACGGCGTCGCCAAGGCCACGGATTCGCCTGACGCTTTTCTGCAGGAGCAGGTCAAAAGCCCTGCCCGCGTGCGTGTGTGGATATTGATCCTGCTTGTAACAGGCGTTCCCGCCGCCATTATGGGTATCGTCTCTCTTCTCTTTTCCTGACGCCGGTAAATTCATTTGGAATCAAAAAACGGTATGGCGGTTTTGTGCCATACCGTTTTTACAGCGTATTAACTTATGGCGCCGCATGGCTGCGTAACCATTTGGCAGGCTGCAATCAACTGCGTTGCTTTATACCGCTGCTTTGAAAGCGTTTTTATTCCGCTTTGACGACTGGAAATTGTATTTCCGTCAGCCATTCGTCCTCGGTGTCTTTGTTCCATATCCCGTCTATATAGCTTTCGCGCGGGGAGTCGCACATCACATATCCGTTCTTTTCAATCCACTCCGCCCCAAACGCATAACCTTCCCTGAGCGTATCATAGCCGCCCCTGTGCATCACGCAGACCGCCATCGGCACCTCCGGAATCTTTTTAAACGTAACGATATCCGTATTTTCCTTTGCCTCCACAACGGCCTCGCACATTTCCGCGTCAATATCCGTTTCGCGGTATTCCCCGTCGTGGTAAATATTGAAGCAATATTCCGGCACGGCGCATTCGCAGCCAAGCCGCTGCATTTCCGCGCCAAGGACGTTGGGCATCAGTTCAAACAGCGCGTCGTAGTTTGGGATTACCCTGCGCAGGGAAGCAACGACGACTCCGGGCAGGGACTTGACTATTACCTGATCATTTTCCATAGATTCACCTTTTCCGCACCGCAGGAAGCTTTCAATCCGCTCCAGCTTTTGTTTCTCTTCGCCGATGCGCCCTTCAATCTCCCGCCGCTTTGAAGCCAGCAGCTCACGCTGCGCCCCGCCGCCCGGCTCCTGGTCTATCATCTCCAGAATTTCGGACAGGGAAAACCCCATCTGCTTGAAATCCAGTATCTGCCGCATCCGCACGATCTGCGTCGCGTCGTAATAACGGTAGCCTGTTTCCGTATCCACATAGGCCGGCTTAAGAAGGCCCATCCTGGCATAATGCCGAAGCGTTTTGGGCGTAACCTGATTGATTCTTGAAAACATTCCGATGCTATACATTTTTGATTTCCTTTCCTCGTCCGCGCGCGTTTTGGACCGGTAAACAGAGTATAAACCCTTCCGCAGGGGCAGAGTCAAGCATTAAAAAAACCGTTTTTTGTAAAAACGGTTTTCAGCGTATCTCCTATGCCTCTTTTGGAGGAAGCTCTCCCTTTTTCCGGTAAGCCTTCCAATATTTCTGGAATTCAAAGGTCCCCAGCATTCCGCACACATAGCACGCGCTGAACACAATCAGCATCACCCATTGCAATATCCCAAAGCCGATCAGGTAGGCGTATGCAAATTCGCTCGTTACATAAAGCAGGAGCAGGATCACCGCGCACGCACGGCTGCGCCCGAAAAGAACGCCCAGCGTCAGGCCAAGCACCACTACAAGGTCTATGATCGCAGCCGGGTTCTGGAATGCCGACATCAAGGCCACCACAGCGTAAACAAACCCTGCCATAATTCCCCAGGATACGTATGTTTTTGTCTTTTGAGGAACATGCGTTTCCCAAAATGTTTTTTTATTCATCGGTCTCCCCTGCCGTTTTTTTCTATTTTATCATATCCGCTGCAAAGTTGCTATCCCGCGCGTCCAAAACAGTTTGTTCCGGCACGGTTGCAATCCCCGTCCAAACATGGTAGCCTGAACTTAAAAACGGAGGTTTCTTATGGGAGAGCTATCCAAATTGCCAAATATCGGCCCTGTGGTTGAGGAACAGCTTCATCAGGCCGGCATCAAAACAGCAGAAGAATTAAGGAAAACCGGCAGCAGGGACGCCTGGCTTAAAATCAAGGCGATCGATCCATCCGCTTGCTATAACAGGCTGTGCGGCCTGGAAGGCGCTCTGCGCGGAATCCGCTGGCATAACCTGCCGGATGAAACAAAAAAAGAACTCAAGGATTTTTACAATTCATTCAAATAGGCAGGCTTCCCTTTTATTTAGGAGGATTCTCTGAAAGGTCTGATATTACAAAATGCCAGTTTACAAACAAACTTGAGAAGATTGCGGGCTGCTGCCGGATTATCTCAAAGGGAGTTGACATCAAAATGAATTTACTTGGAAGTACGATTGATCGGAACACTTACTGGCGGCTATTTCTTTCGATTTCCCGACTTGCGGAGCCGCCTTCCGGCGGGGCCTTATCTGCATTCCTGCCTCTCCCCTTCCATCAGGGAGAGGCTTTTTTACAATTACCGTTTAAACCTGTCCCATCATAACCTGTACCGCATACGATACCAGCACGATGACCACAGAGAGGATACTGCCGTGGATCAGGGGCTTCACTCCCGATTTTGCCACATTTTTGAAGCTTGTGGAAAGGCCGATTGCCCCCAGCGCCATTACCATCATAAATTTACTGACCTCTGCAACGCCGGTGCTCACATGGTCAGGAATGAGTCCCGCGCTTTTAATGCCCACCATTACGAGGAACCCAATGATAAACCACGGGATGATGCCCGCAATATTGAGCTTTTTGCCCTGTTCCTCTGCTTGTTCCACTCCCTGCGCCAGCGTTTCCCTGCGTTTGATGCGCAGGTTGATCACTGAAAAAATCAGGACCACCGGAATGATTGCGAGCGTACGCGTCAGCTTTACGATCATCGCGTAGCCGCCCGCCGCGTCGGAAAACGCATAGCCCGCCGCCACAACAGCCGAGGTGTCGTTTACTGCGGTTCCCGTCCACAGGCCGTAGCCCATGTCCGTCAGTCCGAGCGCCCGTCCCATCAGCGGAAAAATAACGACCATAATGATATCGAATAAAAAGATTGCTGAAATGGAATAGGCGATGTAATCGTCCTCCGCGTCGATCGCCGGCGCGACAGCCGCAATGGCGCTACCTCCGCAAATACCCGTGCCCACGGAAATAAGGCTGGACATCTTCCAGTTGACCTTGAAAAGCTTTCCAAGGAAATATCCGCCCGCAAACGCAGCGGCCAGTGTGAAGCACATCACCACCAGCGAATATTTTCCAACCTCCATCACCTGTGCAAAACTGAGCGTTACGCCCATCAGGATAATCGAAAGCTTCAATATCTGCTTTGACGTAAAATTAACTCCCTTGCCAAATATACCGGATTTCATCAGCAGCGGGTTGAGCGCCATGCCGATGAGCAGGGCAAATACGCTTGAGCTGATGATGTTGTTGGGGATGCCTTCGCCGATCGCCATTGCAATGACCGCGATGACCACCGACAACAGCACCCCCGGAGCATGATTTTTGAGTACCTTTGCCATTTGAAAACTTCCTTTCATAAATATTGATTACAATGTTGATTATAAACGCATATTATTATAAAATAAAATTATATATTTTTATGTTAGAATAAATATAATTTATAGGAGTTTAAAATGCTTGATTACCGGACGGAAACCTTTCTGACCTTATGTGAAACACGCAGCTATACAAAAGCGGCAGAGCTTTTATGCGTCACGCAGCCTGCGGTATCGCAGCAGATCAAATATCTGGAGCAGGCGCTTGGCGTCAAATTATTTATTTATGAAAACAAGGAGCTGCGGCTCACTGCGCAGGGCGTGCTTTATGAAAAAGCGCTGCGCACGATGCGCTCGGATACGGGCAAGCTTTTGGAGCTCATGCAGCATCAAAACGAGCCGCAGCATATTTGCTTCGGCGCGACGCTGACCATCAGCGGCTATGTGATGCCGCCCATCATCCGGCGCTTTTTGAGCGATTTTCCACATACGCGCCTCACCATACGCGAGGATAACACACAGCGGCTGATAGAATCCCTCAGGGAGGGTGTCATCGATTTTGCCTTTGTGGAAGGGCATTTCGAAAAATCAGGGTTTGACTACCGGCTGTTTTCCAAAGAACGTTTTATTGCAGTGTGTGCGCCGGATCATCCGCTGCATAAGAAAAAACCTTTTTTGGCGGAGCTTTTGGACGAGCATCTCATCCTGCGCGAGCCCGGCTCAGGAACGCGCAATGTGTTGGAATCCATTCTGTACGAGCATAACCTGAGCACGGAAAGCTTCGCGCGCGTAACCGAAATCGGCAATATGGAGGTGCTGAAAGGTCTCGTCGCAAAAGGGCTTGGCGTTACCATGCTCTACGAAGCCGCCGTACAAAAGGAGCTGCGCAAACGCAGGCTCGTGCGGCTTGCGCTCAGGGATTTTGACGTGGAACGCGAATTCAATTTTATCTGCCTGAAAAACAGCATCATGCTGGACGCTTACCTGCAGTTTTTCGATTATTGTAAAAAGTACAGGCGATTTTGAAGCACACAAAAACGCCGCGGAGAATTTCCGCGGCGTTTGCGCTCTCTATTGTTTTTTATTCCTCTTCCATATGCGATGCGTCGCAAAACGGTTTGTTTAAGGATTTCCCGCAGCGGCAAAGCGTAACGCGGTTGCGCTTTTCGTACACGCTTCCGTCCTCGCATTCAATCTCGATTCCGCCGCGCACCCACAGCGGGCCCATTTTTCCTGCCGGTTCGTCTTCGATCACTGCGATCTCTGCCGGAAAATCCGGCTCAATGCTTTTCCCTTCCTTGACAACCGTAAGCCTTCCGGACGGGCAATCACAGGCTTCCCTCACAGCGAGCTCCTCATTATCCGCGTCCTGTATCAAAGCCCAGATGCCCCCCGCGACATCGCAAAAACGCGCTACCGCGCACAGATCCTCCTCGTCCAAAAGATCCATGCCATCGCCTTTATAGCATTTCACCGACTCATTATAGCTCCGGTGGTCCGCAGTCTCCGTGCCATCAAAGCCACAGGAATGGCTCCCGTCGCAAAATGGTTTGTTTGAAGATTTCCCGCACCTGCACAAATGATAGGTTTCCTTTGTTTCAATGGTTTTTCCTTCGATCCAGTGCGTGGAATCTCCCTGCGCATTCGAGCCGATCTTCATTTCCTTGAGCGGCACGCCGCCGCTGACCTGATAAGGCCCGTTTTTTATAATCTTGATCCGCATTTCCCCATCTCCTTTGCGTTACAAAAACAAACGCCCTGCGCATGGCAAAGCTGTTATATTTCCGATCCTGTTTTTATAATACCCATCCGCTTATCACCAAAACAAGCCTATTTCGTCATCCGGATATCATCGCCGTCCATCAGGAGTACCGCGCAGCATTTTCCGCCTTCCATGCGCGAGGAAATACGCTCTCCATAACGCGCCTGCAAATCGTCCACATTGGTGGCGATCACAGTATGCCTGCCCGCCTCTATCCTGCGGTTTAAAAGGTCGAACAAATATTCAACCGTCACATTTTGCGTCACCGGCTCGGTGCCAAGGTCGTCAATCATCAAAAGCCCGGCTTCCTGCAGGAAATGCAGCGGCATTTCCTCTCCCATGCGATGTTTGAAAAATGCGTCAAACATGGCGGAAGCACGTATCAGGCACACGTCAATGCCCCGTCTTTTTGCAGCGACCGCCATGCAGTTCAAAAGATAGGTTTTTCCAAGTCCCGCCTTGCCCCGCAGCAAAAGATTCTGCCGCGGCGTTTTTGGAAAGCCTGCCACATACTTTTGGCAGATACCGTACGCAAGCTCTGCGATCTGCCGTTGTGTTTTACCCATTGGAAGCTGCTTTTCCCCGTCGAATACGGAAAGGTCCGCATGCTCAAAATCCATATCGAGCGCGGCAATATCCGTCGCCCCATAAATTTTAATGTAAACTTCGCTCAAAAAGCACCGGCAATACCGCTTTCCGATGATGCCGGTATCCTTGCACGCCTGGCAATCATACGGAACCAGAAGCCCCTTTTTTTCGGCAAGGCCCCGCTCCTGCTCCTCGAGCGTGCGTATCTGCGCGTCCAAATCTCCTTCGTCCGCAGCCAAAAAAGCGCACTCCAGCTTTTGCATCAGCAGCGCGCGCTTTTGTTCTTCCAGTTTTTGTATCTGCCCGTCGCCGCGCAGGCGTTTTTCATTCTCGTGTACCACGCGCGCGTGCCTCAGGCCAAAATCCTCCAGCAAATCCGCAACGGTTTTATTCATCGTACAGACGCTCCATTTCCTGATATGCGTTTTCCTTGCGTTGTTGCTTTTCTTCCTCTGTATATTCACGCTGGCTCACGCCCTGATCGCGCTTCGCGTCGGCAAACGCACGCGACAGGTTTTGCTTCTTTGCCTTGTCAAGCGTATCTACGCCCGCATCGGCCCAGTTGTTTAGAACCTTCATCATATACGAAAGCGGATTCTGGAACAGCGAGCTCATTTCCGCCGCGTACATCAGCACCTCGTGGGAAAGCCCTTTTTCCTGCGTCAGGCGGATATAATTTTTGCGGTCCATCTCGCCGACCGCCTTCTCGATTCCCGCACAGTCGTATACCTGCTCGATCTTGCTGTCGAGCGTATTTTGCTTTTTCAGGTGCGCCCTGATCTCCTCTTCCGATTCCAGGTTCAGGCTGCGCCATTCCTTCAAAATGCTGTCCACCGCCTCCAGCCTGCGGCTTCCCAGCTTCACCGTCTGCTCGCACGCCATGAGGATCATCCGTTGGGAAAAACCGGCTTCCTCCCACTCCCTATAAAAGGTCTCGTGCTTGGGCGCAATATTGATCCGCGAATATTTGAGCGCGGCGAGCACTTCCTTGATGTTGCTCCTGCGCTTTGTTTGCGCGTTATAAAACTCGCTGATCTTTCTGGAGGACGTAATTCCCCTGTCGTAAAGCGAACGCAGGATCGCATCCAGATATTTGAACGGCTGCTCCTTGGAAAATTCCTTATCCTTCATCACATATTCGATCGCCTCGTGCGTGAAGCCCCATTTTTCCGTCCATTTATTGTAAAGATCCATCTCCGTCCTGCCCGGATATTTTCCGTGCAGGCCCATCAGGCGCATGATTTTGTTCGCGCCGCCCGAAACAGCCTTATATTCTTCAATTTTTTGCTGCGCGAGCTCAAGCGTCGTTACGCCTTCCTCGCTCCATGCCTCCGCTACCTTGTCAAGGTAAGCCACGCTGATCCGGTTGCCGCGCTCCGCCACGCAGTATTCCACCAGCGCAAGCACCACATCCTGCGAAAGTCCGAACACATCCGTATAATCGTAGATTTTATTAAGCTCCGTTCCGGAAAGATCCCGCTTCAAAACCGTACGCAGCATCTCGTTAAAATTCTGCATTTCATAGAGGGGTGCGCGCCGCTTTTTGGGCGCTTCCTCTTCCGGCGCAGCCTTGATCGGCACAAACGAATACTTGCCGCCGCTTTTTAACAGTAAATTTTTCAGGCACCAGTAATTAAGCGCGGATTCAATTTGCGCGGAAGAAAGGTGCAGCTCGTCCTCAAGCTCCACCTCCGAAAGCTGGCTGCCGCTGTTTGCCAGGCATAAGCCGTACAGGTAAACCTTCACATAATCAGCGGGAGCGTCGCACATATACTTTTTTAAAAATATGGTTGGCACAGGCGTAAACGCCTGCTCATCCAAAACAAATTTTACCATTTTGCCGCCTCTTTACCTTAAGCCTCTTCCGGCTTTTTACGCGGTCTGCAAAATTGTTCAATGGCTTCGTTTACCTTTTCCGGCTTTTCCTCATGCACGATAAAGCCACAGTTGCGCACGGTGAGGCTGCTTGCGTCCGCAAGCGGAAGCTGCAGGAATTCATTTTCCCTGCCGCCCGTTATTTTATCCTCCGAACCCAGGATAATCAGCATCGGCTGACGCACAGAATGGATGTTCTGTATAATATCCTCGTCGATAAAGTTACCGATGCACATCCTCGAAATCACCTTAAAATCCCTGTCCATCAATACGGCGCTGTATTCCGCCGCCACCTCGTCCGTCACCAGCGTACGGTCAAAATAGCAGTCCTCCAGCATTTCCTTTACCGCCCCTTCCGTAAGGCGCATCTTCGCCGCCGTCATTCCCAGAACGGATGGAAGCCCTTTGCCCTTGATGCCGCCGCCCGCGCTCATCGTAAGCATCGGCGAGATAAACACAAGCGTCCTTGCGCGCTTCATATTGTGCATTACAAAATCAAGCACATACGCCGTCGCTTCGCCAAACGCGCAAAAATGTGCGGACGCAAGCTCACGAACATTCATAAAGGATTCCAGGGAAAGCGCGAATTCCTCGATGCTGTAGCTCATTTGCGGCTTGCCGGAAAACCCGTGCCCGGGCAGGTCGATTGCAAATACATGGAAATGCTTCGCCAGCTCCTCGAAATTCTTGCGCCATGTGTAAATGGACTGGCCTATTCCATGCACCAGAATCAGCGGCTCGCCTTCGCCCGCTTCGTAATAGTGCATGGGCATTTTGATGTCCTCGACCTCTTCCTTGCCATGGCTGCTCACGTACGTATCGAATTCTATCTCAGCATAATCGCCGATATGTTCCCTGTTCAAAAACTTATTAATATTGATTGGTTCAAACACGCTTGATTCCTCCCAAATGTCTGCAACAATTCATTTATTCTCATCCGGTCAGTTTTTTTCCGGTTTGTATTCACACGTATTTATTATTTTAGCATATTTAATCAGACTTTTGTAGTTATTTTGTGACGGTTTTTTCAAAGCGTATGCGTGAAGTGCCTGTAAGAGCTCCCCAATGCGTTTGCCCGCAGGCAAATTCAGCTCCCGCATGAGGTCGTCGCCATTCACCGCAAGCTGCCTTAAATCGAGCGGCGCATCCCTGCTGACCAGCTCTTCCAGTATGCCGCGCCACTTTTCCGCGCTGAGCGGTGGATTTCCCATGCCCGAGCCGCAGAAGTCCGCTTCGCGCACGGCGCACAATTTTAAAAACTGCTCCCGCCCAAGCTTTGCGATCATCCTGATCACCGCGCGTTTGCCCGCATCGTTGTTCAGGTCAAACATATGCGCGCGCACGAGGGCGCATACGTGCCTTGTCGTCTCCTTATCCACGCGCAGCGCGCTAAGCGCCTGCTCTGCAAGAACCGCGCCCAGCCTGTCGTGCCCGTACATTTTTCCGGTCTCGTGCCATGCCTCGGGCTTTGCGATATCGTGCAAAAGGGCCGCCAGCCTCACCTCGAGGTCCGGCGGCGCGCACGCGCACGCGCGCAGCGAATGCTCCAGTACGTCGTGAGCGTGGTAATTTGGATTTTGCGCCAACCCGTCTCCGTCCTCGAGCCGCGGGACAATAAACCGGAGCGCCCCCAAATCCTTCAAAAGGTGCAGCCCGCAGAGCACTCCATCCGTGTTGCCGTATTTTTGATCGGCAAGCAATATCTTAATAAATTCATCACGGATTCGCTCCGCGGAAATATCCTGAAGCTGCGGCGCATAACGTTTTGCACAGGCATATGTCTGTCCGTCGATCTCAAAACCGAGCTCCGCTGCAAAGCGCACCATACGCAGGATACGCAGCGCGTCCTGCGCCAGCGTTTCCTCCGTCACCTGTTCGACCAGCCGGCTGCCGATCGCCGCAAGGCCCCGGCCCGTGGGATCGGCCGCCCGTCCATCCGCGCCCATATACAGCGCGTTGATCGTAAAATCCCTGCGCTGCGCGTCCAAATCCATGTCCTGCGTGAAGGCCACGCTTACAGGCGTATGCGCGCCGCCCCGCCCGTAGTTATCGCAACGGAACGCCGTATATTCATACACATAAAGCCGTTCGTCAAAACGCTGTTTTATCACAACCGTGCCAAGGCCGTACGCACGTTCTTCCACACAAACCTCTTCGCACTGCAGCTTTCGCGCAACCTCCTGCGGCAGCTCCGGCGACGCGATATCAAGGTCGCCCTCCGCGAGACCAAGCAGCAGGTTCCTGACGTAGCCGCCCACCAAATACGCGTCCGCAAGTCCCGCGCCTTTCCATAGCTCAAAAAAACGTTTCAGGAAGCCGGGCAGCGGGAGCGGTTCCCCTTCTCTCATCCTGCCTCCCCGGTAAACACATATTCCGCCGCGCCCGTCATAAAGGCGCGTCCATCCTGCACATTTTCGATGTGCAGCACGCCCGCAGGTACAAAAAGATCGATTTTCGCGTCCGCAAGCCCTTTCCTGTGCATAATCACGCCGGAAGCCGTCGCGCCCGTTCCGCACGCAAGCGTCCTTCCCGCTCCGCGCTCCCATGTAACCATACGCGCAGAATTGCGGTCTGTTACCTGCACAAAATTCACGTTTGTCCCGCGGGGGAAGAGCCGGTTTTTTTCGATCTGCGGGCCCCATTGCTCCACGGGAACGCTGTCAATATCCTCAACAAAAATAACCGTATGCGGCACGCCCATCAGCACGCACGCAGCCGACAGCCGGTTTCCATTTACCTCCACTGTAAAATCCATCGGATCCTGCATCAGCGCGGGTATCTGCTCCGGCTCAAAGGAAGGCCTCCCCATATCCACGCGCACCGCCACGACCTGCGCGCCCTGCATGACAAGCTCCGGGCTTACGACGCCCGCAAGCGTTTCAATCTGCATTTTTGTTTTACGCACGATGCCTTTGTCGTAAACATAGCGCGCAAAGCAGCGTATCCCGTTCCCGCACATCTCCGCTTCCGAACCGTCCGCGTTGATGATTCGCATCCGCACGTCCGCCGTTTTGGACGCCTCCACGAGCAAAAGCCCGTCCGCGCCTACGTCAAGCCTGCGCCTGCACAGCTTTTTTGCGAGCTCTGTCACATCGCCTGTTTTCTCTTCTATTACAATAAAATCATTTCCCAGTCCGTGCATTTTTGTAATGCGCATGGTATCACCTTCTTTTGCCATCCGGTTTTCAATTCTTAAATTTCTGTTAAAACCGTGTTATTTTGAAACATTATCTTATATTATATCACATTCAAAGGGTATTTTATGGTACAATAGATTAAAAATAATCCGGAAATTCCCTCTGCTGTGGGGGATACCGATGTTTTACCGTTGCGCTCTTCGTTTTGAAGCCGCCGCGGGAAAGATTTTGCCTTCCCGGCAATAATCGAATATAATAGAATAGTATTATGATATTGTAGGAAATCCGAGGTACTTGTATGTATTTAAGACCTTCCCGCCGGAAAAAGCGGCGGAAGCTGACAAATATGATCATCCTCATTGCCGTCATAGCGGCGGCGGCTGTCGGTGTATTTTTTCTGATCAATAATTTTACGGACATCGGCTTCTGGAAGCCGGCCCTTACCGAAACCGAGTCCATCCTGCCGGAAACCGTGCAGGGGAATGAAAACGGCCTTGTTTACCTTACGGAGGACAAGCTGACGCTTGCCGACCTCAAGGGCAAAACCGTGTGGGATACAAAGCTAGATTCTGCGGATGCAAAGCTTTCCATTTCCCCCACAATGATCTGCACCTATCTTGGGAAAAACCTGCAGGCTGTTTCCTATACGCAGCAGCAGCTTTTCAGCTCCGCAGTCGCGTCCGACATCCTTGACGTACGGTGCGGCAAAAATAACATCGCGGTCTCCGGAAGCGCGGCGGACGAGACGGGACAGATCATGTATTACATTTATATTTTAAACAGCAAGGGCGAGCAGACCGGACAGGTGGATTATAAAACGCGGCCTGTGATCGATTTTGGTTTTTACGGGGATAATGATACGTTGTGGGTGCTTTCGCTCGACACGTCAAACGTTGTGCCGGTATCCAATATTTCCACTTATACCACAACAGGCAAGGCGACCAGCACCATACAGGACAACACGCAGATCATCGAGCAGGTGTATGTGGCGGACGGCGGCATGACCTATGCCTCTGGCACCAACACGCTCGTTTCCTACGATATTTCTTCCAAAAAGCAGAAGGAAGCGCTTATCTACGGCTGGAAGCCGATTGCCGTGAGCAACGGGAAGACTTTTGAGCTTGCCTACATCCCGCGCTCCACAGCCACATATTTTGAGTCCGTAAAGCTTTTTAACAACGAGCTTGGCGAAACGGTGCTGCATATGCCCCAAAATGTTTTTTCGATTGCGTTATCACAGCAGAAGCTTTACGCGTTCTCCCCGGATTCGGTTTCTACCTATTCCCTTACGGGAGAGCTTGAAAAAACAGCAAAAATCAACAATACTCTAGTCAGCGCAAAGCAGGTTATGGATACGCTTGCCATCGCCTGGGATCAGGAAGGCAAAAGCTATCTGATGCCGCTGAGCTGACCAGACCACGGAGGATACATGGATTTTATCAACTTGACGTGGATCGTCGTGTTTTTAATCGCAATTTACGTATTACAGGGTTTTTACAGGGGCTTTCTGGTGTCCGTCACCAATACGGTGGGCATGGCAATCTCATGGTGCGTCGGGTTTCTTTTTTCGCCGCTTATGTCCCAGGCCATCGCCAAGGGTACTTTTTACCGGTTCATTTTAAATTTCACCAACGGCGTAGACCAGCTGCAGGCGTCCGGCAACCTTGCCGTCGCAACGCTTTCCACAGAGCAGATCAAGCAGATCGTTTCGTCCGCAAACCTTCCCATGCCCTTTGACCACCTTGTAACGGAAAATATGACGAACGGCGTATTTGAGGCGCAGGGTTTTCATAAGGTGTCCGAATATTTTGGCTTTACCATGACCAATGTGGTTGTGAACATCTTTTCATTTCTGGTCATCTACCTCATTGCGCGCATCGTGATCGCGCTGCTCGTCAACGCGTTCAATTATGCGACGCCGCTTCCTGTGCTGCGCCGGTTTGACAGCCTTGCAGGCGGCGCGGTAGGCCTGCTGCGCGGCTTCCTTGGGATGTTCGCGCTGTTTATGATCGTACCGGTTCTGATGATCGCCCTGCCGGCGGATTTTGTGTCGCCGATCATCGATAAATCCCCGATTGCAGCGTTTTTCTACCAGTCCAACTTCCTGCTGGGCGGCATATCCGGCGTAATATAGGAGGAGTCTGCCTTTTTTTTTGAAACGTAAAACGCTTCCGGCAACCATTACCGGAAGCGTTTTTTTGTTTCGGTCATTCTATGTCGTTTAAACCTCCTGATTGCGGTAAATGTGTACCGAAGCCAGATAGGAAACCACAAGCGCCGCCGCACCGACAACCGGCAAAAGCCATGTCAACATGGGCACGATCCCGGTAAAGCTATCCTGCATCCCGCCCCTATCTTCCGCAACGCCTGAAAACGCGAGGAAGATCATAAACGGCACGAGGAAAATTACAATGACTGCAATCCTGCTCTTTTCCACGCCAAGTTTATAAATCAGCGGAATTACGATGCTGATAAACAGCAGTGCGGTACATGCCAGTATGAGGATAACAATTCCCGTCTCCGTGCCGAGCACCGTGCGTCCCACAGCCGCGAGAATCAGGTTCACTACGAAGCCGATTCCCATACCGATGCCCACCATCAGCAGGGAAAAGACATATTTTGACGTTACGATCTGCTTCCTTGTGTAGGGCAGCGTCAGCACATATTTATCCCAGCGGTTGGAGGAATCGTACGCAAAGGACGTAAAACACATCATGCCGCCGATAAACGTGCAGATTCCCGTTGCAAATCCTGCCGAAAAGTCGCCGTTGCCCGATACGATGACGGGAACAATGCAGATTGCGATGATAAAAATATAAATTCTGAAAAAACTTTTGGTTCCCAGGAATTCCTTTGTCAGCAGTCCCTTCATTTCCGTTCCCCCTTTACAATAAACAGCATCACGTCCTCAAGCGTTGCGTTATCCACCACGATGTTCTCATACTTCCGCCGCACAGCTTCCTTATCTGTGGTGAGCGCCTCGTAACCAAAGCCGGATTTTCGATAACCGACGATATCCGCTCCGTCGATTTTTGCGAAATCCTCCGCCCCGCATTTCAAAACGCCATAGTCGTAGAGCATGCTGTCCTTGCTCTCAGACAGCGCCACCTTTCCATCATGGATAAACGTAATGTAGTCCGCCACCTTCTCCAGATCGCTCGTGATGTGTGAAGAAATCAGGATCGAGTGCGATTCGTCCTGTATGAAATCAAGGAACACATCCAGTATTTCGCTGCGCACGATGGGATCCAGCCCGCTTGTCGCCTCGTCGAGGATCAGCAGCTTTGGATGATGCGAGAGGGCGACCGCAATCGAAAGCTTCATCTTCATGCCGCGGGAAAACTCTTTGATCTTTTTGCGTTCCGGCAAGTCGAAGGTTTTGGCGTATTCCAGAAACAGCGCGTCGTCCCACGTCCGGAACGTATTGCGCATAATGGCCGCGATATCCTTTCGCTTCAATGTTTCGTAAAAACCGATATCCTCCATCACAACGCCAATCTGTTCCTTGATTTCCCGCTCGTCTTTTTGATGGTCAAGGCCAAACACGCTGATGCTTCCCGCATCCGCACGGATCATATTCAAAATCAGCTTGATCGTGGTTGTCTTGCCCGCCCCGTTCTCGCCGATCAGCCCCATAATACTGCCGCAGGGCAGCCGGAAGCTAACATCCTCCAGCCGGAATCCCTTATATTGCTTTGTTACGTTATTCAGCGCCAAGCTATCCATTTTACTACTCCTCCTCGTACAGCACACGCAGTATCTCCACAAGCTCCTCCTGCGTAATGCCGCTGCTCTTTGCGGTATATACCGCCTGCTTCAAAAAATCCTCCGCGACCTTCAGCTGCTCCTCCCGCATAAACTCCAAATTTTTGCGGGCGACAAAGCTTCCCCGTCCTGTGAAGCTTTCAATAAACCCGTCACGCTCCAAATCGTCGTACGCGCGTTTGGTGGTGATCACGCTGATTCGCAGTTCTTTTGCCAGCAGCCGCATGGATGGAAGGGCGTCCCCCTCCTTCAGCATCCCCGTCAGGATCATATTTTTGATCTGCGAGGTGATCTGTTCATAGATCGGCTTTCCGCTGGAATTGCTGATGATGATATCCACTCATCAACCCTCCATTTCAAAATATTGTATATATACGATATGTACAATATAACACCTGTTCCGTATGCTGTCAACCAGATTTTGTTTTTTTGCGCACGAAAAGGGGAAGCGTCTCCGCTTCCCCTTTCCGGTTATATGTATTGATAGTGAGTTGTTATTTATAATATACCCCCATTCAGGGACATTAACACAATTTTTAATCAGGATTCCTGCTGCGACGGAGCGGGTGTGGGCGTGGGCACAGGCCACGGCTCAGGCGTAGGTGTGGGTGCAGGCTGTGGCATGGGCGTCGATGTGGTCTGCGGCGTTTCCCCTGCGCTTGGGGTAGGAGTCGGCGCAGCGCTTCCTTCGACTTTTATATTGAGCTCCGCAAGGCTGAGCTCCCGTTCCTCGCCGTCAAGCGTGTAGCGGAATGTCGGCTTTACCGTGATGCTTTCGGTCGGCTCATACGTCCATGTGACGGTTTTTCGGTTACCTGACACGATTGAGAACGTGTCGCCCAGCCGCTCTCCATTTTGGAGGGGTGGGGCAAACAGTGTGCAGTTTTCAATGTCTTCTCCGCTGGAATTACTGAGGATAAAGGTGAACCTCACCTTCTCTCCCGCCTGAACGCTCGTTTTGCTGACGCTCGCTGTTCCTGTCACCGCGTCGTTTCTTAATTCCTGCTGCCCGTCTGTCCAACCGTTATTTATCCAGTAAAATGGAATTCCTTCCCGCAGGATAAGCGAACCGTCCTTCGCGTTTATGGTAATCAGGCTGTTTGACGGATCGTTTGTAGCATAATTATTGGAGGTCCCCATGTCTTCCCCGTTCCTGCTGATGTGGAAATCTCCAAAGAAATCCCACGCCGGTACAATCGAAAAGCTTCCGTCGTCATTCATTACCCGCGCATATCCGAGCGTGATCCTGTTGATATCCGCGGAGCCTGTCAGCACGCCAAAGCCTTTCAATTCATCAGCCGGTTCAGATAGCAGCATATCCATTTTCAGGATGTTTTTCTGCATGATGCCAATCGCCTCGTCAACGGAGACAGGCGTGATTTTCTCTCCCGCCTCCCCGGCCTTGCCCGGAGACGTCCAGTTCATTTTGACAATGCCGTCGTTATCCAGCATGATTTGCATTTGCTCATAGGCTACACGATGTCCATCCTCGCCCACGATATTGGGCGTACCATCCATATAAGTATAATCAAACGAATTCGTGTAGGTGACAGGAACCCCGTCCACCTCGCGCTCAAAGGTAAACCGGTAAATTTGCGGCGCTGTCTTTGCCTGTTCGTCGCTTTGTGCTCTCCACTCATTTTGCTTTTGAGCATAGGCCTCCGGATCGGCGTCGTATTCTTCCTCGTCAAACGGGAGATTATCTACGATCGGCACCAGCTCCGTGAGTACGAGCTTCATCTGCGGATCGAGCGCCTGTGCAATTTTTACCGCCTGTTCCTCCGCCTGTACGCGTGTCAGGTCCATGCCGCGCGCTTCCTCGCCTTGCCCCGCCTGCACGCTGTTCCACAGCGTTGTGGGGGCCTGCGCATCGTAATAGCTCCTTCCGCCGCCGGTATACCATAATCCGCTGTCCCCCAGGTTGGAGTTCGCGCGGATGGACAGCGTGTCCGGCGAATCCATATCCCCGGCCCAGACCGTTACTTCGTCCCATGTCATGTTAAAGCTGTGCTGCAGCTCCCCGTCGCCGATATCTTCGCCTACGGCTTCTTTATGTGTGAGCGTTGTATTTGCCGGTCGCTTTTCCGCCGTTTCAGGCGCGGTTTCAAGCTCCTCGCGAAGCCCGTCTATCGTGCCCTGCCCCGCAGGCTCCATTTCATCTATTTCCTTTTGAATATCTGCCTTCGTTCGAATCGGCGCGTAAAATTCCTTGTCCCCCATGATGGCTTTGATCGCGTTATCCACATCCTGCTGTGTAAATTCACGCGTCTCATAGCCCCGCACAGGGATCGTGCTATTAGTTGGACGGATAACGTCGGCGTCAATATTGATTTTGATTCCCTCGTTTTCCGTATCCAGCGTTTTTGTAATATGCTCTGCCGGCATTTCCGTAGCGCTTGCCCCTGCCGATGAAGCGGAGGCGGCTTCAACCATTTCCGGCGTTTCCGTATCTTCTGCTTTTGCCGGGGTACAGGCCGTGGTAAAGCATGCAACCGCCATCACCGCGCAAAGCAGTATTGCCGCCAGCTTAACGCTGCGTTTTGTCTTCTGTTTCATATAAATCCCCCTGATTCTTTTTTCGACCACCTTTTTATCGGTACGAAGAGCCATCCCAAGCACATATCCGGGATGATCCGTTTTTGCGAACATACTGAGGATTGTATTTGCATAACATTTCTTTTCCTCGCTGTGCATGTCCCTGACAACCATGCTGTCGCATGCGCTTTCCATATCCATCATGATCTGGCGGTCCGCTAGCCATACGACGGGATGAAACCACCAGATTATTTTGATCGCGTTCATCAGGATTCGTACCCAGTGGTCCTTGCGTTTCCAGTGCGTCAACTCGTGCAGGATTGCATACCGCAAAATGTTTTCGTCTTCCGAAAACAAATCGAGCGGCAGCAACAACTCCGGCCGAAACGCAACCGTTAACGCGGGAGTGGAGAGGATCGAGCACAACCTGAGCCGGATATTCCCTTTTATTCCAAGCTCCTGCCTGCAGCTTTTGAAAATGTCGTCGATCCGCTTATCCGGCAGTACCGCGCCTTTTCTGATACCGCGATTCATGCCCGTCCTCAGCGCCAGCATCCCAATACCAATCACGAGCGCGCCTGCAAGCCAGATTACCAGAATAAGCTGCCCTGTTCCAAGCACAGGCTTTGATGTCTCCTGTTCCTCTGTGGATATTTGCTGGCTGGCGCTTTGTTGCGTAGTCGCTTCTTTTCCTGTAGTTTGGGACGGCTGCTGTTGCTCCTGTAAAACGGCGCCGTCCGCCGCACCGTCGTTTTGCCCTGCCTGTATGGGCCCGGTGGTTGCGGCGCTCTCTTGTTTCGTTTCTGCCGGCTCGCTTTGCACAGCTTCCGGAGCCTGTTGCCCCGCAGGCACTGTCATCAGGCGAAAACCGCTGTCTGCAGTGAACGGGATTACGAGACGCGCAATCAAAACAAACCACAATACAAACTGCAGTACAGGCGATATTTTGTTTTTTCCAAATTGTTTAAACAGCATAATGCAGCAAAAGATGACAGCCGCATAAACAGAAATGCTCACTACGTTTTCCAAAACCGTCATTTCACTCACTTCCTTCCGAAAGCTCGTCGATGAGCGCCCGTAGCTCCTTTTGGTCTTCTTTGGATAGATTACCCTCGCGGATCATACACACAAGAAGCTGCTTGGCCCCCGCGCCGGACAGCTTCTCCATCAGGCTTTTGCTTTCCGCCTGAATACATTCATCCATCTCCACCAGCGGATAATAGAATTTATCCCTTCCTTTCAGGTCAAACCCCACAAATCCTTTTTTGCTTAATTTTGAAAGGTAGGTCGCATATGTCGTGTAGCTCCAGTCCACGCTGTCTCCCATTGTGCGTATGACCTCTGAAAGCGTCTGTGGTTCGTGTCCCCACAGCGCGGACATCACAGACCATTCCGGCCCTGTCAGCGTCATTTTCATGCTTCACACTTCCTTTTTTACCAAATTACTATATCAATAGTTTTATTACTATGATTATAGTAATAAGTAATATGTTTGTCAATCTTTTTTTACAGCGTGGTTTATTTTATTTACGAACTCGTTCTTTGCCGGATCACGCTGTTCCAGTTTTTTATCGCAAAGGCAGGCTTTCCTGTAACCACTGCCAGTATGCGGCAATCGTTATTACAGCGCAAAAAACATCGCTTGCTCCGATGTTTTCTGATATCTGTTTTCTTTTAGCGGTAGGTTGCAAGGGATGCGGTAATATTTTCCGCAGGAACGGAAATCTGTTCGCTGAACAAAAACAGCATGACATCGTTTTTCGTCAGCGCGCATTTTGGCCCGAGGCAAACGCTTGTGATTGCGTCCATGCCGATCGTTTGCAAATTCAGCTCCACATAGGATTTGATGGATTTCTTCACCACAGCCGTTTTGATGCGGCTGAAAAGATCGTTTTGCGCCACGTGCTCAGACTGGCGCGCAAATTTGACGTAAGAGTTTTCCGTAGGCAATGGAAAATTTACGGCGAGCCGCCATTCGTGCTCTTCACTGAACGCCGGATTCTTGCAAAACGCGCTTTCCCCATTGATTGCCAAAAACAACTTGATAATCTCTCCCGTTGGCTTTGCTTTCTGCTTAAGCAATATGGAGAGCTCCTTGAATATGTTTTTGATGTAAGGCCTGATGAGGTCCTTTTGCTCGTTTTCCAGATAGCGGATGGGCTTAAACTGGAAGGTATGCCCGGGATCGTCCGATTCGCGGTTTTGGATCAGCTTTTCCCTGATCCGGTCTGCGCGGAATCCAATACACACGCCCCGGCCGTCATCCGCATATCCGCGCCACTGGCTCAGGCTGTCCTGTTTTTCCGAGAAGCAAATAGCGTAGGTGATAAGCTCCTCATACCAACGCTTTCCAGTGGTCATCAGTTCAAAATTGATGAGCGCCTCCACAGCCTCGTGCCCTTCGAGCATTTTTTCTTCATACAAAAAATTGAGCTCAAACGGCTTTTTGTCGTATTCCTCCAGCGCGGTTTCCAAAATAAACCGCTGCAGCCATTTGCGCTCCATATAGTCGTTGCTTTTATCGATATCGGAAAGGCGCAGCATTTTTCCGGAGATAATTTCGTAAAAGGTCTCCACGCTGCAATAATGGTACACCGTGGTGATTTCGCCTGTCTGCTTCATATCCGCTTCGCCCCGCTTACTTTGATAACGTTTTTTTCGTCGTCAGGCTCGCCGCACAGTATAAGGAGCCTTTTGTCCCTGCCGGCTTTTCATTCCGCCTGCCTGAGTATTTCGTAAATTTCTTCCAGCTGCTCCGCAGTATAATAATCAATCGATATTTTTCCTTTGGCAAGCGTCCCTTTAATCTGCACCTTGGTGGACAGCGCCTTGGAAAGCGTGTCCTGCGCCTCCCTGATCTCAACTGGCACCTTTTTCGCCTTTGCGGGCTTTTTCTCCTTTGCCGCAGGCGTTAAGAGCCAATCCTTCACGAGCGCCTCCGCCTCGCGTACGGAAAGGTCTTTTTCCAGAATCGTTTTTGCGCCCGCATCGATCTTCTTCGCATCCTCGAGCGGAAGCAGGCAACGCGCGTGCCCCGCCGAAAGCTTTCCTCCCACCACAAGCTTCTTGACTCCTTCCGGCAAAGAAAGCAGCCTGAGAAGGTTTGCAATCGCGCTGCGGCTTTTGCCCACGCGTTTTGCCACTTCGTCCTGCGTGAGGCTGTAATCCGTCATCAGCTGCTGCAATGCTGCGGCCTGCTCGATCGGGTTGAGATCCTCCCTTTGGATATTTTCTATGAGCGACAGCTCCAAAATTTCTTTTTTATCCAGCTGGCGAACGATGACCGGCACCTTGCTAAGGCCCGCCAGTTTGGCGGCGCGGAACCGGCGCTCTCCCGCAATGATCGTATATCTTCCTTCGTTTTTATAAACAATAATCGGCTGCATGATGCCATGCACCTTGATCGACTGCGCGAGCTCCTTCAGCTTTGCCTCGTCAAATTTTTTCCTGGGCTGGTTTGTATCATTGTCCAGTAAAAAAATATCGATTTCATTTACGCCTTCCTTCTCCACCGTTTCTGTCGCGGCGTCTGCCATGAGGGCGCTAAGGCCTTTTCCGAGTCCTCTTTTCATTGTCTCTCCCACTCTATCTCATATCGTTTGTCAGAAATTCCATCGCAAGCTCGTTATACGCCTCCGTACCCAGGCACCTTGCGTCGTACAAGAGAACCGGGAGCCCGTAGCTTGGGGCTTCCCCGAGACGAACATTGCGGGGAATCACCGTCTGGTAAACCTTGTTTTTAAAGAATTTACGCACTTCCTCCACCACCTGCAGGGAAAGGTTTGTACGTCCGTCAAACATTGTCAGGACGACGCCTTCCACCTCCAGCTCCGGATTCAGGCTCTGGCGCACCAGCTTTACCGTGCTCATCAGTTGCGTGAGCCCTTCCAGCGCATAATATTCGCATTGTATTGGCACCAGAATTTTATCGGCTGCGGTAAGCGCGTTGAGCGTGATCAGCCCAAGCGACGGCGGGCAATCCATAAAAATGTAATCGTAGAGCCCCTTCACTTCCTCGAGCGCCCGTTTCAAAATCGTCTCGCGCGCCATCATGGAAACAAGCTCCACCTCCGCGCCTACAAGATCGATGTTCGCAGGCATCAGGTCAAGGTTTTTCATCATGGTAGGCCTGATTGCCTCGAGTGCCGAATGGCGGGCGACAAGCACGTCGTAAGAGGACTTTTTAAGTCCTACGCGCTCTACTCCAAGCCCGCTGGTGCTGTTGCCCTGCGGATCGATATCAATCAGAAGCACCCGTTTTCCCTTATCCGCGATACACGCGCTCAGGTTGATTGCAGTGGTTGTTTTTCCAACCCCGCCTTTTTGATTTGCTATTGCAATAATTTTCCCCAAATTTTCTCACGCTCCTAAACCAGTATCTCCTATTATAACGGAAAACGCACGAATTGAAAAGTTCTATTCACATAAAACAGCCCCTTTGCAAAGCATTCTTTGAAAAGGGGTGCTTCCGCCGCATGGCATATGGTTAAACACAGCGCGCATTATGCGCGAAAATTGTTTACCGCTTGCAGCTTTTTATGTTTTTTTCACAAATTTTGTCCCACACTTTGAGCAGGTAATATTGATCTTTCCCTTCCCTTTTGGAACGCGCAGTGTCTGAGCGCATTTCGGACATTTATAGTAGCGGTGTGTTTTCCCGTCTTTCAAACGGTTTTTGATATTCCAGAACCACGTGCGCACCGCGCCCCATTTTCGCAGGAAAGCATAGTTTTCCTGCTGCCTTTTTTCAACCTGCCTGGAAAACATCCTGTAAATCGCAAACACAAGCGGAATCCAGCTGAGCCAGCTGATAAAGGGGATTGGCACAAACATCAGAACAATCGTAAGCACGATTGAAAATACGATCAAAAACATTCCAAACTGATCGCCGCCATACCGCCCCATCATAAACTTTCGAAAGCCATTCATTGTTTTCGTGACACTTCTCTTTCTGTTTTTTATCTCTGCAGTATTATCATACAGCTCTTTTAAGAATTCAATATGAACAAAACGCCTGCCCGTTTACGCAGCCCCTACAGCGGGGACTTTACGATCTGCGCGTATCTCCTTGGATATTTTTGTGCTATCATGCCCGTCTTATGAAACACCAAAACATGGTGGGCAAGCTCCCCGCCCGGCATATCGATTACCTTGTCAAGCTTCAGGTTCAGCGCTTTCATCGCCCCTGCCGCTTCATTAAGCTCTTTTTCGTAATCTCCCTTATATGCAAGGAAACGCCCGCCGTCTTTTAAAAGCGGCGCACACAGCTCCATCAGCACGCGCAGCTGCGCCACAGCGCGCGATACGCAAACGTCGTAGCTTTCCCGCGGTTTGCCCGTGGCAAGCTCCTCTGCGCGTACATTCATCACGGTGACGTCAATCCTCGCAGCCTGCGCTCCCTGTACGATAAAATCGCACTTCTTCTTTGAGGATTCCACCGCAAACGCGCTGATATCCCCGCGCAGGATTTTCAGCGGCACAACCGGAAAGCCCGCGCCGCTCCCAACATCCACCACGCGGCTTTTCCCCGGGATCTCCCCCTCTGGGACAATGCTGTCAAAAAAATGCTTGAGCGCCGCTTCTTTGGGCTCTGTAATGGCCGTCAGGTTATACAGCCGGTTCGTCTCCTTCATGCACTCATAATATTCTTCCATGCGCTCGAGGACGTCCTGCCCCGCTTCTATTCCACCCTGCCTGCACAATGTTTTCAGCTCGTCTATAAACTCCGACATCATTTCTCCCGTCTGTTTGTTTCACGTGAAACATTATTGCTGCGTATACCGCTCCCATTGAACATCCGTAAACTTTGCTTCCTCAAACACAGCTTTATAACCTTCCCCCTGCGGGCAGCACGCAAAAATGCCAACCTGCGGGGTTTTACACTTTGATTTCATGTGGAAGATACGCAGCATATGATAGGTTTTTCCATCCATTGAGTATTCAAATTTAAAATCTCCATCCCTGCGCGACACCTTGAAATACATTGTTTCCACATCCGCCGGGAAATCCTGGACAGCCCAATCGGAATATCCGCCCACCGTAACTACGCTGCCAAGCTTTTGTTCGTTTTCGCTTTCATATTCAAGGCACAGCTTTGCCCAGTTTTTTTCATCAAGATAGACCAATATTCCGCAATGGTCATATGGATCGCTGCCTTTACGCGTTGCTTTAACGGAAAAGGTGGTTTTTTCGTCAGAATCCACCAAGAGTGCATGACCGCTGTTTCTCTGGAAACCATAATAAGTGTCCTGCCAGAAATCCGTTTCCGGTTCCGTATAGATCACAATTTTGCGGTCTGTTACTGTTGCCTGCCGCGGCATATTGAGCCATTTTGCCGTTCTTTCTGCTAATTCCATTCTGTAACCCCTCCTGTTTCTTGAGCTTTGCACATCATTCCTGTTTACGCACTATTTTACCATATTCTACTTCACCTTTTCCATTAAATCTATATTGTGGGACGGTCTCCCTTTTTCTTTTTCATCGACCGCAAATTGTTTCACGTGAAACAATCGCACCCGTTCTTTCCTTTGTACTTGTCTAGAACCGGTTGTCTGTGCAGGAAAATGTCCGGCAACGCTCCAGACATTTGCAGCATCGACCCGCATTGCGGGCGCCTGCCTCGTCCTGCTTTGCATTTGTTCAAACCCCAGGCCGCTATGCTGCGTTTCTTTGCGCGAAACAGCCGCGCGCTTCCCGCTTTTCTTTTTTAATCAAAAAAGCTTTGGATAGCAATTTAATCGCATAATGCGGGGCCGCTTTNTTTCCCCTGTGCTGCCAGATATACCAGCAGCACTGAAATATCCGCAGGCGATACACCCGATATTCGCGACGCTTGCCCCACATTGAGGGGCCTCACTTCGCCCAGCTTTGCCCTTGCCTCAAGCCTCAGGCCGCTTATTTTCCCGTAATCGATGTCGCCGGGTATCTGCTTTTTCTCAAGCGTACGCGCAGCGCGCACCTGCTTTAGCTGCTTTTCAATATACCCCGCATACTTGATATTTGTTTCAATCTGCTGCGCAACATCATCCCCGCAGTCAGGAATGTTTTCATCAACCTCCCGCAGGTCTGCATAAAGAACACCCGGCCTGGCCAGCAATGCGCCAAGTTTCATCCCCCGGCCTGCCGGCTCCATTTCCCGTTCCTGTAAAAACGCATCCGCCTTTACTTTTGGAACGCTTGTCTGCTCCAGGCGTTTTGTTTCACGTGAAACAAATTCCTTTTTATACATAAACGCATCATAGCGTTTATCATCCACAAGCCCAACGTCCCTGCCGATCTGAGTCAGGCGGGTATCCGCATTGTCCTGCCGTAAAAGCAAACGGTATTCGGCACGCGACGTCATCATACGGTAAGGCTCGCTCGTTCCCTTTGTTACAAGGTCGTCGATCAGCACCCCCGCATACGCCTGGTCGCGTCCTAAAATCACCGGTTCTTCCCCATCAAGGAACCGGCAGGCATTAATCCCCGCAACCAAGCCCTGCACGCCCGCTTCTTCATAGCCGGACGTTCCATTGATCTGCCCTGCCGTAAAGAGTCCCGGTACGGTCTTTGTCTGCAAGCTGGGCATAAGGCGCGTCGGATCGATACAATCATATTCAATGGCATAAGCGGGGCGCACAAAATGCACATGCTCCATGCCGGCAACCGTCCGGTATAACGCTACCTGCACCTCTACCGGAAGGCTGGAGGACATTCCCTGCACATATATCTCGTTCGTATACAGTCCCTCCGGCTCCAAAAACATCTGATGCCTGTCCTTATCCGGGAACTTAACAACCTTATCTTCGATTGACGGGCAATATCGCGGCCCGATTCCCTTGATCATTCCACTGTAAAGCGGGCTCCTGTGGATATTCTCACGAATGATCTCATGGGTTTTTTCGTTGGTATAGGTCAGGAAGCAGGGCACCTGCTCGCGCTCTATCCTTCCGCTCATAAAGGAAAATGGGACGATCTTTTCGTCGCCATACTGCGGCGTTGTCTTTGAAAAATCAATGCTGCGCGCATCCACACGCGCAGGGGTGCCCGTTTTGAAGCGTTGCAGCTCAAAGCCCAGCAAGCGCAGGCTTGCGCTCAAATACTCCGCGGGAAAAAGGCCGCTTGGCCCTGCGCTTTTTTCATACTCCCCGACAATTACCTTGCCTTTTAAATAAACGCCCGTACACAAAATCACTGCGCGCGCCCCATACCGTGCGCCCATCGCGCTGCGCACGCCGATCACTTTTTCATCGTCTGTTAAAATCTCTGTGATCTCATCCTGCACAAGCTGCAGGTTGTCCGTATTTTCCAGAACTTCCTTCATATAGCGCTGATATTGCTTTTTATCCTGCTGCGCGCGCAGCGAATGCACGGCAGGCCCCTTTTTGGTATTGAGCATCTTGATCTGAATAAAGGTTGCGTCCGCCGCCAGGCCCATCTGTCCCCCAAGCGCATCGATCTCGCGCACCAAATGGCCTTTTGCCGTGCCTCCAATCGCCGGGTTACACGCCATCAGCGCAATTCCGTCCATATTGATTGTTGTAAGCAATGTCTTTTTTCCAAGGCGCGCGCTTGCAAGCGCAGCTTCCACGCCCGCATGGCCCGCTCCCACGACGACCACGTCATAGGCTCCGCCAAAATAATCCGTCATTCTTTCTCCCTTATTTTCCAAGACAAAACTTCGTAAATATCCTATCGATAATTTCTTCGCTCACTGTCTTCCCGGTTATTTCTCCAAGGCTTGTCCATGCGCCATTGAGGTCAATGGTCACACAGTCCATATCCATACCTGCATCAAGCGCATCAAGCGCATCGCCCATCTGCTCCGCCGCCCGGTCAAGCGCATGCCTGTGCCTCTCGTTTGTAATTAAGATTCCCTCCTGCGCCGTTTGATCCATATGCGCATAATCAACGATGCGTTTTTTTAGTTCATCGATTCCCAATCCTGTCTTTGCAGAAATTCGAACTGGATGAACGTCTCCAAATTCCATTTTTACAGCTTCTTCTGAGAGCCGCTCAGAGGCATCTAATTTGTTTAAAACGACTATAACATCAACCTGAGAATTTTTAAGCGTTTTAAAAACAAATTGGTCTTCTTCCGTAATTTCCAGGCCTGCATCCAACATGAAAATCACGAGTTTACTTTCGTTTATTGCCTTTTCTGATCGTTCTACGCCTTGCTTTTCAATAAAATCGTTCGTTCTCCTGATTCCCGCAGTATCCGTTAAATTAATACGTATTCCTTCAACCGTAAAACTCTGCTCTATGGTGTCCCGTGTCGTGCCCGGAATATCCGCTACAATCGCCCGGTCCATATTCGTCAGCGCATTCAAAAGAGATGATTTTCCAACATTTGGTTTTCCGGCGATTGCGACATAGAGTCCTTCTTTTGCAATCTGTCCTGAGGCAAATGTATCCGCTAAATGTGCTATGTCCTTTTTCAGGCGTACGAGCACCGGCCTGATATCCTGCGTGATCTCTGTTTCCAGATCTTCCTCCGGATACTCGACTGCGGCTTCCACCTGGGCAAGTGCATCTGTCAGAACATCCTGAAATTCGACCACCCGCTCCCGCAGTCTTCCCGTAAGCTGCCCAAGCGACGCTTTCGCTCCTGCCTGCGACGAAGCTGAAATAAAATCGCAGACAGCCTCTGCCTGGGAAAGATCCATCTTTCCATTCAAAAATGCACGGCGTGTAAATTCGCCCGGCTGCGCGGGACGCGCCCCGCACTCCATGACATAGCGAAGGATGTTTTCCACGCCAACCGCACTCCCGTGGCAATGCAGCTCAGCCGTATCCTCGCCTGTATACGACCTTGGCGCGCGAAAAAAGACCGCCAGCACCATATCCAGCAACTGCCCGTCTTTTTTGATACTTCCATAATACATTTGCCCCGGCACATAATCATCACGCGGAAAAACCCTTTGCAGTACGTCCTTTGCGTTTGCTCCGCTGATTCTGATTACCGCAACTCCGCCTGTTCCCGCGGGCGTTGCAACTGCCGCTATCGTATCGCTCACCATGCTTTTCACCGTTCAAAAAAACCCGACGAATAGGTGCCGCCGGGTATTTTTACCAGATTAGATCAATTCTCATACCGCTTTCTTTTGATAACAACACGGCGGTACGGTTCTTCCCCCTCAGACATCGTCTCCACGCGCGGATTATTCTGCAAGGTCGCGTGCAAAATTCTGCGCTCATAGGGATTCATCGGCTCAAGCGTGATCGGCTTTCCAGTCTTTGCCACTGTATTCGCAAGCCTTTTTGCCAGCTTTTCAAGCGTATGCTCACGTTTTTCGCGATAGTTTTCCGCGTCCAGCATGATCTTTTTATAATCTTCTTTTCCCTTATTCACGGCAAGGCCGGTAAGATACTGGAGCGCATCGAGCGTATCGCCGCGCCGTCCGATCAATACTGCTGTGTCCTTACCTGTAATTTCAATCTTTACCGTTTTATCGCTGTCTTCCTTTACTTCACATGCGGCGTCAAGCTTCATCAGTCCAAAAAGCCCTGTCAAAAATTCCTCAGGAGAACCCTCCTGCGCTTTTGCCGCTTCTTTTTTTGTCAGATGCACAACCGCGCTTTTGCCAATGCCAAAAAGGCCTTTGCCCCCTTCGTGTACAATGTCAATATCTACTTCATCGAGGGAAAGTCCCATTTCTTCGAGTCCCTTGAAAATGGCCTCGTCAACTGTTTTTCCCTTTGCCTCTACAAATGCCACGATAAATCCCCCTTACTACGAGATAATTACTTCCTGCTTCTTTGCTTTCCTCTTTTTGATCAGGTCAACGACGCGCATCTGCCCGAACGCATACAAACTGGACACAAACCAGTAAAGCGCAAACGCCGTATTACCTGTGGCGCAGATGTAGACCGAGAAAATCGGCATGAGCCACATCATCATCTTATTCGTACAGCCCTGCGCCTGAGCTTGCTCTTCACTGTTTCCGGCTGCCGCCATATTCATTCCCATACCGCCGTTTGCCATTGCGGGGTTGAATTTCTGTTGCAGGAACAGCGCCACGCCCGAAAGCACCGGGAGAATCAGGTAACCGTTCATGTTGGTTACCGTATTGGTAGAATAGTTCCAGTATCCGTTTGCTTCAAGGATTCCCTTTTTAAGCGCATCATACGCCTCCTGCGGCACCTGCATGACTCCCGTTGAGAAATCAAGCAATCCCTGGGAACGCAAAAGCTCGAGTGTCTGTGGTTGGATATAAACCTGATTCATCTGCACAAAGGATAAAAATGACTGGCTGCTCGGAAGGATATCCGCATTCGCTCCAAGGAACGAATCTGCCTGCCAGAAGTTGTGCACCCAGAAAAACGGTGTCAGTTGAACCGTCTCCGGACCATATTGTGCGGCATTAAGCATAAGTGAAATTGTCTGCTCGCTTTGCAGCACGCGCATCGCGCCGAAAAATGCAAACAGGATCGGCAGCTGTATGAGCGCCGGAAGGCATCCAAGCATCGGCTTTACGTTCATCTTCCGGTACAGCTCCTGCTGCTTTTTTTGCAGCTGCTGCGGATTATTCGCATAGCGTTTCTGCAGCGACTGTATCTCCGGCCCCAGAGCCGACATTTTCGACTGGTTGTTGCGCTGCTTCAAATCAAGCGGCAGCAGGCACAGGCGAATCAATATGGTAAATACAACAATACCAAGCGCATAGTCCAGTGTGATACTATGCAAGCCCTTCATACAAAGGACGAAAAAGTCTGATAAAAAGTTGTTATATAGAAAATCCAAAACCCAATATCCTCCCTAATCACGGTACAGGATCATAACCGCCAGGAAACAGCGGATTACATCTCAAAATTCGTTTTATTGCCAAAAAGGAGCCCTTCAGCGCTCCATATTTGGTGACAGCTTCTATTGCATATTGCGAACAGGTTGGCGTATATCTGCAACTCGCGCGCAAATATGGCGAAATGGCTCTCTGGTAAAACCTGATCATTGCAAGAATTACTTTTTTCATGCCTGTTTCCTCCCCGCAGAGGGAAGCACTCCCATCTTTTCCAGCAAACGCCTCATCTGATGGCAAATACTCTGAAAATCGGCAGCCGTAATGCTGCTTCTTGCTACAAAAACAAAACTGTGATGTCCGCTAATTTCAGGCATAATCATGCGGTACGCCTCTTTCAGACGCCTTCGCGCACGGTTCCTCGTCACGCTGTTCCCGACCTTCTTACTGACCGAAAAACCGACTCTTGCGCCTCCGTACCTGCTTTTTGCATATACGAGCGTCATATCACGGGAACCCGCAGATTTTCCCCGCCTGTAAACAAAGTTAAATTCTTTGTTCTTTTTTAACGTACAAACTTCCAAGCCTGTAATATTAAGCCGCCATTAAGCAGACAGTACTTTTCTGCCCTTCGCGCGTCTTCTTTTGAGCACATTCCGGCCGGCTTTCGTTTTCATTCTCTTCATAAAGCCGTGTACGCGGCTGCGTTTTTGTTTTTTTGGTTGATACGTCATTTTCATAGTCTTAATCTCTCCACTTTCTATGTAATATATTATAGTAGCATTTCAAAATAATCTTCTTTGTGCCACCATGCTTTTTTCGATAAAAAGACGATTATTATTATATATTTATTACAGTCAAGTGTCAAGGTAAAAACTGTTTCGGAGCCTTCTTTCCAACACATTTTCCTCCTTTCTATCATACATGATCTTGCGATTATTTTTTAAAATTTTGTTCTTTATATTGTTTTCACTACAAGATATAGTTTTTTTATAATGTTTTCTTCTTTTTTATTGATTGTTCCAATAAACGCGCAGATCTATTTTTTCCCGTTTGATCCTTCTTTCTTTTTTTCTCTTTTTTGCTTTTTGGATTTAATGCGCTCTTTGCTTTTCTGATTTTATGGGTACCATTTTTTCGGGCGCTGTGATATAATAAACCATACGCAAAGCCTTAGTTTATGCACATTTTCTTAATTTTTGTGGATAACTTTGTGGATAACTTTTCTCCTGTTTTTTATGACTCTTTGCAACAACGCGCAAATTCATAAAAACAGTCTGTGCAAAACTTATCCACAACCTGTGAATAAACCGCGCGCAATAAATCAGAGGAAAGAGACTTAGATGAGCGTTTTCAATGTTTTATGGGAAAAAACTTTAAATTATCTGGAAGAAGACCTTCCAATGTTCCAGTTTAATGTCTGGATCAAAGAATTAAAACCGATCCATGAGGAAGGAAATACTTATTATTTTGAAGTTTCAAGTCCAATGCACAAAAATTTGATGACGGAGAAATATTCTGAAAAAATACAGCAGACCATGCAGACGGCATATGAGGAGCTGTATGGCGTTGCAGGTGCGGACATCACGCCTGAATTTATTACGCCGCAGGAATCTGCAAATATCAAAATCAAGGAAATAAAACCGGAAAAGGAAGATAAAAAGCCTTCCGCCTGTACAAATCTTAATCCAAGCTATACCTTTGACACCTTTGTGGTGGGCGAAGCAAATAAATTTGCGAATGCCGCTGCGCTTGCCGTAGCGCAATCCCCCGGCCGCGCATACAATCCCCTCTTTTTATATGGAGGCGTGGGCCTTGGAAAGACGCATCTGATGCACGCTGTTGGTAACCACATCTTAAAGGAAAACCCGCAGGCGCAAATTGTATATGTTACAAGCGAAAGCTTTATGAACGAGCTCATTCGCATGATCCAGCTGACCAATAATAAGGCAAACGTAGACCTGCGCGAGCAGTTTCGCAGAAAATACAGGGATGTTGACGTCCTGCTGATAGACGATATTCAGTTTATTGCGGGCAAAGACGTTGCACAGGATGAATTTTTCCACACTTTCAACGCTTTGCATGAAATGAATAAGCAGATTATTATTTCATCAGACCGTCCTCCAAAAGAAATGGAAAAACTGGAGGAGAGAATGCGCTCCCGCTTTGAATGGGGCCTCATTGCAGACATCAAGATGCCGGATTACGAAACGCGTGTCGCCATCCTTTTGCAAAAGGTGCAGGCTCTCAAAGTTCAGAATCCGGGTATCCTTCCCATTAAGGACGATGTTTTACATTATATAGCACAGCAGAAAAATTCCAACATCAGGACGCTTGAAGGGGCTCTTCAAAAGGTTATCATGTATGCTGAGCTTCATAAAGATAAGCTAATGCTGCATGAGATTGATTCAAGCATCGCACAGCGGGCGCTGGAGGATTATTTTGAAACGCCCTCTGTACGGGCCATTACTCCCAAAACAGTCATTGACGTTGTGTGCGAATATTTTGGCGTAAAGGAAGAATATATACGCGGTCAGAAGAGAAACAGGGAATATGTTTTCCCGCGGCAGATATCCATGTACATCCTGCGCGATATGACGGACAATTCCTATTCCAAAATTGCAGATTTCTTTGGCAGGGATCATTCCACAATCATGCACGCGGAAGAAAAAATCAAAAAACAAATGAAAGACGACGCCGACCTGAAACGCGTCATTGAGGATATCGAGGCAAAAATCAAAGGATAAGTTGTGGATAACGGGTGGACTCCAAAAAATGTCTCCAAAACCCTTTTTGAGGTATTCCACAAAATAGAAACATCCTGTGAACAGATAAAGAGGGTTTACTCAGGTTTTATACCCAGTGCACATTGCTGGAAAAACGCTCGGCAGTCGCTGAAAAATGTGTTTTCCACAATATGCACACCCCCTAATACAACCAATAATACCTATATTAAGATATAAAAATAACGGAGGATTACCAAAATGCAATTTACGTGTGCAAAGGCTGATCTGCTCTCAGCGATCGGTACCGTCAACAGGGCGGCTTCAAAAATGCAAAAGACCATTCTGGAATGTATTCTTTTCTCCTGCGGGGAAAATACGATCACTTTAAAGGCAACTGATATTGCGCTTTCCATCAAAACAGAAATGAACGCGCAAATTGAAAAACAGGGAGATGCGGCAATCCCTGCCCGGCTTTTATATGAAATCATCAATCGTTTTCCGGAAAGCGACGTTACCTTCAGCAGCGTTGGAGAAAATTCAGTAGAGATCAGCTGCCTGAATTCAAAGGTCGTTCTCCAGCAAATGGATGCGGCGGAATTTCCTGTATTTCCGGAGCTGCAGGATGAGGAGCAGATTAAAATACAGCAAAATGTCCTTCGTGCAATGATCAACCAGACGCTGTTTGCCGCTGCGGTCAATGAGGATAAGCCAATATTGACAGGCCTGTTATTTGATATCAAAAAGGACAGCCTTACTGTTGTTGCGCTGGATGGATACCGTATGGCGGTACGTAAGCAGCCTGCGATTTCAGATATCGATAAGGAATGTGTAATACCCGCGCGCACCTTGCGTGAGGTTTCCAGGATTATCGACGATACGGATGAAAATATTAAAGTATCGATCAGCGGGAATATGGCGTTGTTTGAAGTAAATCATACGCAGATATTTACGCGTCTTCTGGAAGGCGAATATATTAAATACAGGAATCTGCTGCCCGCGGATTGCGCGACCAGCGTAAAGGTGGAAACGGGGATGCTTAAAGACAGTCTGGAACGTGCGTCGATCCTTGCGCGGGAAGGAAATAATAATGTCGTGAAATTTGAAATTAAGGAAAAAAACCTTGAAATCACCTCAAATTCGGAGATCGGTAATATTGACGAGCAGATACCCGTCCTGACGGAGGGGAAGGATCTCAAAATAGCGTTTAATGCAAAATATGTGCTCGACGTATTGAAAAATGTGGAGGAATCAGAGGTTCTGATGCAATTTAATACGGGAGTAAGCCCATGCGTGGTAAAGCAGGAAAATTCGGATGCGTACGATTACCTGATTTTGCCGGTACAGCTCAGGGAAGAATAGAAGACAGGATTTGAATAAATGGACCGGGGGCGCTGTTGGCGCCCTCTTTTTGAAAGGATTTTGATGTATCTTTCCCGGTTAAAACTGATTCATTTCAGGAATTATGAACAACTGAATGTAAAATTTTTTCCAGGGATTAATCTTCTGTATGGAAGCAATGCACAGGGAAAGACAAATGTGCTCGAGGCGATCCATATCTGTGGCAATGGAAAATCTTTTCGTGTGAATGCGGACAGCAAAACGATTATGGCGGGAACTACAGGCGCGTATCTTTATGCGGAGTATGTAACAGGCAGCGGAACGGGAAACATTGAGGTTTTACTGGAAAAAGACAGGAAAAAGAGTATCAAAATAGATGGAATCCCTGTCAGGAACGTAAAAGAACTGTTGGGAAATTTATATGTTGTGGTGTTTTCTCCTGAGGATATCAAAACGGCAAAGGAGGCTCCCTCCCTTCGCCGCGGTTTTCTTGATGGGGAAATCTCAAAAATCAGGCCTTCTTATGTGGATGCACTCAAAAATTATACAAAGATCATCGCTGAGAAAAACGCTGTGCTGCGCAGGAAAGAAGAAAAAAATAAAAAAACGTTACTGGAAGCCTATAACGAGCAGCTTTCCGGTTATATCAGAATCATACTGAAAAACAGGAAGGCATATGTAAAAAAACTCAACGAATATGTGAAAAAAACACATAGCGAGATATCCGGGGGCAGGGAACAGATCAAAATCACCTATAAGGAAACCATTCCGGAGGAAGAAATCAAAGAAACGCTTACAAGGCTGATACCAAAGGAAATAGCGGAGTTTGGCTGCGCCGCCGGGCCGCACAGGGACGATCTTGATATTACAATCAACGGAAAAGACGTCCGGATATTTGCTTCGCAGGGGCAGCTGAGGACGCTGATGCTCGCAATCAAGACGGCGTGCCTGCGGATTTTGGAGGAAAGCACGGGGGAAATGCCGGTGCTGCTTTTGGACGACGTGTTTTCCGAACTCGACGCAGCGCGTAAAAGAAATCTGCTCAATACGCTGCGTGGAATACAGGTTTTTATTACGACCGCAGATCCGGAGGAAACTCCTCCTGCAAAGGGAATCCACAGGTTTTTTGTGGAAAATGGAACCATAGAAGAACAAAAGGGATAATAATTTTCAAAAATAATGAGTTGAAAACTCACAATTCAGTTTTAGGGGCCTAAGAAGCCCTCAGACGCATTTTCAGGTATTGTAAATACCCCTCTACAAAGAATGTGGAAAACCCGATAAAATCGAAAAAAGGCTTTCAAAAAGCATATTAATGTGGTATAATAAACTTAGTATTCGTAGGATAGGCAGAGGTGTTTTATGATCTTGCATCTGGGTAACGATTATTTCGTGAAAACGAAAGATATCATTATGATTTTGGAGTATAAAGAGGCTGTGGCGAATGAAGAAACAAGCCTTTTTTTAAAGAGCGTTTTTCATAAGGATCTTTCTGACGGAGCGCCAAAATCAATCATAATTACACAAGAGGATGAGACTCAAAAGGCGTATTATTCCCCAATCTCTACGCGTACACTCCAGAGAAGGGGCAATACGCAGGAATTTTTGGACGACGCCTTTTTATTGAAGGAAAAAAGAGGGATTTAATGAGTAATTTAGAGGAGCATTACGACGAAAGTCAAATACAGATTTTAGAAGGACTGGAACCGGTCAGGAAAAGGCCGGGTATGTATATCGGTTCAACAGACCTGCGGGGCCTGCATCATCTGGTGTATGAGATCGTAGATAATTCGATCGACGAGGCCATGGCAGGTTTTTGTTCGGATATCCTTGTTGTGATCGAAAAGGATGGCAGCGTGTATGTCAGGGATAACGGACGCGGTATTCCGACAGGAATCCACCCGCAGGCGGGCGTTTCCACGCTTGAGGTTGCGCTTACCATGCTGCACGCAGGCGGAAAGTTCGGCGGGGATGGATACAAGGTTTCCGGCGGGCTGCACGGCGTGGGCGTTTCGGTTGTGAACGCGCTTTCGGAAAAGCTTGTGGCAACGGTACGCAGGGAAGGAAAAGTGCACCGTCAGGAATTTTCACGCGGGGTTGCAATAACAAAGCTCGACGTGACCGGGGACTGTGAGGAAACGGGAACGGAAATCCGTTTCTGGCCGGACGCGGATATTTTTGAGGACGTTCATTTTGATTATGATACGTTGCGCCGCAGGTTGCGGGAGATGGCGTTCCTGAACAGGGGAATCAGCATTACGCTCGAGGATTTGCGCGGGGACGAGCCGGTAAGGCAGAATTACTGCTATGAGGGCGGTATCAAATCCTTTGTGCAGCACCTGAATAAGAATAAAAATCCGTTGTTTGAAGAGCCGGTATATTTTTGCGCGGAAAAAGGGACCTCTGTGGTGGAGGTTGCGATGCAGTACAACGAAGGCTACGCGGAAAATATTTATTCCTTTGCAAATAACATTTCCACGCATGAGGGAGGCACGCATTTAAACGGTTTTAAAAATGCGCTGACGCGCGTTGTGAATGATTATGCGAGGCAGTATAAGCTTGTAAAAGAAAACGAGCCAACGCTTTCCGGAGAGGATATCCGCGAAGGCCTTACGGCAATTATCAGCGTAAAGCTTACGGAACCCCAGTTTGAAGGGCAGACGAAAACAAAGCTTGGCAACAGCGAAATGCGCGCATTGACGGATAGCACGGTAGCGGAAGGCCTCAGCACGTTCCTGGAGGAGAATCCGGCGACAGCAAAGGTGATCATTGAAAAATGCCTGACCGCAAAACGCGCAAGGGAGGCCGCGAAAAAAGCAAGGGAGCTGACACGCAGGAAAACTGCGCTTGAAAGCGCGGCGCTGCCGGGCAAGCTTGCGGACTGCTCGGAAAAAGATGCGAGCAAATGCGAAATATTCATCGTTGAGGGAGACAGCGCAGGCGGAAGCGCAAAACAGGGCAGGGACAGACGGTTCCAGGCGATCCTGCCGTTGCGTGGAAAAATACTGAATGTGGAAAAAGCGCGTCATGACAGGGCGCTTGCCAATAATGAGATCAAGGCCATGATTACCGCTTTCGGAGCGGGCATGGGCGAAGAATTTGATGTGGAAAAGCTGCGTTACCACAAAATTATCTGCATGACGGATGCCGACGTTGACGGAAGCCATATCCGCATCCTGATGCTGACGTTCTTCTACCGCTATATGCGCCCGCTGATCGAAAAGGGCTTTGTGTATATCGCGCAGCCGCCGCTTTACAAGGTGAGCAAAAAAGGTCTTGAAGATAAATATCTTTATAAAGACGAGGATTTGCAGGAATACCTGAAGGAGGTCGGCGACGGCGCCGCGATCCAGCGGTATAAAGGCCTGGGGGAAATGAACCCGGAGCAGCTTTGGGATACCACCATGGATCCGGATAAGCGCGTGCTTTTGCAGGTGGACATGGAAGACGCGATGGAAGTGGAAGAGACGTTCTCGATCCTGATGGGAGACAGTGTGGAACCGCGCCGCGACTTTATCGAGGAGAATGCGAAGCTGGTCGCGGATCTGGATATCTGATCATTGTATTGTTAATTAGGTGAGCAAAAGAGGTAATTTATTTTGGAGAAACCATTAAACAGCATTATACCCATAGACATCAACCAGGAAATGCAGAAATCGTTCATTGCCTATGCGATGGCGGTTATCATAAACAGGGCGCTTCCTGACGTAAGGGATGGACTAAAGCCCGTTCACAGGCGTATTTTATATTCTATGAGCGAGCTCAATATGTATCCGGACAAGCCTTACCGCAAAAGCGCGCGCCTGGTGGGCGACGTGCTTGGTAAATATCATCCCCACGGCGATACGGCGGTTTACGACGCAATGGTCAGGATGGCGCAGGATTTTTCCACGCGTTATATGCTGGTGGACGGACACGGAAACTTTGGTTCTGTGGACGGCGACGGCGCGGCGGCTATGCGTTACACGGAAGCACGTATGTCAAAGATTACGCTGGAGCTCCTGCGCGATATCGATAAGGATACGGTGGACTTCTATCCAAACTTTGACGAGACCTTGGAGCAGCCGGCGGTTTTGCCCGCGAGGTTTCCAAATCTGCTCGTAAACGGTACGGGCGGTATTGCGGTTGGTATGGCTACGAACATCCCGCCGCACAATATGGCGGAGACAATCAATGCAACGATAGCGCTGATCGATAATCCCGACATTTCGATCGACCAGCTGATCGACGTTATGCCCGGCCCGGATTTTCCGACCGGCGGCATCATTATGGGCGTGTCCGGCATCCGCTCGGCGTATAAAACAGGCCGCGGCAGGATTCGTGTACGTGCAAAGGCGGAAATTGAAAAGTATAACGAGGACAGGGAACGCATTGTGGTAACAGAGCTGCCCTATCAGGTCAATAAGGCCGCTCTGGTAGAAAAAATTGCGGAGCTTGTGCATGAAAAGCGGATCGACGGGATTTCAGACCTGCGCGACGAATCGGATAAATCCGGTATGCGCGTGGTCATCGAACTCAAACGCAATGCAAATGCGAATGTTGTGCTCAATCACCTGTACAAACACACGCAAATGCAGGATACGTTCGGCGTGATCATGCTTGCGCTTGTGGACAGCGAGCCGCGCGTTTTGAATTTAAAGCAGGTGCTGGAATATTATATTGAGCACCAGAAGGACGTTATTGTACGGCGCACCAAGTTTGAGCTGGAAAAGGCCCAAAAACGTGCGCATATATTGGAAGGGCTGATCATTGCCCTCGATAACATCGATGAAATCGTAAACCTGATCAAAAAATCTCCTGACGCGGCTTCCGCACGCGCGGCGCTGATCGAACGGTTCGGACTGTCAGAGATACAGGCACAGGCGATCCTCGATATGCGCCTGCAGCGCCTTACCGGACTCGAACGCGATAAGATCGAAGGAGAATACAGGGAAATACTGGCGAAGATCGATCATTTCAACAAGATTCTTTCCACGCCGCAGATGGTGCTTGACATCATCAAGGACGACCTGATTGAGATTCGCGATAAATATTCCGACGCGCGCCGTACGCAGATCACCTTTGACGAGGACGATATCGATATCGACGAGCTCATTGCGCGCGAGGATATGGTGGTGACGCTCACGCATTACGGCTATATCAAGCGCATCAGTCTGGAGACCTACCGCGCGCAGCGGCGCGGCGGCAGGGGCGTAACCGCGATGTCAACCCGCGAGGAGGACTTTGCGGAGCAGGTGTTTGTGACGTGTACGCATAACCAGCTGTTGTTCTTTACCAATAAGGGAAAGGTATACATGAAAAAATGTTACCAGATACCCGAGGCGGGAAGGACTGCAAAGGGAACCGCGATCGTTAATATGTTGAACCTTGATCCGGATGAAAAGATTTCCGCAGTGTTCCCAATCGAGAGCGAGATCGAAAAGGATTCGAACCTGATGATCGTTACAAAGCGCGGCGTCGTCAAGAAAACGCCGTTCACGGAATATTCCAATATCCGCCAGAACGGCTTGAAGGCAGTTAATTTAAGGGATGACGACGAGCTGATATCCGTCATGGAAACAGACGGCTCGAAGCAAATCATCGTGGGAACGCGCGACGGAATGTCGATTATCTTCAGTGAAGAAGACGTTCGCCCAATGGGCAGGGTTGCGACCGGCGTGCGGGCGATCAAGCTGCGCGCGGGAGACAGCGTAGTGGATGCGTGTATCTCAGAAAAAGACAAGCAGATACTTGTAATCACAGAAAAGGGCTATGGCAAACGCACGCTGGCAAGCGAATACAGGCTGCAGTCGCGCGGCGGTATTGGCCTCAAGTCCATGAACATTACAGATAAAACCGGAAAGCTGTGCGGCCTTAAGGTTGTGGACGGAACAGAGGATATCATGCTCATCAACGACGCGGGCGTGGTAATCCGCATGAGCGTAGAGGAAATATCGCTGATCGGGCGTTCTACGCAGGGTGTGCGCCTTATGCGTGTGGATGACGATACAAAGGTTGTGTGTGTGGCAAAGATCGTCGAGACTGAAAACGACGACGAGGAGCTCGAGGGCTGCGCTGAACAGGAAGACGGACAGGCGCCCAAGGCGGAAGAAACACCGGAAGCAGAGCCGGAAAGCGAAAAGACGGAATAAATTGTTTCATAAAAACGGTATGGCCTTGGTCATACCGTTTTTTGATGCGTTAAAGGATAGTCCATTTGCCTTCCTGCAGTTGGTAAAACATTTCCATCTGAATTTGAATAATTAAACGACAAAGCGCTCGCATAGTTCAAGTGTGTAAAATAAAATCACAGTGTTCACGGACAGAGCAGCCGTCAAAATAAAGCTGCTCCATTGGAATCCACCGTTTCAAAAAGATATCAAGGGCATGCGCGCCGTCGCGTTTCAAAATGCGGCGTTTTTGCTCGCGTGCATCTATGGATAAAAAAGAAGTCAAATCATACTGTGCGCGAAAACGCGGATGCAGGCTGTAGGAGCCCTCGATTAACGTGAGCTTTTTGGGGGAAACAATCCTTTTCCCGGAATACCCGCCTTTTTCACAGTCAAAAATATGGTAAGAAAAAGGAACTTCCTGCGAAAGAGGCAGGAGAACCTCCGTTTCAAAGCGTTCATAATGGATGTTTCCGCCAGGCTCCCGCAGCCGTGCTTCGTTCCGCAGGGCGGGCGGCAGGAAAAAGTCGTCCATATGGATTATGTTCAGGTCGAAAAGATCGCCAAGCAATGCGGCTGCAGTCGTTTTACCCGCGGCTGCATTTCCGTCGATTGCAACGATAACGTGCTGCTTTTGTTTCAGCAGAAGGCCGATCCTGCAAATAAGAGGCAATAACTGCATGTAGCGTTTACAAACAACGCGGTATGCCGGATGGTAAGCGCTCACATAGCCGGCGCTGTGGCTCACCGCAGGATAGCCTGCCTCTCGATATTGCCTGAGGTAGCAATCCAAATCCGATATAGAGAATGTAAAAATATGTTCCGCAGCCATCCCACGTAAAATGGCGAGTTTGTCCTGAAAGGCTTCCTGCGTCCCATGGGCATGCTTTGACGAGGCAATGAAGATCCTGTTCAAAAGCTCCAAAGAAAGCTTCTGACGGACTGCTGGCGACAAATAGAGCCTCTCGTAGCCATTTCCGATATCCTCGCGCAACGGGCTGCCTGCATCCGCTGCAAGAGAGGCAGCCTCAGCCCGTAAGCGCTGAAGGCTCAGGGCCTCGTCTGTAACGAGGTGCCCGCCGCCAAACTCGTGCTGGTACAGTAGCTTGACCACATCGCAGGGCTGCATCAGCGGGTATTTATGCGCGTGTGCCTTAACCAGCGTGACGAAGGGATTCATGGTTAATCAGCCTTGCTTTTTGCAGGGCAAAAACAAGAATTGGAATTACGACCAGCTGTATAATGATACCGGGGATCGAAGTCACAAAAGCGGACGTCAGCCAGATTTGCATAGAATAATCCCCGGCCTGGAAAATCAGCGAATTCAGGATACCGTAGGTGACGCGTCCACAGATCATTGCCCCAATCAGGGAAATATAGATGTTTGCGATGTTGTGCTTTGTATTCACCACGCGCAGTAGGATTCCGGAAACCAGCCCGTATACCGCAAGCTCGCACAGCATCCCGGGGAGATAGCCCATTGGGGGCATTCCGGTGATAAGGCTGGATAACAACGGCGCAAGCACGCCGCATGCAAGCCCGTAGTAAGGCCCGCAAATCAGCCCGCACAGCAAAACGGGGATGTGCATCGGCAAAAAGATGCTGCCGGCATTTGGAATCGAGTGAAAGGCAACCGGCAGAACAATACCAAGCGCAATACACAAAGCTGTCATAATCAGGTTTTTTGTATGATTCATAATAATACCTCCAAACAGAAAAGATGACGTAAAAAAAGATACCGGCTTTCTTCTGAAAGCTGATATCTTCCTGATATCATCCATAATCATTTTATAAAGATTAAAAAACTTTAAGGGCTATAGGGATATCCGGCTTCTGCCGGCAGGCATTGGCTTCGTGCCAACGACAGATTCAGTATAATAAAATTTGTTGTTTGTGTCAATGGTATGACCAAAACCCGTCAGCCGAGATCCTTCAGGGCGGCCACCGCATATTGGATTAAGTCTGTAATGGTCTGCCCCTGTGTGCCCGCTACGATTGCGCCGCATTTATTGATGGGAATCAATATTTTTTGTGCTGTACTGCTTCCTACCGCTGCCGACATCGCGGGAGTAATCTCACCAAAAAGGGCGTCCGCAAGCACAATGCCAATCGGGCCAATGATCACATCGGCGCTACGGCAACCTACGATTACGGCGTTTTCACCGGTTGCGGCGTTTTTTGCGCCGCCTTTCATCATATTTGAGGTTGCAGTGCTGTTTGTACCTACTGCAAGGATTTCCGCCCCGGAAACACTGGCCAAAATCGTTTCGATCAGTTGTCGGCCGATTTTTCCGCCTTGTCCGTCAATCACCAATATTTTCAAAATGACGCTCCTTCGCGTACCTTTTATTGAACAAACGGGTACTATATCCATTTTACCACAGCCGTAAAAACAATGGCAATGGAAAAAACCGCATTGCGAAGCGGGTTACCGGCAAGCGAAAAACGCTGTGAAAATAAACGTTCAAAATAACAAAATATAGCGGTCAAATGGTATAATAGAGGGGATTTTTGATTGAGAAAGGGAGCATAAATATGACAGAAAAAGAAAAGATGCTGCGCGGCGAACTTTATCTTGCATGCGATCCGCAGCTTTCCTCTGAGCACAGGCGTTCTTTAAAGCTGTGCAGGGAATATAACGATACAGATCCGACAGACGATCAGGAGCTTGACAGGATTATTCGCGAGCTTGTCCATGTGGATGGAGACAGAGTGGTGGTAAAGCAGCCGATCCGGTTTGATTACGGATGCAATACCTATTTTGGAAACAACGTATACATCAACTATGGCGTGCAAATCCTTGACGTTTGTGAGGTTCGCATTGGAAACGACGTCCTGATTGCGCCAAACGTTCAGATATTGGCTGCCTGCCATCCGCTCGATCCTGAGGAGCGCAGAAGCGGAAAGGAATTTGGAAAGCCGATCACAATCGGCGATAATGCCTGGATTGGCGGAGGCGTGATTATTTGTCCGGGCGTTAAGATCGGTGAGAATGCCGTGATTGGTGCGGGCAGCGTGGTCACAAAGGATATTCCGGCGAACTGCGTAGCAGCAGGCAATCCGTGCAAGATCATGAAAAAGATTTGAAGCCGCCGGTCATTTTAGGCGGGAAGAAAAAGCTGTAAAACCGCAGGGATACCGTATCATTAGAGAGCGGCTTTATCATGACACAGTATTCCTGCGGTTTTCTATTGACAATAAAGGAATCTCTTTGATATAATATTAAAGCGTATTTGAATGGAGAGATGTCCGAGTGGCTTATGGTGACGGTCTTGAAAACCGTTGTGCGTTAGTAGCGCACCTAGGGTTCAAATCCCTATCTCTCCGCCATTTTTTACTGAATGGGAGAGGGGGAAGACGCGGGACCAATGGTTCGTCCTATCCACTCCGCCATTTTACTGAATGGGAGAAGGGGAAGACAGGAAACGTAAGACTGCGGTTCGGTTTATCCCCGTTGCCGCTTTTTATTCGCGAAGGATGGGAAACGCAGGATCTGTGGTAGAGCCTATCTGTCAACAAAGTAAATAAAGATAAAATTCAGTTGGAGAAGTACCCAAGTACGGCTGAAGGGGCTCCCCTGCTAAGGGAGTAGGCTGAGGTAATCGGCGCCGGGGTTCAAATCCCCGCTTCTCCGCCAAACCCGCTTGTATAGCGGGTTTTTTGTTGCTTTCGTTTCATGCTAAAGTGGCGTAAAGAATCATAAAAAATCATCCTATTACACACGCTATTACACACATATTAATTGCGCTTAAAAGTATTGACAGCATCCAACATCGACTTGGTATCTGGATGGATATATCTTTGAGTGGTAGAAATGTTCGCGTGCCGCATTACCTTTTTTATGACGGCCGGCGCAACTTTATTTCCAAGCGCTAGTGCTGTTGCTGTTGTGTGCCGACATGCGTAAGGTGTCAAATCCCTGCATTGTGCAGCGCGAAGCGTTTCATCAAATTTGTCGTAGAAGTCATTGCGCTTCATATCAAGTAAAAAATCCGTTTTGGATAAAGTGAGCAAATTTTTCAACACTGGCTCGATAATGTCACAAATCATAAGCGGCGTCTTTTTACGTTGCTTTGTTTTCAGGCCACAGCCGATGATTGTCCGGTCATCAAAATTGACCATATCCTTTTTACACAGCAAAAGCTCCCCTGGCATCATTCCAGTGTATATCATCAACAAAATGTATCCAGCCCAATGATCCGCCTCGTAATACTCCCACAATTTATTCAGTTCGTCTTCTGTAAAAGGCTCAGGCTCTGTTTCGTTGAGCTCAGGCAGGATGATAAACTGAGATAGGTTAACAGAAACCTCTTGCTGAGCCATTGCCATTTTATAGAAGTGCGAAAGCAATGACTTCATATCGCGTGCCGTATAAAATGAAGCAGCTTTTTTGTTTACACAGGCCTGTATTGTCTCGATTGTGAGATCGCGCATATTGATCGCGCGGATATCTTCTAGGCGCTTATACGCTATTTTATAAGCGGTTTGCTTACTATCTGACAATTTAAGCATAGCGTTATCCTTATAGACGGCCCAAAGGCTCGCAATCGTTGAATCCTTGCGTTTTTCTTTTAAAGATGCGATATATTCAAGTGCATCCTTACGCCTCGCAAAACCGCCCTTGCGCTTCGCTGTGCGGATTCCTCCGGCGCGACACTCAATAGCCGCAACCCATGTATTTCCACGTTTATATACGCTTCCCTGTCCATTTCCGCGCTTTTTGACATTACGACCATATGTTGACTGCTTGGTACCGCAAATATGGCAATAAACGGCTTCTGGAGGCAATTCAGTTTTGCATTTTTTGCAGAATTTTGTTTCCATTATTTCCTCCTGCGACGGTCTTTTTTGATGTTGAATGGGTTCCAGTATATGCAGTGTTGCCCGAAATACGTGACAAGACCGTATTTTCGGTAGCAAATATCGATGCCTTTTACAAGGGCCTCCAGGGGGATTTCAAGGTAGTCAGCCAATGACATTGGCGTATTATTTCCATGATCGTAAGCTTCGACAAGCTTGTCGAGCGACATGATCCGCTCAACCCAGTCCCGATCAGCAAGTATTTCATACCTTTTTTGAATCCAGGCTGGAGCATCAAACAGGTTTCGGATACAACTGTGGTGATGCCCGAGCTCGTGAGCCTTAATATAATTGGTTTCTAGCGTCGAAGTTATACTTTTATTGATTGTTATTACAGGACAGGTGAGATCATCCGTGTTAAAATACAATCCGTCCGTACTGGAGTGATTGAAAAAGCGCCGTTCAAGTGCAATTCCTTCATCGTAAATCTGCTGATCTAAAGCATCTTCTAATCTAAGTGCATACATTGTTCATCCCCTCACTTAGGTTAATTTTACAACAGGAGAGTTACATTTACGGTATAAAATAATGGAATATCAAGACTTTTTTGACGCAAATATTTTTGTTACAACAAACTAGAATTATATATCAATAAAATTATAAAAATAATACTAATTATTAAAAGAACACCAAAAGGTAGCGAACGAAGATACTGTTTATTCTTTTTTGTACGATTCAAGGCGTAACTATTGTTATCGGGTACTTGATCCGAGTGAGTTGAGTACCAAAGCTTATTTTCCTTTATTCTACGCAAATCCATTAAATATTCGATAAAAATGACGACGAGATTTATGGTAAATGCAAGTGTAAGGAGCCCCATTATCAAAAATAAAAAAAAGGGGATGCGGATAAATGTAGAATCGAAAAGAAACATAATTTGACCTCGCATTCGTAATATTTCGCATCAAAAAAAACAGATAGTCTGTGATCACTTCTTGCCGTACTTCTGTAATAGATACTGCTTGTATTCATCTAATTCCCGCCGGCCTTCTTCGCTGAGATTTCCATAAAAATCCTCATCCTTGGAGCTTGCGGCAAAAATTTCTCCCACGGGAGAGGGATTGTCGCTGCGACCTAACAGGTAATCAACGGACACGCCGAAATAATCGGCAACTTTAGCAAGCATTTCCCCGGACGGAATTGTACCGCGCTTTTTCCAATTAAAGACGGCATCTTTGCTGAATCCGAGGTCGAGAGACATTTTCGTTGCAGATACACCCTTCTCTTTTAATAATACTTCTAATCTTTCTAAAAAATTCATTTGCAAAACCTTTCATTGACATCCGTCATCTGACGGATTTATAATATACTTAACCTCATAGAGGACGGAACGGAGGAACCGGGGAACAAGCGCGGAGCTACCCGCGCTGACCTCGTCGCATTTATGCCCTGTACGCCTTGCATAATTGGCTATACTGGTATCGTAAGCCTTTTAAGCGGGTAGTAGCTCACCCGCCGCTTGGAGCGTGCTATGACTTAGGCGGTTGCGACTCCGCCAAAAGAGCTTTAAACGTCCCCATAACTCATAACGGCGTGACCATATGGGTTGGTATCACCTAAGGTCACCGCCACAGGGCGCGGGGGACGAAACATTGGAAGAGAAAAGCTTATCGTAAAGCTGATCATTTTAAACTCCCTCCTTTCCGTCCTCTATTATGAGGACAAACTATTTAACCACGAAGGATAAAATACTATGACTGAAATAGAAAATTCTATTGCGATTCTGGCAATGATTATTAACATCATTCTTATAGCGATTTTGGCATACCTAGTTATTTCTGAACTCATACTACCAGGAATACGCCACGAAATCCAAAAAAGGAATGATAAAAAATATCCTGCTGGCAAATGCCGTATCGATTTTGGTAAATTGATGGACGAAGAATGGGAGCGACACAAAAACGATCCAAAATAAATCACTTCATCGCCTGTTTCAATTCCTCCTCAATCACGCTGATTAAGCAATTCACATCGTCATTGATACTGAACGGTTCATTCTGCCCGGATTTACGCTTTTCCGCAATTTTCCGTAACTTTTCTTCAAAATTTTCCAAGGCGACAGCTGCATCGGTGCTGCAAACGGCGCGAACATATGCACAGGCAACCATGAGATCACCGATAGAAACAGATTCACCCGGCGCGGAATAATTACATGATAGTCTTAAGAGGTTGAATAAAGCCTCTTTTTTATATTCCAGCAAGCGGTTTTTCTTTTTAAATTTCAATTCAGAAACTAAGGCAAAAATGGAGCAAACTGCTGCAATACAGGCGGCAATCAGCGTTCCGACTTCCAAAATATCACTCCTATAAAAATAATTCCGTCAAATGACGAATTTGTTGTTGACATCCGTCATTTGACGGAATATAATAAAGACAACAAAAGGTTGAACAACGCTCAACCCTAACCAGAGAATAGCACAGGAAAATTAAAAAAGCAATAGGAGAGTGGAAAAATGCAGGATATCAAGGCAAGGCTGGCGAGACTGGATAAATCGCAGACCAAATTATTGAAGGCGCTGCACCGCAGGGGGTTCCCGAGACTTTCATATGTGATGCTTAACGACTACATCAACGAGAAGCGGCTGGGAAAACAGGGAGACGAGGTTTTGAAAGAGTCGGACAGGATCATATCTGAATGGGAGAAGCAGGAATCGGCATAAGAAGACAAATAAAAAAAGCTAAAGTAGAAGGGAGCGATAAAAATGCCGAAAGCAAGGATTGTTCGTGCACATGATGCAGTAACAGAGCTTGAAACCCTTAAAGAGGAGAAGATATTTCTGCAAAATCGTGAATGTGAGCAGGAAGGCGAATCCATAGTGAAACAATGGATTGAGCAAATAGACGAAGATATCAAAAGAAATTCTATGAAAACGGAAGAAAAATCGAGTTAAATTTTTCAAAAATGGCAGCAAGATTTGCAAAATGCCACTAAGAATTTTCAAAAAAATAAAATCGCGAAATATCGACTTTGTGAAAAAACATAGAACAGGATAGCATAGGGGAAACAAAATGACACTGCAAGAGATTAAAAAGACAAATAAAGATATATTGCGCGCCTCTGACGTGGCTGATTTGCTGGAATCTGATCCGCAAGATATACGCGATCAGGCGCACCGCGATCCGTCAAAGCTAGGATTTCCGGTAATTGTTACAGGCTCAAGAGTCAAGATTCCGCGGGAGGGATTCTTATATTTTATGCGATATGGATATGCGAAAGGAGGCACACCATGAACTTTAAAATCGAACCGGTAACGCCATTTCAGAGGGTGTATGACAGGAACAGGAAACTTAAAACTGATTTGCTGAAATTCGCAAACGGTAAGGACAGGCCCGCCCCACTTCCGGTATTGGGGGTAATCAAGGGCAAAGTAAAAGCCGCAGGAGCAGGCACTCCCACGGCAGGAAAATAAAGATCACACAATATTTTCGCCTTAAGTATAAGGCAGAAAGGACAGGAAGTCAAATGCTGATATCGGTAAACATAGATAGCGCAAACGAAATTGAAAAGCCAGAGGTGCGTGAAGAGATAGACCGATTGATCGCTAAGTATGGAGCAGAGACTGGGGAATGTGAAAAATGAAAGAGGGATATGCAGATATGTTAGTTTATGAAGCAACAAAAGCGGTTAGCCCGCAGCTTGAAAAAGAAGAGGGGCGGTTATTGGGGCTGGAGGCAGAATTATTTGCGGTAGAAGAACTGGAATTTTTATCCTCAGACCTGAAGGATGATATGAAGGATTATTACGAAAACGAGATAGCCGCGTGCAAGAGGAATATCAGGTACTTTGAGGGGTGTGCGTAATGTTTGAAAAAGGAGTCCGGTATTATACCGAGGGGAAACTGGTATTGAAAGTGCCGTTTCCGGAAGACCAGGTATATTGCAGGTGGTGCCCGTGGTGCAGGCCGCAAAGGGGAATAGACCGCCATCGATGTGAAATTACCAATGAAATACTATACAACATCGATTTTCGCGGGGACGGGTGCCCGGTGGAAGTGGAAGGAATGGAGGAACGGTAAATGGACAAAATTATTCTGGAAATACACAGGCCCGTTCCGATCACGGTGGACCGTGTGCGTATCGATGAGGAAGCG
>NZ_LAYJ01000102.1 GCF_000981035.1 Christensenella hongkongensis
ACTGAGCGGCGTCTGGTCGGTGGGTACAACTGTAATCCTGCAACAGCGATTGACGATATGAAAGCGACAAAACGGGCGTGGCGTAAAACGGGGGGCAGGCAGTATAAGCATTTTATACAGAGCTTTCCAAAGGAGGAAAATATAACGGTTGAAGAAGCAAATCAAATTGCTTATGAGCTTATCACCCGCAGCCCAATGTTTTGCGGTTATGAAGTATGCTTTGCCACACATAAGGATAAAGACCATATCCATACGCATTGGATCGTTAATTCCGTCAGCTTCGAGCACGGATACAAATTCCGCTATTCCAAAGCAAAATTGCAGGAATTAAAGGATTTATCCGACAGGAGCGTGCGAGAACACGGGAAATCTATCTGCCAAAAGAACAGTGAAATCACGGCCTTTGATATGGGAACGTATAAGGCGATTGAAAAGGCGGTGCAAGGCACTTACCAAAGTTGGGTATTTGATACGATGAAAGCAATCGTTAAGGCAAAATCTACTGCTTTAAGCCGACAGGTGTTTATTCAAAACATGGAGGAACAGGGCTTTGAAGTGCAGTGGACAGACCGCCGGAAATACATTGTTTTTATCGACAAGGACGGACATAAAATACGCGATCGCCGTTTATCCAAAATATTCAAGATCGACATAAGCAAGGAGGGCTTGGAGAATGACCTACGAGGAAGCATTGAAGAAACAGGAAGAAAACGAGAGTTTGAAAGTGACGCTCACCAATCCAGAAGGGTTACTGGATACGCGGATCAATATAGACGTTCTGACAAAAGAGAACGCGGAACTAAAACGACAGCTGAGGAAATCCGAAGAAAACTCGCAGAAATTCCAGGAAGCGGCTACGAAAGAGTTTTCTCAGATCAATCAGACATTGGGAGAAATGAACGCGAAGATGCAAGAGATAGAGACAAGCAACGAAATGCTCAACGACAACATGGAAAACGCCTCAGACAAATTAGCAAAGACGATGATCGGTGTTTGTGACACACATTTAGGCGGATTTGATAAATCTATCCTGCAAGTTAAAAGCGCCGCCAAAGCATATACAAATGCTGTCACGCAGGATATAAGAAAGTCGCTCAAACTGCTGAAATCATGCACGGTGTTTATCTTTACAGGCTGGATTGTGCCGATGATTGCGGGATTATGGTTTATTCTACCAAACATTTTTTAATGCTTCGGAGGGAAAGAGTCTGCCTCGATTTCGAGGCAGATTCCTTTCACTTGAAAAAATAAAACTCTTGTGCTACAGTAATACCAAGAAAGAGTAATATAGAAAAAGCAAAGCACTGAATGAAGCGTTAAGGGTGTTTTATGGCACGGATTATGAAAAACAGAAAATTTAAAATAGCCGTTGCGATGCTTTTTGTTATTCTTTTTCTGGCGCTTTTCATGGGCGTGCCGCTCCTTCACGCAGGGCATGATTGTAGCGGCGAAGACTGCCCGATTTGTCATTTCATACAAACAACGCTCCGGCAGATTTCTGGTATTTTAAGTATTATTGCAATAGCAGCGGTGTTTCTAACAGCATTAAAATTATCAGCATTTTGTATTTTACTCCTCAAAATTTTTTCGGCGGGATCTTTGGTGTCCCAAAAGGTGCAACTGAATAATTGAACTCCTAAACACACCTTATTCCCTAGAGACAGAGGTATGTCTTCTAAGATAAGGTGTATTTTTTGTACACAAAAAATAAGATTTCAGGAGGCAAATAGATGAAAAAAATTATTTTGCTGTTTATCAGCATTGTATTTGTATTGGCGGTTTTTAGCGCTTGTTCCAATGCGCCAGTTTCACCAGCTGAAATAAAAACAAATGCGCAGGCAACAGAATCCGGAGTACCCAAAGAGAAGAAAACGACCGGGCAGAGGCAGGAAGAAAAAATAAAAGTGGTCACGACAAATTTCCCTCAATATGATTTCGTGCGTCAAATTGCGGGTGATAATGTAGATTTATCGATGCTGCTTGCACCGGGAGCGGAAAGCCATTCGTACGAACCGACACCGCAGGATATCATTAAAATACAAGAGAGCGACCTGTTTGTTTATACGGGAGGGGAAAATGATGTTTGGGTAGATCAAATACTCGAATCAATGGGGGACGATAAACCACAAACCTTCAAACTGACGGATTGTGTGGATCTCGTGGAAGAAGAACTCGTGGAAGGGATGGAAGACGATCACGATCATGAAGAACATGGCGCGGAGGAAGATCATCCTGAAGCAGATGCTCACGACCATGAATCTGGAGAGCATAGCCATTCCGATGAAGATGCGGAATATGACGAACACGTGTGGACTTCTCCGAAAAACTCAATTGAAATCGTTAGAAAGTTGACGGATGCCCTTTCCGGTCTGGATGATAAAAACAAAGCCGTGTACGAGAAAAACCGCGACAACTATATCGTAGAACTGGAAAAACTTGACCAACAGTTTGCAGATGTTGTAAAGAATGCTGCGCGCAAAACGGTCGTATTCGGTGACCGGTTCCCATTCCGTTATTTTGCGGATGAGTACGGGCTTACGTATTACGCCGCTTTCCCGGGATGTTCGACGGAAACGGAGCCAAGTGCTAGCACTGTCGCATTTCTGATCGATAAAGTAAAATCGGAACATATCCCGGTCGTCTTTCACATCGAGTTGTCGAATGAAAAAATGGCGGACACGATCTGTGCGGAAACAGGAGCAAAAAAGCTATTGTTCCATGCCTGCCACAATGTTTCCAAAGAAGATTTTGATAAGGGAGCCACTTACCTCGGTTTGATGGAAGGAAATGTGTCTGCTTTGCGGGAGGCCCTAAACTGATGGCGTTATTTCATTGCACAAACGTTTCGTTCCGATACGATGGACAGATTGCCGCAAAAGATTTGAATTTTGAGATATACAAGGGCGATTACCTTTGTATTGTCGGCGAAAATGGTTCGGGAAAAACGACCTTGATTAAAGGATTGCTGGGATTGATTCCTGTATACGAGGGAACGATAGAAATAGGCGACGGACTGCATACAAATGAAATTGGCTATTTGCCACAGCAGACGATTGTTCAAAAAGATTTCCCCGCCAGTGTATATGAGGTTGTCCTTTCCGGAAGGCTGAACAGGATGGGGGGTTCGCCGTTCTATTATGCGGAAGATAAAAAAGAAGCATTGCGGAATATGGAGCGTCTGGGCATCACATATTTAAAAGATCAATGCTACAGGGAGCTATCCGGAGGCCAGCAGCAAAGGGTGCTGCTGGCCCGCGCCCTGTGCGCGACCAAAACAATGCTGCTGCTTGACGAACCGGCAGCGGGGCTCGATCCCATTGTGACGTATGAGCTATATTCCCTGCTTCAGGAAATAAACCGGGCGGGGATCACTATTGTTATGGTTTCCCACGACATCCAAGCGGCAATCAGCTACTCAGACCATATTTTGCATCTGGCAACCGCGCAGCTCTTTTTCGGTACGACATTGGAATATAAAAACAGCGAAATCGGCCAACATTTTCTGGAGGGACAGGGCCATGCTTGAAGTGTTTGCCGAAATGATGGCTTATCCGTTCCTTGTGAAGGCGCTGCTTGTAGGGATCATGGTATCCCTTTGTGCAGCCTTGCTTGGCGTAAGTCTTGTACTGAAGCGTTATTCTATGATTGGCGACGGGCTTTCCCACGTCGGGTTCGGCGCACTTGCGGTAGCGATGGCGTGCGGTTTGGCACCGCTTGAAGTCACGATTCCAGTTGTCATTGCAGCGGCGTTCCTGTTGCTTCGGATCAGTGAAAGCAGCAAAATTAAAGGAGACGCGGCAATTGCGCTCATTTCCACAAGTGCCCTTGCGATCGGCGTCATGATGATTTCCGTTACGACGGGCATGAACACGGACGTATGCAACTATTTGTTCGGCAGTATACTTGCCATGAGTACAGGCGATGTAGCCTTGAGCCTCGTACTTTCGGTTGTGGTAATTGTTTTGTTTGTCGTGTTTTATCACAAAATATTTGCCGTCACCTTTGATGAAAATTTTGCAAAAGCAACCGGAGTCAAGGCGAATCTATACAACATGCTGATTGCCATTTTAACGGCGATTACAATCGTCCTTGGAATGCGGATGATGGGAACGCTTCTCATCTCCAGTCTGATCGTGTTCCCGGCTTTGATTTCTATGCGGGTGTGCAAACGATTCCGCAGCGTCGTGCTCTGCTCAGCAGTGATTTCTGTGATCGGTTTTTTTATCGGGATTACCCTTTCTTACCTGTATGCAACGCCAACCGGGGCAAGCGTTGTGATTGTCAACCTGATGTTGCTTGGGATTTTTGCCGTGGTTGGAACTTTGAAAGGAAGATATGCAAAATGAAAAAAATATGGAGTTTGTTACTCATCACTCTGCTTCTATTGGGGGGGTGTGCCAATAACGGCGTTTCCGCGAAAGATATCCCGGCGTCCAGCCGCCAAGCGGACAGTTCGCCTACGTTTGTGCCTTCACAGGAACCGACTTTGCCGCCGTCCTCATCGATACCCGCCGTTCAGACGCACAGCCAGGAAGTCCCAATGCCAAGCGGAGATGTGATTGAGATCAAGGAAAAAATGTTTGTAGCGCAAAGCAACGACGTTTACATCAATTCCAAGGAATATATGGGAAAGACAATCAAATGGGAGGGGATGTTCCAGCAGATGACGGATACGGCAAATGGAAATGTGCATAATTTTGTGATAAGGTATGGACCGGGTTGCTGCGGTTACGATGCGAATGCTGGCTTTGAAGTCAGGTGGGACGGCGATCTCCCCGAAGTAAACGATTGGGTGGAAGCTGTAGGAACTCTGGGAACTTATGAGGAGAATGGGACAGAGTATCTGTATGTGCAGCTTCAGGAATTGAACATTCTTGAACAGCGCGGCGAAGAATACGTCTATCAATAATAAAAGAAAAGAAAGGCTGAAAAGCTATGAAAAAGAAAAGAATGATTATATCCACTGTTTTTGCGACCATATTTTTGATGTTGTCCTTTGCAGGATGCGGTAAACTGCTCGCGGATGGTTCCCAGGCAACGACCATTACATCTACGCAAACACAAAATGCGAGTTTGCAGCCAAGTGTGGAGCAAATGCCGACCTCACCGCCGAAACCAACGGCTACCACTATACCTTCCCCTGCAACGACGCCAACTTTTACAACGCAACTTACGCAATTGCAGACGAAGGAAGGATACATACCGCCCAAAAGCCTTGACGGAATCGATCCCATGAACGATAAAGTTGTTTCACTCACCTTTGATGACGGCCCCCATAAGGAAAACACTCCGCGGCTACTTGATATCCTGAAGAAAAACAATGTGGTAGCGACCTTCTTTATGGTCGGGAAAAACGTGAAACAATATCCCGATATTGTAAAAAGAGTGTATGACGAAGGGCACGAAATCGGTTCACACAGTTACGACCATCCCGACCTCATGAAACTATCACTCAACCAGATTATGGTAGATCAATATGGAAAAGCGAACGATGCTATCGAGGCAGTAACCGGATTCCGAACACTGATCGACCGCCCGCCTTACGGCTCTATGTCGGAAGAAATGGCAAAACAAATCGGGCGGGAACAGATTCTATGGTCGGTGGATCCGGAAGATTGGAAAAAGGAAAACCGTGCCCCCGATATTGTATATGACCATGTCGTAAACGGGACGGAAAACGGCGGGTATGTCAAAGATGGGGCAATCATTTTATCGCATGATATTCATGCGAGTACAGTTGACGCATACGAGCGGATTATCCCGGCGCTCAAGGAGCAGGGATACAAATTTGTGACTGTTACGCAGATGATACAGATTGCCGAAATCCGTGGCAAAAACATTGGATACCGATTTGGTCATGCGCCAACGGCGGAAGAAGCAATGAAAAATCTGGAGAAAAAATAACGTATTGAGCCAAAAGTAATAGTAATACATAGAATGCGGCAAAAAAGGTTTCAATATTGATCGCTGATATAATGGTTTCCAGATTCTCTATACCACCCTTTAATTTACCCTTTACAAAATATCAGCAGGAAATTTGAGCAATATAGGACGAAACAAGGAATGGCTTAACAATGCGGATTTTGGACGAAATGATACTGCATAAAACAGGCTGGAATAGGCGCGGACAAATTCAAATCCCTCCTTCTCCGCCAAACAAATGGCCTTTTTGGCCTGAGAGATAGTTCTTGGTTAGGATATCTCTTAAAAACTAGATATTGCATGGGTTTATGCTCATGCAATATTTTTTTATTCAGCCTTCTCAGCGTTTGCATCCATTTGCCGGAGTATTGCCAAAGCGGCCGATCACCATTTGCTATTAAGGATAATAAATCACCAACAAACTTATAAGTGATTTCAACATCCTGTGTCCGTTTGCCATTCACCTTATACTGGGCGGATACTCGTATCTCTTCGATCAACGCAAGCGCCATCTCCCGGTCGATTTTCTTTACCCCAATATATTTTCTCACTGTCTCGATCCATTTGTCAGCGTTTTTCTCATGGCGTATTTCGACCTCTTCGCGTATTGTATGCGCCGCGCAAGTCTCCTTACCACTGTTGGTATATTTGCTACATCGATAGGTCATTTTACGGACTTTTCCTCCACCACGCAGCGAGGCGCACATCGTAGTACCGCAGTCCATACATCGTACTAACCCGGCAAACACAGAAATCTCCCGATCGATCTTAGGTGTGCAATAGCGCCCTATTGTATCACGCTACATCGATTGCGCACAGGCTGGCCACAGTGAAGAATGCCGACCAGATATTGGTGGTAGATGATGGAAAAATTGTCCAGCAGGGCAAACACAAGGAGCTGGTTAGCCAGCCAGGCATATACCGCGATTTTATCGACATCAGAAAAAAGTCGGCGGGTTGGCAGATCGGTTAACGCCTGCCCGGCCAGACGCTTGACAAAGAGATGGAATTACAGTAATATATCACTGATATATTTTTTCGGAGGTTGCTTTGGCAGAGTTGAGCGACACACAGCAAAAGCTGTTGGACATTGGCAAAAAAGAATTTTTGGAGAAAGGCTTTCGGAATGCTTCTCTCAGGGGGATTGTCAAAGAAGCCGGTTTTACTTTGGGTGCATTTTATGGATATTATCCAGATAAGGAAACATTGTTTGACGCGCTGGTAGCGCCTGCTGCGGATGCGCTTGTATCCCGATTCAAAGAGGCGCAGGACAAACATTTTGATTTGATCGAGCAGGAAAATACCGCGCAGAGCAGACAGCTTTCCACAGAATATTTGATTCGATTTGTCAATGATATTTACGACAACTATGACGCGTTCAAGCTTATCATATGCTGTGCGGACGGTACAAAATATCAAAATTTTATTCATGAGCTGGTAGAGCTTGAGGTGCGTGTAACAGAAAAATATTACAGGAAACTAAAGAAGCTGGGCAAGATAGCACATACGGTCAGCAAGGATGTTCACCACATGCTCACCAGCGCATATTTTACAGCGGTGTTTGAGGTGGTGGCGCACGACATGAGCAGGGCAAAGGCGCTGCGCTATGTACGGAAGATCGCCATGTTTTTTAACTGTGGATGGGATGGAATTTTAAAAATACAATAATTTTTTTAACAACGAGTTAGCTTATGCTAATTCAAGCGTTGGATTGGAGGAACATATGAGCATGGAGAATTGGAACAAATGGGTGGCAAGGGATATCATCACAACAGTGCTGTTGAGTTTGTTGCTGATCGTAATTCAGTTAGTGATCAACATGGTGGCCATGTTGAATGATTTTGTCAGTATGGTGCTATCCGTGGGGATCAGCTGTTTTCTATGTGCGCCTATCTATTTTCTTTTGGTGCGGCGGGTACGTAAACGGTTTGTTTCGCTCATTTATATGCTGATTTTGGGCGTTGTATTTTTGATCATGGGCGATTGGTTTTTGCTGCCGTACTTTGCAGTGGTGGGATTGATCTGTGAGGCGATCTTGTGGAAACAGGGCTCTTACGATAATCCGTGGCGGATTACGGCTGCGTGGACGATATACAGTGTGCTGTACATTGGTGTGAACCTTTTGCCGCTGTGGTTTTTTTGGGATTCGTTTCACCAAAACGCGTTGGCCAGCGGAATGACGCAGGAATATATCGACGCATATGTGCGCTATTATTCTCAACCCGGTTGGCTGGTTGCCATTGTAGTAATCACTGCCGTTCTTGGCTTTTTGGGATGTATGGTGGGCAGACGGATGATGCAAAAGCATTTTAAAAAAGTGGGCGTTTTGTAATGAAATCAAATGCACGATATGAATTTGCCGTTCCTGCAAAATTATGTGCATTTTTCTGCACGCTGATTACTGTTTTTTTGATAACAGATAAGGACAACCTGTGGATGCTTACGGTGACGGGGCTGCTGTATGTTTTGGTGCAGAGGCAGTGGAAACAAGGTATCGGATTTGGAATATTTTATCTGGCATTGAGCCTGTTGCTGCTGCTGATACGCCAAGGAATGCGGATGCCTGTACTTTCTGAATTCCACATATTTATGTTTTGGTGGCTGACGCCTGTTTTTATTGTTGCATGGAGCTTGATGACCACGCCGCCTGGCAAATTGAGCGCGTTTTTTTCTAAACTGCATGCGCCGCGCAGCCTGACGTTGGGGATGTTGGTTGTGTTTCGCTTCTTCCCCACGATGCGCGCGCAATGGAGAGGCTTGCGGGAGTCCATGCACAACCGCGGCCTTACGACAGGCAAACAGATGGTCGCCCATCCGGCGGCAACCTTTGAGTATACGCTTATCCCTGTATTGATGAGCTGCCTGCAAATATCCGACCAGCTGGCAGTGTCTGCCGTCTCGCGCGGGCTGGATACACCAGGGCGGAGGGAAAGCTATTATGAATCAAAAATGAAAGCGGCAGACTATGCGTGCATGGCTCTTTTTATTGCTGCAATGGCGGCATTGCTTATAGGTGGGAGAATGGCATGATAGAGCTCAATAATGTATCTTTTGCGTATGAAGGACAGGAGAACTGCATTCATAATGTAAACCTGACAATCAGACAAGGCGAATGTGTTGTGCTGGTGGGACGTTCGGGCAACGGCAAGACGACATTGACAAGGATCATAAACGGGCTTGCGCCTGCGTATTATAGAGGAACCCTGACAGGTGAAGTGAAAATCAATGGAAAAGATATCAGGGAGTATCGGGACTGGGAGCGCGCCAAGGCGATCGGTAATGTATTTCAAGATCCAAAATCGCAGTTTTTTTCTGGAGAGCTTGTGGGCGAAGTGGCCTTTGCGTGTGAAAATCTGGGATATGGGAAGGAGGCCATAAAAAAACGCACCGACAAAACAATCGAAGAAATGGGGTTAACCTATATAAAATCGCGAAGGCTGGATGTGCTGTCCAGCGGCGAAAAGCAAAAGGTAGCCATTGCTTCGGTGCGGGTGGTGGAACCGCAGATATATGTGTTTGACGAGCCTTCTGCCAATCTGGACGGGCAGGCCTCGCTTAAACTGACAGAAACGATGCGGCAGTTTAAGCAACAGGGGTATACCTTGGTTATATCAGAGCACCGGCTGGCTTACCTCACAGGGATTGCGGACCGCTTTGTGTATATTGAAAATGGAAAAATAATACGCAGCTATACAGCCAAAGAATTGATGGCGCTGGATGAAGGCGCCAGAAAAGAAATGGGTTTGAGAATTCCCTTTCCATACATTCACGCTGGATTGCCCATGCCACAAAAAGACAACACAAGCCGCCCGTTGCTGACACTGGAAAATGTATCGTACCGTGCAAAAAAGCAACAGATATTGTCGTCAATATCGTTTTCAGCCTGTTCTGGGCAAATCGTTGCGGTCACAGGTCAAAATGGTGTGGGAAAAACGACCCTTGCCAAAGTAATTTGCGGATTGAAAAAAGAGAGTGGCGGCGCATTGTTTGTGAAAGGAGAAAAAGTGCCTGCGAGAAAGCGGTGGCAGAATGTGTGGTACAGCTCTAACGACATCAATACGCAGTTGTTTACAAACAGCGTAGAGGATGAGCTTTTGCTGCAATCCCGAAACGGCAATGATATTGAAGCAGCCAGAAACATTTTGAAAGACTTTGATTTGTATGAATACAGGAGCTGTCATCCGCAGGCGCTCTCCGGTGGGCAAAAGCAGAGATTGTCCATTGCGTGTGGATTGTTGTCCGGCAGGGAAATCCTGATTTTTGATGAGCCCACCAGTGGACTGGATGGAGAAAACCTCGTGCGTGTTGCAGGGGCGTTTAAAAATGCTGCCAAAGACGGCAAAGCGATCATCCTTATAACGCACGACAACGAATTAATGAAGGAATGTTGTACCCATAGCTATGTGATGCAGACTGGAAAATAAAAGAATATCATTCACCATCCGGTCAAAATCGATCTGATATTGATAATCCTGTTCAAACGCAATAAATCGCAAAAGAGCTTGGAGGTTTATTGCTTCGCGTCCACTGTGAAACAACAATCCTGCTTTTGCGCGCAAAACATAAGGACAAATGAATGGGCCGGGAAGGCGGCTATCGATCCACATTGAAAAATATTTTGTCATGTATGCTTTTTATTGAGCTTTGCAACGCCAAAGCTCAGGAAGGTTGCAAACAGGCACCAGCACAAATATGGAATCTGAAGCATCGTTGCAAGCAGGCTGTACGGATAAAATGCGGCCATCATCCATATGATCGAGCCAATCAGGGCCAACAGCCAAACAGAACCTGCAAGGTAGCCGCGGTTCCTGAAAAAGATGATCGACCATGTAAAGTTCAATGCAAGCTGGATAATATAGGGCGTCAGGATAACCGCAACAGAAGCCCCTGCCAAGGCCGCTCCCTTATAGGCAAGATAGGACGAAATTCCCATCAACACATATAGAATTGTCCAGACGATCGGGAACAGGAACCCGGGCGGGCTTAACGGAGGCTGGCGGAAAGCTTCATATTTCTTTTTCGAGTTTCCCGCCGCCCTCGCAGAAAGCATCCCAACTACAAGTGGAACCGCAATAAAAACAATGACCATAATAACGTCTGACATATCAAAACCTCCGGAATTATCAAAATCCTTTCAATGCAGGTATTTTAAACAACCTGTGCTGTTTTAATCACCATTTTTTATGTTATCGTGCGTTTTTTTCGCTGGTGGATACCCGCGGCGATATTTTATCATTTCACAAAATGACGCTGCGCGGCCAAAATGCCCGTTCTTTTTTGCCAAACCGGGAAAAGTCCCGTATTCTTAACACATTTTGTACCATATGGATGATATAATAAAAGAAAAAGTAATCGGGAGATCGTTTTGGCAGGAATTTTGGAACAACTCAACGACAGGCAAAGGGAAGCGGTACAGCAAACCGAGGGGTATGTACGCGTCATTGCGGGAGCCGGAAGCGGAAAAACAAGGACGCTTACTTCACGCTATGTTTATCTGGTGGAGGAGCTGGGCGTGTCGCCGGGCAAAATCATGTCGGTCACCTTTACCAATAAAGCGGCGGGAGAAATGAAGGCGCGAATCCGTAAAATGCTGGGGGATGTGGATACGGGCTTCATCAGCACATTTCACGGCTTTTGCCTGCAGGTGCTGAAAGAGGACATCCACAGGCTGAATTATCCGCAGTCGTTTTCGATTATGGATGAAACGGACCAGAAAAGCCTTCTTGAGGAAATCTACCATGAGCTCGGCCTGAGCCTGCGCGACTACACCTTCCGCGATATGCTCAAGGTAATCGATTTGTTTAAAGCGCCGTACGAATATGTCGGGCAGGTAACGGAGCCGGACGAGCAAAAGGCAATCCGGTATTTTGCAAGCTTTACAAGGGACGACAGGGACAGAATACTCGGCAAGTACGTCCAAAAGCAGCGCCGTAACTTTATGCTTGATTTTGACGACATTATCAATTACACGCTGTATTTGTTTACCCATTACGGGGACGTTTTAAAAAAATGGCAGGAAAAGCTGCAATATATACAGGTTGATGAATTCCAGGATGTGGACGGCAAACAGGCAAAACTTGTGTATCTGCTGTCCGGCGGATATGGAAACCTGTTTGTGGTGGGCGATCCGGATCAGACAATCTACTCATGGCGCGGAGCCGACGTTCACATTATCCTTGATTTCAACAAAGAATTTCCACAGGCAAAAACAATATACCTTAATTCAAATTACCGTTCCACCCCACAGATTCTCAGCGTGAGCAACGACCTGATTTCAAAAAACAGGGAAAGGCTTAAAAACGCACTTTTACCTGTCAGGGACGACGGCGCAAAGGTGTTTTATAAACACACAAAGTCAACCGCAGAGGAAGCCGCTTATGTTGCGCGCACGATCCGGTTTCTTTTGGACAGCGGCGTAAAGCCCTACCATATTGCGGTTCTCTACCGCGCGCATTACGTTTCGCGCAGCCTGGAGGAAGCGTTTGTCAAGGAGGATATCCCATACGCCCTGTTTAACGGCGTAGAATTTTATAACAGGAAGGAAATCAAGGACGTGCTTTGCTATTTGCGTATGCCGCTTACCTTTGACGATATATCGTTCCTGCGCACCATCAATACCCCGCGCCGGGAAATCGGGCGTACGAGGCTTAACTTCCTCACGGAATATGCGGAAAACAACAACGTAAAGCTCTATCAGGCGCTCAAAGACAACCTCGACCACGAGAAAATCAAAAACACCAGGGCAAGGCGCTATGCAGAGGTGATTGAAAAATACGCGGAGCTGACAGGCCGTATGAGCGTTTCGGATTTCGTAGATGGAATCCTGCGTGAATCCGGATATGAAGAAATGCTGATGAAGAACGCGGACCAGAACCGGATCGATAATGTCAGCGAGCTGAAAAACGCGATCCAGCAATATGAGTCAAGCGCTGGGGAGAAGGTGTCGCTTGACGATTACCTTGGAAAAATTGCGTTATTCACGAATCTGGATGTGACGGAAAAGCGCGAGAGCGTAAAACTGATGACTGTGCATACCGCAAAAGGGCTGGAATACCCATATGTATTTGTAGTCAGCCTGAACGAAGGAATCTTTCCATCGGCAAGGGTACGCAGCAGGCAGGAAATGGAGGAGGAGCGCAGGCTGTGCTATGTAGCGTTTACGCGCGCAAGGGATAATCTTTTTCTCGTGGACGCCGAAGGCCGCAATAACGACAGCAGCTACCGCTACCCGTCCAGATTTATTTTCAACGTGGACTTTGAGAAGCTCGAGATCGACGGGATTCCCGACGAAGAGTTTCTTTCCCAGGCAAAGGCGTACATCGGCAGCGCGGAAGGACGGCTGTACCAGTCGCAGGCGCGCCTCATGGCAGGAGACCGTGTAATTCATCCTGTCTTTGGAAAGGGCGTTGTTTTGCGGGAAACAGACAAAAGCTATGAGATTGAGTTTGAAACTATTACGGGACACAGGGACATCGATAAAAAATATGGAAAGCTGAAAAAACTCTGAGTATCCTAATACGGAAATTGCCGTCCCTTATGGCACCATACCACGGCGGGCGGTTGTTTCCGTTTTTTTCATATTATATTGACAAGACAGAAAAAACGCACTATTATGTTAATAGTGTTAGCGAACGGTGTTCGCAAAAATAAACGGAGACTTGTTATGCCCAAAGACAAAACAGAAACCTATCATAAAATCATACGGGCGGCAAAGGCTGAGTTTTTAGAGAAAGGCTTTGAGCAAGCCTCCATGCGTAATATTGCTTCTGCAATCGGCATGAGCGCAGCCGGGCTTTACCGCCATTTCAAAGATAAGGAAGACCTGTTTGACGCATTGATCGAGCCCCTGATGCAGGCCTTTGCAAAGGCGTATGCTGCGCAGCGAAAACGAGCTTACCGTTTTTTGGAGGACGACGGCAATATGGAGGAACTGTGGATGGGCAAAAATGACCTGACCATTTTTCTGGACCTCATGCACCGTTATTATGATGAATTCCGTTTGTTGCTTTGCTGTGCAGATGGGACAAAGCATGCGGATTTTATTCACGACTTCACAAGCTTCGAGCAAAAGGAAACGCTCGAATATATGGAAGCAGCCCGCAAAAAAGGCCTTCAGGTCAATGATATCAAGCCGCAGGAGCTGCACCTTCTGTTAAGCGCTTACTATACGGCGGTATTTGAAGTTGTGGTTCACAGCTTTGAGCGGGCAGAGGCGGAGCATTACCTGCACACTTTGCAACGCTTCTTTTTTCCGGGCTGGCGGGCGGTGCTGGGGCTATAATGCGGCTATATTTTTTTGTGTACGAGTTAGTTTTTGCTAACTGAATTGGTAACGGGCGCTACCCGTGCCCAAAAGACTCCAAAAACAGCGTTTTACATTTTGGGTGTCGGCGTAGCGTCTGGAATACTGAATATACGCTCAATGGGTTAGTTGTTGCTAACTAAAATGACAAAAGGAGGATGCAAATTGAAACAGAAAAAGAAAGGAAATATTTCGCAGCTTCTGGATTATGCCGGCGGCCATAAAAAGCTGACGGTTCTGGGATGCGTATTGTCCGGTGTTTCCGCAATACTTTCCATGGCTCCCTATATTTTAATCTGGTTTGTGGCCAGAGGGGTTTTTTCAGCGATGCCTGATTTTTCCTCGTCCCAGGGGTTGGTGCAGTACGGCTGGGATGCGCTATGGTTTGCGCTCGTTTCGGCGGCGGTTTATTTTGGCGCGCTGCTGTGCACGCACCTTGCCGCCTTCCGCACAGCGAAAAATATGCGTTCGCAGGCGGCGAAGCGTCTCGTAAACCTGCCGCTTGGATATTTCACCTCAAACCAATCGGGCCGCCTGCGTAAGATGATTGACGACAACGCAGACATGACAGAGACACTTCTGGCGCACGAGCTGCCGGATTACGTGGGCGCAGTTGTTACTCCGCTTGCGGCTGTTGTGCTGTTGTTTGTGTTTGACTGGCGGATGGGGCTGTTGTGCCTGATTCCAATCGTCATATCGGTCATCACCCTGTTTCGCATGATGGGGGGCAAGCAGGCAAAATTTTTCAGCAAATACCAGCGGGCCATTGAGGACTTGAGCGCGGAGGCCACGGAATACGTACGGGGAATCCCGGTGGTAAAAGTATTCCAGCAAACTGTTTATTCCTTTAAAAGCTTTTATTCCTCTATTATGAGCTACAGCAGGCTGGCGTCGGATTACGCCATGGTAAACCGCACGCCCATGACGGTATTTACAACGGTTTTGAACTCGACATTCCTTTTGCTGATCCCTGCGGGCATGATTTTGTGCGGCATTGCTTCCGACGGATGGGCGATTTTGGTGGACCTTGTATTCTATATCCTGTTTACGCCGCTGTGCGCAATGATGGTCAGTCGCATCATGTATGCGGGACAGGCCTCGATGGAGGCAAGCGAGGCGGTATATAAGCTGGAACAGATCACAGACGAAAAACCACTGGAGGAACCGCAAAACCCTGTAGCGCCAAAGGGCGCGGATGTGGAGCTCAGGAATGTTACGTTCACCTATCCGGGTGCGGGAGATCCGGCGCTTTCCGGAGTCAGCTTCCATGTTCCGGAAGGAAAAACGATTGCGCTCGTCGGACCGTCCGGCGGTGGAAAAACCACAGCGGCAAGCCTGATTCCCCGTTTTTGGGACGTACAGGAGGGCGAGGTGCTTGTGGGCGGCGTGGACGTGCGGCAGATTTCGCCTGAGGTGTTGATGGACCAGGTGGCGTTTGTGTTTCAGGATACCCGCTTGTTTAAAATAAGCATCCTCGAGAACATACGGGCGGCGCGCCCGCAGGCCTCGCGCGAGGAGGCGCTGAAGGCAGCGCACGCCGCGCAGTGTGACGATATTCTGGAAAAAATGCCAAACGGCGTCGATACTGTGATCGGTACAAAGGGCGTGTATCTGTCAGGTGGCGAACAACAGCGCATTGCCCTTGCACGCGCAATTTTGAAGGATGCACCTATTATCGTACTGGATGAAGCGACCGCTTTTGCGGATCCGGAAAACGAGGCGCTCATCCAAAAGGCGTTTGAAGTACTGACCAAAGGAAAAACCGTTTTGATGATCGCCCACCGCCTGTCTACTGTGCGCGGGGCGGACCGCATCCTGGTACTGAAAAACGGCAGGGTGGCGGAACAGGGAACCCATGATCAGCTTGTGGAGAAAAACGGTGTTTACGCAGCCATGTGGAACGACTATCAAACTGCTGCGCAATGGAAGGTAGGAAAGGAGGCGGCATCATGATCCGCAAACTGCAAAAACATTATGCCCTGACGGAAAGAGGGGCGAAAGATCTCGTAAAGGCGACGTTGTGGACTGTGGGTGCGAACCTGAGCCTGATGGTGCCGATCGGCCTGTTGATGCTGGCGCTCATGCAAATCATAAACGCCCTCATGGCCGGAGGGGATCCCGCTCAGGGAGTATGGGGATATACGGCGCTGGCAGCAGGACTTGTCGCCGTCATCTATATCGTCCATTGGTTCCAATATAAATCGCTGTATATCGCAACCTATCAGGAAAGCGCAAACCGGCGTATACGCCTTGCGGAAAAGCTCAGGGAACTGCCCTTGTCCTTCTTTGGAAAGAGGGACCTGTCAGACCTGACGGCTACGCTGATGTCGGACAGTGCATCCCTCGAGCAGGCGTTCTCACATTTTGTCCCGCAGCTTTACGGCACAATCATCTCCACGATCATTATCGCGGTCGGCATGATTGCGTTTGATTGGCGGATGGGACTGGCGGTGCTTTGGGTGGTGCCGGTTGCCGCGCTTTTGGTGCTCGCATCCAAAAAGGCTCAGGATAAAGCAGGGACGCGCACGCTTCTTGCAAAGCGCGTTGCAACGGACGGCCTGCAGGAACTTCTCGAAACGGTAAAGGACATAAAGGCCTGCAACCAGAAAGAAACGTATCTGAGGGGGCTTGACGAAAAGCTTGATTTTGCGGAAAAAGCAACCATCCATTCAGAGCTCGTATCGGGAACCTGCATTACCTCGGCGCAGGCGTTCCTGAAAATCGGCCTTGCCACCACGGTGCTGGTGGGAATCGGATTGCTGGTTGCCGGACAGATCGACGTTCTGGTGTTTCTGGTCTACCTGATCGCCGCTTCCCGTATTTACGATCCGGTCAAGGCAGCGTTCGAAAATATGGCGGCGGTCTTCAATATGCAAATCAAGATTGAACGGATGCGCGCGATTGAGGAACAACCGGTACAGACGGGGATGGACCATTATTCCCCCAAGGGATATGATATCGTGTTTGACCACGTAAAATTTGCGTACAACGAAGATGAAGGAGTGCTTGAAGACGTATCCTTTACGGCAAAGCAGGGAGAGGTAACGGCTCTCGTCGGCCCATCAGGCGGCGGCAAGAGTACCGCCACAAAGCTTGCCGCGCGGTTCTGGGATGTGAACGGAGGAAAAATTACGCTGGGCGGCGTGGACGTTGCCACCGTAGAACCGGAGGCGCTTCTCACCAACTATGCAATCGTATTTCAGGATGTGGTGCTGTTCCACGATACGGTAATGGAAAATATACGGCTGGGGCGAAGGGACGCGTCGGACGAGGATGTGCTGGCAGCGGCAAAAGCCGCACAGTGCGACGAATTTGTAAAAAAACTGCCGGAGGGTTACCAGACGGTAATCGGCGAAAACGGATCCACCCTTTCCGGTGGAGAACGCCAGCGCATCTCCATTGCAAGGGCGCTCCTGAAGGACGCTCCGGTTATCCTGCTTGACGAAGCAACGGCAAGCCTGGATGTGGAAAACGAGACGGCGGTGCAGGAAGCGATTTCAGGACTGGTGCAAAATAAGACGGTGCTTATCATCGCCCACCGTATGCGCACCGTAATGGGCGCGGATAAGGTCGTCGTTCTCGCGGACGGCAACGTAGCGGAAACAGGCTCGCCACAGGAGCTCGCAAAAAAGCAGGGAGCATTCGCGCATATGGTGGAGCTGCAACAGGAAAGTGCGGGGTGGAGCATCTCATGAAGAAAAAGACAAAAAACCACTCCCACGCGTCAGGTGAGGATTACCTGGAGGCAATCCTGGTATTAAAGCAAAAAAAAGGTCTGGTCAGGCCGATTGACCTGGTTCGTTATATGGATTATACGAGGCCAAGCATCAGCAGGGCGGTTGCGGTACTGCGAAAGGAAGGCTATTTACAGCCGGATACCGGCAATGAGCTTGAATTGACGCAAGCCGGAATGGAGCTCGCGCAGAAGGTTTACGAACGCCACCGTTTTTTTACCCGCCAGTTGACCGAAGCCGGAGTCGATCCCAAAACCGCCGAGCAGGACGCCTGCCGGATCGAACATGTGATCAGCGACGAAAGCTTTGAAAAACTGAAAAAACACGTCGGCAGAGACGGCGGGAAAGGCGCCGGCGAACAGAAGAAAACCGATATCCGGAGCGGCGTTGGGCAACAGTTGGGCCTGTATTCCAACGTGTGGAAGGAAACGGGCAAAGGAGGTCCAAATTGAAAAGCATATTACAGAATACAAGAAAGCCCACAGGTTTTTGGGGACGCGCAATCCTCCGCGGAATGAACGCGGGGCACGCGCAGCTGGCGGATTGGGGGCTTTCCCACCTCAGTCCTGCGCCCGGTGCAAGGGTGCTTGATATTGGCTGTGGGGGAGGCGCAAATATAGAAAAACTGCTATCCCTTTGTCCGAATGGATTTGTGGACGGGGTTGATTATTCAGAGGAAAGCGTGAAGATGAGCCGAAAGAAAAATGCCGCGGCTTTGGGAAAACGTTGTGAGGTTGTGCAGGGAAATGTGATGGCGCTTCCTTATGAAGACGGCCTGTTTGATGTGGTAACGGCGTTTGAGACCGTGTATTTCTGGCCGGACCTTTCCGTCGCATTTTTGCAGGTGCACAGGGTGCTTAAGCCGGGCGGCGTATTCCTGCTTGTTTGCGAGGAGAGCAACCCGGAAAATACGGCGTGGACAGACCGGATCGACGGAATGAAGATTTATTCGGGCGATGATCTGGAAAACAGGCTCCGTTCAGCCGGATTTACGGATATCGTTGCGCATCAGCAAAAAAAGGGATGGCTTTGCCTGTCCGCACGTTCCTGATAGAACGGTTGCCTGTCAAATACAATGGAGGAAACCTGTTTTCCTCCATTTTTTGCATTCGGTAAAATGAAATATCGATGAGAATCCATCTTGACATCTTTTTCAGGAACAGGTAAACTGAAAAATGGGTAAGCAATAGCTAACCCATATATTTTATGCGGGAATTAGCACCGGCTTACTTCATTGCCGGTCAGGGGGACATTATGAGCGGTGGATTTTTAGCGGCGGCGTTGCTGCCCATTCTTGGAAACATGATTTTAAACGGCGGTAAAAACAAGCGTAAGCCAAACCAGCTGAATCTGCCTTCGTTCCGCGGCGTGCTGGAAGTGAAAAGCGCTGTTGACGGCAGGATCCGTTTTTCCATTCCGTTTTTGAAAGGCAACGGGCAGATGGCCGCACAGGCCGAGCAGCAAATCAGCAGGCTAAAGCCGGTTTCGCAGGTCTCGATCAATACGGTCACAGGCTCGCTTTTGGTCTGCTACGACAGTTGCGCAGTGCAGCCGCAGCTTTTGCAGGCGGCTGTTATGAAACTGCTGGGCCTGGAAGAAGCTGCAAACGAAAGCGGAGGTTCCCTGCTTGGACGGGAATGCCGCACATTTGCGCAATCCATGAACCATGCCGTTGCGGATAAAACCGGCGGACTGATGGACCTGAACTTTTTAATCTCAATTCTTATGATGGGCGTTGGGATGTTTTTTGTTTTGAAAAATCCGGCGAAGTTCCCCAACGGGTATACGCTGCTTCGCTGGGGAACCAATCAACTGCTTGGACAAAGGGGCGCCGGCGAATGAGCGGATGGAAGGCAGGAGCGATCAAGTCTTTTTTTCGCGTGGTTATAAATTCAGATATCCCCGGGCGGCTGCGCATTAAAATTAAGAATTTCCGACTGATTCCGGAGACGGGCGTAAACGCCTCGTTACCGTATATTTCAAAGGCATTTGGAATATTGCCGGGCGTAAAAAGCGCCCGGCTGAATCCGAAGGTCGGCAGCCTGCTGATTATTTATGATCCGCTTAAGGTCAATACGAAAAAAATACTTGAATGGATCAATATCATGATAGAAACAGGCGTAAAATATGCGCCGGTCATTGCCCGTTCCGGTATCAGGGAACCCGCGCGCATAGAGGCTTTTTTAATTGAGCGGCTTACAAGGCGCGTGCCGGATATGGAAAAAACGGAGGAACTATGATAAACAGCAAAATTACGTTTCATGGGGTGACGCTGCGGCAAACCACGGGACGCATACGCCTGCACTATGAAGGCATTCGTTACCTGAAAGATTATTATAAGGAAATCGGCAAAAAGCTGTGCGCAATGGCGCATATTGATTCCGTTACCTTTAATGCAGTAACGGAGAACCTCTTGGTTTATTACAGGCATAACAAGCGTGTGGCGGACCGGTTGCAGGAAACCATAGATTCCGTACTGGAACCGTATGCGATGCAGGCATATAAGGCCATAAAAGAGGAAAACGCCCGCCAGTCTGCAACAGAGACAGAACAGCCGGGCGCGGATTCCAAATCTATTCTGAAAAGGCTGGCGGTTTCAGGTACTACGGTTGCCCTTGGAAATACCCTTTTGAGAAATTATGCCAAAACGGAACTTCTGAAGGTTCCCTATCTTGGAAAGTTTACAACCTTTCCCGCGATTGTGAGCCTTGGCCTTACCGTACCGCTTTTTCAGTCGGCGTGGAAGGGGCTTGTGCGCGATAAAAAGCTAAACGCGGATTTTTTGACCGTGACTTCTATTGTGGCCAGCATACTGCTCGGGCAAAGCTTTTCCGCCCTCACCATTATTATGCTGTCGGATGTTGCTGAATTTATGACTACTTATACGATAGAGCGTACGCGCAAGTCTATCAAAAAGCTGCTCAGCGTGGAAGATGCGTATGCGTGGAAGATGCTGGAAAGCGGGGAGCTTGAGCATTGCCCGATTGAGGATATCATAATTGGGGATACGGTGGTCATTCACACGGGCGAAAAGGTGACGGTGGACGGAGAGGTGCTTACCGGCCAGGCGCTTGTGGACCAAAGCTCCACAACAGGGGAGTTTTTGCCGGTTGTGTGCAAGGAAGGCGATAAAATTTTTGCGGGCTCTATCATAAAAAGCGGCGTTGTAACAGTGCGCGCCCTAAAGGTTGGCGACGACACGGTTGTTTCGCGCATCATCAATATGGTGGAAAACGTTGCTTCGCAAAAAGCGCCCATCCAGCACTATGCAGATCAGTTTTCCAATTATCTTGTCCCGCTTAATTTCCTCGCCGCCATTGCGGTTTATGCGGTTACGCGCAGGCCGGATCAGGCCCTGAAAATGCTGGTGATCGATTATTCCTGCGGAATTAAACTTTCCACAGCGGCGGCTTTTTCCGCGGCAATCAACGCTGCCGTGAGGCGCGGTATATTAATCAAGGGCGGCGCTTTTCTGGAGCGTATGAGTGATGCGAACACCATCATTTTTGACAAAACGGGAACCATCACGGAAGGAAAACCGGAGGTGGTGGCCGCCAAAATACTTACAAAGGAATATACGGAGCGCGAGGTGGTGGCGCTTGCCTGCGCTGCGGAGGAAACCTCCAGCCATCCGCTTGCCGGCGCAATTTTGGATTACGGTACCAGGATGGGCGTTGAAATACCGGTCCACAGCGATACTGTGACCGTAATCTCCAAGGGCAGCAGCACCATGGTGGACGGAAAATGTATCCGTGCGGGCAGCCTTGCCTATATGCGGGAGAACAAAATCAGGGTGCCGCGATCCGCGCAGATGCCGGCTGAAGTTGGCATTGCAACCTATATTGCGGCGGACCATACCCTGCTTGGCGTGCTGTGCGCGATGGATAAGCCGCGCACCAATATCCGCAGGGCAGTCAACAACCTCCGGAATAAGGGAATCGACGAAATCTCCCTTCTGACAGGAGACAGCAAAGAGCAGGCGGGTGCGGTTGCCTCCCAGATCGGCGCGGATTCCTATCAGGCGGAGCTTTTGCCGGAGCAAAAGGCGGAAGCCGTATTAAAGCTGCAGGCCGACGGAAACAGGGTGGTTATGGTGGGCGACGGCATCAATGACGCGCCTGCGCTGTCCTATGCGGACGTAGGGATTTCGCTTGGAAGCAAATCCACGGACGTCGCCATGGAAACGTCCGATATTGTAATCGGGCGAAACGATCCCATGCTGATTCCGCAGGTCAGGGATATTTCGAGCAAAACAATGGAGATCGTCAAGCAGAATTTCGGAATGGTAATCGGCATCAATACGCTGGGGCTTATTTTGGGAGCGGCGAGCAACATATCCGTTTTCTGGAGCGCGATGCTGCACAATATGAGTACGATTGCAGTGGTTGGCAATTCCTGCCGCCTGCTGTTTTACGATAAGGAACGGGAGAAGGATTTATAATGCTGCATTCGGATTTGGAAGTATTGCATACGGTGCGCGGAAGGATCAGGGTGCGCCTGCCCGAAGGGCTTTCCGATCCCGGCGCCGCGGGCTTTTTCCTGTGCGGACAGAAGGAAGTGAACGGATTTCGCTATAATCCTGTGATCAGGACGGCGCTTGTGTGGTACGAGGGGATTTCGCAGGACGAGATACTGGCGCGTCTTGCGGTCGCTTACGCAAACCAAAACGGAATGAAATACATTCATTTAAAGAATTGCCAGGCAAAGAAAACGCCTAACATTACGCCAAGCGGAAGGATTGCCCTTGCAACCATTCTTGCAAACATTGCGGTGCAGGTTTTTATGCCCGCAACAATACTTGCCAATATCACAAAATGGTGCGCGGTCGGGACGACGGCGGGTGCGGTGATCGAGCATGGATATCATGAGCTGTGCGAGCAGGGCGCCTTTGATCCGGAGGTCATGTCCATCATGTATCTGGCCAATGCGGTAAATAAAGGGCAGACGATCTATGCCACGCCGCTGGTGTGGCTGATTACATTTGGGCGGCACCTGTTTCGTCCAAGTGACCGGGGCGTTATGCTCAAAATCGAAGAGGGCTGCGAAAACGAATATTACGTGCGCGTGGTGCGGGACACAAAAAATCCTAAGAAAACAGCTTTCCTGGGAGAGTTTTTTAACCGTTACCTGCAAACCTATCCGCAGATGCCGCTTGCTTCCGGCGGGCGTTTTATCGTGCAGGAGTAAAAACCGGAAGGGGGTTCCGCCAAAGGGACGGAGCGTGCCCGGAATATAGTGTGAAACCGGCCAAAAGCCGGATCGATAAAGGAGGATAAAAAACTTATGATGAGCGGACTTGCAAAAGGACTCTTGATCGGATTTGGAATCAGCGCGGTAGGATTTTATTTCTACAAAAAAAACGAGCAGAAGGTGGATTCGTTTTTGCGCGGGCATGGACTGCCGGTTCCAGATTCCGGAAAAATGAATCTTTCAGACCTGTCGCTTGAAGAACTCATGGAAACAAAAGAGGACATCGAGGATATCATTGCAGAACGTGAAATGAGCGGCGAAAGCAGCGTCATAACCTGCACGGCAGAAACCGTTAAGCTGGAAGAAAAGCCTGAAAAAGCATAAGGTTCCTTTGAAAGAAAAACATAATTCGTAAAAAACCGTACCCTTATTTGCTGTACGGTTTTTTGCGTATTGATTGCCCGGGATAAAGCAAAAAACCATGTAAAAAAGAAAGGCCAATGGAAGAATTTTTCTGCCATTGGCCTTTTTCCTGAAGTAGAAACGGGTTTGGGTTTCGTATTACCAGACCGGCGATAAGGGGGTTATCCTCATCAGGCACATATCGTCGCCCGCTTTGATGCTTTTCAGCAGGTCGACCTCCACCTCGCAGCCCCATACGTCTTCAAAAAGCTCTTTGCTGTAACCCATCGTGCAGTAGCACCATGTTTTCGTGTCGAGCCGTTTTACGTTTGCGAGCATGGGGCAGGGGCAAAACGGAAAGCTCAGGTACAAGGCTCCGTCCTCTGTGAAAAGACCGGCGTTGTGCGCTTTTTCGCTGCCCGCAAATTCCTCCATATTGTTTGCCGAGCGGGTAAGCTCCCGTACCAAAGCCTTTTTTTCGTCCATGCCGTAACCGCACTGGCAGCCCATTCGCAGGCGCTTCAAGGTCTGTGTGTCAAAAGCGGCCTCCATTCGTTTCATGGTTTCACAAACCCATGCTGCGTCGTCCATACTGCCTGCGCCGCCTTCGTATACGATTGCCGCCGCAAGCTCTTCCCCCGCGGCAGCTTTTATCCTTTCAAACAGGGCTGTTTCCTGCATCTTCCTGATATCAAACATATCATTACCTCATTTCTGTATTTCATAAATTGGGTGCACTAAAACAACTGCGAAGCATAAGGCTGTTCGCACCGTTTTATTTTGGATTGTTTTATTGATGGTTCGATATCAGCAAAAGATTGGATCGAGCATAATGATGTCCTTTGAATTCAAATTACGTATCAGTTTAGCATGAAACCGGCAGGAGGTCAAACGCACGCAATCTGTACGGCCGTTTCTCCCCAAAACATAAAAACAAAAAGAACCGCCTTTGCAGAACGGTTCTCTCTGTTTTATCATGGGAATTACCCGTTGATCCTCAGCTTCACAGGCGTTTTGATTTTTTCGATACACGCTTTTACCGCGCTGTCGTCAAGCCGTTCTATCCCCGGATTCCAGTATTCGCGTCCAAGAAATGTATACTTTTTCGCGGCAAACCGGTGATAGGGAAGAAAGTTGATCTCCGCCACTCCGATTTTTTCGGCAAACCGCACAATTTTAGTCAGCGAACCCACATCAAAATTGAACGATGGTATCACGGGAACACGGATGACGAGGCGTTTTGCCACTTTGGAAAGGCGTTCGCAGTTTTCCATGATGCGTTCGCACCGTACGCCTGTGTACGCAAGGTGGTTATCGCTATCCGTGCTTTTTATGTCGAATAAAAACACATCAACAAAGGGTGCGATTCGTACAAAATGCTCCCACGGAACATAACCGCACGTCTCAATGGCGGTTCCAATACCGTTTTTTTTGCACAAAGAAAGCGTCTCCTCAAGAAAATCCACCTGCAAAAGGGGTTCGCCGCCGCTGAACGTTACGCCGCCGCCCGTACGGGCGTAAAACGACGCGTCCCGTATTGCGATGTCCAAAACCTCCTTTGGAGTAACATATTCTCCCTTAAGGTATTTAGCTTCGGCATAGCAGGTCTGTACGCATTTTCCACAGTCCGTGCACAGCGAACGGTCAATATCGATTGTTTTTGTCGCTCCCGTGGGGCATGCCCTGATGCACATTCCACAACCGATGCACAGGTCAGGGTTAAAGAGGATCTCCGGCTGAGGATGGATGGATTCAGGATTGCAGCACCACCTGCAGCGCAAAGGGCAGCCCTTCAGGAATATTGTCGTACGTATGCCGGGCCCGTCATGTATGGAAAACCGCTGGACGTCAAAAATACAACCCTTCATGTCAATACTGTAAAAGGCTTGTGCGGTCTATAATGTCGTCCTGCACATCCTTGCCAAGCACCGTGAAAAACGCACTGTAGCCAGCGACGCGCACAACGAGCGAACGGTATTCGTCCGGACATTCCTGCGCGTGTTTGAGATCGTCTTGCGTTACCACGTTAAACTGTGTTTCCCACACTCCGCAATCTACGATGCTTCGCATATATTCGCCAAACACCCGTTTGCTGTCCTCACCTTTGAATATAGACGGATGCAGGAGCTGGTTCAATACGGAGCCATGCCCTGCGCGTACGTTGCACAGCTTACCGGCAGACCTCAAAATTGCAGTTGCGCCGCATTTATCGTCACCATGTGTGGGCGATACGCCGCCATCGTTAAGCGGCTCCCCCGCATGCCTGCCGTTTGGCGTAGCGGCAGTGTGTTCTCCGTTGGGGACATTGGCAGTCATATAATAGATGCCTGCCGTAAAAATACCGCCACGCGCGTTCCTGGGCCCCTCAAGCGCATCGCAGAATACCGCAACTGCAAAATCGCTCATGTCGTCGGCTTTGTCGATGTCGTTGCCGTATTTGGGCGCTTTGTTTTTGAGCATAAGCCTCAGGGGCTCGTTATCTGCAAAATCGTTTTTCAGTGCGGCGACCAGTTCCGCCATACTGAGTGATTTTTCATCAAAAACAAATTTTTCGATTGCCACCAGCGAATCGCCCACTGTAATCGGCCCGACTCCAAGCGGGGAGGTATAGTTATATGTTGCGCCGCCGCGTTCAAAATCAACGCCTTTTTCAATGCAATCGTCGATCACAACCGAGCAGAAGGGCAGGGAGAGGAATTTTTTGTGGCACATATCGATCACGCGGTCATACCTGATAAGGATGTCTGTAAAATAATTCACCTGCTTGCGGTAGGCGTCCTTAACGTCCTCAATGGAGGTAAAGGAGCACGGATCACCTGTCTGCGGCCCCATTTGCTGCCCGGTGAGCATGCACTTCCCGTCGTTAAGCGCCAGCTCGAAGCACTTTGCGAGGTTGATATGCCCGCAGTTGCCCCAACTGTTCGTCTTGCCGTCGATCACGGGCTCGCTGCAGCCAAGGAAGCTGAAATTATACGCATCCGCATCGCTGGCGCCGATTTGCTTTACTGCCTGCCCAATCAGTTTGTCATTATATATTTTTACTTTGTTAAGTCCGGCCTTTACGTTTTCGGTTACCGCGTCGATCAGCCTTTGGGACGTGTGCTCATGAATCCTGACGGCAATATCGGGCTGTGCAAGGCCGATTCCCCTGTCTGCCTCCAGTACGAGGATCGATACATCGTTTGTAACGTCGCTGCCGTCGGCGAGCGTGCCGCCAATCGTGATCGTCTGCCCGTGTGCCGGACCGGTGTTCACAAGGGTGGATTCGTTCGAGGAAATTTTATCGATCTCGCTCAGCTTCAGGTAAAAGCATTCCATCAGTTCAAGCGCGGAATCATGGTCAATTTTTCCTGCGTCAAGGTCGGCCTTATAATATGGATAGAGATACTTATCCAGCCTGCCGATGCTGATCGCAAGGCCGTTTCCTTCGAGCTGGATGGCAAGCTGTGTCAGGTAGATAAACTGAAGCGCCTCCCAGTAGGAAGAAGCTGGCCGGGCCGGGATATTCGCACAGTTTTCTGCAATCTGCAGGAGCTCTTTTTTTCGTGCGGGATTGCTTTCCTTCTTTGCCATGTTCTTTGCAAGTGCGGAAAACCGGTTCATGTATTTGATGACCGCCTTCATCGCCTCGATGCAGGATAAGTAAAATTCGCGTTTATCCACATAGTCGTCCATAAGGGAGTCCAGTGCGGACAATTTTTCCTTGCAGATGCAAATTATGTTATCAAAGCCGGTCGCAAGCAAATACTCGTAGTTTGGAACCAGATGTCCCGGCGATTTGGACGCGTAGCTGGCATTGTAAATCACGCCAAAATCAATGATCTTCTGCAAATCATCAGGCACACAGGCCATAACGCGTTCGTCGAGCGCGCGCCCCTTCCAGTATCTGAGGCATTTGTGCATCTCCTTTTTTTGTTCCTCGGTGATTGCGAACCGGTCTCCCTGGCGCGTCATAAAGTCGTCCATCTGAGTAGAAAGCCAGCCGGCGGCATAATCGGGGAACATAGGCGTGCTGCGGACTTTCCGGGCGTGACAGCCTACGATCAGCTCGTGATCGTGAATGGAAATCGTCATATGCTCCATAATGTGCCGAAGCGCAAGCGCCCGCTTCATGGGATCCGATTTATTTTCGTTATTTTGATAGCTTTCCGTGACGAGTACGGCGCGTTCGATATCTGCGCTGCGCGTAGCCGAGAAAAAAGCATTTTTCAGTGCCGTTATTCTGTCGCTCATATCTTAAACCTCCAAATTAAAATCTGTGTGCTTTGGCACAAAATCCGTGAACGCGATAGATAATGCCGTCCAATCGGGCGTTTCGGTGCCACGGAAGCCGTAAGGCCCCTTTGATTCTTATTATAGTAAAGGCGCCGCAGCGTCTAAAGTCACAATTATGTCGCCCGCCCAGGACAAGAATTGCACGCAACAATCGATGGTTTAAGCGTGGCTTTCTGTTTTCTTTTCGCCCGGGATGATGATATGATAGAAAGAAATGGCAAATTGGTTTTGAGGATCGGCAATTATGCAGCGTTATAAAAAACAGGATGCGAGCATCGAATGCGAATTTATCGTCCCGGCAGAAGTCTGTGGAAAGGCCGTAAGGCTTGGCCTGCAAAAAGAGCAGCCGCAAATGCAGCAGGCGGGCAAACGGGCGCAGCTCCAGAGATTTGAAAGCGCGGCGTCCGCGTTTTGCCGCTCTCTTCGTGATTTGAAACATTATGCGCACGGTAAAACGCAAAAACAGGTATTGTCAGCCCTCCTTGTTTTGGCAGAGGATACTGAGCTCCATAATGATATTGCGGGGCGAATCCTGACGGGTGAAACGGCTGAGGCTGCCGTGAAAACTGTTGCGGAGCAATATGTGGGAATTATGCGGAGGGCGGAAGACGGACAAATGCGCTCGGGCGCGGTAGAGCTGGAAAGTATTTGTACTGGATTTTTGGAGCACATGTCCCGCGGATGCGAAACGGACTACGCAGGTTACAGGGATCGCATCGTTGTGGCGCTGGAGATATCGGCGATACAAATCATGCGCCTTTCCATGGCTGGCGCGCTTGGCGTAGCAGTGGAACGGGGGAGCAAAACAGGGCATGCGGCAATTTTCGCAAAAACCGAAGGAATGCCCTATGCTATTGCGGCGGAAGGTTTGTACGATGAAGTGGCAGACGGAGACATGGTTTTATTCGATCCGGAAAAGGAGCATATTGTGATACGGCCCCCAGATATACAGGCGTCCGGTTCCAAAAAATGCGAAGAGAGCCAGGCAAAGCCAAAGCCGTTTTTTGCAGCGAACGTAACCGGACGGCGCGGCGCGCTCAGCGCAAAGAAAAACGGCGCGTGGGGAATCGGCCTTTTGCGGACGGAAGCGCTGTTGATGCAATACCACAGGGAGCCGGGGGAAAAAGAGCAGGAAGAATTGTACCGGACAATTTTACAGGCGGGCCTGCCGGTCTATGCCCGTCTGGCCGATATGGACGAGGATAAAAGACTTCCCTGGCTCATGGCGGAAAAAGAGGGAAAGCGATTGCGCGGCATTGATGCGGTTTGTGAAAACAGGAACTTTTATCAGGCGCAAATCAGGGCGCTTCTTGGCGCGGGTTATCTTGCGCCTCATGGAATTATGGCGCCGATGATACGCTGCGCTGAGGATTTTGTATACGTAAAAAGAATGGTTGCAGAAGCCGCGCAGGACAGGAAAATACCGGCGGAACGCCTGAAAACAGGCTGTATGGTTGAAACGCCGCAAGCGGTGGAAGACATTGAGGAAATCGCGGGGCTTGCCGGTTTTTTGAGCATTGGAACAAACGATTTGACGCGATACACGCTGGGCATGCCGCGGGAAGAGGACTTATCAACGTTGTATCCGGAAATCAAAAAAAGTATCAGCAAGGTTGTGCGGGAAAGCCACAAAAAAGGGGTAAGCGTAGGAATTTGCGGCGACGCAGCTGCAAATAAAAACAACTTGCTTTTTTTCGATGAGATTGGCGTGGACTATGTCAGCGTACCGCCTTCCCTGATCGCCGGGCTTGCCGATTTACATGATAAAAATGAGGAATCTGATTTCCGCGGGCGTTGACACCATTGTTACTTTTTCTTGCCCCTGTCTGAATTTATAATAAGGATCGATGTTAATATTATTTCAGGCAGGTTATTATGGCTAATTATTTGATTGGATGCGATATTGGAACGAGCGGTGCGAAGGCCATCGTGATTGACGATCAGGGGACACTGCTGGGGAGCGGATATATTGAATACCCACTGCTTGCTTCGCAGCCCGGATGGTCGGAGCACGATCCGCAGGATTATTGGAGGGTGTTCAAACACGTGGTGCGCGGCGCGCTCCAAAATTCCGGCGTGGATAACAGGGAAGTCAGGGGAATCAGCGTAAGCTCGTGTTCGCCATGCAGCGTTTTTGTAGACCGCCAGGGGAATGCGCTGGACAGAAGCCAGACATGGCAGGACCGGCGCGCGGTGGACGAGTGCCGGTATGTGCAGCAGTTTTATAGCGCTGATGAAATATTCGAGCTTACCGCAAATACGCTGGATCCGCATATTGGAGCTCTGAAGTTGCTATGGGAAAAAAACAACCGTCCGGAAATCTACCAGAAAACCTTTAAGATGCTCAACCCCGCCAATTATATTACGATGCTGCTCACAGGGGAATTTGTAACGGATTACTCGAATGCGTCGCTCACCGGCTTGGTGTTTGACATCAGGAACCGGAAATGGCGGATGGATATCGCGGAAAAGGTCGGGCTTGATCCGGATAAATTCACGCGGCTCGCCCCGTGCGACGAGGTGGTGGGGGAAGTGACGCAAAAGGCGGCGCAGGAATGCGGCCTTGCGGCAGGCACGCCTGTTGTGGCGGGAACGATGGACTGCAATGCGGGATGGCTTGGAAACGGCGCAACGATGCCGGGCGACGCGAGCTTTGTCATGGGCACCGCGGGCGCGCTTGGCGTTGTGCACCAAAATCAGGTTTTCACAAAAACGATGACGAACGTTGTGCATACCGCGTATTCCGGCCAAAACTATACGACGCTTGCGGGAACGGCCTGCTGCGGCGGGCTGATGAGGTATTTCAGGGATGCGCTCGTGGAAACCGACGCGCGGATCGCCAAAGAGAACGGAGAAGATATTTATGATATCCTGACGGCAGAGGCGCAGAAAATACAGCCGGGCGCAAACGGCCTGCTCATTTTACCGTATCTGTCCGGCGAAAGGACGCCGCTATGGAATCCGCTTGCGCGCGGGGTGGTATTCGGATTATCCTTATCGCATACGCGCGGGCATTGGGTGCGTTCAATGATGGAAAGCGCAATTTATGCGGTTTACCACTGCGTGAAAATCATGAAGGAAAACGGGCTTGAAATGAAGCTGCCGATTGTAGTGAGCGAGGGCGGCTCAAAGAGCCCGCTATGGCGGCAGATTGCCGCGGATGTGATGGGAATCGAGTTTTCCTATACGCCCAACGCAAAGGGCGCGCCGATGGGCGATGCAATCAATGCGGGCGTAGGCGTTGGGATATTCAGGGATTACGAGGTCGCGAAGGATTTTATTGAGGTAAGCGAGTTTAACAAACCAGACGGGCAGAACCACGCGCTCTACCAAAAATATTTTGAACAGTATCTAAAGCTTTATGAAGACGTAAAACCGGATTTTGAATCTCTTGCACAGTTATTGAAGGCGGAGTAAGGAATGTTAAGTCAAAAGTGCGCCCAAATCATATCATATCTTTGCCAGCAGGCAAACGGGGAAGAATTTGTCCGCGTGGAAGAGCTGGCGAAAAAATACAACGTGTCGGAACGCACGATCCGTTATGATATCGATAAGATCGATTATTTTCTGAAAAAAAACTCCTTTCACGAGCTGCTGCGCGAAAAAGGCCTTGGAATACGCCTTGACGAATCACCGGAAAACATCAGGAAAATAAAACAAACCATGCTTGAATCAAACCTGCAGAATTACGTAATGACAAAGCAGGAACGGGTGGTTTTTATTGTCATGATGCTTTTTGACGCAGAAGGGTTTATCAAATATGATGAAATCGCCGACAAATTTTTTGTGAGCAGGAAAACGGCGATTGAGGATGTGCGTTCCTTAAAGGACGACATAGGCGAAGACAGCCTGCAATCAACAAAGTATGGTATTATGCTGCACGTGGACGAACCAAAGCGGCGCAGGGTTGTAATAGACTATGCCTTAAGCGTGTTTACGCCGCTCGAACTTTGGGAGATTACGCAGGATATATTTTCCAATATCAGCATCGTTATTGAACGAAAATGGCGTAAGATGATGGATGGAAAATTCGTCGATACGTGCGGGAAAGTCCTGCGTGAAACAGAAAACAAAAATAAAAAGCTGCTGACGGACGATTATTATTACCTTGTGGTAATCCTGACCGCGCTGTCCCTTTCGCGCGCGGCGCAGGGGTTTACGGCAGGCGGGGCGGAATACAGCGGGGAAGACGCTTTCCTCAATGAGTTTTTTGACGGGGTGCAGGCAAGCCTTAAGATGGAAATAAGCGCGAATGAAAGGGCGTTTATCGAAAGCGAGGTGAAGCGCATCCTGCAGCCGGATGGAAGCGAAGGGATTGAGATCAAGGCAGACCTGATTGCCGAACAGTTCATCATACGCATCAGCGATCTTACGGATGAAAAATATTATATGGATCAAACGCTCAGGCAAAGCCTGCGCCAGCATTTTGAAAGAGCCCTTAAAACAACGGTGAAGGCAAGGGCCGTTACAGGGACATTCGACGAATATGTGAAAAAAAACAAAGAGCTGTTCGGTGAAGTCAGAAGGCTGCTCGATGAAATCAACGCGTTTGACGCGGTGGTTGATAAGGAATCAGAGGCGGTACTTGTCATGCTGCATTTTTTGGCGGCAAGCGAACGAAAATTAAGTAAGTTTAATGATAAATACAGGGTGCTTGTGGTTTGTTTGAACGGGATTGGAACAGCAAAAATGATATCGGCAATCATGCAAAGGCATTTTCCTGAGGTTGAAATTATCGATACGGCTTCCCTGCACAGGGTGGATGAGCTTGTGGAAAAGGAACAGCCTGATTTTATTCTTTCCACAGTCCCCGTTAACAGCAGGAATATCACGGTAATCGAGGTGCATTCCATGCTCAGCGGTAATGATATTGAAAAGATACGCTCGTTTATCAAAGCGCACCCACAAAAAAGTTCCCGCGGGCAGCAAAATGTATTTGAAAGGCTGATCGATGCGATTGGTGAGACTTGCGACATCCGGGATATCATCGCCCTTGAGAGCAAGCTGAAAAACATTCTCAACCTCGAAAAACCGCAGAGGGAACGCAAGCTCAGGGATATGCTCACGCCGCAGACAATTCAGGTGGGGGCTTTGGCCGCGGATTGGGAAGAGGCGGTCAGGGTAAGCGCGCAGCCCCTTTTAGAGCTTGGATTGATCGAGCAGAGCTATGTCGACGCCATGGTGGATAATATTATTGAGATGGGGCCCTACGTTGTTATTGCGCCAGGCATCGCAATGCCGCATGCCTTGCCGGAAAACGGAGTGAACCAGAGCTGCATCGGGCTGGCGGTGCTGCAAAAGGAAGTCGAGTTTGGAAATGCCGCAAACGATCCCGTTAAGCTGATTTTTTCCATGGGCTCCCGGGACGGAAAAGAACATATGAACGCCCTTGCGGAGCTGATTAATGTGATCAGCGATAAAGCCCTCGTCAGGGGAATCGAAAACGCACATACAAAGGAAGAGGTTATGGAGCTTCTCCATGAGTTTTGGCAGGAATGAAAATTAATTTTAAATATCGGCGTAGATGCGCTAAACTGGACATAAACGCATTACGGCAATCACACAGGGCGCCGGAACTATGATGCGACGAAAAGGGAACGGAATGAAAATCATCACATTGTGCGGCTGTGGCCTTGGAACTTGCTTCCTGCTCAAGTTCACAGTAGAAAAAGTATTGGCAAAGCATGGCGTGAGCGCGCAGGTAACACCCTGCGATCTTGGCAGCGCCCCGCTGGAATATGCCGATATCTATGTATTCCCGCAGGGGCTTGAAACGAAGGGGACGCTTTCTCCTGGCGCAAAGTTCGTTGAAATAGAAAACGTAATCGATGAAGCGGAAATTGAGGCAAAGCTTACGCAGTATTTGGAACATGAAACGTTATGATGGATTGGTTCATTGAAATCTTAAAACCACCGATACTGCCCGCCGCTGTGGTGGTGGTGGGTTTGTTATTGCTGAAAAAACCGTTTTCGGGCGTACTGTCCGGCGCCATAAAAACAATGATCGGGTTTATGCTGCTGGTATTCGGCGCACAAATTGTCATGTGGTCGGTCTCGCCGCTTACGGATATCATATGGAATGGCTTTGGCACGCAATCGGTGCTTTTGAACAGTGAATTCATGGGAGCCGCATTGATAGCGGATTACGGATTCGAAGGATTTTGCGTCATGTTTATCGCGATCGTGGTGAACCTCTTGCTGGCGCGGTATACAAAAGCGAACGGAATCTATCTGACAGGGCATCACCTGCTCTATAGCTCGCTGCTTATTACGGTCATCCTCGGAACGTTAACGCCGCTTCCGCCTTGGGCGGTCATTGTAACGGGCGGGGCGCTGGTGGGCGTTTACGCCTGCCTGACGGTCAAAGCGACGCAGCCACTCCTGCACAGGGTTACAGGCAGCGGCGACATTGGCTTTGCCAATTCAGGCAATACGGGGGTTTTGCTTGGAAGCCTTCTTGGAAAGCTGTTTCAAGGGAAAAAGAAGTTTGAAAAAGGCCAAAAAAGCCGGTTTGAAATGAAGGATGTCGTGGTGCTTTCCACGGTCGTTATGTTTTTTTACTATTTGCTTTTTAGCATTGCCGCAGGAAAAACGCAGGGAAACTGGGGCCTTGACTGCCTGTTATATGCGGTGGGCTTCGGCGCGGCTGTATCGGTTGTGTTTTTGGGCATGAGAATGCTGCTTGCTGAAATCATCCAAATTATGTATGCGCTGCAGGCAAGGTTTGCGCCAAAAGCAGTGAAAGGGCTGGACGCATCGGCTGTGATTTCTTATTGCCCTGCCGCGTGGATGTGGGGCTTTCTTTTGAGCTTTGCCGCAGGGATTGCGGTAATGCTCATAGCATTGCTCGCCGGGGCCCGGTGCGTTGTGCTGCCAGGCGTGGCAAGCTGCTTTTTTACGGGCGGCTCTTCCGCCGTTTTTGCAAATGCTTATGGCGGCAAGCGGGGCGTTGTGATATCGTCCGTTGCAGTAGGGCTTGTGATCTCCCTGAGTATTATGTGGATGACGTCGTCAGTCCAGGCGCTTGATGGTTATGGAGTGGCTTTTGGAGAAACAGAGTATGGCGTGTGGGGCGGCCTTGCCGCGTGGTTTGCGCGTCTATTTGCAGGTGCATAAGAATTTTGGGCAGGCCAGTTATGAAACCGCCGTCTCCTGATAGCGTCAGGGCAGGGTTCCAATAAAATTCGATAGATAATGGTAGGACAAAACATGATTTGCAAAACGATGAAAATCAAAAATAACGTCGGCCTGCACGCAAGGCCCGTATCGGTGATTGCTGCCGAAGCCCAGAAATATTGTTCGGAGATCAGCCTGAAGCACGGGTGCGACGCGGTCAGCGCAAAAAGCTCGGTTAAACTCCTCTCCCTCTGCGTAGGCGCAGGCCACACGGTAGAGCTTATTTGCGACGGTCCGGACGAAAAAATCGCCATGGAACAATTAACAAAGGTATTTGAACATATCAACGAAGAAAACTAAATCAATTTCTGCAAAACTTCCAGGAATGAAATTATTGCAAAGTAAAAATGAAATGCTTGTGACTTTTTGAATTGATCAAAACGTATTATGCTTGTACTAATCAAAAAAATCACATCTTTTTTTATTCATGGATTATTTAGGATAAGGGGAATCTTTATGGAATACGCATTGGTCATGAAAGATATTGTCAAAACATTCCCGGGCACGATTGCAGTAAACCACGTTAATTTTGACGTCAGGAAAGGCGAGGTGCACGCACTCTGCGGCGAAAACGGGGCGGGCAAATCCACCCTGATGAAGATCATTGCAGGGGAAAACGGAGAATATGAAGGACAAATCTTTATCAGCGGAAAAGAAGTCAGGCTGACGTCGCCGCAAAAGGCAAAGGATAACGGCGTTGAGATTATTCATCAGGAATTGAGCCTGGCGCAGCCGATCTCGATTGCGGAGAACATTCTTGTGGGCAGGCTTCCCAAAAAAGGTTTTTTGCTTGACCAAAAGGAGATGATGAACCGCTCGGCGCGTTATTTAAAGAAGGTCGGGCTGGATTATGTGGATCCGGCGAGCCCGGTATCCTCCTTGAGCCAGCACGAAGCGCAGCTGGTAGAGATCGCAAAGGCGCTCTCCAACGAACCGGAGATACTGATTATGGACGAACCAACCTCGGCCCTATCGCGTGAGGAAGTAAAACGGCTTTTTGTGATCATCGACGAATTAAAGCGAAATGGCCTTGCAATCATCTATATCTCTCATTTCCTCAACGAAGTATTCACCGTTTCCGACCGCATCACAGTCATGCGGGACGGCAAATACGAGGGGACGTATCACGCGCGGGATACGAACCCCGGCGAGATTATTCACAAAATGGTAGGCCGCGACGTTGAAGATTTCTACGCAGCCAGCCGCAACAATGCCGGAGACGAAATGCTGCGCGTAGAAGGGCTCAGCAGGTACGGATTTTTCAGGGATATTACATTTTCGGTCCGGGCAAAAGAAATAGTGGGGCTGTGCGGGCTGACAGGAGCCGGACGCAGTGAAATTGTGAAATCAATCTGCGGACTGGATCCGCTCGATGAAGGAGAAATTTTTATCGAAGGCGGGAAAACAGAAATCAAAAGCTACGAGTCGTGCATTCGCCAGGGGATTGCCTATCTTCCGGAAGACCGCAAAAAGCAGGGCCTGCAGCTTGGTTTCAGTATGGCGGATAATATCACCTCGGCAGTGGTTACGGCACAATCCAAAAGAAAATGGGTAAATAAAAAAAGATATGGCAGCGAGATCAGGGCGTTCATCGAAAAGCTCAAAATTGTACCAAACCAGCCGCAGAAGGTCGTAAAAACATTTTCCGGCGGGAACCAGCAAAAGGTACTGCTTGCCAAATGGATGGCAGTCCATCCAAAGCTCCTGATTCTTGACGAACCGACAAGGGGCGTGGACGTAGGCGCCAAGGAGATGATTCACAATGCTGTCAGGGAGTATGTAGCAAAAGGAAACGCGGCGATTGTCATTTCATCCGACATGATGGAGCTGAGTGGATTATCGGACAGGGTATTGATTATAAACCAGGGGCGGCTGACAGGCACCATGGGAAAAGACGAATGTACGGAGGAAAGCCTGCTTATGGCTTCAAATGGCGGGGTGGCAAACGATGAGTGAAAACAGGATCAATCGGTCGGAATTCGTAGGAAAATATGGCGCATATATTATTGTTGTGATACTTCTTGTGGTCGGCGCGTTTGTATCAGACAAATTTTTCAGCGCAATGAACATTATGAACATACTGGAATCGGTGGCGTTCCTTGGAATACTTGCCGCGGGAATGTCCCTCGTTACATATGCCGGACAATCTGTCGATCTTTCCGGGCCTTCCGTAATAGCGGTTGCCGGATTTGTATCGATCATGACACTTGGGGCCGGCCTTGTGGTCAGCATCATCGCAGCGCTCGCAGTTGGCGCGGCAATCGGCCTGCTGAATGGTTTTGTGATCGGAAAATTCAGGACGAACACAGTTGTGTGGACGCTTGCAGTCACATTTGTGGCAACAGGGCTCATCCGCGTCATTTTTGGCAGCACCAACATTTATCCAAACACGCAATACGATGTTTCAGGATTTGAAGCGATCTCGCGCACAAAACTCTTTGGTATCGTGCCGGTCAGCGTCGTGATTATGGTATCTTTGCTGATCGTATTACATATTATTGTATCGCGCAGCAAGTATGGAGCAAAACTTAAAATGGTAGGCAGTGCGGAATCCGCCGCAAGGTTTACGGGGATCAACGTCACGCGGGTTATCTGCTCAACGTTTATCATCAGCAGCGTTTGTGCGGCGCTTACAGGAGTCTTCATTGCGTCGCTTTCCAAGTCAGCCGCATACAGCTACGGAACAGGTTACGACTTCAAGGCGATTACTGCGATTGTATTAAGCGGCGTTTTACTGGATGGAGGCAAGGGCAGTATACTGGGCGTTTTGGGCGGCGTGCTTACGATTGGGCTGTTGAACAATATACTGACGCTGCTCGGAGTCAATTCATTTTTACAGGACGTTGTGGTCGGCGCGGTATTTATCCTAGTGGTTTGGATCACTTCGTTCTCAGCTAAGAAGATGGAGGAAAAATATGCTTAATACAAAATCAAATATCTGGACAAAAGTAAACCAGAACAGGATCTATGTCATATTCCTCGTCTTATTTGTGGTCATGTCAGTGATCGCGCCGAATTTTTTCAACGAATTCAATATTACAAATATTCTGGGGACTATGGTTTTAAACGCAGTGGTCGTAATCGGCTTCACGGTTGTGATCATATGCGGGCACCTTGATTTATCCATTGTTTCGGTGATCAACCTTGCGGGCAATATCGCAATTTACGTCAGCCTGCAAACAGGAAGCTGGACGCTTTCAATCATTGCGGCAGTGGGCGCAGGCGCGCTTGTGGGCGTGATCAACGGCCTGCTGGTCACAAAAGCAAAGATCAATTCCTTTATCGCAACCCTTGGAATGATGACGCTGGTGCAGGGCCTTGTTTATTACTCTAATAATGCGGCGACACTTTCCACTACAAATTTTGAAGCGGCGGACTTTTTGGATAACGCGGTGGTGCCGCTGTTCCCCGTGAAGGCATTGATCGCCATTGCGCTTGTAATCGTATTCCATATTATCATTGCAAAAACGCCAAAGGGAAAAGGCTTTTATATGGTGGGCGGCAATCAGGAGACGGCATGGTTTGCCGGGCTCAATACAGACCGCTACCTTACGGTTGCATTCACACTATCCGGACTGTTTGCAGCCCTTGGCGGCGCGCTGTTCTCACTGAGTATGGCTTCGGCGATGGCAAACATCGGCGAACGCGGAATCAATCCGCTTATGACGATCATCGCGGCAACCGTGCTTGGCGGGGCAAGCCTTGCCGGGGGCAGGGGAAGCATACTCAACAGTTTTTTCGGGGTTCTTACACTCACCGTATTGTTCAATGCGCTCACATGCTTCAAGGCAGGATATGAAATACAGATATTTATCAGCGGCCTGGTGCTCATGGTCGTAATCCTGATGGAGGCGGTGGACACCTATAAGAAGCAGAAGATGGAGGGGGCTCATCCGGATTTGATGCGGGAAGCCGTACATCTGCCGGAACGTGCCGGACGGACAAAGCAAAGTAAAGTTTGAACGTGAAGTTCACTAAAAAATATGAGGAGAAAATTATGAAGAAGAGAATTTTGTTAGTAGTTGTCGCAATGCTGATGGTACTTGCGCTGTTTGCCGGCTGCGCTCAGCAGTCGCCGGCAGAATCTTCGGCAGACGCTTCCACGGCGACGGGTTCATCCGCTGCGGGGGAAAGCGCCGCTGCTGGCGGAGACGGAGGATCAAACCTCGAAAAATCGCTTGCGATCGATGTTTCCGGTTATACCACGCCGGACGGGAATCCGTTGTTTATCGATACGATTATTCCTGAGCCGCCGACGCGTCCCGAAGATCCGGATTCCCTTCCGGAAACGGATTCAGGCCACTGGTACGACTTCGAATATCCCTTTGCAAACGTAGAGAAAGAAACAATGCCGGAGTCCCCTGCGGATGGTTGTATTGGAAAAAAGATCATTGTAATCAAAAACGGCGACCATCCTTATCATACGGCCTATAACGAAGCGGCCGTACAGGCAGGCGAAATTTATGGCATGGATGTGGAAGTGATGTCCCCCAACTGGGATGTAAACGTGCAGACGCAGATGGTAGACCAGGCGATCAACGAACACCCGGACCTGATCATCTATCTGCCTGTTGACCAGCAAACATCCGCGCAGCACCTGCGTAAAATCTATCAGGCAGGCATTCCGGTGATTGGCTCGAACGTTATGCCCAGCCCGGAAGGAATGAAGTACCTGCTCAGCTTCAGCGCGCCGGACGATTGGGGACAATCAAGGCTCCTTGCACAGCAAATCGCCGAGGATGCGGGCTACAAAGGCGGCTATGCGATCATCACGCACAATCCCGGAGGATCGGCTTATTATGCGCGCGCTTACGGCGTCGTTACAGAGCTTGCAAAGATTGCGCCGGACATGAAGCTGCTTGATATCCAGACGCCGGGCATGGAGGCTGAGGAAGTTAAGCGCGTCGTATCCGACTGGATTACAAAATACGGCGACGACCTGAACGTAATTGCAACCTCAGAGACGACCGGCCAGGCAATCGGAGCGATAGAAGCCTGCGAAGCTGCGGGCCGTGACGATATCATTATCGGCGGGATCGACAACAGCGAAACAGCGCTCAATTATGTCAAAGAAGGAAAGCTTGCCTGCGCGACCAACCAGCCCCCCATGCAGGACGGCGCATTGCCCGTTCAGCTGGCAGCCAAGTGGTTTAACGGAGAAGAGCTTCCAACCGCAATCCTGATGACTCCCGGCGTAATCACAAAAGAAAACGTTGAGAATTATCTGCCGGCACAATGGTAAAAATTTGATAAAACCAAATCAAAAGGCCCGGACTAGTCCGGGCCTTTTGATATTCCGTGAAAAACGCGGTGATATTAAATTTCATCAATCCGCTTGCCTGATATAAGCGCCTGCAATGCTAATTTTAATACGCGGTTCACAGGAATGCTTGTTAATTTTTGGCCTGGTTGATATAATATATCGGCGGTATAGTATGGAACAGGGGATTGACGCCGATTCAAAAAAATCGCATGGAAAGATAGGGTAACGCAGGCATGACTACAGTGGGATATATCAACGTATCGCTTGAAATATGGGGAAGCCTTCTAACGCTGATCATCGCAATATGCCTGATGATCGGCAAAAAATCAAAGAGCAGGCAAAACCGCCTTTTCCTGCGGATATTAATCTGTAATATTGTTATTCTGGCAAGCGATGCGGCGGCATGGCTGAGCAAGGGAAGTCCTGATCCGGCAAACTACTGGATGGTACGGATAGCAAATTTTCTGGTTTTTTCATTTGGCTACCTGCTTCTCACGGCCTTTACCAATTATCTCACCAATTATATCGGGCAAAAGACAAATGTTTCGTATGCTCCGCTCAGGGCTGTACAGGTAATGTGCGTGGTTGCGGTACTATTTGTGGTTATTTCCCAGTTTAACCATATGTTTTACAGCTTTGACGGAAACAACCTGTACCACAGGGAAAGCTACTTCTGGGTTTCGCAGATTTGGGGTATTGTTGGGCTGTGCATCAATGCGGGCCTTTTGATCCGTTATCGCAAAAGCATGGAAAGAATCGAGCTTATCGCGTTTTCTTCCTATATTATATTGCCGGTGGCGGCAATGTGTATCCAGATATTTGTTTATGGAATCGCATTGCTCAACCTTGCGACGACAATTTCGATTTTGATCATTTTCCTGTTCATTCAGGAGGAGCAGGCGCGCAGGATCCGGCAAAGGGAGGCGGAACTTGCGGATGCAAAGGTTTCTATTATGCTAAGCCAGATACAGCCCCATTTTTTGTGCAATTCGCTGGCTGCCATTAAGCAGTTGTGCGATATCGAGCCTGAACAGGCGAAGGAAGCGGTCGTGGAATTTTCAAATTATTTGCGGGGCAACCTCGATGCGCTCACAGCCAAAGGGTGTATTCCGTTTGAACGGGAAATGATACAGGTCAAAAGCTATCTTTCCCTGGAACAAAAACGGTTTGGAGATATTTTGAAAGTGGTTTATGATCTGCGGGCACAAAGCTTCCTGATTCCGCCTCTTACAGTGCAGCCCATTGTGGAAAACGCCGTGCGCCACGGCATTACCAAAAAGGAAGACGGCGGGACGGTAACGATTTCAACCTGTGAGACGCAGGAATCCTTTGTCATAACTGTTTCAGATGACGGGGCAGGCTTCCGGGTGCCAGACAGGGACGATGGCGGCAGCCATCTGGGCCTTGAGAATGTGACAAAACGGGTAAAGGATATCTGTGGGGGAGAGGTTGTGGTAAACAGCCTGCGGAATCAGGGAACAACAGTTACGATTACAATCCCAAAGGGGGACGGCGAATGCGGAGCATTGCCGCGGTGCTGATCATTATCACCAGTGTGATTGGCAGGTAACGCGGGCGTTTCCCTGCAAAAACAGAAGCAATAAATACAAGCCCGGCAACAAAAATTGTTGCCGGGCTTTTTGTGTTGCCGAAAATCTGGCGCATGCGAACCAAAAATCAGAAATCACACAGAAGTCACACATACGGCGTGAGTGATCCGTTTGACTCCTTAAAATCAAGTACAAACTACCTTATCATGAAAACTCAGGAATGAATATATGAGTGTGGTTATATTCATTCGCGCGGTCTGCATATTGTAAAGGGCCGTGTATGGGCAAACCAGGCTTATGAAAGAGGAATTGCAGGAAAAAAGATGCAGTTGACAGTTACAACAGATTACGCAATCAGGATTATTATGTATCTCGCCAAAACCAAACGGGTAACTTCGGCGGGAGAGATATCTGAAAAAGTAGGGATTGCGAAAAAGTCGCTGCTTGCGACGGCGAATAAATTAAGGAGCGCAAACCTGATCACCGGGCATATGGGGGTATCGGGAGGCTACAGCCTCCTGCAAAAACCGGAGAACATTACAATTCTGGATATTTTGAAGGTAACCGAGGGACCGTTTAAGATTATGCGTTGCCAGGAGCATGAGCCGTTCTGTTCGTGTTTTGCGGCGCAGGAATGCCCAACCCACAGCTTTTATCGTGAGGTACAGGAAAAACTGGAAAGGCAGTTTGAGGAAACGACGATCCAGAAGCTGATTGACGGAAGTAAAAAAAGCACACAATAAACACCGAAGGAGATACTTGTGAACGTAGCATTTTGTGACGACTGCAAGGAAAATATAACTTTATATACGGACATACTCAGTACGATCTGTGAAAAACACCGTATTGACCTGGATATTACCCCATATCTGAGCGGAAAGCAGATGCTGTTTGAATTGAGCGACACAAAAGAGGAGCCGGACCTGATTTACCTTGACGTCGATATGCCCGGGATTAATGGCATAGAGACGGCAAACAGGCTTCGCGATAACGGAAGCGAAAGCGAGATCGTGTTTTTAACGTCGGCGACCTCACATAACGTCATCCTGCAAGCGTTTGACGTGGGCGCCTTCCACTATGTAGTCAAAGAGGAAACCAGCCGGGAGCAGTTTGAAAAAATATTTTTGAAGGCGTTTGAAAAATGCCGGAATAAAACGCGTGAAACGCTGATCTTTTCCTGCGCGGGAGAGATACGCAAGGTTTTTGTAAAGGATATCCATTATTTTGAGATACAAGGTCACTATATCAATGTATATTATGACAACACCAGCTTTGAGTTTTATTCCACCTTCGGAAAGATAGAAAACATGCTGTATGATCACGGCTTTTTAAGAGCGCACCGTTCCTATATCGTATCGGTGGATAAAATCGCACGGATCAATATAGGGATGAAGGAAATAGAGCTTTCGAACGGGGAAAAGGTTCCCATCGGAAGGGTATATTTGAAGGCGGTAAAAGAGGCATGCAGCTGAACCCGCAAGGTAAAAGGCGCGTATGCTCCCTGAAAATTTTAATCTGAAATATGCGGAGGGTTTCGAAAGTTTTGGTTTCGCGGACATTGGACGGGTTAATGTAATGTTGGCAGAGCGGCAAGCCGGTAAAGAAGAGGTCTGCCGGAGCTGCCGGAAAACATGAGAAAGAAACACAATGAAGGAGAAGCCAAATGGGAAGCTTTGGAAACAGATTATTTGCAGCAATCGGGCTGGAGCGCGTTCCGGTGGATGAAGCTTACGCATATGAACCGGAGCGGGAAGATTACGACGAACAGAAACAACCTGCCAAAAAAAGAAAGAAGAAGACGCAGAAAAGCGACGGCGATAATATAGTCAGGCTTTATGATTATGAGGCCAATATTATGATTTTCAGGCCGGAGCATTTTGAACAGGTCAATGATATTGTAGGCAACCTGGAACAAAATACGCAGGTGGTAATCAACCTTGACGATGCAAAGGAAGAAACGGCGCGCCGCATCGTTGATTTTGTCAGCGGGGCGTTGCTGGCGCTCAGGGGCAGCCTGTGCAGGGTATCGCAAAGCATATACGTCGCCACGACGGCAAATGTGTTTATTGAAACCAGCGGCAACATCGATTGCCCGTCAAACCTGGAAGAAGCTGCCGTCGCTGACTAAAACGGAACGAATACCAAAGGCCCGCACACAAAACGTGCGGGCCTTTGCCGTTTGTGGAAATAGTATGTGATATCGTACAAAGGATTCAGTGCCGGGCGCATAAAACGCCTCCCTTCGGAGACGCGCCGTACAGTTCAAAAAATCAAAACTGAGTACGGCGCGCTGCATCCGCCTATTCAAGCATAAGCGGCGCAACGTGGTCATGGCTTCTCAAGCTCCTCGGCGCGGCATCTTATGCGCTCGCCCGGTGGCCTTTTTGACACGGCAAAATCAACCGCCCGGAATTTACGGGGGCGCGGCACGTTCGATGAGCGCAAGCTTTTCGCCGCGGGACAGCTGCTTGATTTCGTATTCGCGCCGCATGGCCGCCTGCTTGCTGTCGGCGCATTCCAGATAAACAAGCTTCACGGGCCGCCGCGCCTTGGTATATTTTGCGCCGTTCCCGCTTTTGTGGGCGTTCAGCCTTTTGCTTATGTCGTTTGTCCAACCGGTATACAGCGTGCCGTCTGCGCACAAAAGGATATAGATGCAGTTTTGCTTTTCCATTCGGCTCCGTTCCGGCCCGGCTTAGGGCCTTTCTATCACAAATCATACCAAAATAAAAGGCCTGCCTCAAGCGCCGTTTTGCCGGGGACGCGTAAATGCGCTGCCATGGTGGGGGTTTAAAACGCTTACAGAAAAATCAGGTTTATCTCAGGAGGCGCTTACTGCTAAAATTAATTTGCTTTTGGCCGGGCGGGGGTGTTTACTAAAATAAAGAGAAATTGGCAAGGAGGCGGGAAATGATACTCAGCGTAAGCAGGCGCACGGATATTCCGCGGTTTTATTTTGACTGGTTTTTGAACCGGCTAACGGAGGGCTATGCGCTTGTGCGAAATCCCATGAACTTTCATCAGGTGAGCAGGATAACGCTTTCGCCGGACGTAGTAGACTGCATTGTGTTCTGGACCAAAAATCCAAAGCCCATGCTGGAAAAACTTGACCGGATTGCCGCTTATCCTTACTATGTCCAGTTTACGATCAATCCCTACGGCAGGGAATTTGAAGGCAACCTTCCGGGAAAAAACGAGCTTGCCGATACGTTCAAACGCCTGTCGGAGCAGCTGGGCCCGGAGCGGACCGTTTGGCGTTACAGCCCGGTTCTCATCAACGAAACCTATACGGAGGCGTTTCATGTCGATTTTTTTTCGATGCTTGCGGAGCGGCTTTCGGGCTATACGGAGCAGTGTAAGCTAAGCTTTATCGACCTGTATGCCAAAATCAAAAAACGGATGGCTGCGCTTGGCGTGGGAGAGATTCCGCAGGAACAGAAAAACCGGCTTGCACAGCAGTTTTTCAAAATCGCGGCTGGGCAGGGTATTGCGGTTTCCGCGTGCGGAACCATCGACCTTGCGGCAGCGGGCGTGCCGCCCGCAAAATGTATTGACGACGCGCTTATTTCGCGTATCACGGGGTATCCCTTCCATTTGAAAAAAGATCCCGGTCAGCGCGGGGACTGCTATTGTGTTTCCAGTGTGGATATCGGCGCGTACGACACCTGCGGCAATGGCTGCGCTTACTGTTATGCCAATGATTCCGGGCAGGCCGTAACGCGTAACTGCAAACAGTACGATCCCGCTTCGCCGCTTTTGTGCGGAAGCCTGATGCAAGGGGATAAAGTTATGGAACGCGCGGTGAAATCATGGAAGGAAAAGCAGACGCAAATGCGGCTTTTTTGACTGGTTTCAGGATTTCTGCGCCCCGGACATATTTTCGGCGGCTTTGCAGACGTGCCGCATTGGTGTGAACGTTCCCCTAATCAGTGCCGGTTTTTAACGAACCGGGACGACAAAATATCAAAAATCGATTCGTTTGCCTTTAAAAAGCATGCTCTCGAAATAATTCCAATGGATGAAATATATTTCTTACAATTTGAATTGCGAAATATATTTCCAAAATAAAAAATTATCTTGACTTTGCGCCCTGATGCAATTATTGTATTAAAAAAGAGACACGGAAACAATCCAGAAAATTCTTACACATAAAAAGCAACCGAATTCGATTTTACATACGGCGTTCCCAAAACAGGGAAAAACCGCCGGTGTTTTAAAAATTCGAAATGTGGGAACGTTCACAGAATTTGTGGAAAAGCGGCTTCAGGATACTGTCAGAATCTGAACGCAAAAATACACATTTTCGTTCAGTCAGAATTTTATGGTAATCAATTTATTTTTGATTGAAAACGCCTGAACAGGCGTTTTTTTTTGCCCTTTTTTCGGGAACGAAAATGTGTACGCTGTCAGTCAGGTTACAAAAAAGCGTTTTGTTTGGGGGAAGCGGCAATGGCGAAACAAAAATATCTGGTGCTCGATTTTGGCGCGAGCCACGGAAGATGTATTGTGGCGAAATATGACGGCGAAAGCTTTGAAATGGAGACTGTGCACGAATTTGACAATATTCCGGTAAGGTTTGCGGGAACCCTTTATTGGGATGTGCTGCGCCTTGCGAATGAAGCCAAAACAGGGATCAAGGCGGCATATCAAAGGCACCGGGATCTTTGCTCGGTTGGAATCGATACCTGGGGCTGCGATTTTGGATATCTGGACAAATGCGGACGGCTGCTGGAAAATCCGGTCAATTACAGGGACGAAGCGCGTTATATCTACAAAAAAGAACTGGACGAGACGTTTGGAGAATACGAAATTTTTAAGCTCGGCGGCACAAATACCAATAACATTATGGGCCTTTACGAGCTGTACGCGCAAAAGCAGCAGGATGCAAGCGCGCTATGCGCGGCAGAGCGGCTGCTTATGATGCCGGACCTTTTGAATTATAACCTTACAGGCGTTGCAGTAAATGAATATACGAACGCGACCATGACGCTGATGGTGGATCAGGAAAACAAGCAATGGGAAAAACGGTTTTTTGAGCGCCTTGGGCTGCCGCAGCATATCTGCAGGGAAATCCTGCAGCCGGGTACGCTGATTGGCGAAATACAGCCGGGCGTTGCACGTGAATACGAGGTTCCGCAGCTACCGGTTGTCGCCGTGGCGACACACGATACCGCAAGCGCGATGGCGGGCGTGCCGGTCAGCGCAGAGCAGACGCAGGACTGGGCGTATATCAGCCTTGGAACATGGGCGATCTTTGGCGTCGAAGGGAATACGATCCACCGGGACAGGAGAACCTTTGAGCTGGGCTTTGCCAACCAGGGCGGCTGCGAAGGCAAAACAAATCTTGTAAACCTCTTCACCGGCTTGTGGGTGATTCAGGAATGCCACAAACGCTGGAGCGAAGAAGCGGGCAGGAAGCTCAAATGGGACGAGGTAATCGATGCGGCGCAAAAAGCCGGGGGCGGCAGGGCGTTTATCGACCTTGACGCGGAGGAATTTGCACATCCAAATCCCAATATGCCGCTGCGGATACAGGAGTACCAGAAAAAGCGCGGCGGTTATGTGCCGCAGGGCATGGGAGAGGTCGCGCGGTGCGTGTACGACAGTCTTGTGCTTGCCATCAAATATTGCGGCCTTGCGATTGAGCGGATCACAGGAAAAAAACTGGAATTGCTTCATGTGGTCGGCGGAGGCTCCAAAAGCAGTGTTTTATGCCAGTGGATTGCGGATGCGATTGGCGTGCACGTAAAAGCGGGGCCTGCGGAAACAACGTCGGTTGGGAACCTGCTGATGCAGATGAAGGGTCTTGGACATATCGGCTCGCTGCAGGAGGGAAGGCAAATCGCCGCGCGTTCGGCGGACACAAAGGATTATTATCCTGCCAAAGGCGGCGGCTGGGACGATCTATTTGAACGTTATATGAAGGCAGTGGGGAAAACAATATGAAACAGTCGCCTGAATTATACCTTGTACTCGATAACTGTTTTGCGATCAAGCGCTGGGTAAGGCCTGCTGAATGGATGCGCGTGGCAAAGGAAATCGGTTTCTCCTACGTGCAGGCCAGTACGGACAACGAAATGGATCCGTTGTTCTCTACGGAAGGTTATATGGACGAGTGGTTCCGGGAAGTGGAAAAGGCGCAGCGGGAAACAGGCGTTACGGTCGCCAACTTTTTCACCGGCTACCAAACCTACCGTACCATAGGCCTTGCGCACCACAACGCGGGTATGGCGGAGCACCTCAAACAAAACTGGATATTCGAGCTGATGCGGCGTGCAAAAGGCCTTGGGGCAAAGGGCCTTGGCTTTAGCTTCTGGGCGATACCCGAGGCGGCGATGCAGCAGCCGGATGAATATAAAAAGCGCGAAGGACAGATCATACGCATCATGCAGGAAATAGCCGCTTATGCCCGGCAGATTGGCGGGTTTGAAGTAAGCTTCGAGCAAATGTACGTACCCTACCAGCCGCCCTTTACCATTGGACAGACGGAACGGTATTTACAGCGCGTCTATGAAGCGAATGGGAATCCGGCCTATGTCACGCTGGATACGGGGCATATGATCGGTCAGGCAAAATACCAAAAGCCCACGCGTGAACAGCTTGTGGAAAGCTTTGGTAAAGAGCGGCCCGGCATATGGCTGGGCAGCGACAGGCAGTACGCGCAGTGGCAAAGCTTTCGCAAGAGCGGCGATTACGAGAGGGGCGCGGACGAAATCCTTTCCGGCATGGAGGAATACGGGTACCTGTTTGCAGGCCCGGAGGATACGGACGAATACGAGTGGTTCCGCAGGCTCGCAAAATATTCGCCGATCGTGCATATGCAGCAGACGGACGGCGTAACCGCGGGGCACGTTTCATTTACGCCAAAGGCCAATAAAACGGGCATCATTACTGGAGAACGCCTGCTCTCAGCAATCGCGGAATCCTATGCCCGCGAGGATGAAATCATGCCCCCGGCAGAAAAGATTTATCTCAGCTTTGAGCTTTTTTATTCCAATATGGCGACCAAATACAGCATTTTCGAGCAGCTTCGCGAGACGCTTGCGTACTGGCGCAGGTTCATCCCGAGGGATGGGATCACACTTGCCGAAGCGCTCAAAAATAGAAAGGCATAACAGGAAGGGGAAGTCCTTCCGGAAAGTTTATAGGTACCTTTTCAAAAATCTAAATCGAGGGTGAAGGAGAATTTCAGGAATGAGTAGGGAAGAGTTGATCCGTCTGAAACACGTGAGCAAAACGTTTCCGGGCGTGAAAGCGCTGCAGGATATTTCCTTTGGGATCAATAAAGGAGAAGTACACGCTTTGCTTGGCGAGAACGGCGCGGGGAAGTCCACGCTGATCAAAATACTGGCGGGTACTTACGAACCGGACGAGGGCTCGGAGGTCTATATCGAAACCGAAAAAGTGACGAGCCTTACGCCAATCACCGCGGTCAAAAAGGGAATCGCGGTCACTTATCAGGATTTTTCACTGTTTCCAAACCTGACGGTTGCGGAAAACATCGCGATCAGCGGGGTGATCGAGGAAGGGAAAAAAACTGTTAACTGGAAGGCGCTCAAAAAAACGGCGCAGGCGGCGCTTGACAAAATCGGCGGAGGAATCAGCGTAGACGCGCGGCTTGGAAGCTATTCCGTAGCAAAGCAACAGCTTGTAGCAATCGCGCGTGCGCTCGTGTACGACGCAAAGCTCATTATTCTGGACGAACCGACCTCGTCGCTTTCGTCCTCAGAGGTACAGCTTTTATTCGATATCATAGATGGCCTCAAGAAAAAAGGCATGGCCGTGCTTTTCATCAGCCATAAGCTTGACGAAGTGTTCCAGATCGCCGACAGAATGACGATCATGCGCGACGGGCAGTATATGGGAACCTACGAAACAGGGGATATGGACAGGCGTAAGGTCATATCCCTTATGGTAGGCCGAAACGTGGAATTTGAGCGTACGGGTACTACGTCCGCAACAGACGTGCCGCTGCTCGAGGTAAAGAGCCTTTCCAGAAGGGGAAATTATAAGGATATCAGCTTTACCCTGCATAAGGGTGAGATACTTGGTATCACGGGGCTTGTGGGCGCGGGACGGACGGAAATGTGCGAGACGCTGTTCGGCCTTTCGAAAGCAGACAGCGGGCAGGTCATCCTCAATGGAAAAAAGGTGTCGTTTTCAAATTCCAGCGAGGCTGTAAAGGAAGGCTTTGCGTTCGTGCCGGAAAGCCGGCAGACGGAAGGGCTGGTGCTCGAGAACAATGTGGAAGAAAATATAACGATCAATATTCTGGACCAGCTGGTCGGCAAGCTCAGTATCGTGGATAAAAAGCAGCGAAGTGAAAAGGCGAAGGAGTATATCAATATGCTCAACGTAAAGCCGCCCTATCCGGAGATGCAGGTGTCAAAGCTGTCCGGCGGGAACCAGCAAAAGATTGTAATTGCAAAATGGGTAGCAACGCATCCCAGGGTAATGGTGATCGACGAGCCAACCAACGGCGTAGACGTCGGGGCCAAGCAGGACATCCACAACATCCTGCGCGAGCTTGCCGCACAGGGAATCGGCGTGATCATGATTTCTTCAGACCTGCCGGAAATACTGGCGGTGTCAGACCGGATACTTGTCATGAGAAGAGGGCACATCGTCGCCGAGTTCAATGGTGACGACGCCACGCAGGAACTGATCATGAATGAAGCAATTCTGTAAGCAAAACGATTGTGGGTGATTACTATGAATAATGTAAAAAAAGTACTAAAGACAAAAGAAGGAATGCTGCTGGGCATCATTATTATCATCGTAGCAGTTATTTCAATCGTAAATCCGGTTTTCTGGAGACTGGATAACCTGATGGACATCCTCAAAAACTGCGTTGTGCTGGGCATACTGTCCTGCGGAATGCTGCTTGTGGTGCTCACCGGCGGCATCGACGTATCCGTAGGCGCGGTCACCGCGGCGTGCGCGTGTATTGTGGGGACGTTCCTCATGCAGGTTTCGGATAATATTTTCCTGGCGCTGCTTGTGGGGGTGGGCGCAGGCGCGCTGATGGGGCTCGCCAACGGACTGCTCGTAGCGCGGTTGCAGATTCCTCCTATTGTAGCCACGCTGGGCACGTTCAACATCATAAACGGCATCGTAAAATATGCAACGAACGGTACCTGGATCACAGGTATCCCCCAGAATTTTATCGATTTTGGGCAAATCAGCTTTTTCAATACCACGGTGGACGGCGTTACAAAGCCGGTCGGCCTGCCCATACAGGTGGTGTTCCTGATCGTTGTGGCGGTCGTCACCTGGGCGCTTCTGAAATACACCCGTTTTGGCAGGAGCGTTTACGCGGTGGGCGGTAGCCGGGATTCGGCGCAGCGCATCGGCTATAACATCAAAAAGACGGAGACGCTGCTGTATATGTACCTTGGCGCGCTCGCGGGAGTTGCGGCGCTGGTGCACACGTCCATTTACCGCCAGGTGGATCCCAATTCCTTCGCAGGATTCGAAATACAGGTCGTTGCGACCGTGGTAATCGGCGGAACCAACATCCAGGGCGGTTACGGCTCCGTATTTGGGGCGATCCTTGGCGTGGTGTTCATGACGATCCTGAACAACGGCCTGATCCTGATGCGTATCCCAACCTTCTGGCAGCAGATCGTGGTCGGGATCATCATCGTGGTCGCGGTCAGTATCGACGCGATCAGCAGGTACAACACCGAAAAGAACCGCCGCAAGGTCGACGTGGCGTAAGCGGAAGGAGAGGTAGGGAATTATGTTTAAGAAAAATCCAAAAGAAAGCGTTCTGCTGATCGTATGTATCGGTGCGTTCATACTGATGTCCATCCTGTCTCCCAGGGATTTCCTGACGGCCACAAACCTGCAGTCCATGGCATTCCAGATTCCGGAGCTTGGCATCATGGCGCTCGCCATGATGGTGGTGATCCTCACCGGGGGCATCAACCTCTCGCTGACCTACGTGGCGTCGCTGTCCGGCATTACCATGGCGCTTGTAATCAGCAATCTTTATTCATCCGGTGCAGATCCGGCGGTTTCGATTGTACTGGGGCTTGTGGCCGGTCTTGCAATGGTGCTTGGATGCGGGCTGTTAAATGGTTTTCTGGTCGCGCACCTTCACGTATCGCCAATCCTTGCGACGCTTGGAACGATGATGCTTTTTGAAGGGATTGGGCTCAATCTCACGGAAGGACGGGCGATCTCCGGATTCCCGGAAAGCTTCAGCGTAATCGGCAACGGTACGGTGGCGGGAATACCAATTTCACTGATTATTTTCATTGTGATTGCGATCGTCGCGTGGCTCGTTATGGAGCGCTCGCCCTGGGGCACAAAGCTGCACATGCTGGGGAGCAACGAAACGGCAGTCAGTTATTCCGGCGTCAACGTCAAAAAACAGCTGATGCAGGTATATCTCTTAAGCGCGGTGTTTTGTTTCCTCGCAACGCTCGTTATGACGGCGCGCTACAATTCCATGAAGGTGGATTACGGCTCGTCATATCTGCTGCAGAGCATTCTTGCAGTGGTGCTTGGCGGGGCGAGCATTGCGGGCGGCTATGGAAAGGTGTTTGGCACGGTGGTGGCTGTATTCACGCTGCAAATTGTGTCGAGCGGGCTCAACATTTTCGGACTCAACCGGTTCTTTGTGGATATCGTGATGGGCTGCCTGCTGATCGCAGTGCTTGCGCTCAACTTCGTCTATTCCAAAGTACAGGATAAAAATATGCTGAAAAAGATCAAGGCAAACGAAGCATGAAATTTGCGGGGAAAAACCCTGCAGAAAAAATAGATTCAGAGGAGGAATCAATATGAAAAAAATAGTTGTATGGGCGTTATGCGTCATCATGGTGTTCTCTGTGGTACTCACCGGTTGCAGCGCCGAGCCGGCTGCTTCTTCAGCTCCTGCGGAGGCTTCGTCTTCACAGGCTTCTTCAGACGATGGCGGCGCGGCTGCTTCTTCGGACGGCGGCGCAAAAACAGACGGCTCCAAGGTGAAGGTAGTTATCATGCCCAAGCTCGTTGGTATCCCTTACTTCAACGCGGCTGAAAAGGGCGCGAAGCAGTGTGCTGAGGATATGGGCTTTGAAGTGATTTACGCAGGGCCGACGGAAGCGGACGCAACGCAGCAGTTCAAAATGGTGGAAGACTACATCGCGCAGGGCGTAAACGCAATCTGCGTGGCGCCAAACGATCCGGCAGGCCTCACTCCGGCGCTCAAAAAGGCAAAGGAAGCGGGCATTGCGGTTATTGACTGGGATACGGCTGCGGAAAAGGACGCGGTGGACTATTCCATCCATAACGCGGACGACCAGGAGCTTGGCGAGCATATGTTCCAGAAGCTGTTCGAAGCAATCGGCAAGGACGAAGGAACCTACGCAATCCTCACAGGCGGCCTCGAGGCAGAAAACCTCAACACATGGATCAAGTACGGTATGGACTGGGCAGAGCAGAACTATCCCAACATGAAGCTCGTGACGGATAAAATCCCCACGAATGAAAAACAGCAGGAAGCTTATTCCAAAACGCTTGACCTGATGAAATCCTATCCTGACCTTGACGGTATCATGGGCATGAGCACGCCCACGGTTCCCGGCGCAGGGCAGGCCATCCAGGAGCTTGGCCTGCAGGATCAGGTTGCGCTTGTCGGCCACGCGATGCCTGCGGACGCAGCCGAATATATCAAAGACGGCTCTGCAGACTGCGGCGTTCTGTGGGATATCTATAACCTTGGCTACCTCACGGCTTATGTCGGCTATATGGCGGCAACCGGCGGCGAGATCAAGGACGGCGTAGACGTTCCAAATGTCGGCGCGCTCCAGCTCAAGGAAGATGGCAAGACGATCATCTTAGGGCCTCCGCTTGATATCACAAAGGAAAACGTAGACGAACTCTCCAGCAAATTCTAACGGCAGAAAAATGAAATGAGTGGTTGCGGGCGGGCTGCGGTCCCGCCCGAATCACTGTATGGGTGAAAATCCCCGCAGGTTTGAAATGGAAAACAAAAAGAAAATCAATATACTGGATGTTGCGAGCCACGCGGGAGTATCAAAAACGACCGTATCGCGGGTGATGAACAACAACGGATATGTCGCGCAGCGTACGCGGGAAAAGGTAAACAGGGCGATCAGCGAGCTCAATTACGCGCCCAGCGCATTTGCGCAAAACATACGGACAGGCAAATCAAAGACGATTGCAATGATGATCCCGGACACGTCAAACACCTTCTACATGGAAATTTTCAAGGCGGTGGAGGATATTGCGCTCAAAAACGGCTATATGGTCATATTGTGCAATACCAGAAGATCGTTTGAAACGGAAGTAAAGTATGCGGATAAACTCATGAAACGCAATATTGACGGCCTTTTGTATTTTACACAGCAAAGGACGCCAAAAAACGAAGCGTTTTTCAGGGAGCTTTCAAAAAAAGTACCATTGGTTTTTATGGACTATGCGTTTGCGGATGTGGAAGACATCTGCTGCGTTGCGATGGAGTGCAAAAGCTGCTCGATGGACGCGGTAAAACTGCTCTACGATAAGGGAAAACGCAACATTGCCTATATCAACCTTCCGGACGCCAACAACGTAACGCTCAACCGCTGCGAGGGATATAAGCAGGGCCTGCGGAATTTAGGGCTCTCCTGCCGTCCCGGGCTTGTGATTCTGCCAAAGGAGAGCAAAACGCGCACCATGGTGGAGATCGGTTACGGCGCTGCAAAAAAGCTGATCACGGAAAACAGCGACGTTGACGCTGTGATGACCGCGTCCGACCAGCTTGCCATCGGCGTAATCAAATATCTAAAGGCAGCAAAAATAAGGATTCCGGACGACGTCAGCGTATTGGGCTTTGACGATACCGTCATGTGCGAAATTGTAAACCCGCCGCTTACGACGATTCGCCAGCCAATCCGGAAAATGGGCAACGAAGCGGCAAAGCTCCTGATCAAAATGATTACGGAAGAACAGATATCGCAGATCAAGATCATTTACAATGGTTCTGTCATAGAGCGGCAGAGCACTTAATACTTACAGGAAAAGGGAGATATAGTCATGAAATACAGTGCAATTATCGGATCGCTTGGGCAGACGAGCGACCGTTTTATGAAGTGCGGTTATAAGGATCCGCAGGTGGATAACGTCGAGTTTCCGGACGTAATCGGCACGCTCGCGAAAACAGGCGTATTGCAGGGCGCGGATTTATACCAGGCTCCTACGGGGCCGCTTTCGGATCCGGACACGGTCAATGAGATCCTGACAAAAAACAGCTTTACGGCGTCCTCCGTACTGCCCCAGGTGTTTGGAGACAGGCAGTGGCAATGGGGCTCCATCACAGCCGCCGACGCGCATACGCGTAAAAAAGCAATGGAGCTGATGCGGCAGAATATCGATTTCAACGCGAAGCTTGTCGGCAGCCCGAGCGTAAACCTTTGGCTGGGGCAGGACGGTTTTGATTATCCGCTGCAGACAAACTACGGTAAGCAGTACGATTACCTGATAAAAAGTGTGAGGGAGCTTGCGGACTACAACCCGAACATCAGGCTGACGCTTGAGGGAAAGATCAGGGAACCGCGTAACAGGTGCCTTGTCGATACGACGCTTACCGCGCTTCTTATGTGCATGGAGATAGACCGCGATAACGTTGGCGTGGCAATCGATACGGGCCACGTATTTTACGCACAGCAGAATGTGGCGCAGAATATCGAAGTCGCGGCGCGCTACGGAAAGCTTTTCATGATGCACGTAAACGACAACTACAACCTGTGGGACGACGACATGATCGCCGGATCGCTGCGGTATATGGAATATATCGAAATGTTTTACGCACTCAAAAAAGTCAAATACGACGGCTTTATGTCCATCGATATTTTCCCATACAGGGAGGACCAGTACGAAAGTACGCGGGAAAGCGTGCTCACCATGCAAAAGTTTGATGAAGCGGTGGACCTCATTGGGTTTGACAGGCTTGCGGAGCTGATCGAGGAGGGAAATCCGAATAAAACGGTGAAAGCGGTACGCGAAGCAATTTTTAAGTAAGGGGACGGATATGAAAGCTTGCATTTATCATGGAATTGAACAACTTGCGGTGGAAGAAAGGGAACGCCCCGTCCTGCCGCAGGGCGGAGCGGTGGCAAAGATACTGAGGGCGTCGGTGTGCGGCACAGACCTGCGGGCGTACCGCTCCGGCAGCGATAAAATCGAGGACGGCAGGATTATCGGACATGAGGCATGTTATCTTCTGGAGGATATTTCGCCTGAAATAAAAGGATACGAAAAGGAGGAACGCGTGATTGTCGCGCCCGCAGTCGGCTGCGGCGAGTGCCGCCAGTGCAAAAAAGGCAAGACAAATATGTGCGATACGCTAAAGACCATTGGTTTTGAATGGGACGGCACGTTCGCGCAGTATTGCGCGATCCCTGCGCAGGCGTTTCGCATGGGCAATGTAATCCGTGTGCCGGAGCATGTTTCGGACGTACAGGCGTGCCTTGCGGAGCCGGTGGCGTGCGCCATCAACGCGCAAAGCTATCTTACCATTGGCAAGGGAGATGCTGTCCTCGTGTTTGGCGCGGGCTACCTTGGCTGCATCCATGCGGAGCTTGCCTTCCTGAGCGGGGCAAAACAGGTGATTATTGCGGAGATTTCCGCAAAGCGCAGGCAGCAGGCGCAAAAGGACGTAAAAGGCGTTGTTACGGTGGATTCGTCCGCGCCGGATTTTAAGGAACAGATCGGAAAAGTTACAAATGGCAGTGGCGTAGACGTTGTGATCACAGCCTGCCCGGCGGGAATTACTCACAAAACAGGGCTGGAGCTTTTGAATAAGCTTGGCAGGATGAGCCTGTTTGGAGGGCTTGCGGGCGATGGGCACGGATTTTTGGACAGCAACCTGATCCACTATAAGGAGGCGGCGGTTTACGGCGTACACGCATCCAGCGCAGAGCACAATAAACAAGCGCTTGACCTGATCGCAACAGGCAAGCTGGACGTAACAAAATACGCGCAGGAATACCCAATGGAACATATTGGGCAGGCAATGAAAGACCTGATTGCAGAGGATGTGGTAAAAGCGGTTCTTAGCTGTGAAAAGTAAATAAAATCGTTTGAATTGATTTCCCTACTGAAAAAGGGGCTGCTCCCCGGATGATTTTATAGCAGCTCCTTTTTTATGTGATATCGTGCATGCTTACGAGCCAGCCGCAATCCAGGGCAACAGGCGCGGTCCGCAAAAGCCGACTGTACCCGCGCGAAATGGACAAGGGCGATAAGCGGCTGCTGGGCACAACCCCATAACAGCTATCCGCATTTCCTGCATGCGCGCGATTTCCCGGATTCTTCGGCGCTGCCCTCAAGGATTGTTTTTGATTTGGCAAGGGAGCTGCAGTCAGGCGTAGTATGGTAAACTTTTCCGTTTGGCGTCCAGTAAACGGTCTGCGTACGCGGACTGACCGTCTCTTCCGGACTCGCGGTCTTATCGGTTGCAGGCGCGGATGCAAGGGGATCCTCCGCCATATTGTCTTGCGTTTCCTGCATTTGTGGGGATACCGTTGACGTGGGCAGGGGTGTGGGCGAAGCGGCTTCCGGGGCCGGCGTATCTGCGGGCGTTGCCTTTGGAGTAACCGTTATGGCGGGAGCATGGGAAATGGACGGTTCAAAAGCCTCCCTTTCCGCACCGCAGGCTGCAAGCGGTACGATGAGTATAACAGATAATAACAGGGCAATCATTTTTTTCATATCGGGACTTCCTTTGGAAGATTTTACAGGGATGTGCCCCCTGCCTGTTATCATAGCACCTTTCACAGCCCGGTTCCACTGCCCGGCAGTGATTGGATGGAAGAAAAAACATGTCGTGACAAAATGAAATGGGATTTCAGTGTTTAAAAAGTGCGCTCCTGTTTAAAATTAAGTTACCAAGGAGGTGCGTTATTATGGCAGTAGAAAAAACAGATCCGGGCGAATTTGTGGACGAGGAAGCGGTTGTTCTCACAAATCCGGCAGATGAGGAAGAATTTGACAATGGAGTATCCGCATCCTTTATCCGTTTTGACGATATGGATGAAGATAAACCGGAAGCTTCAAAAGAAAAATAAGGCGGAAGCATAAGCCGCCCGTCAGGGAAATGATGAACCGTCCGTTCGGGCGGTTTTTTCTTTTTGCTTTACAAGGCCGATAAAAGCCTGAAGAGGCTGTGTCAGGTATTTGTCCCTGTGGTAAACGATGTAATTGGTGTTCTCAAGTGAAAATCCCTCGATACAAAGCTGCGTCAGGGTTCCCGCCGCAAGTTCGTTTTTTATCAGGATTTCCGGCAGGATGCTGACGCCAAGCCCGTTTTTTGCCGCTTCGATCAACGCCTGCGAGTTGACGCTTGTCCATGCGCCCTCCGCGGATAAATGCTTGAGAAGCAGCACGCTGTCAAAAGCGTCGCGTATGGCGCTGCCCTTTTCCCGCAGCAGGAGCGGCTCGCGCACAAGCGCGTCGATGGGGACAGGGCCTTTTTTTGCAAGCGGATAGGAAGGCGAGCAGACGACAGTAAGCGTAAAAGAGGAAAAAGGGAATTTTACGAGCTGTTTATGCGGAATCACGCCCTCCACAAGCGCCGCGTCGATTTCATTGTCCATCAAACGTTTCTGGATGTTCCGGGCGCTGTCTACCTCCACCCGCACGGGTGCGCTGCAAAGGCCTGCGAATTCACGCAGCAGCGAGGGGAGCAGAAAGTTTGCAATGGTAATGGACGAGCCGAGGCGTATGGGCGCGGGATGCGCTGCGCCACACGCATCCGATGTGAGGTCACCGTAAAGCTCCAATATGCGGGTAGCCTTATCGAGAAACGTTTTTCCGGCTTCCGTCAGGTATATCCGGCGCGCGATCCGGTCAAACAGCACGCAGCCGGTTTCCGCCTCAAGGCTGCTGATCATGTGCGATACGGCAGGCTGCGTCATGTAAAGGCTCTTTGCCGCGCCGGTAAAGCTGAGCTCCCTGCATACGGCCTGAAAGACCTGCAGCTGGCGTATGTTCATATGGTTGCGCTCCAATCCATTACTAAATAATCATGATATCAATAAAATAATAACATTTCATTGATCGATCTGCAACTGATATAATAAATGTATCAAAAGGGGGCTGTTGCAGGTGGAAGAAGGAAAAAAGGTATCGTGGCTGTGGCTGTTTGGAATTAATTTTGTCATCAGCGCATTCACGTTTGGCGGCGGATATGTGGTTATTCCCATGATCCGCAAATATTATGTGGAAAAAAAGCACGTGTTCGGAGAAAAAGAGCTGATGAACCTCGCGGCGATTGCGCAGTCCTCTCCCGGGGCGATTGCAATCAATCTGTCCGCGCTCGCGGGCTATAAAGCGGCAAAGCTTCCGGGCGCTGTCATCAGCTGTGTTGCGGCGGTTGTTCCTCCGCTTATCATTTTGTCGGTCATCTCTTCGTTTTATACGGTATTTCGGGATAACTGGGTGGTCGCCGCCGCGCTTAAGGGAATGGAAGCCGGCGTGTGTGCGCTGATCGTGGATGTGGTGTGGGACATGAGCAAGGCGGTATTCGGGGAAAAGCAACCGCTCCTGTGGATATTGCTGCCCGCTTCGTTTGTGCTTGTGTTCTTCTTCCAGGCGAATGTGATGCTTGTGATCATAGGGGGCGCTGCGCTGTGCTTTATAACCGGATGGCTGAATAAAAAGAGGGAGGCGCGCCATGGGCACTCTGGTTAACCTGTTGGTAAACTTCCTGCAAATCGGGTTATTCAGCATTGGAGGCGGATATGCGACGATTCCGCTCATCCAGGAAGCGGTTGTAAATACCCAGAACTGGCTGAGCTTCCAGGAATTTACGGATATCATTACCATATCGCAAATGACGCCCGGGCCGATTGCAGTCAATACCTCCACGTTCGTCGGGATACGGATCGCAGGTATTCCGGGCGCGCTTGTCGCAACCTTTGGATGTGTGATTTCAGGCTTTGTCATCTCCATCCTGCTGTTTTGCATTTTTGAAAAATACAAAAATACGAATGGGGTTATGAGCGTGCTGGGCGGCCTTCGAGCCGTATCGGTGGGGCTGATTGCCGCGTCCGCAGGAACGATTTTGCTGATTGCGCTTTGCGGCACGTCGGATCTCTTTTCAGGCGCGGCGCAGATAAATGCAGCCGCCCTTATGCTGTTTGGCGCGGCGCTCTTTATCCTCAGGAAATTCAAGTGGAATCCAATGCTTGTCATGGTGCTGTGCGGCGCTGCGGGCGTTGTGATTTACGGTTTTTTCAGGCTGTAACGGTATGATCACGAAAACAACTGAATAAACCGGCCTTCCCGGGTTATCATTAATGTAAATACGTTTTACCAGGGAGTAAATTATGCTGAGATACATTGACCATACAAAAATGGGACGGGGGATCCATGGCTGGCTGGACAGCCATTTCCACTTTTCCTTTGCGGAATATTACAATCCTCAAAATATCCAGTTTGGAGTACTGCGCGTGGTAAACGACGACATGGTACAGCCGGGCACGGGCTTCGACACGCATCCGCACCAAAACATGGAAATTCTTTCTTATGTGGTGCAGGGAGAGCTGACGCACGCGGACAACATGGGAAACGAGCAAACGCTCACACGCGGACAGGTGCAGTACATGAGCGCAGGTACGGGCGTACTGCACAGCGAATACAATATGGGAAAAGACCTGCTGCGTTTCCTGCAAATCTGGATTCTGCCGGACGCCTCCGGGTACCAGCCAAACTACGGAGATTACCGCTTTAAGCTTGAGGACAGGGAAAACAGGTGGCTGCCAATCGCCACGGGCACTGACAACGGGGGCTCCAAAGCGCCAATCCGCATCCATGCGGATATCAACGCCTATGCGTCTATCTTAGGGGCGGGAAAAAGCCTTGCGTTTATGACAGGGGAAGACCGCCAGGCATACCTTGTCGTAGTGGAAGGCGAAGCGGAAATCGAGGGAATCCGCCTGGGAGAACGCGACGCGCTCGAAATCACCGGGCAGGACGTCACGATAAAGGCGCTCAGGGATACGCATATGGTCGTCATCGAAATGGCGAAAGCCTGATAAAACAAAGTAAAAAGACCGACAGAAATAAAATTGTCAACAATGTAAAGTAAGGACGTATATTTTTTAAAATAGCGTCCTTACTTTTTTGTATAAATCCGTTATAATAAAGAAAAAGAGCAATTACAACATGCGAAACTTACACACCATTTCAGACAGTTATTACAGCAAAAACAGTTAAAAACAGAAAAAGGCGGGGAAGCAAATGGAAGGATATCGTTACTATTTGGCGATTGACATCGGCGCGTCCGGCGGACGGCACATTTTGGCGCACAGGGAAAATGAAAAGCTGTGTCTTGAGGAAATCTACCGGTTTGAAAACAGGATGGTCAGGAAAAACGGGCATCTGTGCTGGGAGATGGACCGGCTGTTTGCAGAAATCAAAGCCGGAATGGCGCGCTGCAAAGCGGAAAATAAAATTCCAAAAAGCGTGGGCATCGATTCGTGGGCGGTGGATTTTGTACTGCTCGACGAAGGCGGCAAAGTGCTTGGCGATACGGTCGGTTATCGTGACGAGCGTACGGACGGCATGATCGAAGCGGTTGGGAATATCATTCCGGAAAGCGCGCTTTATGCGCGTACAGGTATCCAGCAGCAGAAGTTCAATACCATCTATCAGCTGATGGCCATCAAAAAGGAACATCCGGAGTATTTGAAGCGTGCGCAGGCAATGCTGATGATACCGGATTATTTCCATTATTTGCTGAGCGGGAATCAATCGGCGGAATACACCAACGCCTCTACAACACAGCTCATGGACGCAGGAAAAAAAGACTGGGACAGGGAATTGATCGAAATGCTCGGCTTTCCCCAACGGATATTCCAGACACTGTCGCGCCCGGGCACGTTTGTGGGGATGCTTACCGATGAAATACAAAAGGAAGTTGGTTTTCAGTGCAGGGTTGTCGCCCCTGCTACGCATGATACCGCGTCGGCGGTTATGGCGTCGCCCTTCAGCGGGGAAGGCGCGATCTATATCAGCTCAGGCACATGGTCGCTAATGGGGATTGAGCGGGAGCAGCCGGAAAACAGTGAAAAAAGCCGCAGGTACAACTTTACCAACGAGGGTGGCTACGATTATAAGTACCGCTTTTTAAAAAATATCATGGGACTGTGGATGATCCAGAATGTCAAAAAGGAGCTGCAAAACAAGTATTCCTTTGCACAGCTGTGCGATATGGCGGAACAGACGGATTTCCACGCGCTTGTGGATGTGGACGACGGGTGCTTTATGGCTCCCGACAGTATGACAGAAGCGATACAGGACTGGTGCGCCACACATGGGCAGCCAGTGCCGCAAACGCCCGGGGAGCTTGCAAAGTGCATTTATGAGAGCCTTGCACACAGCTATGCGCGCACAGTGGAAGAGATCGAGGACGCCACAGGCAGCAAATATGAAGCGATCAACATCGTGGGCGGCGGCGCAAATGCGGATTACCTCAATAAGCTTACCGCGCGCATCTCAGGGCGGGAGGTTCTTGCGGGGCCGACGGAAGCGACGGCAACCGGAAACATTGCCGCGCAGATGATTGCGGCAGGCGAGTTTTCGTCACTGTCGCAGGCAAGGGATACGATCAAACGGTCGTTTACGATCAAAGAATATGGGAAGGGGATTAAAAAATGAGCAAACGTTATGAAGAAGCAAAGGAACAATATGCAAAAATAGGGGTGGATACCGAGCTGGCAATCAAAAAACTGGAGGCTGCGTCCATCTCCATGCACTGCTGGCAGGGAGACGATATCGCGGGTTTTGACCGCGACGGAGCGCTTACGGGCGGCATCCAGGCGACTGGGAATTATCCGGGCAAGGCACGCACGCCACAGGAGCTGATGGCAGATATTGATGAGGCGCTCAGCCTCATACCCGGAAAACACAGGCTGAATCTTCACGCAAATTATGCTATATTTGAAGAGGGAGAATTTGCGGACAGGGATAAGCTCGAACCAAGACATTTTAAAAAGTGGGTGGAGTTTGCAAAGGAACGGGGCCTGGGCCTGGACTTTAATCCCACATATTTCTCGCATCCCAATGCCGAAACCTTTACGCTGTCCAGCCCGGACGAGGAAATCCGCAAATTCTGGATTGACCACGGTAAGGCATGTATTCGCATCGCGCAGTATTTTGCAGAAGAATTAAACACCTACAGTCTTGTGAATATCTGGATACCGGACGGCTATAAGGATGTGCCCGCAGACCGTATGGCGCCGCGTGCGCGCCTGAAGGATTCGCTCGACCAGATTTTAGCGGTTGATTTTGACCACGATAAGGTCTTTGTGTCTGTAGAATCCAAGGTGTTTGGAATCGGCATGGAATCCTATACCGTAGGCTCTCACGAATTTTATATGAACTATGCCGCTCAAAACGACGTGCTCTGCCTGCTCGATAACGGGCATTTCCATCCAACCGAGCAGGTTGCGGATAAAATTTCCGCTATGCTGCTGTTTTACGACCGTCTTGCGCTGCACGTGACGCGCGGCGTTCGCTGGGACAGCGACCATGTCGTGCGCTTAAACGACGAGGTCAGCGAGATCGCAAAGGAAATCGTTGCGGCGGACGCGCTTCATCGCGTAATGATCGGCCTTGATTTCTTTGACGCAAGCATCAACCGTGTGTTTGCCTGGGTGGTGGGAATGCGTAATATGCAAAAGGCGCTGATGCTTGCGCTTTTGACGCCAAACGGCAAGCTTGCAAAGCTACAGGACGAAGGCAGGCTCACAGAGCTTATGATGTGGCAGGAGGAGCTCAAGCTGTATCCGTTTGGGGATGTGTGGAACGAATTTTGCGAGAGAAACAATGTGCCGGCAAAGGAAGACTGGTTTCAGGAGATCGCCCGCTATGAGGCGGACGTTTTAACAGCGCGTGGCTGATCATTTCAGGGCATAGGTTACAGGCCGGATGCTGATTTCGCGTGCCTTAACAGGACTGCGGGATTGATAATGGACAGGCGTAAGCGGAGGCAGCCATGAATCAGGAGATATTAAGAAAAATTGAACCGCCCACGCCCGAGGAACAGGGATTTCTCAGCGGGGAGGGGCTCGCGCCGGAGGATTATTTTTCAGGCACGGATTTTGCCGTGGACAGCAAAAAGATGCTGAGCAAGGGAATGCTGATCGCGAGCCGCACGCATACGCGCTTTATCGACTTTCCGCGCCACCGGCACAACTACATTGAAATGATGTATATGTGCCAGGGCTCGGTGACGCATCTTATTGAGGGACGGGAGCTGGTGCTCCGGCAGGGGGAATTCCTGCTTTTGAACCAGCATCTGTACCACTCGATCCGCCGTGCGGAGCGCAGGGATATCGGCGTGAATTTTATCGTGCTTCCGGAGTTCTTTGACGCGGTGCTCGATATGCTGGACGGCGGTAACGTGCTCACCGATTTTTTGGTGGATACGCTGCGCGGGGAATCCGGCAAAATACGCTTTTTGCACTGTAAGGTAGCGGATGTGCCGGAAATACAAAACCTGATTGAAAACCTGCTCTATTCGCTCGTGTGGCGCAAACGGGATGAGGAAAAGCTCAACCAGACCACGATGATGCTGCTGTTCATGCACCTGATGAACCATCCGGACAGGATAGACGTGGGCAAGCGTTACGAATACGAAAACAGTATCATGATGACTGTGCTGCGCTATGTGGATATGCACTACAAGGACGCAGACCTGACCGCGCTTTCGCAGAGTCTCAATCATTCGCTTTCCTCCCTTTCAAGGGTAATCCGCCGCAATACTGGCTGTACCTTTAAAGAGCTGCTGCAAAAAAAGAGGTTCCTTGTGGCGCGGGGGCTGCTTCGCAAAACAAATCTTTCGATCAATGATATCGCCGCCGCGGTGGGCTATGAAAACAACAGTTATTTTTATAGGCGTTTCCGCGAAAAATACGGCGTGTCTCCAAAGGAATACCGCGCGGGCGAAGGAAAAGGATAAGCTTGTCCGAAGGATGTCGCCATTTGTCGGAGATTCTGATGTAAGATGATAATATCAGGCAATATAAAAAAGGAGCTATTGAAAGCTCCTTTTTATATGCAAAGAAAGGAAAGAACAGATATGGTTTTTAATAACAAACTTTATGAACAAAAACGTCAGCAGGAAGCAGCCAGACGCAGGCAAAAAGAGGAAGCTGAAAGAAAACGCAGACAAGAGGAGGAACGAAGAAGGCAAGCAAAAGAGGAACAACAACGGCAGGAACGCTTCAGAAGACAGCAGGAAGCAAAGCATACACAGAATCATTCTGTCAAAGCAACACAGTCTTTGCTAAATGGTTTTGGATTCACAGATAATAGAGGAAATCCCTTGAAGGAAGACGGAGTGCTTGGAGCGAAAACAAAAGAAGCGACAAAAAAATTTGGTCGGTATCAGGAAGAGCTCGCAAAACCCAGTTTGAAAACAAAAAGATTTCAACAGGAATTAAATCAAAGCGGAATCCGCTATTTGGATGGAAAACCTTTAAGGGAAGACGGGGTATATGGTCCAAAGACAGATCATGTAAATAGTAAGGTTGATAATGAATTTACAGGCTGGTTGATGGACGATCATTACCGGCCCAAAACTGTCAGCCAGAAGCAGTACCCAACAATGCCCCAACTCGAAGATAAAGTGGTGAAAAACATCATGGCGGGAAGATGGAGCGATCTTAATGGCAGCAAAATGGAACAACCCAAACAAACAGGAAAAAGGTTACTCAAGCTTGATCTTCAGTCACCGGTCAGGGAAGCCATTACTTCAAAAAAAGGGGAAAGCAGGAACAATCTTTTGAAGAAGGATGTTAGCCAACAAATAGTAGATCCCACGCAGTTTCAATCAAAGGATGAGCTCCAGGAATACCTGAAACAGAATCCTGACGCTGTTTTGCCAAAAGGGCTTGACGGAAGGATGACAGGAGGCTGGGATCATGCTTTGGCAGAGAAACCGTCGATAAAAGCCGCACCGACAAGCCCGGAAGATTATCCGTTTGAGTTGATTGATGGAGAGGTAAGTTTATATAATACTCCGCAAAAAACGGTAATAAAAATACCTGAGGAAAAAAACAGGGATACCGCAATGGAGAAATTAGGAACGTTAAATGGCTTGACTAAAGACAAAATTTTTTCTCCTTTATTAAAAACGATCGAAGATGCGGAAAGCGTTTCCTGCGAGACAACAACAACTACTACTACGGTAGACCAAATTAACAACAGAATAAAAAATGAAGATAAGGAAATGAAGGAGGCAGGGCGAAACATTCGGGATACTATTATGGGAGTAATCGGTGCAGCAAGTAGTATAAGAGAAGGTTCTATCGATCCCAATCAGGAATTTATCAGTGACCAGTTTGGCAGAATGATCGACGGTCAATTTGATCAAGTTGATGAGCAAAAACCACCAAAATACAGTGGATATGATAAACAAGGGAAGAAAATTGGGGAAATAACGAGGGAGACGCTTGATATCAAAACCGGTAACGATAATTGGGCAGCGCCGATTCAAGGATACCGACATCAAATCATCTATGAATATTATGTTCAAGGAAATCAGAAAAAAATATTACGTATAGAAAACAATGGCAAAGAAATATACAATAACTATGCCGAGAATTAGTGCCTATTTATCACTGAAAATAGTAAGCTTCTGCGGATGATAGGGCTTCTGCGGAAACTGCACAATAAAGCGCTGATAGAATTTTTCATCTGTCAGCGCTTTATATACAATATAAGCTGGTAAAACGACGACAATCATTTCTATCAGATGTAACAGATCCAAGAATTCAAGAAAGGCAATAGAATCAATTAAGTAATCATAAATCCAAATTCCTATTCTAATAATTGATACAATCAAAAAAGTAAAAAACAAAAAGCGGCTTAATAATAAAGTAAAGTTTTGTTTTTTCACTTTTTTATATAATAGCCATGAAATGACGAATAATAAAAAGTTAATAACACATCCCAGAATACGATAAACGCGAAAAATGGGGCCTAAAGGCTGTTGGTATAGAATGAAAAGAGCCAGCAGGGAGCCTGCATTAAAACATAGTGAAATCAGCATAACAAAAAAGAATAGAATACCGATTAGTTTTGGTCGATTGCGGCTGTTTCCATTGATTAGTACAATGAAAAAAAGAATTAATGATACATACTGAACGATTTGACTGAAATAGAAAGTAAGTATTTCATAATAATCTCGTGGATTTTGTTCCAAATAACCGGAAATTTGAGAAAAAAGAACAGTATTATGCAGCTCTGCCGAAGTAAGCAAAGCATAAAACACAAGCGCCGCAATACAAAGCACAAAAGTGACTGTAATTCGTTTATCTTCTTTTTTGATTGTGTTACTATCCATAATCCCATCACCTTTTGCCGAGAATTAGTGCCTATTTATCACTGAAAATATCAAGCTTCTGCGGATGATAGGGCTTCTGCGGAAACTGCACTATAAAGCGCTGATAGAAACTTTCGTCTGTCAGCGCTTTATAGATGATATAAAATGGCAAAGCGATTGCCAGTACTTCTATCATTTTAAAAATGGTATAATAATCGAAATATAATGAACCAAGAAGGTTCGAAATCCATATCATTAATCTTACAATCCATATGGCCCAGAAAACAAATAGAAGTGTTCGGCAAAACAAAAGGGAATAACTTTTTTTCGTTACCTTTTTATACAATAGCCTTGATAATATGATTAATATAATATAAAGGATTAAATCGAGCATGCGTAAAATGCAAAACATAAAGCTCAAATCAGGCCAATTCATTAATATATACGGGATCAAAGAAATACAAAAAGCGACAAAATATACCGCTGAAGAAATACAAAAAGCAAGGGAAACAATTTTGGCCCGGTTTTGGCGAGGGTTTACAATCAAACAAATATATAAAGCAAGAAAAGCTCCATACTGAACTGAGAAACCAATAAAATAGCATAATGAATAGTTAAAAATATCCATATCAATCTCAGAAGGAAGCATAGTTCTTATTTCACATGATAGTAACAAAGCATAGAGCACAAGCGCCGCAATACAAAGTATATAAGTGACTGTAATTCGTTTGTCTTCTTTTTTGATTGCACTTTTATCCATAATCCCACCACCTTGTTTTAGTATAGCACAAACATTTGTATAAAAAACAGATATCTGCAAAAGTAAAAATTGCATGTCTGTATTTACTGCGCTTTCCCTGCTATAATAAAAGAAAAAAGCGGAAAGGCAGGACGCAGATATTGAAAGCGGAAATCACTTATCTCGATAACAGCGGCTTTGCGGTAAAGACGGAGCGGCATTTTTTGATTTTCGATTGCTGGAACAATCGTCCGGAAAGCGGGAAGAAGAGCCTCGCGGGTGGTGTGATCGATCCGGAGGAGCTGAAAAAAGAAAATGTGTTTGTGTTTGCTTCGCATGCGCATGCAGACCATTTCAACAAAATGATCTTTGCGTGGCAGGAGCAAATCAAGGATATCCACTATATCGTATCAAGCGACGTCAGCCGCGCAAACGGCGCGACGATTGTACAGCCGGGCCAGGAATATGCTGTTCAGGATGTCACGTTCAAAACACTGCGTTCTACAGACGAAGGAGTTGCATTCCTTGTCAAAGTGGACGGTCTTACAATCTACCATGCCGGAGATTTGAACTGGTGGCACTGGGAGGGCGAGGATCCGCAGTGGAACAGCGATATGGCGCGGGACTATAAAAAAGAGATAGACCGGCTCATCGGAGAAAAAATCGATATTGCCTTTGTACCTGTAGATCCAAGGCTTGGAGAAAGCCTGCTGTGGGGGCTTACGTATTTTATGCAGACCGTGGGAGCGCGAATCGTATTCCCCATTCACTATGGCTCTGCGGGCAGCGTTGCCGCGCAGGCAATTCGGATGGCGGAAGAGCCCTGCGTACATGGAGGAAAAATTGTTCTTCCCATGCAGCGTGGAGAGACTGTGACGTGGGAAGGGTAAGCGCGCGATTGATTTTACTGCCCGGATGATTTAAACTAAATACAGATGATATTCTTTGGTGGTCAAAACAGATATACTGTTATTATTTGTGTACAAAAGAAAGGACATCAGGTATGAAACAGGAATCACAGGAATACGCGGTAAAGTCGGTGGAGATTGAGACAAAAGAAGTAAACCGCGTGATAGAAATTGTAAAAACGGCGGAGTTTGGGCAGGCGGTGGATATCCTCAGCAAGGCAAATAAAATCGTAACGTCGGGCAGCGGCGGCACGGGAGTTGCAGCGAAGAAGTTCGCGCATTCGCTTTCGTGTATCGAGCGCAACGGCGTGTTCCTCTCGCCCGCGGAAGGGATGCACGGCGGAATGGGAGTGGTGCAGGAGGGAGA